>JAHZFO010000037.1:0-3181 GCA_019421285.1 Clostridiales bacterium
TTGGAGCAGCGGCTGATGGTTACAGGCAGTCCGTAGGTTCTGTGGTAAGCCAGCACCAGAAGGTCTGCAGAAGCCTTGGAAGAGCTGTAAGGGCTGCTTGTGTGGATCGGAGTTTCCTCTGTGAAGAACAGGTCAGGTCTGTCTAATGGAAGATCTCCGTAAACTTCATCAGTAGATACCTGATGATAACGTTTGATACCGTATTTGCGGCATGCATCCATGAGAACAGCAGTACCGATAATATTTGTGGTAAGGAAAACTTCCGGGTTTTCGATGGAACGGTCAACGTGACTCTCTGCAGCGAAGTTTACAACCATATCAGGGTGTTCTTCCTCAAAAAGTTTGTAAACTGCTTCGCGGTCGGTGATGCTTTCTTTTACGAAACGGAAATTTGGGTTGTCCATGACAGGTGCAAGAGTGGAAAGGTTTCCTGCATAGGTCAGACAGTCCAGACAGATGATGCGGTAATCCGGGTATTTTTTTAACATGTGAAAAATAAAGTTGCTTCCGATAAATCCGGCACCGCCGGTTACGATAATGTTCATAGTGATTCTCCTTAAAAAATATATAATATGAATATCTGTAAGATTCTGTTATAGAGTCAGGCAGATAAAATTATCCGCCTTGCTGCATGGCGGGTGATATATCAAATAACTGTTTGAAAATTTGATATATCACTCACTTGACTGCGAATTCGCTTGTACAGGTCTAAAAGCTTCGGTTAGTGCAATACATCCAGATATTTACCGTCCAGAACGTCTTTTAAGTACTGACCATACTGATTTTTCTTCAGTATTTCATAAACCTTCAGCACATCTTCCTTTGTAATCCAGCCATTGAGATATGCAATCTCTTCCAGGCAACCGATTTTGCGGTGCTGGTGGCTTTCCATTGTTTTTACAAAGTTGGTGGCTTCCACAAGGCTCTCGTGTGTACCTGTATCCAGCCATGTGAATCCCTGTCCGAGAAGCTCTACGTTTAATTCGCCCTTTTCCAGATAGATGCGGTTCAGATCTGTGATCTCAAGTTCGCCTCTGGCACTTGGTTTCAGATTTTTTGCATACTCTACGACGCGATTGTCATAGAAGTATAAACCTGTGACACAGTAGTTGCTCTTCGGGTGCTCCGGTTTCTCTTCAATTGAGATAGCCTTGCCTTCATGGTCAAATTCTACAATACCGAATCTCTCCGGATCATCTACATAGTATCCGAAAACAGTTGCACCCTCGCCGGATTCTGCGTTCTTTACAGCAGCTTTCAGTCTTTTCTTCAGTCCATGTCCTGCGAAGATATTATCGCCGAGAACCATGGCAACTGTATCATTACCGATAAATTCTTCACCGATGATAAATGCCTGTGCAAGTCCGTCCGGACTTGGCTGTACTGCATAGGTGAGATGGACACCGAACTGATGTCCGTCACCAAGAAGTTCCTCAAAACGAGGAGTATCCTGCGGAGTAGAGATGATCAGGATATCGCGGATCCCTGCATTCATCAGTACAGACATGGGATAGTAGATCATGGGTTTATCATAGATTGGCAGAAGCTGTTTGGATGTTACCATTGTAAGCGGATAAAGGCGTGTGCCGGAACCGCCTGCTAAAATAATACCTTTCATGTGTATTCTCCTTTGTTATTTGGCAGTATGCGGTCGGAGCGATATTTTGTCAGTTATCTATCTGTGTAAATGTGTAAATGATAAGCAAAATATCAGGCGACTGCGATACTAATTTAACGGGTTTCTGGATTGTCAGTCTGAGTTACGATATCATCCTGACTCTGGTGATTGTATTATAAAAGGTGACCTTAGGTCACCTTCAAGTACTTTTTACAAAAAAGTTAAATTTTGGTTATTTTTCACAAAGAAAAATGCCGGCATCCTTGGTAATAAAGAACCCATCCTTTGTCTTTCGCGATACAAATCCCCGGAAATCTTTGTATTTGTCCAGAAGATACTGATTCTGATTTCCATGGCAGGAGAGGATATAGGAAATCAGCGGTTCTGCATCGGGGACAAGAAGAGAGTCCTTATAGCTTTCCCAGAAAATACGGGAAAAATACGGTGCCAGGATATCTGCTCCGTTTTCTCTGCCAAAACGCTCATAGAGTTTGTCTGCGGAGAGAACGATCCGGTCGTCAAAATCCCGGACCAGTCTGCTGACTTCCTGCATGTGTTTTTTTCCATAGGTACTGCAGATCAGTTTTCCGCCCGGAGTGAGCACACGTTGAATTTCGCTGCATACAGCAGAGATATCTTCACAGTAAAAAAGCACATGGTTTGCAATGACCAGATCAAAGCTTCTGTCTTCATGAGGAATTCTTGCACAGTCAAATGCCTCGAAGGAAAAACGGCTGTCTTTGCGTCCGATAGCACGTCTGGCATCACGAAGCATTCCGGATGAAAGGTCAGAAAGAGTAACGGAAACTTTACCGGGGAGGCTGGAAATATTCTGTGTCCACAGAACACCGTCGCCGCATCCAAGTTCAAGGATACGCATCCCCGGATGAATCTGGCACTGCTCATAAACCCATGGAAACCATCCCTGTTTATTCTGGGAATAAAGGCTGTGCAGATTAATGCGTGAGGAAATGTTGGAGGCGTTCTGGTATTGATTTTTCATGCTTTTCTCCATGCCTGTCAGGTGGATCAGGTCAAGCATCTGATTCCAGTCTATGGCATGATGGGAGCGGATCGCATCTGTGGTATCCTGGATTGCCTTTTCCACCAGCTGCATTTGTTCGATACGGTCACGTACCAGCTTTAGCTGGATGTTCAGGGAATTTTCCATAAAATGATAGTCTGAGTCGTCAATGGTCATTTCCCGTATGTCATCCAGGGAGAAACCCAGATATTTCAGAAGCAGGATCTGGGAAAGTCTTGCAAAATCCTCATCTGTATAAAAACGTGCGCCGGATTCTGTTACATAGGAGGGTTTGAGGATATTCTGTTTGTCATAATAGCGGATAGTGCGGAGTGTTACATGTGCCATCCGTGCAAATTCTCCGGAAGAGTAGTAGCCGTCTTTTTTCATTGTAAAACCTTCTTTAAGAAAAATAGTCTTGCCCGCAAATGCGGATAGAAACAGTTGTTCAGCCTGCATTTGCGTATTGCTGATATGTGTAGAGTATAACACAGCTGACCGGCAGGCTACAAGCATCAGGTATTACCGGATGGATAATA
>JAHZFO010000038.1:0-2743 GCA_019421285.1 Clostridiales bacterium
ACAAACATCTCCACAAATTCCGAACCGGAAATTGAGAAAAACGGAACCTCCGCCTCACCGGCAACTGCCTTGGCAAGAAGGGTTTTACCGGTTCCGGGAGGGCCTACAAGAAGGGCACCCTTCGGCATGGAAGCACCGATCTCTCTGTATTTCTCCGGATTATGAAGGAAATCTACAATTTCCGTCAAAAGCTCCTTGGCTTCATCCTCACCGGCAACATCTGAAAATTTGATTCCTGTAGAGGATTTCACATAAACC
The DNA here is from genome assembly GCA_019421285.1 of Clostridiales bacterium. GTDB lineage: Bacteria > Bacillota > Clostridia > Lachnospirales > Lachnospiraceae > Oliverpabstia > Oliverpabstia tarda. The sequence continues at coordinate 259 of JAHZFO010000038.1, forward strand.
TTGGCATTGCTTTTGCCAAAGGACATCATTCCTCCCGGTCCTCCGTTGCCCATGGAACTCATCATCTTCTTGCTGAGCCAACGTCCCAGAAGAACAAAGATCGCGATCGGAAGTACATATCCCAGGATCAGAGACAAAAGCAATGACTGCCTCTGGGGTGCAGTCCCCTCTATACTTACTCCTGCATCGTAAAGATGTGATACAAGATCCTGATCATCCACAGATACCGTCTTGCAATAGACATCATTTCCATCCACTTTCATAGTATAATAAATGTAATCGGAATTAAGGGTTGCCTCATATACTTTTCCTCTGTCTACGGCTTTCAGAAAGGTGGTGTAATCGGTTTCTTTTACACTTCTCTCAGAAAGAGCAGGAAGAGCAAAAACATTCAGCAGAACAATAATGACGACCGCAATGATATAATATACATACAGCGGCCGCTTCTCTGGTTTTTTGGAATTCAGATTCATGCAGTCTCCTCCGTTATCTTATAGTATATTGCTATATCCACAGTGCTATATCAGGTGGTACAGCCTTGTAGTACACTCTACCACTTTTTTCAGTCAATTTCAAGGATGCCTCATCCGATTTCATAAACATTTTAGAATTAAAAATATTTCCAAATAATACCTTTATTCTGAAAAAATCCTTGCAAGCCACCTGATACTGTGCTATTATAATAAATGGTTATGCCGCTGTGGCGGAATTGGCAGACGCACTTGACTCAAAATCAAGCGGAGCAATCCGTGCCGGTTCGAGTCCGGCCAGCGGCATTCGCATAAAAGACCTGACGGAGAGATCTGTCAGGTCTTTATTATATAATACAAAAAAATCACGAAAGGAACAAAAAATGGAAAAAGACAAAAGCTTTTTAGGAACCAAGCCTGTCGGAAAGCTGCTTCTGCAGCTTGCACTTCCCACAGTTGCTGCACAGCTCATCAATATGCTCTACAATATCGTCGACCGTATCTATATTGGTCATATTCCCGGAGAGGGTGCTCTTGCCCTTACCGGTGTAGGTGTCTGTATGCCGCTTATCATGGTCGTATCCGCCTTTGCTGCTCTTGTCGGAAACGGAGGCGCTCCCAGAGCCAGCATCTTTATGGGTAAAAATGACACGTCAAAAGCCGAACAGACTCTCGGAAACTGCTTCACCATGCAGATCATCATCTCCCTGATCCTGACTGTTATCCTGTTTCTCGGAAACCGCATCCTTCTCCTTGCATTCGGCGCCAGTGCAAACACCATCGACTATGCGGTGGGTTACATGAATATCTATGCAGTAGGAACTATTTTTGTACAGCTGACTCTTGGCATGAATAATTTCATCACAGCCCAGGGATTCGCAAAAACCGGAATGCTCTCTGTACTGATCGGTGCGATCTCCAACATTATTCTGGATCCGGTTTTTATTTTCGGATTCCACATGGGTGTCCGGGGCGCTGCTCTGGCAACGGTGATCTCCCAGGCATTTTCCTGCATCTGGGTCCTCTCATTCCTCTTTGGAAAAAAGACCTTCCTGAAGCTTCGGAAAAGCACCATGAAACTGAAAGCCGATATCATTCTGCCCTGTATGGCTCTTGGCTCTTCTCTCTTTGTCATGCAGCTCAGTGAAAGCGTTATCTCTGTCTGCTACAACTCCTCCCTCTTAAAATACGGCGGGGATGTTGCCGTAGGAGCCATGACTATCCTTACCAGCGTCATGCAGTTTGCCATGCTTCCTCTTCAGGGACTTGGTCAGGGTGCACAGCCTATCATCAGCTACAACTATGGTGCACGTAACGAAAAACGTGTACGTTCTACATTTAAGCTTCTTATAAAAACAAGTGTTTCTTATTCCGTGATCCTGTGGCTGATCATTATGATCTTCCCGCAGATCTTTGCCGGAATGTTTACTTCGGACAGTACATTACTTGCTTTCACAAAAACAGCGCTCCGGATCTATATGGCAGTTGTGTTTATCTTTGGTATCCAGATTGCCTGCCAGATGACCTTTATCTCCCTTGGCAGAGCCAAAGATTCCATCATTGTGGCTATTGTCCGGAAATTTATTCTGGTCATCCCGCTGATCTATATCCTGCCCAATATTTTCCGTGCTGACCGGACAAATGCAGTTTATATGGCCGAGCCGGTTGCGGATATCCTGGCCGTTACATTTACTGCCATCCTGTTTTTCTTTGAGTTTAGAAAAGCCCTGGCAGAAATCTCCGGCAGCCGGAAGCTGTAACCCTGCATTTGACCACCTTCCGCCCTGCTCGCGATCTTATGCCTACCAGATACTTAAACATAAAACAGCCCTCTATGCATCATTACCAAGATGCATAGAGGGCTGTTTTTATATATTTCCGCTATTTTATTTCAGTTCGTCTTCATCCTGAAGAAGTTTCTCAAAAACAGGGAAGCAGTCAAATGTTGCAAAATAATCTCTCGGTGTCTCGGCACGACGGATCATCTCAAAGCTGCCGTCCTCATGAAGAAGGAT
>JAHZFO010000039.1:0-2192 GCA_019421285.1 Clostridiales bacterium
TCCCCGCTCCCACCGGCTGACGGCTTTATCCGTCACATGAATCTTTTCCGCAAGCTCTGCCTGCGTCATCTTTTTCTCTTTTCGCATTCCGGCAATAAACCGCCCGAACTCTTTCGCTTCCACGTCGTGTCCCTTCCTCCTGCTGTTCCCGCACCGTCTCATGTTGCCCAGCGGAGCGTTTTACAGTCTCAGAATAGGCGAAAATAGGCTGTTTTGTCAATCTACGAATCCTTTACCTGCGTTTTTACGCCAAAAAATCCCCGATTCAGCACAAAAGTGCCAAATCGGAGATCTTGTATTTTCCTGTATTTACAGCCCGATCATATTTGCAAACAATACGATCAGCGGAATGGCAATGATGGTTCTCTCCAGAAAGATCACCAGCAGTTTCCAGAAATTCAACGGAATTTCACTTATAAATGCCGGGGCGGGAACTTTTTGTTAAAAATATCGGAATCTGCCGAATTCTGCGATTCCCCCTGTTTCTTTCGTTGCATAGGCAAACAGTCCCACTCTGCATCCTGTGAAATGATCCATTTTGAAATAGAGCTGATGCCATGGTCCGATCTGTTTCCATTTTTCATCGCTCCAGTATAAAAACCGGACTTTATCGTGCTGGTTCTGGAAATCCGCTTCCATCCGGATTCTTATTTTCGATGATTCAACCGCCACTGCTTCCCATTCGATTTCTTCACTGTTGCCCTGGTTTCCTTCTATGCTGTCATATTCCGCTTCGAGAGATCTCATAACCAGAAGCATCTGTCCATCACGCTTTGTAACGGCCGCTATGCCGTAACATCCCTGTAATGCACACATTCCTGCATAATCTCCGTCCTTTATTCCTTCCGCATCAACGGTTACTTCTGTTATGCACACCGGAAACTTCATTCTCTGGGTGATCGTATTGACTGCCTGCGTGACATTTTTGCACTGCTTTCTGCAGACCATTCTAAGGCATCCTTTTTCTGCATCATTCTCAATCCAGGAAAGTTCCGGTTCGTGGTTGAACTGCCAGCAGCTCTTCCATCCAAACGTTCCAAACAGCCGTTTCTGTTCCGGATTCCATTCCGAAAAATCATCACTCTCCACAAGCGGATGATATTGTGCATCCGGTCTTGTGCTTTGTGTTTCCACTTCACAGAGTGTCCTTCCCGAATCACCCAATACCGGATAATTTTCTTTTATGATCTGCTCTTTTTGTTCGCCCGGCGCCGGCATACAGGTAACTCTGACATTTTTCTCCCATTTTACTGGCACAAGAACCGGGATTCTGCCTACGGCACCTCTGTCCTGAAAAAGCACGGCATACCATTTATGATCCGGCGTATCCACAATTCCTCCCTGTGCAACGCCCTGCCCACAATATCCCATGGTGTCACACAATACATCTCCGCCTTTAAATTCTCCCGTGAGGCTGTCTGATACATAGCACGCCTGCGTCCGCATCCACCTGTCCGGAAGGGAATGAATCAGGAATAAATAATACATTCCATCGATTTTATAAAAATGACTTCCTTCAAAACCAAGCCCCGGATTCCGACTGTCACTGACCAGAATCCGATCCAGTCCGCCTTCCTTTGGACCGCTCAGATCTTTTTTCAATTCCTGCAGACGAATATTTCTATTGCCGGAAACAATATAAACATGATCATCCTCAAACAAAAGTGAGCAGTCATGATAAAAGCCTTCCATGATGCGTTTTTCCCATGGTCCTTCGATATTATCAGCAGTATAAAGGTATGTTTTTCCGGTATCATTCGCCACAAAGCAAATATAATACATCCCTTTATGGTATCGGAGCGATGCAGCCCACATGCCTTTTCCATAGCAGTTTTTCTCCCCGACAAGTCTCTGTTCCTCTGTGCTGTCCAGTCTTTCATACACATAGCTCAGATGTTCCCAGTGAACGAGATCATAAGACCGCAGGATTTCACACCCCGGCACAAAGTGCATTGTGGTGCTTACCATGTAATACGTATCGTCTACCCGGATGACATCCGGATCCGGATAGTCCAGCCCTGTAATTGGATTTTTTCCTATTATCTTCATATAGTCTCTCCTCGTATGATATTTCAGGGTCATACTATAGCAATCTAATAAATTATTGCACATAATTACACGAATGAAACCACCCTATGCAGTCCGTTGGACGAATTGTTAAAAATCCTTTTGAAATAGCTGATGGTAATTCC
>JAHZFO010000004.1:0-129889 GCA_019421285.1 Clostridiales bacterium
TGGAGCGGCTGGCGATGGTGGTCGCTTCTTCCATCGGTGCAGACCTTGCCATGGCATTTTTGACAAACACGAAGCTGCCCGTTGGGCACGTTTTCTTTGATGGCGGGCAATTTGCGCAAATCGGAAAAGGTATGCGCCGCATTATGATACCGTTTCTGTATTTCGCTATCAAGAGCCTGTACTGGTCGAAGGGCGGCACACTGAAAAAGATTCTGTGGTGTGACGACGATTCCATAAAGCCGTATTTTATCGCCGCAGGGGAAAATCTGACCTATACAAATTTGCGGCGGCAGATTTCGGACAGCCTGGAGGATAAACCCTTTCCGTCCCTTCCCGAAGAACTGCAAAGGCATATCTATTTCGAGTTTGGCAGCATAGAAGATCATTTCAAATACCGTCAGGCAGTGATGGAAGCCTATCCCTGCGGCCATTATCCCGTGTTTGAGGGATACGAGCATATGCAATATCAGATACGCGATTCAAAGGAGTTCGCCGAAATGCTGGCACACATCGCCGAGCGTGACTGTATGCCGGAACTGCCATTTATCAGAAAGTGAGTGATACCCATGAAATACAAAATCGAGAAAAACACCGTACAGGAGACGCTGATCATTCCGCTGTATGCGCGGAAGGTCTGCTCAGAACTATACCCGAATCTTTACCGGGACGAAACAGCGGTTCGCCTGATTGACGAGATCGACTACGATTTTTCAGAGGCGGAAAAAAACTCCCGCGGCCTGATGCAGCGTTTCGGTTCACTGGAGGTGGCCATGCGGCAGAATGACCTTGCTTTTGAGGTGCGGGATTATCTGAAATCTCACCCCAATGCGGCGGTGGTCAATCTGGGCTGCGGGCTGGACTGTACCGGCAGAACTTGCGACAACGGCAGCTGCAAAATCTACAATTTGGATTTTCCCGATGTCATCACCGTGCGCAACGAGCTTTTACCCGCCGGGGAGAGGGAGAAAAATATCCCCTGCGATCTGAACGACACGGCATGGTTTTCTGAAATCGACGCTTCGGGCGGCGCGGTATTCTTTGCCTCCGGCGTGTTCTATTACTTCCTGACCGAGCAGGTTAAGACATTGGTGCGGGCCATGGCGGATGCCTTCCCCGGCGGCGTGCTGGTATTTGACGCAGCCAACCGGACAGCGGTGAAGATGATCGCAAAAACATGGCTCAAAAGCGCGCAAATCAAGGATGTTGGCGCGTATTTCGCGGTTTCCGACGCTCCCCAAGAGATCGGTGCATGGGATAGCCGTTTGCGGGTCTCGAGCCGCGGCTATATGCTGGGCTACACCGATTTGAAAGACCCATCCGTCAGCGGATTTTTCCGTTTTCTCGCCAGGGTCGGTGACGGAATGATGAAGATGCAGATTGTAAAGATCAGATTTGGAGGCAAGCAATGAAAATTCTGGTATATGGTGCAGGTGTTTTAGGGTGCAATCTGGCAAGGAATCTGTTTCACGCCGGAAAGGATGTGACCCTGCTTGCCCGGGGAAACTGGGCAGAGGAAATCAGGAAGAACGGACTGCGGATCAAGGATCAATAATTCTCCCTCCGCACATCGGTCAGCAATATTCCTGTGGTGACGGAACTGGCACCGAATGTCCGGTACGATGTGATATTTGTCGTTCTGCGATATACGCAGCTGGATTCTGCTCTGGAAACCTTGCGGGCGAATCAGACGAAAAATATTGTTTTTGTGGGTAACAATGTGCAGGCAAGAGCGCTGGCGGCGGCACTGCCGGAGAAAAATGTCTTGTTTGCCTTTGCGCTCTCTGCCGGGCATGAAACATAAGGTAAAGATTACAATACTTAGTGCTTTAGGAGTTTTGCTTGTAGGATCATCGGTGGCTTATGCATACTCACAAAAAGGCACTCTGATCTCACAGAAAACGGAGGAGCTGCCTGACGGAAATATTTATGTTGAAGAATTATATGAAATAGACCAGTAAGACAGAAAAAGCGGGGATGGCGTATTGATACGACATCCCCCTTTACATGGCGAGAGTTGTTAATTTCTTTAGAAATAAGTTAAACAAACTGAAGTGGAATATGCATTATATAAGCAAAAATGTTTTTTTCGAAGAACGAATAATGTTAAACTCAATTCGCCATTCAGTGTCGTCTGATACTGGTTTGAAGTGTAAAGCGGAACAAGCAACATGGAGATTTGCCTGATTGCTGTCGCTATACAGGATTACAGTTGGCTCATCTGCACCACCGATAATGTCAATACAGGCAATATCGTTTTGCATTTCCGGTGTAAAGGAGTCTGTTACAGGTACAACTTCTAAAGGTTTATCGCTATCTGCACAATCATGAATCGAAATGTCATTGTCTGGTTTAGGAGAAAGTGTATAGCTCATAGAGATAAAATGTGTGGGATACAACCAACGGTCAGAGCCCACGTGGTTTTGAGAAAACGTCTGCTGTTCCAATTTTTGTACAGTTAATGCATATTCTGTTTCACTGACCGGATGGGAGAAAGTGAACTGGTCACCAGGAGCGTGTATCTTAAAATGCGGCCCAGGTACACGGAATGGTTGTTGCTCCATTATAAGCGAAAGAGATTTTATTGCAGGACGGCGTTTATCTGGCCACAGAAATGCCGCCCTAAAAATCATCCATCCATAGGAGATATCCAATTCGTAGTGTTTCACCGCCCATTTTGCTTCCAGTTCATTGTTTGTTTCGTCCGATAAGCAGGGATTAAAGACCGCCGAACAGCTGTGAGAGGCCTGCATTGTTTTTCCATTTAATTTTAAACAAGGAATAATATCAAGGCAAAGAGGGTTGTCTAAATCTATTTGCAGTTGTTGTTCTTGCGTAAAATTTAAACAAGAGTCATTTTCGGGGCTTAAATCCCACTTTTTCATAAATTCGCGAATATCTTCTGCCGGAGTACACATACAAAAATCCAAGACAAGACCTTTGTTGCAAGAATACACCGCAGGAATAATCCAATGATGCCCAGCCCATTCGAATTGCTTATTTAATCGAAGTTCTGTTCCGGCATGGCCTTTTCCTGAAGGCTCCCAGAAGTTTCCGTCAAAATAAACCTTCCATTCAGGGATGGTCGCTTCTACAGTTGGGTTCATATCCATATTATGTGTATTATCTTTGAGGCACTTTGCTCCCACAGAGGAAAGGTCAATTACGCTTTGCAAAAATTCCTGAAATATTCTGTTCATAATGTTCTCCATAATTCTGATTTTCTGAGTTACTTCAATTATGATTAATGATATCATAAAAATGTTTTGCTTTATATTTTTATTTGTTCTCTTCATTTTGTGTTCCGAAAGGAAATTTTCTACTCATACTATATATCGTAAAAAATTCCGGATGGTAACAAAAACTTTAAAATTCTTTTAAAGTCAAAAAAGAAGTCCACTATTCAGACAATGGATTTTTTACGTTGATGATTTGTCAAATATATATTACAGGAGAGATCAGCATATTATAAGGATTTATCGGCATGCTGGACATGAAAATAGAAGAAAAGTAAAGATGGTAAGTGCACTCAAAAAATGATGCAGCAACAAGATATGGTGTTTCGTTTACTGTATTTTATTGACGAATTCAATATATTGTGTTACCATATAAATGGATTATTTTTTATGCATGGTTTGCCACGCAGCAAAGTTTTTTGTTCCGGATATGCTGTTCCGGGAGCAACATTTAGGCGAAGGCCTTTTATCAATAGGAAGACATCAAAAATCAAAAGAAGATTTTTGGTGTCTTTTTTTGTTGTCCAAAAACGAAATGTGAAGTGTGCAAAAAAACAGGAAGGGAGGAAATGTAAAATAATCCACAAAAGATGAACAGGAAAATCAAAAAAGGAGGCAGAATATGGGACAGGCTATATGCATTCGAAAAGATGAAAAACCATTGGGATATGACTGGGAATGTGGACATGAGGAATTATATGTCAGAGTGAATATGTACTACAACGGATCCCTGTATATCGGATTATGGCAAGAGCAAAAGGAATGTGAGGAAAAGCTGGAATTATTCGGAGATCTTACAATTGGAGTTATGGGATTCCTAAGGCCAGGGCAGGCAATAATCTCGGATTGCGGAGCAAAAGCAAAGGTTGCGTTTATTGAAAAGTATAAACTCGGAAAAGTTATAGGTAAGAGGAAAATCAATTATGGCAGCTATTATGTCGTAGAGTTTAATCTTGCACGACTTGCACAGCTCGATCCAGAAGGTACGGAAAGATATCTGCTCGAAAATGGTCTTGATCAAAAAGAATTTAAAGCAGATTAGAGTAAAGATGTACATTTAAAAACCAGGCAATAAAGGTGGTGCGGCATGAAAGACGACGAATATAAGGGATATTACTGTCTGCTGATTGCAATCCTGTGCAATTTGAATGCAGCGGAAGCCAGCACAATGTACGAATACGGACCAGATCATCCGCTTTGCCGGAAAATCCTGAAAAAGAAAGTTCGGAAACCGTCCATAAAAAAGCTCAAGGAATCAGAAATGGCAGCGGCTATGAAGGCTCTTCTTGATCAGGGATACAGCCAGGATGCAGTATCGGAAGCATTTCAGTGTTTTCCATCTACGGTCAGGCGCAGAGTAAGAAAATTAACAGAAAGGAAGGAAACGAATGACAGATCAGAAATTGATTGCAGGAATATTTAATGATTTTTTAGGACTTTATACGGGTAAAATTCAGACCGGTATCCGTCCTTTGATTGAAAAATATAAAAACCATCCCATGCTGATGGGACTCCTCTCCAATTTGGATGAAGCGGCAAAGATTCAGGCACCGAAAGCCATGAAAGAAATCTATTCTTTCTATAAAGAATATCGTGGCAGGGATCTGGAAGATGCTGATTGGAAGGAACTGACGGAAAAAGCCCGTCAGATCTGTGCAGGATGGGAGGAAAATGAATGGGTTCGCCGTATTGTACTGGAAATGATCAGCCTTTTAGATTCTGATGATGCAGAGAGACGCAGGATTGCATTGGAAGTAGAAAAAGAAATGGAAGCGGCTGAACAGAAAATGAATGCGGCATAAAAAGCAGGCAGAGGCAGGAGATTTTTTCTTCTGCCTCATGTTTTTATCAGGAAAGAAGGGATCGATTATGTTAAATGAGATCATAAAAACTGCAGAAGAATTAAATACAGCAGCATTGTATTACCGCCAGAGCGGGAATATGGATGGTGTGCGGGAACTTGCCAAAGCACATGCAGTTTCCAAAAAACAGACAGAGGAATTTATTCAGGGCAGCCGCTACCGGCTGGTTGATATACCGATTGAGGAAAGAACGTTTGCGAATGCGTCTGAAAAACTGCGTGCAGAAATGTTTGCCTTAAAGGATGCAGGCTTTGCAGACATCATAGGACAGTATCTCGTAAATCTTGCCAAAACGGATTCTGCTTTAGATGCACAGGTGTTAAAAAAACATAAGATGCTTCAGAGATGTTTGGATTACGTGACGCAAAAAGCCTACAACATTGCACTGGAGGGAGCGAAAAAAAAGGGAGAGAACGGCATTCGAGCCAATACAGGCCTGGCACTCTCCGGCGACCAGGTTTTTCCTTGGGTACTTGAATATTATGCGAAAGATGATGAAAAAGAAATAGCAGAAAAAGAGCAGGAAGAAAAGAAAAAGATTCAAAAGGAATGGGATTCGGTAAATAAGAGAACGAAAACAATACCGAAAAACCAGGGGACAAAGAAAGATTCCGAGGTGCATCCCAAAGAAGCAGCGGAGCAGGAAGAAAAGTATATTAGCAAGAAAAAATCAAAAGATTCCGGGCAGATGTCCTTGTTTGACATGATGCAGCAGAAAGAGAGTTAAAGGAGAAGGATATGATCGCATATAAAGGATTTCAAAAGGATTTGAAATGTCGGGGCTTTCAGTTTCAGGAGTATGGCATAAATGAAACGGAAAAAGCAAACTGTAGACAAAATGGATTTCATTGTGCAGAAAACCCACTGGATTGTCTCTGCTATTATCCGAATTGGAAAAATTCCGTGTATTACATAGTAGATGCATCAGGGGATTTGGATGAAGATGGAGAAGATTCAAAAATCTCCTGCACAAAGATGCGCCTATTAAAGAAAATTGAATTGAGAAGCCTGTTATTACATGGAGCTGCTTACATGGCGAAATATCCAAACCGAAAATGGAACTCCCATGTTGCAAAAGAAAGCGGGACCAGCTGCAACGGATTTTGTATTGTACGTGGAAAAGCCCCCAAAGCCAAAGGACAAAAGGGCGATTTACTGTTACTTTTAAAGGAGCAGCCTGGCAACAGCCAGATCCTGGAAATTGGGGTCATCTGTATCGATGGTCAGAAATATCCGGAGGAAGCATGGATTGATGTGACTGGAAAGCTGGTGGAGTTATGAGAAAAAAGGGGTTGATGGAATTAAAACCATTAAAAGTGATGAACAGACATATCGCCGATGCAAAGAAAACGGAAATATCTTTGAGTACACTGGAGAATCAAAGGGGTGAACCCGGAAAATATCGGATGTATTGTCGGGCAGCAGTAGAAAAAGGAATTTTAAAAGTGTATCTGTTTGCCGTAACGGATATTGAGGAGAATATAAACTTTCCAAGGTACCGTCTGTTTATCAGCAGAAAAGAGAGACGGTTTATAACCTATGATGAAAAATTAAAAAAATGGAAAAAGGCACTTCTTGAAAGTATCTTATGGGATGTAAGGATTAATCTTGGCAACATCTATGTAAATGACTGTGATACAAAGGTCATCCAAAAATATTTAAAGACAATGCAGCCTGCAATCCGGTCACTGGAAGAGTTTCAGGCGAATATCCGTAAAGAACAAAGGATACGTCATGATAAAAAACTTACAGATTCATGGGACCAGGTGATGAAAACTGTATCTGGACTGCCTAAGAACTGGATCGGATGGGTTTCAAAATATGGAATTACGGAACACTATATCTTCTACAAGTATCAGAAAAATGGTGCTACAGAAGGATATTGTACATATTGCAAAAAATATGTTCCAATCCGCTCACCCAAATATAACCAGAAAGGACAGTGCAATGTGTGTGGACAACCGATTACTTTTCGTTCTGTGGGAAAGTCTGGAAGATTTTGTACAAAGTGGTACAGAGTCTATCTTATCCAGAGGAGACGCAAGACTTCTGGTTTTGTGCTCCGGATCTTTCATGCCAGAACGTGGTATAAAAAGGGCGGCTATACAGATTGCGAAACTACCTGCCATGAAGAGCAGAGAAGAATCTTCTCTGCAAATGGAAAGGAAATTTCAAATTTTGTTTATGGCCTGTTTAAACAGCGGGAAATGCGATGGATTTCATATGGGGAACCTTGGTATTATACTTGCTGCGGTATTCAGTATAAAGGGATGGTCTATCCTTACACCCTGTCGGATCTGTCCAGGCATGAATTAAAAGAAACAGGTCTGCGTGAGTACGCCCTTGGTCAGAAAAAGATAGATCCTGGAAAATATCTTTACCTGTGGAAGACGTATCCGGTACTGGAACAGATTGTAAAGACAGGGCTTTTTCAGTTAGTTGATGATGTACTGGACCACAGGGCAACAAATGCAATAAAAAGAAAAGGTAGAAAACCAACAGAATTCCTATCCGTGAATAAGAAAGAGTTTCGAAGGCTCCGAGATATGAATGGCGGGGTAAAAGAACTTAAATGGCTGCAACTTGAAAAGAGTACAGGAAAAACAATCGGGGATGAAGAAATATGCTGGATGGTAAAAGAAGGATTTGAACCAAACGACCTGAAGTTTGTTCTGGACCAGATGAGCATCTGCCAGATTCGACATTATCTTGTGAAACAATCAGAAAAATCCGGGGATGATATCAGCCATGTGCTGCAGGTGTGGAACGATTATCTTTCTATGGCAAAAAGACTGGGAATGGATATACATGATTCCATTATTTACCGTACCAGAGATCTTCAACTGCGCCATAAAGAGGCGGTTTTGAAGATAGAAGAAATGAAACGCGGAATCCGACGCAGGGAGCTGGAAGAAAAGTATGTCGGATTTCAGAAACATCTCATTGATTTGAAAGAAAAATATGAGTTCAGTGACGGTGAATATCAGGTTATTGCGCCAAAGAGTATCGATGACATTCTATATGAAGGTGATACGCTTCATCACTGTGTAAATAAGACGGATACTTATTTTGACCGGATCGTTTCAAAGGAAAGCTATATCCTGTTTTTGCGGGAAAAAGAGAATCCGAAAGTACCGTTTTATACACTGGAAGTTGAACCAGATGGAACTATCCGGCAAAAACGTGCGGAATTTAATCGTCAAAATAAGGACATTGATAAGGTGACTTCTTTTTTAACATTGTGGCAGAAGGAAATTCAGAAACGATTAACCCAAAAAGATCGTAAGAGCACAGAAGAAAGCAGGAAGCTCAGGCAGCAGAACTATCAGGAGATACGTGATAAGCATGTAGTTGTCCATGGCGGAACATTTGCTGGGGAACTTCTGGCTGATCTTTTAGAGAAAGACTTAATGGACCTACCAATGGAATCGGCAGAAAACGAAGAAAGCCCTACTGAAATAGCGGCGTAAATAAAAGGATAAAGTGGATGCGGCAGGGAGTTCCCCTGCTGCATTTGAGCAGAAAAGAGAAAATGACATTATATGCAGCAGAAAATGAAGGAGAGGACGGAAATGAATAAAAAAGAATTGCATAACATGAAATTGCTGGAAGCTACGGATGAACTGATAAAACTTGCAAAAGAAGATGTGCCAGTAAGAGATAAAGGATACTATACGGAGCAGCTGATTTATCAGAGGGGGCTATATTTACGTGCAGAAGTAGAAAACAATATTTTAAAAGTAGCATTTTATCTGGCAGAATATCTTTCCATGGAGTGTCGGAAACCTGTATATACATTATATATTGATAAAAAGAACGATGTTTTTAAAGGGTATGATTACCGGACAAAGAAATGGTCAGATAGTATGCTGGATAAGACCATTTTCTCCAAATGGTTATATCAGGAAAATTCTTATATGAAAGAGGCAGATACAGCGTTGATCCAAAAGTATCTTGAAAGTGAATATGACGATGCTTTTTATGCACTGTATGTATATCAACGTGAGCAGAGACACCGGAGACTGGGAATGAAATATGAAAAAATTCTGACAAGCTGGGATCAGTGTATGGATAGACTTCCAAAAATTCCGAAAGACTGGCTGAGATGGCAGAAAAAAGTTGGAATTACCCAGAATTTTATTTTTTATCATTACAGCCGCAGGAAAGATCAGACAGGATATTGTAGTTGGTGTGAAAGCGAAGTTCCAATCAGCCATCCTCACCATAATACAGTGGGGCATTGCCCAAAATGCAGACATCAGATTCAATATAAAGCATTAGGCCGGGCCAAAAATATAGAAACCCAAAAAGAGACTGCATACCTGCTTCAGACCTGTGGAAATAATGAGTTTGTTTTGAGAGAATTCCAGCTTCAGATGCTCATAGTAAGCAGCTCATATAAAAAACCAGTATATTCTTTCTTTGAGCGCCGGAGAATCCTGTATGATGAAGAATTAAATACGAAAGAATATTATTTCGGCCGTCATCATTGGACAAAAGAAAACCGATGGATCCAGGGTAAATTACAGGTTCCACTGTATCCAGGTTACGGTGGCTATATGACATATGAAAAATATAATATGGGAAATATTTATGGAAAATCACTGTATGGCATTAAAAACAGGACATTCCGTAGGACAGGATTCTACGAATATGCAAAAGCCAAAAGGTTTTTAGATCCGGTAAGTTTTTTTGAAATGGTTAAAGAAAGACCTTATCTGGAACGGCTCATTAAAGCAGGACTTTATCATCTCGCAGAGGACATTATGGATAATAAAGCACAGATCTATTGTGAAGATTCCGGAGACCTTGGAAAAGCACTGGGAATTGACAGGTTCCGCTTAAAAAGGCTGCGTACAAACAATGGGGGAGAGATTTTTCTTCAATGGCTATTACTTGAAAAAGCCCAAAACAAGTTGATCCGTGACGATGTGATTTCGTGGATGTGCCGGGAAAAGTTTAAACCAGCGGATCTTATGTTCATTATGGATCGTATGGCCCCTTTACAGATCAAAAATTATCTGGAAAAGCAGGCAGCAGAAAGTGGGGAATCCGTGAAAGACCTGATCAAAACATGGAAGGATTATCTTAATATGGCAATTCGGGTCGGAGTGAATGTGCAGGATTCTGTTATCTACCGTGCACGAAAGCTCATGCAGAGACATAATGAAATGATAAAAGAGATAGAAGCAAAAGATTTGATTTTAAGAGCCGGAGAGCTGGAAAAGAAGTATCCGGGTCTGAATCGTATATGCAGGGATTTGAAAAAATATGAATATGCGGACAAAGAGTATCAGATCGTTGTGCCGGAAAAAGTGGATGACATTTTGTATGAAGCAAAACTGATGCATCACTGCGTAAATAATACAGAAACCTATTATGAACGAATGAGCCAGCAGGAATCCTATATCCTGTTTTTGAGAAAGGCAGAACAACCAACGGAGGCGTACTATACGCTTGAAGTGGAACCGGATGGGACCATAAGGCAGACACGTACTTTTTATAACCAGCAGAATGAAGATATTGAGCTTGCAAGGGATTTTCTTGTAAAATGGCAGAAACAATTAAAAAAGAAACTAGCAAAAGAAGATTATAAACTGGCTGTAAAAAGTCAGAGTCTCAGGAAAAAAGAGATTGACGAGCTCCGCAGCAAAGGCGTTCGTGTAAACGGTGTTGGGTATTGCAACAAATTGCTTGCTGAAATTCTGGAGGAAGATTTAATGGAGGCTGGGAATCGAGAACTGGAAGAACAGGCCGCATAATAGCAGATTGATATATCACAAAAGTAACTTTAACAGTAAAATGAAATTCCTATGAAAATTTGGGGATATTTACAGAAACAGCTCTGAAATTCTCTTTTATTTAAGTATAAGGGATTTTATGGAATTCCTTAAATATACTCGAAACGGAGGATGAGATTTGGAGGAAAAATTAAAGTTGCTTTGGCTGATATTGATCTTTGTTGATTTTGGGCTTATGTTTGTTTCATTTCCAATCTTGATTTATGTGATTTTTTGTATGACATGAATACAAAAAGCCTTCTGTAAGTGCCCTTTTCCGGTGAAAAGACCGGAGGGGCATTTGCATGTATGCAACAGTTTATGCATGTATTCGCAGGAATACGAGTAAAATACTACCCAGCTGCTACTGTTTAAAGCCTGTAGTGAAATTGACATTAAGTATCTGGAATGATACGATAAAATTGAACATTTTGCAAGGCAGATTGCACAAATTTTATTCTGATACGAGGTCAGAATTTTATACTTTATACCGCGTCTGCGGATCAACCGATAAAGACACAAAAAGAGTAAAATGGACTCTTGGAGTGTCTTTTTTTGTTTGGCAAAATGTTTTGACATGTATCAGATCCAATCACGCTAAAAGGAGGAAAGAAGTTTTTATGCCACGTAAAATCAGATCAAATTACATGGAGAAATTCAAATTTGTGTACAATGGCAGAACTTTTGAAAGTAAGCATAAATGCTGTGATTTTTATGGAATATGTTACCGTAGTGTAATGGCATATCAGAATCAATATAAATGTAGAACTGAAGAAGTGATTACACATTTTATTGAATTGAAAAAAAGTAAAGAGATCATATTCCGAAATCGAAAATGGGCCAGCATTAAGACCTGCTGCGAATTTTATGATTTAAACGAAGATTCTGTCAAGACCGATATGTGGAATCGAAAATGCACACCACAGGAAGCGATTGAACGGGCAATAGAATGGAAAAAGGCACATGAAATCACATATCATGGTGTGAAATACCCATCACTGCCTCAATGTTGTGAAGACCTGGAGATAAATCCTATATCAGTACGTTTGTATATGGAAAAAAATGGGGTTTCTTCTACACGTGCGATTACACATTATATCAAATCTAAAGAGAAAAGAGCCTTTGAATTCCGTGGAAAAGAATACAAAAATTTTACGGAATGTTGTCTTGCGTATGGATTAAAGCCAAAGTCAGTAAGTTCAGCAGTATTTAAAGCGAAACGTCCTCACGCGGATGTTATGGAAGAAATTATCTCTCATATGGAAGGTTGTATGCCAAAAGAAGTAACGAAAAAAGAAGAAATTCCTGAAAATCAGGTGATGTCTAAAGAAAGGCATCGTGCGAAAGAGGCTTTTTTTTATGAGGGAAATAAATATATCTCACTTGGACAATGTTGTGAATTCTATGGAATTAATGAATCTAGTGTACGCAGTAGAGCTTGGCGAAAAAAGTGTACATGGGAAGAAGCTGTGAAATATTATATTCAAAAAAAGGAAACAGAAACACCGAAAATGCAATTCTTTTATAAAGGGAAAAGGTATAAAAGTGTTTCAGCATGTTGTGCTGAATACGGCGTTAATGCTTCCAGTGTGCGTAACCGTGCCAAAACAACAGAATGCAGCATTGAAGAATCTTTGGATCATTTCATAAAGAAAGCCAGAATGGAAACACAGCCGTCGGTATTTATTTTTAGAGACAAAACCTATAGGTCTTTGGAAGAATGCTGTCTGGAATATGGAGTCAACGCTGACAGTGTATCTTCAAGAAAATATAGATTGAATTGTACTATGGAAGAATCATTGGAGCATTTTATTGAAAATAAAGATATGATTGCCGAAAGAATACAAAAATTTACATTTAAAGGAATAGAATATCGAAGTCTCCGGGCATGTTGTCAAAAATATGGTATTGATGATATATGTGTGAGACAAAGAGCACGAGATAAGAATTGTTCTCTTGAAGAATCGTTTACACATTTTATGACGAGAAAAAGGAAAAAAATGTTAAGTAACCCGGAATTTGAATATCATGGAACTGTTTATCCATCGCTTAAAGTATGCTGTGAGGAATTAGGAATAAATAAAAGCAGTGTAATAAGTCGAAGCCATAGGGCCGGATGCAGTTTACAGGAAGCAGTGGAGTATTATGTCAGCCAACAGGAACGTAGAACATTGGATTAATCTATAAGGCCAGCAGGCAGCCTTTTTTAGAATTTATATTATAGAGAGGAGGAACGGTCAATATCATCTGCCTGCAGATATTGACCGGTTATATATGTTGCGAAAAAAAACACAGCCGGAAGCAAACAACGATAAAATTCTTATATCCGTTAAAGAAGCCTGTGAGCTTACAGGACTTTCTGAGAAAACAATGAGATCATTGATGAATGAAAACTGTTTCATGGTACGGATTGGGCGCAGAACGCTGATTGATAAGAAAAAATTTCAAAAATGGATAGATCGGCAGTCTTGAAAGCTTTTTTTTGTTGTGCTAAAATATATATCCAGTGCCATGCATTATCATCAGAAAGGATGGTGGTGTTATGGGCAAAAACTTAAAGGGTAAAGAATTAGGAAAAGGATTATATCAAAGAAAAGATGGACGATATGAGGCCAGAATTTTCGTTCGCGGTACAGGAAAAACGTTTTCAATTTATGGTACAAATTTACAACATCTAAAAAAAGAAAGAAATGCCTACCTTGCTAATGGTTCCCCCGGAATTGCAGGATATGATCCTAGAATTTCTGTTTCAAAGTGGTATGAAAAATGGATGCTTATTTATGTGGTGCATTCTGTTAAAGCAACCACTTTAAGTAACTATGTAAATGGTTTTGAGCGAGTAAGAGAATATATTGGTTACATGAGGTTAATAGAGGTCCGTCCAACACATATTCTTGACATGATAAAGGGACTCGAAGAAGAAGGATATGCACGTACAACGGTAATACAATCATTAAGTGTAGTCCGTCAGCTTTTCAAAAAGGCATATGGTGGAAAAATGATACCCATAGATCCCGTAGCCGATATTAAACTGCCTAAAGAAGAACCGGGTGAAATACCTGATGAGAAGATAATGCAGGAACAAGAAGATGAAAAATGTCTTAGTATATATGACACTCATCGTTTCCTTGAGAGCTGCAAGAATACCCGGTATTATGAACTCTTTTTTATTCTTCTTCATACAGGATTACGTATAGGGGAAGCACTTGCCCTAGAATGGTGTGATCTTGACTTTAAGCATGAAAAGCTTCGTGTATATAAAACCTTAAACAGAGTTACAAAATATTATGATTCGAAAGGAAATGAACTTCCTGAAAGGTATTCTACTATTCAGATTACAACACCAAAGAAAAGTGCCAGCAATAGAAAGGTTCCATTAACGGATGCAGTGATTGCTGCTTTTATGAGCTGGAAGGAAAAACAGGATCGTGATAAAGAAAAACTGGGGAAAAACTGGGGAAAACCAAATATACTTTTAAAAAAATATCCCGGTCTGATTTTTACAACATCTTCAGGAAGAAGTTATCTTCCATCATCAGCTCAAACAGAATGCAGGCGGATTGTTGGGATTGTTAATAAACATGAAATTGCTCTGGCAGAAAAAGAGAACAGAGACCCGAATTTAATGGATGTTCATCCTCATATTTTCCGTCATACTTTTGTAACAAGATGCATTCAATCGGGAATGGATGCCGCCACAGTAAAGAAAATAGCTGGACACTCTGATGAAAAAATGACTAATTATTATACACACATTGAAGAAGAACATATAGATGACGAATATGAACTGTATATTCAAAAATACGGAACAGAAACCTGATTTTGCAAATGGAGATAAAATTTTAAAGAGAGGTTTAAATACTTGAGTATAGACAAAAACACTAACGAGGGAAAAAACTATCGTAATAATGTGGTCAAATCAACACCTGGAACTTCTAAAAGCCGCATAAACACTGGGTTTCCGGAGAATATTAGTGTATTATCACCGATGATGAAAGAATACATAAAGACCAAAGAAGAATACAACGACTGTATCCTTTTTTACCGTCTGGGCGATTTTTATGAAATGTTCTTTGAGGATGCACTGACTGCATCCAGGGAACTGGAAATTACACTTACAGGAAAAGACTGCGGACTGGAAGAGAGAGCGCCCATGTGTGGCGTTCCTTTTCATGCTGCGGAAACTTATATCAACCGGCTGATCGAAAAGGGCTATAAGGTTGCCATCTGCGAACAGGTAGAAGATCCGAAAAAAGCCAAGGGTCTTGTTAAACGAGAGGTTGTCCGCATTGTCACACCAGGAACTACTCTGGATACCATGTCACTGGACGAGTCCAAAAACAATTATCTGATGTCCATTGTCTCCATCGGAGATCATTTTGGCTGTGCTATTGCAGATATCACAACCGGTGACTGCTTTCTTACAGAGCTGGATAAGCCTCAGAAACTTCTGGATGAGATCAATAAATTCACACCTGCAGAGATCATCTGCAACGACGCCTTTCTTTTAAGCGGTGTGGATGTAGCGGATCTGAAGGGGCGTCTTGGGATCTGTGTATTTGCCCTGGATCCCTGGTACTTTGACGACCAGCTGTGTCAGAAAACCCTGAAAGAGCATTTTCACGTAGGAAATCTGGAAGATCTCGGGATCGGAGATTATGACAGCGGGATCATTGCCTCCGGTGCACTGTTCCTGTATCTGAAGGAAACACAAAAAACAGCACTTTCCCATATGGCAAGCATCCGCCCGTACTCTGCTGAAAAATATATGCTCATCGACAGCTCCAGCCGTCGTAACCTTGAGCTTGTGGAAACCATGCGCGAAAAGCAGAAAAGAGGTTCTCTTCTCTGGGTTCTGGATAAGACCAAAACCGCCATGGGTGCAAGAACCCTTCGTTCTTATGTGGAGCAGCCTCTGATCGATGCAGAGGAAATTGAAAAGAGACTTGGTGCCTTGGAAGAACTGAACGCAAAACCTATGGAACGTGATGAGATCCGGGAATACTTAAATCCAATCTACGATCTGGAACGTCTGATAAGCCGTATCAGCTATAAATCCGCCAACCCAAGAGATTTGGTTTCCTTTGCCTCTTCCCTGGAAATGCTGCCGTATATAAAGCAGATCCTTGCAGAATTTAAATCTCCGCTGCTTATGCAGATCAACGAGGACATGGATCCACTGTCAGACATTACCGCTCTGATCCGTAATTCCATTGCTGATGATCCGCCCCTTGCCCAGAAGGACGGCGGTATCATTCGGGAAGGTTATAACGAAGATGTGGATAAATTCCGCCGCTCCCGGACAGATGGAAAGAAGTGGTTATCTGAATTGGAAGCAAGAGAGCGAGAACGCACCGGTATCAAGAGCCTGAAGATCAAATATAACCGTGTATTCGGCTATTCCCTGGAAGTTACCAACACTTTCAAGGATCTCGTACCGGAGAACTATATCCGCAAACAGACTCTTACCAACGCAGAGCGTTACATCACCCAGGAGCTGAAGGATCTGGAGGATCTGATCCTTGGAGCGGAAGATAAACTTTATGCATTAGAATTTGAACTGTTTTCAGATATCCGTGATCAGGTTGGAGCTGAGGTTGTCCGTATCCAGCGTACTGCAAAGGCAGTAGCGGCTCTGGATGTTTTTGCTTCCCTTGCACTGGTTGCACAGAGGAATAACTTTGTCCGGCCCAAGATCAATGAAACCGGCCTCATTGATATCCGAAATGGCCGCCACCCGGTTGTGGAACAAATGATCGAAAACGATATGTTCATTCCAAATGATACGTATCTTGACAACCACAAAAAACGTATCTCCATTATCACAGGACCGAACATGGCCGGAAAATCCACATACATGCGCCAGACGGCGCTGATCGTACTGATGGCACAGATCGGAAGCTTTGTTCCTGCGGACAGTGCGAATATCGGTGTGGTTGACCGGATCTTCACCCGTGTGGGAGCATCCGATGACCTTGCAAGCGGACAGAGTACCTTTATGGTGGAGATGACAGAGGTTGCCAACATTCTTCGTAATGCTACTTCCCGAAGTCTTCTGATCCTGGATGAGATTGGACGTGGAACCAGTACCTTTGACGGTCTTTCCATTGCCTGGGCAGTGATCGAACATATCAGCAATACCAAACTCTGCGGCGCCAAGACCTTATTTGCGACCCATTATCATGAGCTTACCGAACTGGAAGGTAAGCTTTCCGGTGTTAACAACTACTGTATCGCTGTCAAGGAAAAAGGCGACGATATTGTATTTCTGCGTAAGATCGTAAAAGGCGGAGCAGATAAAAGCTATGGTATCCAGGTAGCCAAGCTTGCCGGAGTTCCGGATTCCGTGATCCAGCGTGCCAAGGAACTGGTAGAGGAGCTCAGTGATGCAGATATCACCGCAGCTGTAAAAGATCTGACTGCTCCAAAGAAAAAGCTGAAGATCACCTATGATCAGTTAGATATGGCACAGATGTCACTGTTTGACACGGTACAGGACAATGATATCATTGAAGAGATCAAAAACCTGGAAATCGGGAATCTGACACCAATGGAAGCTTTGAATATTCTCTATAACCTGCAGAACAAAATTAAGAACCGGTGGTGATACCCTTGAAAAAAATTGCAGTTTTAGACCAGAATACCATTGATAAGATCGCAGCAGGAGAGGTCGTAGAGCGCCCCTCCTCTGTTGTAAAAGAGCTTGTGGAAAATGCCATTGACGCAGGTGCTACCGCTATTACTGTAGAGATCACAGACGGCGGAAAAAAGCTGATCCGTATCACGGACAATGGCTCCGGAATGGATGCAGAGCAGGTTCCGCTTGCTTTTCTCCGCCATGCCACAAGTAAAATTGAAAAAGTAGAAGACCTGACCCACATTGCCTCTCTTGGCTTCCGTGGTGAAGCACTTTCCAGTATTGCCGCCGTCTCCCAGGTGGAGCTGATCACAAAGACTCCTTCCGGGATCAGTGGTACCCGTTATGTGATCGAAGGCGGAAAAGAACAGTCTCTGGAGGAAATGGGGGCACCGGAGGGAACAACATTTCTGATCCGAAATCTCTTTTACAATACACCTGCAAGGAGCAAATTCCTAAAATCCGATATGACAGAAGCCGGTTACATCAATACTCTGATGGAGCAACTGGCGCTTTCCCATCCGGAAATCTCCTTTAAATATATCCAGAACCGTCAGGTGAAGCTTTCCAGTTCCGGAAACTACAGCGTAAAAGATGTGATCTACAGTGTCTACGGACGGGAGATTGCCAAGGCGCTTCTGGATGTTTCCTACGAAAATGATTTCATGAAGATCGAGGGCTTTGTGGGGAAACCGGAGATTTCCAGAGGAAACCGTACTTTTGAGAATTATTATATCAATGGCCGATATGTAAAAAACAAGATCATTACCAAGGCCATTGAGGACGGATATAAAGGACTTGTCATGCAGCATAAATTTCCGTTTGTCTCACTTCGGATCGAAATGGACGGCAATGACCTGGATGTTAATGTGCATCCCGCAAAGAGAGAAGTGCGTTTTGCCAGAGAAACCGAAGTTTATACGGCCATTTATGAAACTGTCCGCAAGGTATTGACCCACAGAGAACTGATCCCGCAGGTATCTGTGGGAAAAGACGAACCGACACCCCGCACAGAACAGATAAAGCCAGGAAATATTCCGGAGCCTTTTGAAGTAAAACGGCGGCAGGAGATGTACGGTCACCCGAATCAGACGGCAAATATAGCTTCCCATGCTGCACCGACAGCTTCTGAAGTACGTAGTACAGCGCCGGTTCCATCGATACCTTATAATAAGCCAACAAATGGTACCGCCTCCTATGGTTCAGCTGAATCAGCTCACAATTCTTCAGCTTCTTCTGCAGATAAATACAAACGTGTGGATTCTCTGCGGGAAAATCCCGTATATGGATCGCAGCCTTTCACAAAAGAAGAAGAGGAAATGTTTTCCGGAACATTAAAAGACGGAAGAAATGAAAATTCCGCTACAGAAACAGCAGATTCTGAAGTGATTTCTGAAAAGCCTGCTGAATCGGCACCTCCTGAGGTAGACAACGAGCCGATCAAATCGCAGGAACAGGAACCGCCAAAACAGCTGGAACTGTTCGAAGAACGGCTTCTTGCTCCTGAATCCAGAAGCCGCCACAGACTGATCGGACAGCTGTTTGATACCTACTGGCTGGTACAGTTTGAGGATAATTTTTATATCATTGACCAGCATGCTGCCCATGAAAAAGTATATTATGAGCGATTCGTAAAGCAGTTTCAGTCCCAGAACATCCAGTCCCAGTATGTAAGTCCCCCTCTGATCGTTTCACTCAGCCTTGAGGAGGAGAATCTGCTGAAGACAAACAAAAAGTATTTCCGGGATTTCGGCTTTGAGATCGAACCTTTTGGCGGAAGGGAGTACAGTATCAGTGCGGTTCCCTCCAGCCTTCTGGGAATGACAGAAGAAGAGCTGTTTCTGGAAATGCTGGACCATCTCACTGCAGACGGTTCCAAGGATGCCTTTGAAATTTTTGCCTCAAGGCTTGCGACCATGGCCTGTAAGGCTGCTGTAAAAGGCAATCATTCCATGTCACCTCAGGAAGCTGACAAGCTGATCGATGAATTATTGACACTGGAAAATCCTTATAACTGTCCTCATGGAAGACCAACGATCATTGCCATGAGTAAGACAGAAATCGAAAAAAAATTCAAACGTATCGTGTAAGATACTTAACATAAACGGAGGAAATATATGAAAAAACCTCTTATCGTGCTTACCGGGCCTACTGCCGTGGGAAAAACAAAGCTTTCCATTGCCCTTGCAAAAGCAGTAAACGGAGAGATCATTTCCGCGGATTCCATGCAGGTTTACCGCCACATGGATATCGGTTCCGCCAAGATCACGCCGGAAGAAATGGATGGCGTCCCACATCATCTGGTGGATGTACTGGAGCCAACAGAAGATTTTAACATTGTCCTTTTTCAGCAGATGGCAAAAGATGCCATGGACAAAATTTATGACAAAGGCCGGATTCCGATCCTGGTAGGCGGCACAGGATTTTATATTCAGTCTGTGACCAGAGATATTGATTTTACCAGCTCCGACCAGGATGAACATTACCGCAGGGAACTGGAAGAGCTGGCCGAGCAGAAGGGGCCTGCATTTCTCCATGACATGCTTGCCAAGGTCGATCCCAAGTCAGCCGAAGATATCCATGAGAACAATGTCAAGCGGGTGATACGTGCCCTGGAATTTTATAAACAGAACGGTACCAGGATCTCCGAACATAATGAAGAACAGAAGGAGCATACCAGTCCCTATGCACTGGCTTATTTCGTCCTGAACGCACCACGCCCACTTCTCTATGAACGCATTGACACAAGAGTGGACGAAATGCTGAAAAACGGTCTGACAGAAGAAGTTAAAAAGCTTCGGGAGATGGGCTGCCACAGGGGAATGGTTTCCATGCAGGGGCTTGGCTATAAGGAAATCCTGGACTGGATGGACGGAAAATATTCTTATGAGGAAGCCGTACGGGTCCTGAAACGTGACACCAGACACTTTGCCAAACGTCAGCTTACCTGGTTTCGAAGAGAAGGCGAGGTAACCTGGGTAGATAAAGATAACTTTGATTACGATGACAGCAGGATTCTTTCCTATATGCTTTCTGTATGCAGGGAAAAAGGAATCCTGCCTGCCAAATAAAATAAAAAAGGAAAAATGATCATGAAAGAATTATATGCACAGCTTGGAATTTCTTCCGCAGTTTATGATTTCGGTAAAACTGTAGAAGATTCCCTGAAAGAACGTTTTGAAAAATTTGATAAAACTGCAGAGTATAACCAGATGAAGGTTATCCATGCCATGCAGAAAAACCGTGTCAGTGAGGCATGTTTCGGAGCTTCCTCCGGTTATGGCTACAATGACCTTGGACGCGAGACCCTGGAGCAGGTCTATGCGGATACATTCCACACAGAAGCCTGCCTGGTCCGCCCGCAGATCACCTGCGGAACCCACGCACTTGCCATTGCACTGTTTGGAAACTTACGCCCGGGCGATGAGCTTCTTTCCCCTGTAGGCAAACCATATGATACTCTGGAAGAAGTCATCGGGATCCGTCCGTCCAACGGTTCTCTTACAGAATATGGTGTAAAATACCGTCAGGTAGACCTTCTTGAGGATGGTACCTTTGATTACGAAAATATCAAAAAGGCAGTCAATGAAAAAACAAAACTGGTAACCATTCAGCGTTCCAAAGGCTATCAGACTCGTCCTTCCTTCTCTGTAAAACAGATCGGTGAGCTGATCGCTTTTGTAAAGAAGATCAAACCGGATGTGATCTGCATGGTAGATAACTGCTACGGTGAGTTCGTAGATACCATAGAGCCAAGTGATGTAGGTGCAGATATCATGGTGGGTTCCCTGATCAAAAATCCAGGCGGCGGTCTTGCCCCTATCGGCGGATATATCGCCGGAAGAAAAGACTGTGTGGAAAACGCTTCCTACCGTATGACCTGCCCGGGACTGGGCATGGAAGTGGGGGCAACCCTTGGTGTAAACCGTTCTCTGTACCAGGGATTTTTCCTTGCACCGATGGTTACCAAAGGAGCTTTAAAAGGCGCCGTTTTTGCAGCAAACATTTACGAAAAACTTGGTTTCCCGGTGGTACCGAACAGCACAGAACCACGTCAGGATATCATCCAGGCAGTCACCCTTGGAACACCGGAAGGTCTTGTAGCATTCTGCCAGGGTATCCAGGCTGCTGCACCGGTAGACAGCTTTGTGACACCGGAGCCGTGGGATATGCCGGGATATGACAGTCAGGTGATCATGGCAGCAGGTGCTTTCATCCAGGGTTCTTCCATCGAGCTTTCTGCCGATGGCCCCATGAAACCTCCTTATGCAGTTTATTTCCAGGGTGGTCTTACCTGGGAGCATGCAAAGCTGGGAATCCTGAAATCTCTTCAGTATATGGTTGATAAGGAACTTGTGAGATTATGAAAAAATCCGAAGGACCGGACTTAAAAAAACAGATCTTTGTCATAGGAGCCGGTGCTTCCGGTCTTATGGCAGCTATTCAGGCTGCTGTAAACGGAGCTGCAGTTACGGTTCTGGAACAAAATGACCGTCCCGGCAGAAAAATCTGTGCTACGGGAAATGGCCGTTGTAATATGACGAACCTGAATCAGGATGAAAACGCTTACCGGGGATCTCATCCTGAATTTGCCAAAGATGCCCTGGCACAGTTTCCTGTGGAAAAAACTCTGAAATTCTTTCAGGAACTGGGAATCTTTACCACAGACCGCAGCGGATGGATCTATCCCCGAAGCAACCAGGCACAGAGCGTGGTAGATGTTCTTGTCATGAAGGCACGCAGCCTGAAGGTAAAGCTGAAAACCAATCAGACCGTTACCGGCGTGTCTTTTGCAGACGGACAGTGGAAGATCCATACGGACGGATGGACCTACAGTGGTGATGCCGTGATCCTTGCAAATGGTTCCCGTGCTTCTTCCGTTGCAGGTTCCTGCGAAAGCGGATACGAAATTGCAAAAAGTCTTGGACATCATCTGATCGAACCCCTTCCAGCTCTGACAGCTCTGAAATGTAAGGGAAATTCTTTTTCCGGCTGGAGTGGTGTACGGACAGAAGGGACGATAACACTTTATATAGACGGCACACCGGCAGTCTCCCAGCAGGGAGAGCTGCAGCTTACCGATTACGGTGTATCCGGGATCCCGGTATTCCAGATTTCCCGCTACGCCATCCGAGCGGTTCACGAAAACAAAAACGCAGAGCTTTCCATAAATTTTTTTCCGGAACTGAACCAGAAAGAACTGGAAGAATACCTGGAACAGAGAAAAACAGCCTGCCCTTATAAAACAGAAAAAGAACTTCTCATCGGACTTTTTCCGGAAAAACTGATCCGTGTCTTATGTGCACAGAAGGATCTGATCCATGGGATCAATGATTTTCGCCTTCCGGTAAAAGACAGCCTTTCTTTTGAACAGGCACAGGTTTGTTCCGGCGGCGTGGATACTTCTGAAGTTCAAAGTAAAACCATGGAATCCAGACTTCATAAAGGCCTTTATTTTGCCGGAGAACTCCTTGATATTGACGGCACCTGCGGTGGATACAACCTGCAGTGGGCATGGTCAAGTGGAGCTACCGCCGGTATCTGGGCAGCAAAGGAGGAATAACAATGATCCGGATCACACAGTTGAAGCTTCCCATCACCCATACAGAAGAGCAGCTTCACAGAAAAATAGCGAAAACACTTCGCCTTGGAAATCAGCCGTTCACTTATGAGATCCGAAAACAATCTCTGGATGCCCGGCATAAAGAGGACAAAAAATTTGTCTATACTGTAGACATTAAAGTGGATAATGAATCCCGTGTTTTAAAAAAGGTTCACGATAAAAACATTATGTTAACCGCAGAGAGAAAGTATCATTTTCCGACACCTGGTTCTGAAACATTGTCCCATCGACCGGTAGTGATCGGAAGCGGACCGGCCGGATTATTCTGCGCCTGGTATCTGGCAAAAGCCGGATACTGTCCATTGGTACTGGAACGTGGAGAAGAAGCAGATAAACGCCAGGAAACTGTAGAAAATTTCTGGAAGAACGGCATCCTGGATCCGGATTCCAATGTGCAGTTCGGAGAAGGCGGTGCGGGAACTTTTTCCGACGGAAAGCTGAATACTCTGGTAAAAGATACCTACGGAAGAGGAAAAGAAGTCCTTTCCAGATTTGTAGAAGCAGGAGCTCCATCTGAAATCCTTTACCAGCAGAAACCCCACCTTGGTACGGATCAGCTTGTGGGAATCGTTCAGTTTATGCGCCATCAGATTGAAGAAATGGGCGGGGAATTCCGATTCCGTTCCACAGTGACTGATCTGGTGGTCCGTGACCAGAAACTTGCGGCTGTCATCGTCAATGAAAAAGAAGAAATACCGGCAGAAATCTGCGTTCTTGCTCCCGGCCACAGTGCCAGAGATACTTTTGCCATGCTGAACAAGCACAATCTTTCCATGGAGCCAAAATCTTTCGCAGTAGGAGTACGAGTGGAACATCCACAGACCATGATCAACCAGGATCTTTACGGAGAGCCGGAAAATGATTACCTGGGCGCAGCCAGCTACAAAGTTACCCATACACTGGAAAACGGACGTGGCGTTTATTCTTTTTGCATGTGTCCCGGTGGCTATGTGGTAAATGCTTCTTCTGAGGAAGGCATGCTGGCAGTAAATGGGATGAGTTACCAGGCACGTGACAGCCGTAATGCCAACAGTGCCATCATCGTTACAGTAAATCCTTCTGATTTTCCGGAGGAAGGCGTTCTTGGAGGAATCGCACTCCAACGAAAGCTGGAACGTGCTGCCTGGGAAGCCGGAAACGGAAAAGTTCCGGTACAGCTTTTCAAAGATTACTGTGCGCATAAGAAAAGTATCAAACTTGGAGATGTGAGCCCCTGTATCAAAGGAGCCTATACACTTACCGATGTCCGCAGCATTTTCCCGAAAGAGATCGGGGATTCCATTGAAGCCGGAATCCATGCTTTTGGAAAAAAACTTTCCGGTTTTGACCGGCCGGATGCATTGCTGGAAGGAGTAGAAAGCCGTACATCTTCTCCTGTCCGGATCGTGCGGGAACCAAAAAAACTCACTTCCAATATAGAAGGAATCTACCCCTGCGGAGAGGGCGCTGGTTACGCCGGTGGCATTACATCTGCAGCAATGGACGGAATTAAAGTGGCAGAAGCAGTAGCTTCCATTTATGCCCTGCCTGTAAATAAAATGTGAAAAAAGTGGAAATTTCCGGGATAGAGTGTACATTCCTGCTTTTTTATGCTAAAATAACTTCTGCAATTTTGCATACCCTTCTTCGAGAGCGAAAAGGGAAATCATATGAAAGATACTATAATGGAAATGCCAGATTATCAGCGTCCGTATGAAAAATGTCTTCGGGAGGGAGAACAGTCTTTAAGCGATCGTGAGCTTCTTGCTGTGATCCTGCGCTGTGGCGTACAGGGATTAAGTTCTCTGACACTGGCTGATAAAATCCTTAATTTATCGGAACAAACAGGTCATTCCGGACTTTTGGGTCTGTTTCATGCTTCTGTACCGGAGCTGATGAAGATCCATGGGATTGGCAAGGTAAAAGCCATACAGCTGAAATGCATCGGGGAGCTTTCCAAACGTATGGCAACTGCTGCAGCGAAGCCGGAACTGTCTTTTCAGCATCCTGTCACAATTGCAAAGTATTATATGGAACAGCTTCGTCACGAAGAACAGGAATTATTGTACTGTATGATGCTGGACGGACATAATCATCTCACAGGAGAGCAGCTTTTAAGCCGTGGGACTGCCACCGCCACACTGATCACTCCAAGAGAAGTTTTTGTAGAAGCTGTAAAATATCATGCTGTAAATTTGATCCTTGTGCATAATCATCCAGGCGGTGATCCTTCCCCCAGTCAGGCCGATCTGGAAGTCACCAGACGGGTTTTCGAATCTGGTGAGCTTCTTGGAATCCATCTGTTGGATCATATTATCATTGGAGATCACAGGTACATCAGTTTCCGGGAAAAGGGGATTTTTGATGAGTATATTAAGTGAAGGGGCAGATTTATGCTTTTTAGAAATAATTACGGGGTAGACCTGGGGAGCAGCTCTGTAAAAGTCTATTCTTTTTTCAGAAATAAAACTTACATAGAAAAAAACATGGTTGCCTACCGGGGGCGTCGAATCCTTGCTATTGGAAATGAGGCCTATGAAATGTTTGAAAAATCACCTTCGGATATTTCTGTAGATTCT
Source organism: Clostridiales bacterium (assembly GCA_019421285.1). GTDB lineage: Bacteria > Bacillota > Clostridia > Lachnospirales > Lachnospiraceae > Oliverpabstia > Oliverpabstia tarda. Next base: position 25,694 of record JAHZFO010000004.1, read on the forward strand.
CCCATGGCTTTTGGAATGCTTGCGAATCTCGAATTACAGGAAATCGTACTTTACAGCATGTTGAAAAAGATCGATCATACATCCGGCCTTGGTGCGGATATGTTTTTTTCGGTTCCTCTTGATATGACGGCCATTGAAAAAAGAGCCTACTATCATCTGGTCAATGGACACTGGCTTAGAAAAAACCGGGTTTTCATGGTAGAATCTCCGATTGCAGATGCGGTAGCCATGAACATCAATCTTGAAAAAAATGAAGGCAGTATGGTTGTAAACATTGGTGCACAGAGTACAGAATTTTCAATCCTTACAGATGGCAAGATCATCATAAGCCGTAAGATCCCTCTTGGAGGCCGGCAGATGAATGAATCCATCTGCAGTGAGATTCGTAAACATTACAATCTGCAGATCGGAACACGTACGGCCAAACGCCTGAAAGTAGTCATGGGACGGCTTAACGACCAGAAAAAGGAAGCCCGGAAAGTTGTAGGAATCGACAGCGTTTCCGGACTTCCCAGAGAAGAAGTTGTTTCCGCCTATGTTGTTAATGAGGGAATCACCAATTGCGTAAATCAGATCGCGGCAGAAATGAAAACATTTCTGGAACGTACACCACCACAGATTGCCTATCATATTGCAAAAGAGGGAATTTACCTTACCGGTGGCAGTACTCGACTTCCATATATCGACAACTATCTGGCAAGTTATACAGGATTTGCCTTTAATCTTTCTGATCTGTACGAAACTTCTGCTGTACATGGACTGGAAAAGATCATTCACGACAGAGAACTGCGCAGATGGGCACAGCCTGTAAAGCAGAAAAAACTGTAAAGGGGCATATATAATGAAAAACATCCGAAAAAAAGTGCGTTTTCATTTTAATTTAAAAAGCAAACATCTTCTGGTAATCATGACACTTTTCTGTGGAAGCTGTATTGTTGCTACCGCAGCTTCCGGAACAACTTCAGCACCTCTGCAGAATGTGGCCGGATTTCTGGTTGTTCCCTTTGAAAAGGGCATTTCCGGTGTCAGTAATATGTTCGGAGATGTAAAAAACAGTCTTCGTGATAAGCAGGACGTACTTCAGGAAAACGAGGAACTTAAAAATCAGATCAACAGTCTTACCGAACAGAATAATATCCTGATCCAGGATCAGACAGAACTTACCAGGCTGAAAGAACTTTATAATCTTGATCAGGAATACACTGATTATCCAAAAGTTGCGGCAAGGATCATCTCCAAAGATCCAGGCAACTGGTACGATACATTTATGATCAATAAAGGTACTAATGATGGAATCCATGTTAACAACAACGTAATTGCAGGAAAAGGACTTGTCGGGATCGTCACGGAAGTTGGCCCATCATGGGCTACCGTTCGTTCCATTATTGATGACAGCAGTAATGTCAGTGCCATGGCTGTCAGCACTTCTGATAATTGCGTTGTTACCGGAGATCTGGAGCTGATCGATGAGGGAAAACTGAGTTTTGAACAGCTCTATGACCAGGATAACAAAGTAACCGTGGGAGAACGTATTGTCACTTCAAATATCAGCGAAAAATACGTGGAAGGACTGTTTATCGGTTATGTCAGCGAAATCCAACAGGATCCCAATAACTTGACAAAAACAGGTACGATCGTTACACCCGTTGATTTCGGCCATCTGAAAGATGTGTTTGTCATTACCGTCAATAAACAGGACGCAATAGACAAAACGGAGGATGCGTCCAATGAAAAATAAAATAGTATTATTTATTACCATTATTGTCTGTTTTCTCCTGCAATGTACAATAATGGATTACATTTCCATTGGTTCCATTACGCCAAACCTGCCTTTGATCCTGTGTGTAGCCATGGGATTGATGCGCGGAAGAAAAGTCGGACTTTGGACAGGATTTTTTTCAGGACTTTTTATTGATCTTTTTTACGGATCACTGTTTGGTTTCTATGCGCTGATTTATATGTATGCAGGATATATCAGCGGCTACGCATTCCGCAGCTTTTATGATGATGATCTGAAAGTTCCGCTTTTTCTTGTAGCAGGAACAGATCTTCTTTATAATCTATCTGTATACGGCCTTCAGTTTCTTCTCCGGGGCCGACTTGGATTTTTGACCTACATATACAGAATTATTATCCCCGAGATTGTTTATACGGTTTTTCTCACAATTATCGTATATCGGATATTTTACTGGATCAACTACCACTTAATGGATACTGTAAGGAAAGAAAGTGAGTCTATTTGGGAATTAAAATAAAAAAAATCATCAAAAAAATCCGTCTGAAACGTACTACTGTTCTTGTGATCGTATTTGTTTTTCTTTCATCTGTTCTTGTTCGGCAGCTTTTCAGCCTGCAGATCATACAGGGAGAAGACTATATCAGTAAATTTCAGACACGTACCACAAAAACACGTGTGATCAAAAGTACACGAGGAAATATCTATGACCGAAACGGCACTGTTGTAGCTTCCAATGTTCTTGCCTATTCTGTTACTTTTGAAGATAGTGGAACATATAACAGCACACGTGAAAAAAATCTGGCATTAAATGGTATCGCATACCAGGTATTGCAGATTCTCTCCGAAAACGGGGACAGTTTGGCCGACAATTTTCATATTATTGTTAATGATCACGGTGATTATGCTTTCGATGTGGAGGAAGGTTTTACTCTGAACCGTTTTCGTGCAGATGTTTATGGTGAAGCACAGATTGATAATCTGAGTGATGAGCAGAAAAACGCAACTGCAGCACAAATGATGGATTATCTTACAGGAAGCAATGGATTTTCCATTGTACTCTACGGAAAAGATGCCTATACTGACGAAGAGCTGGCAGCGCATTCTCTCCCCAAAGAGCTTACCAAACAGGAAATCCTTGAAATTGCGATCATGCGCTATCAGCTGAATACGAACAGTTTCAAAAAATATATGCCGGTAACGATTGCAACGAATGTCAGCGAAAAATCAGTTGCTGCCATAAAAGAAAATCAATCCGCACTTCAGGGAATTGATATTGTGGAAGATTCCACAAGGCAATATGTGGAAGATGAGAGTATGGCACCGATTCTTGGCTATACCGGTCAGGCTTCTTCTGAAGAACTGGAAACTCTTCGGAAAGATAATCCAGATTATTCCAATGATGCCATTGTCGGAAAAGCCGGGATTGAACAGTATATGGAACTTCAGCTTCAGGGAAAAGACGGTGAAGAAACCGTTACAGTTGATAATCTTGGAAAAGTTCTTGATATTGATAATTCCAAAACTGTTGAGCCAATAGCCGGAAACGATGTGTATCTCACCATTGATTCTGACTGGCAGAAGAGTATTTACCAGATTCTTGAGCAGCGTGTAGCCGGTATTGTTCTTTCCAAACTGACCCCTGATAAGAGTTTTGATTATGAAGCAGAGAAAGACGCAAGTAAAATCACAATTCCAATCTACTCTGTATATAATGCTCTTATTGCCAACAGCGTTATTGATATCAATAAATTCAGTAACGATGATGCATCCGATACAGAAAAAAATTTATATGCCAAATTTCAGCAAAAACAGCAACAGGTTTTTGATACAATAAGTAACAGGCTGACAGGAGATAATCCTCCGGCATATAAAGACGAAGACTCACAAATGCAGGAATATCTTACCTATATCTGTGATGATCTTTTAACAAACACATTAAACATACTGAAAAGTGATTCCATTGATACCTCTGATGAAACATATAAAGCATGGAAAAATGATGAGAGCATCAGTTTGAAAGATTATCTGAATTATGCTGCCAGTCAGAACTGGATTGATATTTCTCAGATTTCCACTTCTAATGAATATCTGGATTCTGAAGAAATCTATCAGGCACTGACAAATTATATTATCGACTATCTGAAGACAGATACCGGATTCTCCAAGCTTCTGTACAAATATATGCTTCAGGAAGACACCATCAGTGGTGAGGAACTTTGTGTTGTTCTGTATGAACAGGGAGTTCTTTCCAAAGAAGATGAGCTGTATCAGACAATGCTTTCCGGAGGTCTGGATGCATATACCTTTATGTATCGAAAGATTGCCAGTCTTGAGATCACTCCAGCTCAGCTTGCACTGGCACCATGTTCTGCATCTGCTGTTATTACTGATACTACAAGTGGAGATGTTCTTGCCTGCGTTTCCTATCCTGGTTATGATAATAACAGACTGACCAATAATATGGATACTGATTATTATGCCAAATTATCAACTGATCTTTCTAGTCCGTTTTTTAATAAGGCAACACAGCAGAGAACGGCTCCAGGTTCTACATTGAAGATATTATCTACCGTTGCAGGCATGTCAGAAGGTGTTATCGATGACGGTACTTATATTGAATGTACAGGAAGTTTCGATCTTGTAACACCACCGATCAACTGCTGGAATAAACAGGGGCACGGAGCTCTGGATATCCGTGGAGCGATCGAGCAGTCCTGTAACGTATTTTTCAGTACGATCGGTTTTGAACTTGGAAAAGATTCCGAAGGAAACTTTTCTGAAGCAAGAAGTCTTGGTATGCTTCAGAAGTATGCATCCCTTATGGGACTCGACAAAAAAACTGGCATTGAAATTTCTGAAGCTTCTCCTCAGATTTCAGACAAAAACGCAGTTCCTTCCTATATGGGACAGGGTACGAATATGTTTACCACCAGCCAGCTTGCAAGATATGCTTCAACGATCGCTACATCCGGTACGATCTACAAGCTTTCTCTGCTGGACCGTGTAACAGATTCCAAGGGCAAACTGATCAAGGAATATCCTTCTGAAACAGAGGGACAGCTGGACATTTCCAGCAATATATGGGATGATATCCATGATGGTATGTACCGTGTAGTGCAGACTCATGATCAGTTTAACAGACTTGGTGTGGAAGTTGCCGGAAAAACCGGTACTGCCGAAATTGATTACTATCATCCAAATAATGCTCTTTTCGTGGGATATGCTCCGGTTTCCGAACCGAAATACGCAATATCCGTTCGAATCTCAAACGGATATGCATCCGGTAATGCCTGCCTTGCAGCTAATGATATTTTTAAATACATTTTCGGACTTGCAGATGAAAGCACCATTCTCACTGGTTATGCCGCAAGCGACACCAGTAATGTATCGAATGACTAAACAAACTTTATGAGGATACCAGAAGTGTGGAACATTTTAATGGGAGGAATCAGAAAATATGAGTGAGGTCATTGTCATTACATCCGGAAAAGGCGGCGTGGGTAAAACCACTACGGTAGCAAATATCGGGACCGGGCTGGCGGCCATGGGAAAACGGGTTGCTGTTGTGGATACGGATATCGGACTTCGAAACCTGGATGTTGTTATGGGACTTGAAAACCGTATTGTTTATAACCTGGTAGATGTCATCAATGGAAGCTGTCGCCTGAAACAGGCACTGATCCGGGATCGTCGGCATTCAGAACTGTATCTTCTTCCGTCTGCCCAGACCAAGGACAAAACTGCCGTATCTCCGGAACAGATGATCAAGCTTACCGATGATCTCCGGGAAGAATTCGATTATGTCCTTCTGGATTGTCCGGCAGGAATTGAACAGGGATTCAAAAATGCAGTAGCCGGAGCGGACCGTGCATTGGTCGTGACCACACCGGAAGTTTCCGCGATCCGGGATGCAGACCGTATCATCGGGTTGCTGGAGTCCGGAGGACTCCGGGATATCCGTCTGATCATCAACCGGCTTCGACCGGAAATGATCGCCAGAGGTGATATGATGTCCGTAGAAGATGTGTTGGAAATCCTGGCTGTAGATTTGATCGGTGCGATCCTGGATGATGAACAGATCGTGATCTCCACAAATCAGGGAGAACCTTTATCCGGAAAAAATTCCCAGGCAGAAGAAGAGTATCGCAATATCTGCCGGAGGCTTATGGGCGAAGAGGTCCCTTATGTTACTGTGCGTCGAAAAAATGGTGTATTCCACCGTCTTGGCAGCATTTTTCGAAAATAACAGACGCTTTGCTGTCTGACATTTTTCATCACAGGAGGAATGATTATGGGATTTTTCTCCGGGAAAAACCACTCTGCAGGCTATGCACGCGACAGGATGAAGCTTCTTCTTGTATCGGAACGCATAGACTGTTCTCCACAGATGATGAAGCTTTTACGGAACGATCTGATACATGCCGTAAAAAAATACGTTGTAATTGATGAACCAGGGGTGACCATACAGATCACACAGGAACCACCTGTTCTGCATGCAGTCATACCCGTACTTAAGAAAAGAGATGCATAATTTATGATTAAACAGTATAAGCTGCGGTTTTACAATTTTCGACTGGTGATCTTTCTCCTGGCGATCAGCTTTATTGGAATTCAGCTTGTAGGAACAGCTGCCGACTACCTTCGCACACGTCAGCTTCTGGGTGTGATCATCGGTGTGGTCTTTATGCTGATCCTTTCACTGATGGATTATTCTTGGCTACTGAATTTTCAATGGATCATGTATGGATTTAATATCGTTATGCTTCTGGCTGTCCGGTTCTTCGGATCCAGCGCCAATGGTGCTGCCAGATGGGTGGATTTAGGTTTTATCCGTTTCCAGCCTACCGAGCTTTCAAAGATCATCATTATCCTGTTTTTTGCCAAATTTTTTATGGATCATGAGGAAGATCTGAATACCTTAAAGACTCTGATACAATCAGCTGTCCTTCTGGTCATCCCACTGATGCTGATCTATGTACAGCCGGATATGAAAAACACCATCACCGTAACAGTCCTGTTCTGTATTCTGATCTACATCGCAGGACTTAGTTATAAGATCATCGGAGGTGTAGCCTTGATCGCGATTCCTCTGGCCATCATCTTTCTGTCCATTATCGTGCAGCCGGATCAGAAACTGATACAGGATTACCAGAGAAACCGTATCATGTCATTCCTGTATCCGGAGAACGAAGAATACGCAGATGATATTGAACAGCAGAACAACTCAAAAACAGCCATCGCCTCCGGAGAGCTTGTGGGACGTGCTTTCAGTAATGACACCAGTGTTACATCCGTAAATGATGGAAACTTTGTTTCTGAGAATCAGACCGACTTTATTTTTGCGGTGGCTGGAGAGCAGTACGGATTTATAGGCTGTACTCTGATCGTACTGCTGCTGTTTCTGATCACCTTTGAATGTATCCGTATGAGCCTGCGGGCCAAGGATCTTGCCGGTAAGATCATATGCTGCGGTGTTGGAAGCATTGTTTCCATACAGAGCTTCATCAACATCTGTGTTGCTACCGGCCTTGCACCAAATACAGGTACTCCGCTTCCTTTTGTAAGCTATGGTCTTACTTCTCTGATCAGTCTGTTTATGGGTATGGGACTTGTTCTCAATGTAGGACTGCAGAGCAGTGCATATAATAAAGAATTACAGAAAAAAGGTCAGAAATCGGATACCTACTTTCGGAAAGAGGAATACTTATGACACGTAAAGAACCTGTAAAAAATCATGTACGTTCTGGCAATCCTTCCAGAGGTCAGGCTTCCCGGGCTGCACATACAGCTTCCAAGGGGACAAAAAGAACTTCCACGCCGTCTGACGGAACTGTTTCTGCCAGACGTAAAGCTCAAAATACCCGGATGAAACGGATGCGTCGCAAAAGGATCCGCAACACCATTTTTCTCCTTCTTCTGCTGATCGTACTATGCACAGCTGGCGGTTTGGGTGTTTACATGCTGAAGGGCGGAGATTTTTCCACTCCTGCAAATTCTTTCAATGCATTCTCCGAATTTGATAATACTCTGACTTCCAAAGAAGAGCAGCGCGCGGCAGGTTTCGCCCATGATCTCTGTGTTGTTACAAAAGATGTTGCTCTGGATTCTGTCAGTCTGGATGACAGCCAGTCCGGTGTGCTTCTGAATCTCAGTGATAAAAAGGTACTCTATGCAAAAGGTGCCTACAACAAGGTTTATCCTGCCAGCATCACAAAGATCATGACAGCTATGCTTGCACTGAAATATGGAAACATGGACGATACAGTAACGATCTCACAGGAGAATGTTACCCTGGAATCCGGTTCTCAGGTAGCTGGTTTCCAGGCGGGAGATCAGGTTACCATGGATCAGCTTCTTCATTGTCTTCTTGTTTATTCTGCCAATGATGCAGCATCTGCCATTGCGGAACATATAGGTGGATCAACAGATAAATTTGTAGAGATGATGAACAGCTTTGCTGCAGAACTTGGCTGTACAGGAACTCACTTTACCAATCCCCATGGTCTTCAGGACGAAAATCATTATACAACGCCTTATGACATTTATCTGATGCTGAAAGAAGCCTTGAATTATCCGGAGTTTACAGACATCACACAAATGGCATCTTATACAGTTAGCTATAAGCATTCCGATGGCTCCGATGCAAGTGCTACCTTACCCGCTACAGATCATTATCTTACCGGAGAGGCAGCAACTCCTAAGGATGTCACTATCCTTGGAGGAAAAACAGGAACAACCGATAAAGCCGGTAACTGTCTGGCACTTTTAAGCCAGAATGCTTATGGGAAGCCATTTATTTCCATCGTCATGGGTGCGTCCTCAAAGGATGTTCTTTATCAGGAAATGACATCCTTGCTCCAGAACATCAACTGACAGGATTCCATACAAAAAACAAAAAAGCAGATCTGTTTGAAATTTTATTTCGCAGATCTGCTTTTTTATTCATTCAGTTAATTTCTACTGTATCATTGGTGCCATCACTGCCGGTATCTTCGGTCTCACTGCTATCAAGATCCGTATCCGAAGTACCACTGGAATCATTGTCATCGACCACTTCACCGGAGCCACTGTCCGGATCTTCAGAATTGCCTGCGTCTTCACCGGTTCCATCTGAAGATGTATCTGAAGTATCTGCTCCATTGGCTTCACTATCCGTATTGCCGTCGTAAGAATTATCACCTGGATCATAAGTCGGCTCTTCCGTGTAGGAATCTCCGTCCCCAGTATCGTCAGAACTCTCGGGCTCACTGCTGTAGCTGTCCTCTGTATAGATTGGAAAATCCGCATCAGCAGTTCCCTCTGATGTAGAATCTGTAACAGGCTCCGCCGCATTATTATCCGGAATAGCAGTAAGATGAGAAACCGTTCCATCCTTTGGGACGACGATATAGATTCCCAGCATCACGATACATAATGCCATGGCTAATCCGGCAATCTTCATTTCTTCCATATGTTTCATCGCTGATGATCTCCCTGTCGTTTTTTTGTATTATAGCACAGAATCACTCATATTTGTAAAACAGCCATGTATTTCTTTTGTTTTTCTGTAACAGTTCCCGAAATTTATTTCGCGATCATATAGACACACTTTCTCTGGGTGTTTATAATAAATAATCATATTTATTCATAAGCTTAAAGAAAGGCGTAACATTTTATGGGCGACTGCATTACCACATACACTGGAAAACATTTTGATCCGACACATCCAGACGAAGAGCTGATCTGCATTGAGGACATTGCACACGCACTTTCTCTTCTATGCCGCGGAAATGGTCATGTAAGGACTTTTTTCTCTGTAGGGCAGCACTGCATCCTCTGTGCCAAAGAAGCCGAAGCACGTGGCTATTCCGGCCGTCTTATACTGGCGTCCCTTCTTCACGATGCCAGCGAATGTTATATGTCCGATGTTCCAAGACCATTTAAGAAAAGTCTTCCTGCGTATCGGAAACAGGAGGAAGCTCTTTTAAACATTATCTATCAGAAATATCTGGGATCCGGACTTTCTGCCATAGAAGAGCAGAAGCTGAAGGAGATCGACAATGACCTGCTCTGGTATGACCTGAAATATCTTCTGAATGAAACACCGGACACTCCAAAACCGGTTGTCCATGTTCCGATCCAATACCGGCAATACCCTTTTTCACAGGTGGAAGAGGAATATCGGAACCTTTTTGATCAGCTGTCTGCAAAAATCTGTAAATAGATATAACAGACACACTTCATACAATTGAAAGAAGAACCCTATATGGAACGATTGATTTTTCATGTTGATGTAAACAGTGCTTTTCTTTCCTGGGAAGCAGCAAAAAGAGTAAAGATGGGACTTCCGGATCTGAGAGACATCCCTTCCTGTATTGGCGGAGACCCCAGTAAACGTACCGGCATCGTTGTCGCCAAGTCCATTCCTGCAAAAAAATACGGAATCCAGACAGGAGAGCCTATGGCTATGGCTTTTCGCAAATGTCCGAATCTTGTGGCCGTTCCATCTGACTTTGAATTATACGATAAATGTTCCAGAGCCTTCAAAAAAATCTGTGGGTCCTATGCACCGGTAATGGAATCCTTTTCCATTGATGAGGTTTTTCTGGATATGACCGGAACCTCCTATATTTACCCGGATCCGGTGGCAACTGCCCATGAGCTGAAGGATAAGATCCGTACAGAACTCGGCTTTACCGTAAATATCGGCATCTCCACCAATAAACTTCTTGCAAAAATGGCCTCTGATTTCGAAAAGCCAGATAAGGTGCATACTTTATTTCCGGAAGAAATCCCTGTAAAAATGTGGCCTCTTCCAGTGAGAGAGCTTCTTTTTCTTGGCAGATCCTCTGAAAAAAAACTGCAGGACGCAGGGATCAGAACCATCGGAGATCTGGCTCATGAAAAAAAAGCAAAGATACAGGCACTTCTCGGTGAAAAAGCAGGACAGCAGTTATATCAGTATGCCCGTGGCCTTGATGACTCCCCTGTGAAAGCAAAACCTGATGAAGCAAAAGGATTCAGTCTGGAAACTACACTTAACGATGATCTGGTCTCCCTGGAGCAGGCACTTCCGATCCTGCTGGAACAATGCGATATTCTGGCCGCCCGCATGCGCCGCAAAAAGAAAAAATGCACCTGCATTTCTGTAACCTTCCGTACCCTGGATTTTCGAAACAAATCTCATCAGACTAAACTGCCAAATGCCACCGATATCACAGAAGAGATTTACAGAAATGCCCAAAACCTCTTTCAGGAGTCCTGGATGAGACAGCCACTCCGGCTCCTGGGAGTATCACTGACCGGTCTTACGGATGATTCCTTTGAACAGCTGTCCTTTTTTGAGGATACTCACAAGAAGGAACGCCAGCAGAAACTGGATGCAGCACTGGATTCCATCCGTCTGAAGTACGGAAACGACAAGGTTACCCGAGCCAGTATCATGAACAGCACTACCCGGATCGGAAGGAAAGCAAAAGCACAAATGGAAAATGAAAGAGAGCAGTAAAGCTTGATTAAAATTGCCAGTTTTTTTCAAAAAGCCCTTGCAATTTTATTCACAATGCACTATAATTTGAAGCATATCAATAGCAATTTTATTCAAAATTATTATATGTGTCTAAGGAGGAAAACAGGATGGTTGAACTGATCGTAGGAAAGAAAGGCAAAGGAAAAACAAAAGTACTGTTAGACAAAGTAAACGGAGCTGTTAAGGACGCCAACGGCAGTATTGTTTACTTAGACAAGAGCACCAAGCACATGTATGAGCTGAACAACAAGGTCCGCCTTATCGATGTTTCCGGATTTCCGGTTAAAAATGCGGACGAATTTGTAGGATTTATCTGTGGTATCCTCTCTCAGGATCATGATCTGGAGCAGGTATATCTGGACAGCTTCCTTACAACAGCCAAGCTTGAAGGAAAGGATGCAACCGAAACACTGGATCAGTTAAGTGCCATCGGTGAAACCTTCAAAGTTTCCTTTATTATCAGTATGTCTCTGGATAAAGAAGAAGTTCCGGAAGCATATCAGGATAAAATTATCTGCGCATTATAATAAAATTGAATATGAACGTCCTATTTTGTACATAAAGCATAAAAGAACGTAAATTTTTAAAGGGATCTGTCTTCAGGACGGATTCCTTTTTAACTGTAGGAAACTTTGTTTATTCTTCATTTCTGTGGTATACTGAAGAGCAGAATAAACACACAGGAGCGTTTCATATGAATCATTTACTGGAAAAAATCAAACAAAAAAATGCATCCGCATTCACCCACAGCGGGAAATTTCACGCAGACGATGTTTTTTCTGCCGCTCTGCTTTTATATCTGAATCCCGAGATTACCATCACACGTGGAAACCAGGTTCCTGAAAACTATGAAGGTCTTGTTTTTGATATTGGCAGAGGACAGTATGATCATCATCAGAAAGACAGCCGTATCCGCGATAATGGCGTCCCATATGCGGCCTTCGGCCTTCTCTGGGAGAAGCTTGGACCGGAAATCCTAGGTGAGGAGCTGGCACTAAAATTCGATGAATCCTTTGTCCAGCCTCTGGATATCAATGATAATACCGGTGAAAAAAATGAACTTGCCACACTGATCGGCAATTTTAATCCGGGATGGGATTCCAAAAGCAGCAATGACGAAGCCTTTTTCCAGGCAGTCAGTGTGGCAGGTATGATCCTGGAAAATAAATTCGAGCGTTACCTTGGAAATGAACGTGCAGACAGACGGGTGGAAGAAGTTCTTACAGAACATGCTGCTTCCCTGGCTTCGGGCGATACCCCGGCAGAAAATACCAATATCCTTATACTTCCGGAATTTATTCCCTGCCAAAAACGCCTTTCGGAAACCAACATTGCTTTTGTGATCTTTCCGTCCAACCGGGGCGGTTACTGTATCCAGCCACAGAAAAAAGAATATTCCATGAATTACAAATGCAGTTTTCCTTCTTCCTGGCTTGGCCTGGAAGGCGAGGAGTTATCTTTGGTAACCGGTCTTAAAAGTGCAGCCTTTTGTCATAAAGGAGGATTTCTCATGACCTGCGGAACCCTTGAGGATTCTGTTCTTGCCTGCAGGAGCAGTCTTGCCGCCTTCCATGAAGAAGCTGTGATCGTAAGCCTTGGCGGAAATAAAGAAACAGACATGCTGCTTCAAAAGCTTCCGGAGCTTTCTTCTGCCAGGATCGTACATCTGCCGGTTCCCCAATTACCGGAGCTGACTCTGAACGGAATCTACGGAGAACTCTCCATGGAAAAGACAGAATGGAAAAGCTTTATAAAAGACAGGATTAAAGAAATCCTCCGCTGCAAACCGGAAGCAGTTTTTGCAGATAATGCCATGTTTTCCCTGTATCCCATCGTTCATGCTCTGCGAAAAAAACATATTCCCGTTCTTACAGCAGTAGAAAAAGACGGACAGAAGCTTCTGGTACGGATCCCATCCGGTTCTTAAAGATCTTAAACATGTAATTAATTGTATTTACAGATATATTCACATTGCGTATTTATACAGAAAGAAGGCATGTTTATGCGAGAAGAAAAATTTAAAATGGAAAGACAGGGGCTGATCCAGGTGGGAGATAAAGTAAAGATCTCCGAATTTCTCTCTGCCACGAACTACAGCTATATCATTGAGCCTGCAGTAGCCATGTCCGGCTGCTACAGAAACGCAGACCGCATCAGATCCAAAGAGGGGATCATCAAAAACATTGAGCATACGCCACGCGGCTTTATAGTTACTGCAGAATTTGACGAATAAACATATGTCCATCAGGTAAGATCCGGCAATTAGCAATATGCCGGATTTTTCGCTGAAAAACTGGCTGATTTATTCTGGATTATATTATAGGAATCTGGTATTATAGAGAAGATATTTGTGTAATTTCTCTAATTATCAGGAAATTGCAAATTTTTAGAACAGAGGTGTAATATTATGAGCTGGTACAACGAAGCAATCTTCTACCATATTTATCCACTTGGACTTACAGGCGCTCCAAAAGAAAATGATTACGGAACTCCTGTACATCGACTGAACACACTGCTGCCGTGGATCGACCACATCAAAGAGATCGGATGTACTGCCTTATATATAGGGCCGCTTTTTGAAAGTGTCGGACATGGCTATGAGACAACCGATTACAAAAAACTGGATTCCCGTCTTGGAACTAATAAAGATCTCACCAATTTTGTAAAAACCTGCCATGAAAAAGGCATCCGCGTGATCTTTGATGGTGTATTTAACCATACAGGCCGTGATTTCTTCGCTTTTAAGGATATCCAGAAAAACCGTGAGCATTCCCCTTACGTTAACTGGTACTGCAATGTAAATTTCGGCGGAAATACCGAATATAATGACGGTTTTTCCTATGAAAACTGGGGTGGATACAATCTTCTTGTAAAGCTGAACCAGCGCAATCCGGAAGTACAGAACTATATCTGTGATGTGATCCGTTTCTGGGTTTCCGAATTTGATATTGATGGAATCCGCCTGGATGCCGCTGATGTTCTGGATTTTGATTTCATGCGTATTCTACGTCATACCGCCGATGAGGTTAAAAAAGACTTCTGGCTTATGGGAGAGGTCATTCACGGAGATTACAGCCGCTGGGTAAACGGACAGACTCTTCACAGTGTAACTAACTATGCCCTTCACAAGGCACTTTACAGCGGACATAATGACCACAACTATTTTGAAATTGCTCATACAGTAAAATATCTTCAGAATATGGGAGATCTGGACCTCTACAATTTCGTGGACAACCATGACGTAGAGCGAATTCATACCAAATTGCAGAACAAAGCACATTTTGCTCCTGTACATGTACTTCTTTATACTTTACCTGGCGTTCCAAGCATTTATTACGGCTCAGAATTTGGTATTGACGGAAAAAAAGAAAAATTTTCCGATGCCAGCTTACGTCCGGCACTTGATCTTAACGATTATGCGGATGCTGCAACAAAGAACCCATGTACTGCACTGATCGCAGCCCTCGGAAAGGTCCGCCAGGGAACTCCTGCATTAAGCTACGGTTCCTACGCAGAACTGGCTCTTACAAACCGTCAGTTTGCCTTTGCAAGAGATCTGGAAGGCATACGAGTGATCGTTACTGTGAATAATGATGACAGTGATTCAGAGATGAACCTTCCAACAGGAAGTGCTCCGGAATACGTAGGTGCCCTCACAGGTCAGAAGGTTTCCGCACAGGGCGGACGGATCCGTGTCCGTGTTGCAGCAAACAGCGGTGAGATCTGGCTTCCTGCAGGAGATATGCCGGAATATAAGCCAGTTCAGACTAATATTCCGGAAACTGCCGCAACAAAAGAGAACGAAAACGCTGCATCTGAGGCAGAAGAGGAGCAGGCGGCTGAAAACAGCACTGTAACAGAAGCTGCCCCGGAAAAAGAAGCTTCAAACGGTGAAAATACAGATAAAGCTTCTGACAATACAGCAAACTCAGCGGATATTCCGTCAACTCCTGAAGCAGAATCCTCCAATCCACAGGAAACAGTCACTGCGCCAAATCCGCACAAAACACCGGAAGAAATGACAGTAGGCGAACTTCAGGCTGCTATCCTTGCAAAAATGGCAGGAAACGGCCCTGTAGACGATCAGATGAAAAAAACCGTATACGACAACATCTGGCATGATTCTCTTGTAAACTGGCTGAAGAGCTTCCGATAGGAAAAGAATAATAAAGTAAGATTCCATAAAAAACAAGGCAATCCGATCATATCTTATGCGGTGAGCCTTGTTTTTTTGTGAAAACAGATATTTATTTTACATAATATATGTTATGTATAGTTATGATCCTGTTTTTCTGTAATTTAGGAGAACAAAAAAACAGCAGAGATTTCCAACTTAAATAGGTCAGAAATCCCCACTGCTTTTATCATTCTGTTTATTATCTCTCATCAAAAGGTACAAAATCTGCATGATGTCCCACATACTTATAGGCAGGACGGATGATCTTATTGGCACTGATCAGTTCTTCCAGACGATGTGCACTCCAGCCAGGCATACGTGCGATGGCAAAGATCGGAGTAAAAAGTTCTTCCGGAATACCAAGCATTGAGTAAACGAAACCACTGTAGAAGTCAACATTTGCGCAAACATTTTTGAACAGCCTTCTGTGTTCCATGATCAGCTTTCCGGCAATACTCTCAACCTTATCATAGAGCTTAAATTCCTCTATCATTCCTTTTTCCTCTGCAAGAGCCTGTGCAAAACGCTTCAGGATCACTTCTCGCGGATCGGAGAGTGTATAAACTGCATGTCCCATACCATAGATCAGACCTGCATGATCAAATGCTTCTTTATTCAGTATTTTCTGCAGATATGCTGTGATCTCCTCATCACTTTCCCAGTCCTTTACATTGGCCTTCAGATCTGTAAACATGTTCTGGACCTTCAGGTTGGCACCACCATGACGCGGTCCCTTCAGTGAACCGATGGATGCAGAGGTAGAAGAGTAGCTGTCTGTTCCGGAAGATGTTACTACATGTGTGGTAAAAGTAGAGTTATTACCACCGCCGTGCTCTGCATGAAGTACAAGTGCGATATCAAGGACCTTGGCCTCAAGCTCTGTATAATTGCCGTCCGGACGAAGCATCAGAAGGATATTCTCGGCAAGTGAAAGCCCCTTCTGCGGATTGCGGATAAAAAGTGTCTCGTCTTTACGGAAATGACGGTATGCGTGATAGGAGTAAACCGCGATTTCAGGAAGCTTAGCGATCAGTTCCAGAGACTGGCGGAGTACATTCTCCACAGAAATATCTTCCGGGTTATCATCATATGTATAGAGAGCAAGTACGCAGCGCTCCATAGCATTCATAATATTGGCATTGGTTCCCTTCATGACAACGTCACGGACAAAACGTCCTCCCAGATCCTCCATGTCAGAAAGAAGCTCAAGAAAGCTGGAAAGCTCTTCCTTGCTGGGAAGCTTACCGAAAATCAGAAGATAGATCGTCTCCTCAAAACCAAAACGTCTGTCCTTCAGTCCGTTTACGATATCCTGCACATCGATTCCCCGGTAATACAATGCACCGTCTGCAGGAATACGTCTGCCATTGACCAGCTTATAGCCGGTAACATCGGAAATTTCAGTAAGACCTGTGAGAACACCTTTACCTGCGGAATCACGAAGTCCTCTTTTTACATCGTATTCCACATAAAGGTTGGGATCGATGTGATGATTCTCTACCAGTTCCTTTTCAAAGAATTTCATTCTGCCTTTCAGCTGTTCGGAGTCCTCCAGACTCATCATTTCATGCTTTTTTTCCATAATTTTTTCCTCGTTTCCCCATTGTATATTAAAAAACACTGATACAGTTAAGATTGGTTACATCTTTGTAATCAGTGTTCGGGTATGGCATACATTTGTGTTTACCTGGTTAATAATTCTACAGTAAAAGTTTCGAAAATGCAAGAGGGTATTTCTTTTTTTCGTGTATAAATATTCATAATATGACCTATTTCATCTATTATTACATTTATTCATCAAAATCCGTCTGGTTTCCACAACGAATCTATGTTATGATTATTCCGTAATTTTTCTTATAATAGTAGTTTGCTTCACATCGGACTGCTGCCGCCTATCTCTTTCTCTTGCTGTCGGAATCGGATTCACCACAGCAAGTGAGAGCGGGATCTGGGATATTTTCCCGTCGATCATACAGTCCGTTTTTGCGCAAAATGTAGTTGCTGTTGTATATTTATCATATCCATTGTTTTAAGCTGTATCCTGCCTGAAAACATGGACATTGAAAAGATCAAGGAATAGGGATGTAAAAATGTTTAAAATTCTCATTGCGGAAGATGACCTGGAACTCCGCCAGCTTTTCCGGCATGTCCTCTTAAAAAACGGTTATACAGTAAAAGGGGTCTCTGACGGACAGGAAGCGCTGGATGCCCTGGAAAAAGATTATTACGATCTGATCATTTCGGACATAATGATGCCCAACATGGATGGCTATGAACTGGTCCGCTCACTCAGAGATGCCGGAGATTCCATTCCTGTACTTATGGTCACTGCCAAAGATGCTTTTGATGATATGCGTATGGGATTTCTGTCCGGTACCGATGATTATATGGTGAAACCGGTCAATATCAATGAACTGGTTTTGCGGGTAGGTGCACTTCTCCGCAGAGCACAGATGATCAATGAGCGGAAACAGCGAATCGGCGATACCATTTTGGAGTGCGATTCCCTGACGGTCTCCACCTCCTCGGAAAGTATGGTACTTCCTCAGAAAGAATTCATGCTCTTATATAAGATGGTTTCTTTTCCGGGAAAAATCTTTACCCGGCAACAGCTTATGGATGATATCTGGGGATATGATTCCGCAAGCGATGCCCACACAGTAGATGTCCACATCGGAAGGCTTCGGGAACGCTTCCGCGATAATCCGGATTTTAAGATCGTGACGATCCGTGGAGTTGGATATAAGGTGGTAAAGGCATGAAAAAGAAACCCTTCATAAATTTAAGCATTCGTTTACGTTTTATCTTTATGATCATGTTGGAGCTTGTCTGTGTATCTCTGGTATCCTGGCTTGTTATGGATGTACTGCATATTTCAGCTGTTCCGAACATCGTATGGATCATCCTGGCCAGCGTGACCGCAGGGGGTGTCCTTAACAACTTTCTCAGTATCCGGTATTTCGGTCCTGTACTAAAGCTGAAAAAAGCCATGCAACAGGTTGCTGAAGGCGATTTTTCCGTCCGACTGGAAACGGAAAAGCAAATGAAGGAAATCCGGGATATTTATTCTAATTTCAACCTGATGGTCCAGGAACTGGAAGCAACGGAGATTCTACAGACAGACTTTGTTTCCAATGTTTCCCACGAATTCAAAACTCCCATCAGTGCTATTGAGGGTTATGCAACTCTGCTGCAGGATGATGACATGCCTATATCAGAAGAGCAGGAGCAGTACATCAGCAAAATCCTTTTTAATACCAGAAGGCTTTCCCACCTGGCAGGAAATATCCTGCTGCTGTCCAAAATCGAACACCAGTCGATCCAGACCCGTCAGAACTGGTACCGTCTGGATGAGCAGATCCGACAATCCATTGTTATGATGGAACCGAAATGGTCAGAAAAAGAAATTGAATTTGATGTGGACATGATGGATGTGGAGTATCTTGGAAACGAAAATCTCATCTGTCATGTATGGGACAATCTGCTTTCCAATGCTATCAAATTCAGTCCCTGTGGTGGTACGATCTATATCCGGATGATGCCGGAAGGAGAAAAGATCCGTTTTTCTATAGAAAACGAAGGTCCCCAGATCAGTGAATACTCCATGAAACATATCTTTGACAAATTTTACCAGGGCGACAGTTCCCATAAACAGGAGGGAAACGGTCTTGGACTTGCCCTTGTAAAACAGATCCTGAACCTGTGTATGGGAACCGTTTCCGTGGAAAATATTCCCGGAAGCGGCTGTCGTTTTACTGTTATACTGTAAAACAAATATTTTACACATATCCATAAAACCAAAAAACAGCGGACACCTTATTTTTCATGAGGTTCTTCCGTTGTTTTTTATTTTATATAAACTTTTTCATAAACTTCAACAATTGTTGAGAAACAGTTGATGTTAAGTTGCAGATCATCTTTTAAAGTATAGGATAGTTATTTATGAAAAAATACAGGAGATATGGAATATGTTATTAAAAAAAGCACCTGCCTACCGGAAAGCAGAAAAGGAAGATTTTTCAATGATCCGGGAATTTATCCGAAGAAATTATAAAGACCGCTGGGAGTTTGAGGAAACACATACCGAAAAACGTCTGACCAGACTTTTCTTTTACACCTATATGATATACAGAGATAGCGTTACCGTGGCAACCTACCGTGATCAGGTAGTTGGGGTACTCATTACCGGTAAAGAATCTCATGGCCATTTTGCCCCGATTTTCCGTTTGAAAAAAGGCTATCATTTCCTGCGCCTGAAGTTTACTAAGGAAGGCCGGAAGAATCTGGAGCATTTTAACAAACTTCAGGATATGAAAAAACAATTGACTGTTTCCCCGGAGAAACCGACTCCCGGAAATATCCTCTTTCTTTATGTAAGCAAAGATTACCGCAGAAACGGAATCGGTACCGGGCTTCTCAAACAGATTTCAACAGAGAAGGATACGGATTATTCCATATATATGGACCAGCTGGATCAAAGAACCTTTATGGAAAGTCATGGTTTCGTAAAGAAAAACGAGGTTTCCCAGATGCGGGAGCTGAACAAAAAACGCTTCCGGGAAAGTGTAGCTCTTTATAAAAAAGAACCGCATTGCGAAACACATTCATAAATTACGCAGGAGATAAATGGAAAATGAAAAAAATTGGAATCATGGCTGACAGCCACAGTGGCATTTTAAAACAAGAAGCAGAGGAACTGGATATTCATGTCCTTCCCATGCCTTTTTATCTGAATGGAGAACTGTTTCATGAAGACCTGGATTTTTCCAGAACAGGATTTTATGAGAAGCTGCGTGAAGGAGCAGATGTTTCAACTTCACAGCCTTCCCCACAGGAAGTTATGGAAATGTGGGACGAAATGCTTTTATCTTATGATCAGATCCTCTACATTCCGTTGAGCAGTAGTTTAAGCGGTTCCTGCATGACTGCTGCCGCCTTGTCTCAGGAACCCAAATACGAAAACAAAGTGTTTGTGGTAGATAACGGGCGTGTTTCCACA
Organism: Clostridiales bacterium; assembly: GCA_019421285.1. Classification (GTDB taxonomy): domain Bacteria; phylum Bacillota; class Clostridia; order Lachnospirales; family Lachnospiraceae; genus Oliverpabstia; species Oliverpabstia tarda. Next base: position 46,116 of record JAHZFO010000004.1, read on the forward strand.
CCCCTTCACCGTTCCATTCTGGATGCGATAGACCTGGTGGAAGATGGATATACAGCACCGCAGATCAAGGATATTCTGGAAGCATCCCGCGAAAAAACCGTGATCTATGTCGGATTAAGCACACTGGAATATCTGAAAAAGGGAGGCCGTATCAATACCACCACAGCACTGGCCGCAAATCTTCTCAATATCAAACCGGTTATGAAATTTGGGACCGGTAAACTGGATGTTTTCCAGAAATGCAGAGGCATGAAAAAATCAAGAAAAGCCATGATCGATGCTATGCACAGAGAATTGGAAACAACTTTCAAAAAAGAATATGATGCCGGAAAAGTATATCTTATGGCTGCATCCAGCAGCACTGCGGAAGTTACCGCAGACTGGATCTCACAGATCCGGGAAAGCTTTCCGGGAATGGATGTGATGTGTGACGATCTTTCACTTGGACTTTCCTGCCATATTGGCCCGGATGGGCTGGGAATCGGATGTTCCTGCATGCCTTTATAAAAAACGTCTCAATATTTTCTGCAAATAATCCAGGGTTGTGGTATGATATTGTTATCAATACATAACAGGCAGATTTTATCTGTTATTATAGCACTTCCAACCATTCATGTTCTGCACAGCTGAACTTGATGCAGTAATTTCTGGGAGTGCTATGATCAGAAGGGAGAAATTATCATGGCAAAAACAATTAAAGAATTAACACAGGATCTTCTTCAGGCACCATCTGCATGCAAAGAAGTAAAAGAAGCGGCACAGAATTATCTGGATGCGGCAGGAACTGAGAAAGAAGCAGATGCGGCAACTGCTTACGTAAAAGAGCTGGAAGCAGATATCATGCCCATCGACGGACTGATCTCTTTTGCAGGTTCTGACATGGGCGCACAGGTATTTGGCGCAGATGACGCAAAAAAGATCCTGGCTCACGCTGAGGAGATCAAAGCTTCCGGTGCAAAATACTGTGACTGCCCAGCATGTGCAGCCTGCGAAGCACTTCTGAACAAAAAAGCAGAAATTCTGAAGTAATCACATGGCCCAGTTTGAAATTGAGATCAAGCTTCCATTAAAGAATCTTAAGGAAACCCTGAAATTTCTGACAGATCAAGGATTTCAGGAGACAGCACAGATCCAGGAAGAAGATACCTATTTTAACAGTGTCTATCATGATGTAAAAAAACGTGATGAAGCACTGCGTATCCGAACAAGCACAGACTGTAGATCCGGTATTTCTAAGACTCAGATTAATTTTAAGGGGCCCAAACTGGATAAAATCTCCATGTCCCGAATGGAACTGGAAACAGAAGTATCCGATGCAGAAGTGCTTAAAAATATTCTCATCCATTTGGATTTTTCTCCGGTAGCGTCTGTCATGAAAACGCGAAAGTATATGAAATGTGGCAGATTTACCGCCTGTCTGGATCAGGTAGAGAGACTTGGAGACTTTCTGGAGCTTGAGGTGATCGCAGAGCAGGAAAGTGAGCGGAAAGAAATTTTATCCAAAATGGAAGATCTGCTTGCCATATTGGGATATCACATGTCGGACACTGTACAGACTTCTTATCTCAGTATGCTTTCGAAAAAATTAAATAAAAATCTTTTTTAAACCAGCAGGAATATTTTCGTGTGAGTATCTAAGGTACAGAATACGGAAATGTTCCTGTTTTTTCTTTTCTTACAATTCTTCGGCGTTCCAAGTTTATCTATTATACTATAAATCTCACATCGCAAAGCAACATTAAACCACATTCAATGTACATGCCATTACTATTGACCATTCGTGTTTTTTTGTTGCTTTATGTTTATTTTTATGTGGTTTATTGAATGTTTACAAGATTTTTTGCATTTTACATGTGGATTTGTTGATATTTTTTCAAAAAAGCCCTTTACAAATCCACATAATCGGGCATATAATAAAGTCACAAACAACAAGAAAACATATTGAAGCAATCGCAAACCCAACAACAAACCACATTTAAACACGGAGGAAATATATTATGAAAATTCTTGAATCTAAATTCGTACAGGGCTTTATCAAAATGGCAGATGATGGATATAAGCAGGGGTGGCACGAGAGAAACGGTGGAAACTTAAGTTATCGTCTGAAAGCAGAAGAAGTAGAGATGATCCGTCCACGACTGAACGCGCCAGGAGAATGGATCCCCATCGGTGTTGAGGTTCCGGGACTGGCAGGCGAGTTTTTCCTGGTAACAGGAAGCGGTAAATATTTCCGTAATATCATCGTTGACCCGGAAGTATGTCTTGCGATCATTGAGCTTGACGAGACAGGAACCAATTACCGTATCCGCTGGGGTCTTGTAGAAGGCGGTCGTCCGACCAGTGAGCTTCCAACTCATCTGATGAACCATGAAGTAAAGAAAAAACTTACCAACGGAAGACATCGTGTTATTTATCATGCACATACTACCAATACCATTGCACTTACCTTTGTTCTTCCTCTGGATGACAAAGTATTCACCCGTGAACTCTGGGAATCCGCAACTGAGTGTCCGGTAGTATTCCCGGATGGTGTAGGTGTCATCGGATGGATGGTTCCAGGTGGAAGAGAAATCGCGATCAAAACCGCTGAACTGATGAAAAAATATGATGTTGTTATCTGGGCGCATCATGGTATGTTCTGCTCAGGCGAGGATTTTGACCTGACCTTCGGACTTCTTCATACCGTTGAAAAATCTGCAGAGATCTTGGTTAAGATCTTATCCATGGCTCCGCAGAAACTGCAGACCATCACACCGAATGACTTCCGTGCTCTTGCAAAAGATTTCAAAGTAACTCTACCGGAAGAATTCCTCTACGAGAAAAAATAAATTCTTCGGCTACACAGTTTTATATTATATAACTGTACTCCTATCTGAAACTTTATCAGAAACAACCAAATATTTGCTGATTTTTGCCGATAAATCTGGTATGATAAAAACATATCTGGTTTATCAGCAAATTAATATCAGAAAGGATATGGATAAGGTATGGAAGAATTATATAAAGCGATCGAAGAGAAGATCAAGGCAAGCGGATACCCGCGAAAGATTTCCGGAGAGGAAGTTTACGACGACATCTGCGATCAGATTGATGGGAAAGAGAATGGAAGCTATGTGCTGCTTTCCAAATTTGATGATGATGTGATCTTTGAATATCATATCTCAATTATGGACAGTGAATTTAATCTGGGTGTTCTTACCATGCGTACTCCGGAGGGTGTATTCGAGACAGATTTTGACAAATAAGTTAAGTACGGATTTTGATTTTGGGTCATGGATATAACACAGATGTCCACAACCACTGCTTAAAGTTTTTTTGAACCCTACAGGGAATTTGAGATTTTCTTGATCTGATTAAATATGTAGAGGCAGTTGATTTACATAATTTATATTATGCGAACTAACTGTCTCTATATTTATATACAATACATGTCAAACGAATCAGTTGCTCCGCAGTCCCATTATTCATCAGTCCTCGCGGAGACGTACTGCCTTGGCCGCCTGACGCCGTCTGGCATCATCCAGAGCAGCATAATGCTTCTTAGTAGTATTGACATCCTTATGACCCAAAACATCCGCTACAAGGTAAATATCACCGGTTTCCTGGTACAGGGCAGTACCATAGGTGCTGCGAAGCTTATGCGGGGTGATCTTTTTTGTAGTTGTGATCTCCCTGGCATATTTTTTAACCAGATTTTCGATAGCCTGAACACCGATCCGGCGGCGTTGGGTAGAATAGAAGAGAGCGTGCTCATGGCCTGCCAGAGGCGTAATATTCTCCCTGACTTCCAGATATTTCTTCAATGCTTTTTCTACTTCAGGCCCAAAGTATACAACCATTTCATTTCCGCCTTTTCGGGTAACTTTGATTCCATTGTTTTTGAAATCTACATCCTCAACATCCAGTCCGACACATTCCGATACTCGGATACCGGTACCAAGAAGGAGAGTAACAATAGCAAGATCTCTGTCCTTCGTTTTTTCATGGTACATCCGTTTCTGCCCGGTCAGCGTATCTCCGCAATGCTCAATATAATCCAGCAACATGGCAACCTCATCTGTATCCAGACGGATAATATTCTTATCATGGATCTTGGGCACATCGATCAGAACAGACGGGTTGGTGGTGATCATTTCATGTTTATAATAGTAAGCATAAAAACTTCTTAAAGCAGAAATTTTACGTTTGACGCCACGTTCACCATTTGTTTCCGTTTTGGAAGAGTCCGCGGATTTATAAACTTTGAGAAATTCTTCATATTCCTCAAGATCAACAGCCTTGACCTGATCCAGAACATCAACTGTGAAATCCGACATGGTTTTGTCTTTGAACATTGGATTTTGCTCCAGTAAAAACTGGAAAAATATACGAATGTCATATGCATAGGAAATTCTGGTCTTGGTTGTAGTCGTTGCATCAATAGCCCGGAAATAATCCCTGCAAAATGGCGGAAGCGTTTTTAAAACCTCACGGAGTTTTAAAGTATTGTCAATGTCATTTTGTTCGTGGTAAGTAATTTTGTTATCCATAAAAACTCCTTAATATATAAATTTTACATAATTTGCAGGAAATACCTGAAACACCTGTTAAAAGAAGTGGTTTTACACTCATCTATATCTATACGACAAACCCGAGTTTTTCAAATAGATGGGTAGTATAAACAGCTACTTCCTACAAAATTGCCTATTTTTGATAAATTTTCAAGTAAATAAAGTGCCTCCTTATGGAAGCACTTTTTATTATTATTTGTCGTTACCCTCTGAGGCTTTCATCAAAAATAACGGTAAACGGTCCGTCATTTTCCAAAGATACTTTCATATCTGCACCAAAAATTCCATGTTCTACAACCGGAACCTGTTTACTGGCTTCCGAAATAATATATTCATATAATTTATTTGCTTCATCCGGTGCACCGGCTTCTATAAAGCTTGGACGGTTTCCCTTACGGCAGTTTGCATATAAGGTAAACTGTGAAACCAAAAGCAATTCCCCGTTTACATCCGCCAGGGATAAATTGGTCTTTCCATTTTCATCCTCAAAAATACGAAGTCCCAGAAGCTTTTTCAGATACCAGTCTGCATCCTCTTTGGTGTCCTCACGGCCAACGCCGATCAGAACAAGAAAACCTTTTCCGATTTTTCCGACAATTTCTCCGTCTACTTTGACTTCTGCATGATTTACACGCTGAATTACAAATTTCATAACCTGTTCTTCCTCCGTCTCCGTCTGTTTTTCTGCTTCAATCGAAAGCCTATATATTTCGCCTGAATAAATTTAACTAAAAATGTAAACATTCGTTTAATTTCATCCCAAGCCCCGGACCAGATCCTGTTTTTTTCCGCTTTTACTGTAACTTCCTGTGCTTTTGATACGGATTTTTTCACCGGCATTGGCAGGACCTTTCCGGAAACGGGGTCTACACAATCAATATCTCTATAAAACTCAGCATCTGCAGACATATCTTTTTCATCAAGACTACGTCCGATCAGCTTCCATACAGCAGCATTCAGCACAGCAAATACCGGAACTCCAACGATCATTCCCGGAACTCCAAATAAACCACCACCGACCATGATTGCAACAATAACCATAAAGCTGGACAGTCCGGTCGACTCACCCAGGATCTTTGGTCCAAGGATATTTCCGTCAAACTGCTGAAGGATCAAAATAAAGATCAGGAAATACAAGCTCTGAATGGGATCTACCAGCAAAATAAGAAGAAAACACGGAACTGCTCCCAGATATGGCCCGAAAAACGGAATAACATTTGTAACTCCAACGATCACACTGACCAGAATCGCATATGGGGTTCCGATGATCGATGTTCCAACATAACATAATACACCGATAATTGCGGAATCCAGGATCTTTCCGCTGATAAATCCACCAAAGGTTTTATGCGTAAAACGCATGGAATGAACAAGAAAGGTTGCCCATTTGGTTGGAAGAACTGCATAAACAGCCATTTTTGCCTTGGCAACAAATCCCTCTTTATCCGCCAGTATATAAAGAGATACGATCGCTCCAATAAGGAAATTCTTCAGAAAAACAAGAAGATCCAGAAAGCTTGCGGATATATTTTTCATCATAAACTGCATCTGGGGAAGGATCGTATTTGTCAGATACTCCTGTAATCTGCTGGAATACTGATTGATCTGGCTGATCATATCCGGATTCAATTTCCATCCCTTTTCCACGACGGAATTTAACCAGTTTTCCACTACACTTACATAATGAGGAAAACTGTAGATAATATTCATGATGCTTCGAATCAATTGAGGAAGGATCATCATGACAAGGGCATAAATGACCAGAAACATAAGAAATACAGAAAGGATCACACAGATCCAGCGTACTACTTTCCTCCCCTTTTTCTGAAGTGTTTTATTCCTTTTTTCAAAAATCGGAAAAATGATCTTCCGCTCCAAAAAATTAACAATGGGGGTTAGCAGATATGCTATGGCAGCTCCGTAAATGATCGGCGCCATAATACCGAAAAATGTTTTAATTCCGGTGATCAGAGATTTCATATGGAAAATCCCGTAATAAAATAAAATACTGGCAGCAATAACCAGAAATGCAGTCACACCTAACTGCACATAGCGATGGTTCCAACGAATTTTCATAGTAATTTCCTCCACCAAGTGATTATAACATAGCATCTCTGGTTTGTGTCTAAAAAAAACATAAACATTATTTTCCAATAACCTGCAAAGATAAATTCCGACTTCAGGGTATCGCGCTGATACAGAAAACACCCCGCCATAAAATGGCAGGGTGCCTAAAAATCTGATGTTTATTTTTTCAGGCTGTCATAAATGTGAATGGCTTCGATAATTGCCTTCGCAGTTCCATCAATGCCAAGCTTGCTGCTATCCAGACAAAGATTATAGCTGTCCGCAGATCCCCATTTCTTGTTGGTATAATAATTATAGTAGCTGGAACGGCTTTTGTCTGTTTTGTTGATCATGTCCTTGGCCTCTTTGGCATTTTTATTGTATTTCTGAGCAATACGGTTGATACGCCAGTCAAGGTTTGCATGAACAAATACACTGAAACAATCCGGATTATCTGCAAGTGCATAATCCGCACATCTGCCGACCATTACACAGGGACCTTCTGAAGCCAGCTTCTTGATTGCCTCAAACTGTGCAAGAAAAATCTTATGGTTCATAGGCATGTCTGTAAATCCGGCTGAGGAATACCCAAATGAATAAGTATCCATTACAAGAGAATAAAGAAAACTGTTTGTTGGCTTCTCATCATGATGCTCAAACAGCTCCTTGCAGATCCCACTGTCATTGGCTGCGTGCTCCAGCAGCTCTTTATCATAGCATTTGATTCCAAAATATTTAGCAACTTCCTGGCCGATCTGTCTTCCGGCGCTGCCATATTTACGACCGATAGTAATAATAGAACTTGTTGTATTGTTACTCATAACAGCCACATCCTTTCTGCTCAGATTCAGCGAATTTGCAAATATTAAATCCGCTTCCTCTTTAATATAGTTATTATACACTATATTCCACAAGTTTTCCAGCTATTTTCGCAATTTTGTCAGCAATTTAACAAAATATTCCGGAAGTGGGGCTGTAAATTCCATATATTCCCCGGTACGTGGATGAACAAATCCAAGGATCATTGCATGAAGTGCCTGTCCCTCCAGATGATAGGGATTTCTGGATGAACCATACACCGTGTCCCCAAGAAGCGGATGTCCGATACTGGCCATGTGCACACGGATCTGGTGGGTACGACCTGTTTCAAGACGACATTCCACATACGTGGCCTCGCCAAAACGTTCCAGCACTTTGTAATGTGTTATTGCATCTTTACCATTTTTATGATTGATGGCCATTTTTTTACGATCTGTCGGATGCCGTCCAATAGGTCCCTCTATTGTTCCCTCATCCTCTTTCAGATTTCCCTGCACAACTGCCCGGTAGCGTCTGCGGATACTGTGACATTTCAGCTGTTCTGCCAGATCCCGGTGAGCAATATCATTTTTGCATACCAACAGTGCCCCGGTGGTATCCTTATCAATTCTGTGGACAATTCCAGGCCGCATCACTCCGTTAATACCGGAAAGGCTGTCACCACAATGTGCCATAACAGCATTGACCAGTGTTCCCTGATAATGCCCGGCTGCAGGATGTACAACCATCCCTTTGGGCTTATTAACGATCAGTACATCTTCATCCTCGTAAAGAATATCCAACGGAATATCCTCCGGAACGATATCCGGCTCACTGGAATCCGGGATCTCCAGATGGATCCTGTCATTTTCACGGACCTTATAATTAGATTTGGCAGCCTTCTCTCCCACGGTAATCTGTCCTTCTTTCAGAAGTTTCTGAAGGAAAGACCTGGAAAGACCGCTGTCTTTCTCAGCAAGATAGCGGTCGATTCGTATACCTGATTCTTCTTTTTCTACTGTATAATCATATATTTCCATTTATATCTCCTACAAGAACAGATAAATGCATTATATCTCTGCCCGGATCACTGTTTGATATTCAGAAACGCAAAATCATCATCTCTGTATTTCGTGCATACAAACAGGATCAGAAAAATTCCACTTACAACCACATAAACATCCGCAAGATTAAATACCGGAAAATCGATCAGGGAGAAATAGATAAAATCGATCACATACCCTCTGAAAAAACGATCGATAAAATTTCCCAGTGCACCAGCTGCGAGTACTGTAGCAATGGTGAGCAACGGCAGATAAAACCGCTCTTTCGGAATACGGATCCATGCATAGAGGATCACTCCCAGAAACAGTACACTCACAATGGCAAAAAAGAGTACACTTCCCTGAAACATTCCAAACGCAATTCCCCTGTTTTCCGGATAGAGATAATGAAGTTCAAGTACGCCAGGAATCAGCGAAACCGATGGTTGTCCTTTCAGATACAGATATGACAGCCATTTTGCTCCCTGATCCGCAGCCACGAGTAAGATCAGCAAAAAAATGTCCCCCGACATACACTTACTAAAAGACATTTTCTGATGATGGTTAACACGACTGATCATAGAGTTATCTCCTGAATACAGGAAAGCATTTCTTCATCGGTAACTGTTTTGTCGATAAAGCTTTTTCCGATACCATCCATCAGGATAAACCTGATATGTCCCTGTTCCATTTTTTTGTCTTTCTTTGTTGCGGAAAGAACTTCTTCCGGGATAAGACCATCTACATGCACCGGAAGATCGTAATCCGAACATCCCTGGCAGATTTCCTGATATTCTTCTTTGGTCAGAAGTCCTCGTTTCATGGAAAGATATGCCGCTGCCACCAGTCCGACTCCCACACACTGTCCGTGGAGCAGGGTGAAATTCTTAAGTTTTTCTACTGCATGCCCCACAGTATGTCCCAGGTTAAGAAGCGCACGCTCTCCCTGTTCCTTAGGATCACGCTCCACAACGCCTGCTTTGATCTCACAGCATCTGCGTACCATTCTGGCAATCTGTTCCATATCCAGCTTTTTGATTCCTTTCTGCTCACAGCATACATAGCGAAAAAAATCTCCATCACAGATCAATCCTGTTTTTAAAATCTCACCCATTCCGCAGGCAAACTGTTCTGCCGGAAGCGAAGAAAGAGTGCTTAGATTCATATATACAAGACGTGGCTGGTGAAAAGCTCCTACCATGTTTTTGTACTGCTGAAAATCTACGCCGGTTTTTCCGCCAACGCTGCTGTCTACCTGTGCAAGCAGTGTTGTCGGTACCTGAATGAAGTCAATCCCCCTGAGATAAGTTGCCGCGCCAAATCCGGTAAGGTCGCCTACCACACCACCGCCTAATGCAACAAGCAGACTTTTTCGGTCAAGACCATTTTGGATCAGGGCCTGATACAATGCCGAAACGGTATTAAGGTTTTTGTTTTTTTCTCCTGCCTCAAAGGTGAACACAGAAATATCGGAACTTACCTCACTTAAAACCTGTTTTACAGATTCTTCATACAGTGGTCCCACATTAGAATCTGTTACAATGCAGATTTTTCTGTCAACAAGTCCTTCTTCCTTCATAACCTGTGCCAGATTAGAAAAATCTTCTTCAAAACAGATGGGATAATGGAAATCACCTTCTCGTTTTACAAGTAATTTTGATGCTGTCATTGCGTTTTCCTCCTAGCTGTTCAGATATAAAGCAGAATCCGTACCCCAAGACGTCCTTTTTTTGTCTGACGGGATACTCCATCATAAATAAAACGTCCCTTTTTCCGAACGGATATGATGTCTCCCTCTTTGGGCTCATAACCATTGGATGTGATCAGTTTTCCATTTACAAAAACAAGCCCTTCTTCAATACAATGCACAATACTGCTTCTGGAAGTCCCAAAAGCCAGTGCGATCAGAGAATCCAGGCGTACGGACGCACAGGTTCCACTAACTGGTTTCAGTTCCGGCCTCGGAAGATCACCCGGATCTTCTATCTTCGACGCCACAACTGTGGTATGTCTTACACGACACAGATTCTCCAGAAAAAAATCTGTCATCTGACGCAGACAAAAAAAACTCGCAGTATGATCTTCTATAAGAATATCCCCAACAACACTCCTGTCAACCCCAAGATTCAGGATCGCTCCCAAATAATCCCGATGTGTCAGATCTTCTGAAAATTTCACTGCTTTTGGCTCAAGCCGGATACAATCAATGGGATAATCCCATGTAAAAGCAAGAGCATCAGGGTGAAAGGCTACCATCTGACGCTCTGCATTCTCATATCCGCCAAAACCTTCCGCTGTAACACCCAGCTTATGAAAATTCTGACTGTTTAAAATATTCCGTTCATTTAAATTAAGAAAATCCGTAAATGTGGTAATATCTCTCTGATAGGCCAGATTTGCCAGTTCACGGATTCTCTTAACAAAAAGTTCTTCTTTATCCATGAGGTTAATAACCCACTCTAACAGACGGCACAGAACCGCCAAGGATATTCTGAAGATCACCTGTAATATCTACATTATATGGTCCAAGTACAAAAATATAGCTGGATACCTGCTGAAGGCTTCCTCCAAGTGAATAACATGCACCGGAAGTAAAATCGATGATCCTCTGTGCAAGCTCCACATCGATTCCTTCAAGATTCAGGATCACGGTAGAATTATCGACCAGTGTATCCGCAATTTCTCTTGCTTCCTCCATGGTTGTAGGCTTGATCACACAAACTTCCATATTTGCAGCCTGGGAAGAACGCTTGCTTGTACGCATTGGGGTAATCTTAGAAGAAGGTGCCGGTCTGGAAATACGTTCCTGCCTTGCCGGGGCCTTGGCTGCAGCTGTCTTTGCAGATGACTTGGCAACAGGTGCCTTAACCGTTTCATCTTCCGGCTCATCATCCAGGAAATCCTCTTCCTCGTCATTTTTTTTCTTGGAAAATTTCTCAAAAAATTTCTTCTTTGGTTTCTCTTCCATATCATCATCTTCATCGAGGAAATCGTCCTCATAATCGTCCTCATCCTCAAGAAGGCTATCATCTAACAATTCGTCATCGTCATAATCGTCGTTCAATTTGATGGCATCTAAAAACTTGTCTAAAACGCCCATTTTAAATCTCCAATCTTATTAGTCTTATAATGCGTAATTTCTTGCACCAAAAATACCAGTGCCTACACGCACCATCGTAGCGCCCTCCTGCACGGCAACCATGTAATCTCCGGTCATTCCCATACTCAGAACACTCATAGTAACATTATTAATGTTTTTAGCAGCAATGTCAACACTTAATTTCTTAAGTTCACGGAAAATTTCGCGATTTTCCTCTGCATTATCAACATAGGGAGCAATTGTCATGAGCCCCTTTATCCGAATGTGTGAAAAATCTGCGATCTGTTCTATAAACGGTAAAACTTCTTCCGGTTTCAGACCAAATTTACTTTCTTCCTGCGCTACATTTACTTCTATAAGGATCGGAACAATAACCGCTTTTTTCGCTGCTTCTTTTTCAATCGTCTCGGCCAGGCGAAGCGAATCTACAGAATGGATCATTGCAACTTTATCCACAATATATTTTACTTTATTACGCTGAAGATGTCCGATCATATGCCATTTGACATCTGAAGGCATCTGCTCATATTTATCCACGATCTCCTGCACTTTGTTCTCTCCAAAGACACGTGCTCCGGCATCATAAGCCTCCTTCAGCATCTCCACCGGTTTGGTTTTGCTTACTGCGATCAGTGTGACTTCATTCGGATCTCTGTTAATTTTATTGCAGGATTCATTAATATTTTTCTGCACCTGTGCCAAATTTTCCGCTACCATGATATAAATCCTCCTTTAATCAGTAAAGTATATCCTGTTCACTTACTTTATCTGCATTTTTCACAATACGGTCATATCGGACAAGCCCATTATAGGTTTCCTTTGATACAACCGCATATTCCTCATTTTCATCCAGGATCTCGATCCGGCGGAATACCGCATATCCCTGATTGACACAGAAAACTCCCTCCAGAACTTCTGTATCTCCGATGATAAACTTCTCTCCACTATCCGGATCAACAAGAGCATCGCCTTCTTTAAATTTATTCTTGTCTACGTAATAAATATAGCTTGTTTCCTGTGTTTCTTTGTCTGTGATCTCATCACGGCCATAGATACCGGCACTGACAAAGGTTGTCGTACTGTCGCCTTTTTTATTTCTGCCGGAAAGCATAAATCCGGATTGCTGTGTTTCATCATCCGTCGTAAGATATTTGGAAGGTATTGCATAAAACTCCTTCGTTACGATAGAAGATAACGGGATCTTTAAACCTGTCACATTGTTCGTGACAAGTTCTATTTCCAGAAACCGGTCTGACGCATATCGGATCAGTCCTTTATTAAAATCAATCTTACCGTATTTAGCCCCATCGATCTCCATGATCGAAAAGTCTCCTGTCTGCGTCAGATCATCTTTCAGGAACTTGACGCGGATCGATGTACGCTCCTTCAGATTAGCAGCCTGCTTCTCACTTAAAGGAATCAAAAGACTCCAGCGTTCATCTGTAATGATCGTATAAATATCATCTCCGGCCTTTATCTGTCCATCTGTTTTCAGATCCGTTTCCTGATAGGAATTCTGATCAAAATCAGCAGCTGTGACATTATCAACGGTTTTGGTTTCGTAGCCATCTGTAGAATACAGGATGATCCCGTCTGTCTGCGCACGGCGGATATTCGGATCACTGGAAACTATTGTTGTAACTGTGGCTTCCTCTCCATCTTCAGACGTCGCGCTTGCAGAAGAAGCTCCCGAACTGTCTGAAGCATACTGAAGGATGCTTCCATTGAGCTGATATTTAAAACTATAGGCACTGTTGAATTTGCTGGGATCAAATCCTTTGGAAAAGCTTTGCATATTACTGCGTATATCCGCCAGTTCCTCTCTGCTCAGAGAGGTTACATTGTCTGCAGATCTTGAACTGTTCAGGCTGTAGACAGCACCGTTGGCATTGATCTTGGTACCTTCCCTTGCGTAATATGTAACGTAACCGCCCGCATCTGCCTGCACTACGTTCTCTGTCATGATCGCCAGCCCTGTGTATGTCTCATTCATGGATAACGGACCGGAGGGAACCTGATAAGATTCCATATGAGAAGCTGTAAGATAAAGAATCACACTAAAGATCATATAGATAAAAATTGCTCCGAACATTACAGTTCCAATGTTCAGACCAAAAATTTTACGAAGCTTTGCTAAGAATCCCGGAGTTTTTCCGGAATGTACTTTATTGTCCGGCAAATGAATGCCTCCTTTACATCGTTCATCTCTTAAAGTTCGTTTTATTGTAACATTTTATTTAAATGAATACAAGCTTTAAAACGCGCGAACATACTTTCCGAATATCCGTTTGCCATTTTTTCAAAAGTATGTTATACTATTCAAAATATAATTTCGTGATGCTGTCATATTATGGTCGACAGCAAATAAAATCAACCCAGGGAGGTAAGTACACATGACATATGGCAGAATCAGTAAAAAGCAGCAGGAAATACTGGATTATATGAAAAATGAGATCCTTAACAGAGGTTTTCCGCCCTCCGTCCGTGAAATCTGTGAAGCAGTAAACCTGAAATCCACATCTTCCGTTCACTCCCATCTGGAAGCTCTGGAAAAAAACGGATATATCCGCAGAGATGCCACCAAGCCCCGTGCGATCGAGATTATTGATGATAATTTCAATCTGGTCCGCCGCGAGGTTGTCAATGTTCCTCTTGTAGGCACTGTTGCTGCCGGACAGCCGATCCTGGCAGTGGAAAATATCGATGCTTACTTTCCGATCCCGGCTGAATATATGCCTAATGAACAAAGTTTCATGCTGACTGTCAAAGGCGACAGTATGATCAATGCAGGTATTTTTGATGGAGATCAGGTTCTTGTAAAGCAGCAGGCGACAGCAGAAAACGGCGACATGGTAGTTGCTCTGATCGATGATTCTGCAACAGTTAAGACTTTCTACAAAGAAAATGGTTATTATCGACTTCAGCCGGAGAACGACAATATGGAACCGATCATCATCACCGGTAATCTGCAGATCCTCGGCAAAGTATTTGGTGTATTTCGTTTCTTTTCATAAAAATATAAACAACAGATCCCACCCAATGTAATGTGATCTAAAAAGAGAGATATCTTTAAGGTAGCTGTACAGCCCCACAAAGATATCTCTCTTTTTTTTTCAGCAGAAAACTTCTGCTTTTTGATTTCTTCTTATTTAGTTCACATAATATTTTTACAGTAAACTAATATAACAAATTTTACTCATTCTCACCAAGAAATTCTTCCGCATCAAGAATCTTGCCGTCTCTCCAGATCCTCTCAAGATCGTAGAAAAGTCTGTTTTCCTCATCAAAGATATGGATGATCATATCACCGTAATCCATGAGGACCCAGCTGGAGTTTCTGGTTCCCTCGATCTGTTTTGCTTCATATCCGGCACGGCCAAGCATTTCATCTGCATTGTCAACCATTGCCTGTACCTGATTCTGGTTGGAAGCACTTGCGATCACAAAATAATCTGCGATCACGGAAACCTCATGGATATCAATGATCTTGATATCCTTTGCTTTTTTATCATCCAGTGCCTTGCAGGCGATCCGGACCATCTCTTTTTCGATACTCATAGAATTTTAATCCTCCTGTCTGTTGGCTGCATCCTGCATTTTTCTGTCATGGAGTTCTTTATAATAAACATAAGCATCCCTGGTCGTACTGTCAATTTCCTTGGGATTTTCCTCCAGATATTCCAGTGTATCCTTTAAAATCTCATACATACACTCATCCAGATCTTCAAAAGCAATCTTTCGCACCTTCGCAAGATTCGGAGCTTTGTCACGCATTGGTTCAATATAATCTGAAATATATACGATCTTCTCAAGAAGGCTCATTCCCGGTCTTCCTGTTGTATGATAAGTGATCGCTGTCAGGATCTCTTCGTCTTTAATATCATATTTACTGCTGGCCACATAAGCCCCCAGTTTGGCATGAAGAAGAAACGGATGATCCTTTTCAAAATCTGATACCGGAATATCATGCTGGCTGCACAGCTTCAGTTTCTTTTTATTAGGAATACACTTTGCACTGTCATGAAGAAGTCCTGCAGCCTGTGCATCCTCCAGATCATAATCATAAACCATGGCAAGCGCAGCACAAGTGTACATAACCCCCATTGTATGCTCAAATCTGGCCTCATCCAGATATTTGGAAAGTTTCTTTTTTATCTTGATAAAATCATATTTTCCCATCTGAATCATTTCCTTTATAGATATCGTTTTTCTCAATATAGGAAATCACAGGCTTGGGAACATAATAGCGGAGACTCTGCCCGCTTTCATGCCAGGAACGGAGCAGCTCACTGGAAACATCAATATTCATGGTATCCAGTCGAATAAAATTCCCGTTATACTTCTGTGACAGAAGTTGCATCTGCTGATCAAGTTCCTTCAATGGAGTATGATCTCTGGTTGCCACTACCAGTACTGCTTCCTGACAAATGCGTTCCGGTTCCATCCAGGTATCAAAATTAAAAAGCGAATCTGCACCGATGATAAAATAATACTCTGTGTCCGGATTCGCTTTATTCAGCTGTTCCAGAGTCCGGTAAGTATACGTATAGCCTTCCTCATGCATCTCGATCAGAGACAGCTCAAAGTGAGGATTATCCTCTATGGCAAGACGGACCATTTCCGCACGCTGTTCATCAGTCGCTCTGCCCTTACGGTTCCGTTTATGAGGTGGATTTCCGCAGGGCATGAACAAAACTTTATCAAGCTCAAGCTGTTCATAGGCTTTTTCTCCCAGGATCAAATGCCCCATATGAATGGGATCAAAAGTACCACCCATGATTCCTATTTTTTTTGTTGCTTTGCTCATTTATAACCTCCCGAGATTACGGAAGAATGATTTTTTTCTTGTCCTTTTTACCTTCTCTGTAGAGAACGATCTTTTTACCGATCACCTGTACTACCTGAGATCTTGTTCTCTCTGCAAGAACCTGTGCCATTTCACGTGGATCCTCCAGACAGTTCTGAAGAACACTGATCTTGATCAGCTCTCTTGCTGCAAGAGCTTCCTCAACAGCAGCGGTATTTTCAGGAGTAAGACCACCCTTGCCAAGCTGAAGGATCGGATCCATTGTCATGGCAAGGCCTTTTAAATATGCTCTCTGCTTACTTGTCATTGTCATACCTCTTATTTATAATAATCAAAATCAAAGCCATACATACGAACCGTATCGCCTTCCTGGATACCGGCTTTTTCCAGTTCCTCCAGGATACCGCCCTCTTTCAGGAATTTCTGGAAGAAGGCAAATCCCTTCTCAGAATCCAGATTTGTATAGCCAAGCATTTTTTCAATCTTAGGACCTTCCACAAGGAATACTTCCGGATCTTCCTCGCTGCGCTCCACAGTAAACGGAAGATTTTCATTTACAAGAACATCTTCCGGGAAGAATTCCTGTTCAAACACTACCGGTTTCATCGGGCTCTTATCTAGAAGCTCTTTCACATGGAAAAGGAGTTCTCTGACACCCTGCCCGGTAACGGCTGAGATTGGATAAACCGAAATACCCTGTGGCTCAAATTCTGCTTTCAGTTGATCAATAGGGCTTTCTTCGCCATCATCAAAAATACAGTCAATCTTGTTGGCTGCGATCACCTGCGGTCTTGCTGCAATTTCCGGATTGTAGGCCTCCAGTTCTTTATTGATCTTGTGGATATCCTCCACTGGATCACGACCTTCTACGGAAGCGGCATCTACAATGTGGATGATAACTCGTGTACGCTCAATATGACGGAGGAATTCATGTCCAAGTCCCACACCTTCCGATGCACCTTCGATCAGTCCCGGGATATCAGCGATAACAAAGCCGCCGTTATCAGTATCTACAACTCCAAGATTAGGGCTCAACGTTGTAAAATGATAGTTGGCGATCTTCGGCTGTGCATTTGTCACACGGGAAAGGAAAGTAGATTTACCAACATTCGGAAATCCTACCAGACCAACATCTGCGATCACTTTAAGCTCAAGGAGAACCTCAAGTTCCTGAGCCGGCTGTCCAGGCTGGGCATATTTCGGTACCTGCATGGTAGCTGTTGCATAGTGCTGATTGCCTTTTCCACCACGACCGCCTTTTAATACGATCTGTCTGCGATTCTCACCGGACATATCCGCGATGACCTTGCCGGATTCCGCATCCATGATCACCGTACCTTCCGGAACCTTCAGGACCACATCCTTACCGTCTGCACCATGACAGCGTTTTTTACCGCCTTCCTGGCCATCCTCAGCTTTATATTTTCTTCTGTGTCTGTAGTCTCCGAGAGTATTCTGGCCCTCGTCGATCTCAAAAATCACATCACCGCCACGGCCACCATCGCCGCCATCCGGCCCGCCATTGGGTACATACAGCTCACGTCGGAAGCTTACATGTCCGTCGCCGCCTTTACCGGAGCGGATAATGATCCTTGCTCTATCTGCAAACATATTACACCTCTATTCCAAAAAAAGGCTCCAAACCGGATCGATTTGAAGCCTTTTACCTATTTCATTACTCTGCGTCTACAGGAACGATAGAAACCTGTTTCTTATCGCGACCTTTTCTTGTGAATCTTACGACTCCGTCTGTAAGTGCAAATAAAGTATAGTCTTTACCGCAGCCTACGTTTTCACCTGGGTGAATCTTGGTTCCGCGCTGTCTGTAAAGAATGTTTCCGGCTTTTACAAACTGTCCGTCTGCTCTTTTCGCACCTAATCTCTTAGACTCGGAATCACGACCGTTCTTTGTAGAACCAACTCCCTTTTTATGTGCGAATAACTGAAGGTTCATCTTCATCATTGTTGTTACACCTCCTTGACTTTTACTGTCAAATATCGATTGTTATAACTACCAGCAATTTCCGTCAGACCGAGAAGTAAGGAATCCATAAGGAGCATCCCCCGTTCAGAAAGATCATTTCTGAAATGAATGGAAACAAATCCATCCTTTTCCTGCACATCAAATTTATCATCTGTGAATTTCTCAAGAGAATTCACCGTGGTAATGATCAGTGCAGATACCGCAGCACAGACAATATCCTGTCCGGCTTCTGCATAACCGGCATGTCCCTTCGAAATAAATTCTTCGTAAGATCCGTTTTTCTTTCTGACTTTAATTGTAATCATGATGACACCAGATTAACCGTTAATCTTTTCGATCTTAACTTTGGTGTACTGCTGTCTATGTCCGTTTTTCTTGTGATATCCAGTTTTGCGTTTGTATTTGTAAACGATGACCTTGCGATTCTTACCGTTTTCAACTACAGAAGCGGTAACACTGGCATCTTTTACATCCTCGCCAACCTTTAATCCGTCATTGCTGACTGCGATCACGTTGTCAAATGTTACGGTTTCACCAGCTTCTACACCGAGCTTTTCAACTTTAATTACGTCACCCTCGGCAACCTTGTACTGTTTACCACCTGTTGCAATAATTGCGTACATCTGTGGCACCTCCTAATTATTTACTCGCCAAATTCGGTGGCTCCTGTTCTGAAACTGAAGCTCTTTAACCTCTTTGTGCGGCATACTCGATTATCATAACAGTGACATACTGTTATGTCAATAGTTTTTTTGATATTTTTATTATTTTTTTGTAAGCTCCCGAATGTCCTCGATCACCGGACGTCTTACTTTCTTTCTGGTCATTTCCAGGATATGCAATGGTGTGATATCAATGGCCCTGCTCTTTATCGGATCTTTTCTGAGGAGCTTCTGTAAAACATGAAAGAGTTCCTCTCTGTGATCCGGATTTTCCATGTTGATAAAATCGATCAGGATAATACCTGAAAGATTACGCAGCCGTAACTGCCGGCCGATCTCCGCAGCCGCTTCCAGATTGATCTTGCGGAAGGTTTCTTCCATTTTCTTCTTTCCGGTATATTTTCCACTGTTTACATCAATGGATACAAAGGCCTCCGTCTGCTGGATCACCAGAAATCCGCCGCTGTTCAGCCATACCTTTTCTTTCTGGATCGCATCCAGTGCAGTTTCCACGCGATACAGCTTATAAAGCGGAAGAAGTTTGTCCTGATAAAAACGAAGCTTTTCTTTAAGCTCCGGACTGATCTCTTCCAGATATCCCAGGATCATTTCTCTGATTTCCGGCACATCGGTAATGATCTCATCCAGGTCACGACCATAAGCATCCCTTACAGCCGCCACATAAAATGGTTCTGTCTCCAGTACAAGACTGAAACAGGTACGGTTCCGTCCCTGAACTACGGCTTTATGGTAGCGGCCCTTCAGCCACTCCAGTTCCTTCAGGATCTCTTCTTTGGAAGCGTCTGCGGCATTGGTCCGGACAATGATACCGAATTCCTTATCCGGACGCTCTGCTTCCTCTTTCAGCCATCCGCTGAGGCGATGGCGATCTTCCAGTGCCAGCTTGGAAGACAGACCAAACTTTTTATCTCCTGTAGTGAGAACAAGATATCTTCCCGTAAAATTCAGATTGGATGTCAGTGCCGGAAGTTTTCCCTTCATGGCATCCCTGCTCACCTGTACCAGGAGCTCATCTCCAGGCCGCAATGGTCCGTTTCCTTTTCTTCCTGCGGAAAAAACAGCTCTCTGTGCCTCTGCAAGAGAATAGTAGCATCTCTTTCCAGGCTCGATCTGCACAAAAGCCGCCTGGATATTGGATGCGATATTTTCGACCTGTCCGGTATATATATTTCCAAGAATGGATTTTTCCTGATCGGATTCCAGTCGGATCTCAACGATCCGTTCCTCCTCCGAAAGAGCCGCTACTGTACAGGGCACACCATGGATCTCCATTCTTGTTATGATCAGTTTACTCAATTTCCTCACCTAATGATTCCAGCGTTACAAAACGTGGGCTTGCATTTTCTCCTTTATCGGCATACATTTCCAGACGTTTCACTGTGAAGGCAAATTCCGGAAGTTCTTCTCCAATCCAGTGGAAAAATGTGTTTGTTACCATCTCCGGCTTCGTATAATTAGAGCTTGCAGATGCCAGCATATAAAAGAACCCATTCTCTCTTACTTCCATTTTATAGATATTCGGACGAAGATCGATCTCCTTTTCGCTGCGCTTGGTCTGCTTGGTCACTTTGATCTCCGGCTGTGCCAGAAATTCTTTCACACGGCTTTTCCAGTCAATAGAAGGCTCTTTGCCCGGACGGAACTCCACAAGATAATCTGCTGCTGCCACCAGTGCCATCGCTTTACCCGCTTTTCCATCCTCTACCTTGCGGACGCTAACGATATGCATCCCCTCTGCCATCTGTTCCTCCAGACGGGCTGCGATCTCTGCAGTAGGCATATCTTCTGCCATTTCCAGGTCAAAATAATCTCCGAGACTCTCCATCCCCACTCCAAGTGGAACCGCAAAAGACATGATCATATGCGGGCTGTATCCACCGGAAAACGCTACCGGAAGCTCTGCACGACGAAGTGCTTTCTGGAAATAACGCATGGTATCCAGATGTCCCACAAACTTCATAGGACCCTCTTTACTGAATTTAATTCTTACCTTCAAGGCAGACACCTCCTTTAAATTTCATAGCTCCACATGCGGAACATTTCTGACGGCAGTTTTCCGTCACAACACCCTCTTTTGCACGCTGCCATTCACGTTCCAGGAATCTGCGGCTGACACCGGTATCAATGAAATCCCATGGAAGGATCTCATCCAGGCTTCTTTCACGAAGTGTGTAGAATGTCATATCCACTCCGCATTCAGCCATAGCTTCCTTCCAGATATCATAATCAAAATTTTCTGTCCAGGCATCGTAAAGGGCACCTTTTTCATAAGCCTTCAGGATCACATCCGCGCATCGTCTGTCCCCGCGTGCGAGAAATCCTTCCAGAGCTGTTACATCCGGTTCATGCCAGTTATAACGGATACTTCTCTGATTCAGCTGGGCGCGGACTTCATTTTTAACCACCTTGGCTTTTTCCACAAAATCCTGCTCTGTATACATTGGTGCCCACTGAAATGGGGTAAACGGCTTCGGCACAAAGAAAGATGTGCTGACGTTGATCTGTACCTTGCCTTTACGCTGTTCTTTCGGAACTACCTCATAATAGGTCTCTGCGATCTTCTGTGCCAGATGAGCAATTCCCTTCATATCGTCTTCTGTTTCTGTGGGAAGACCGAGCATAAAGTAAAGCTTCACCTGATTCCAGCCACCCTTGAATGCTTCGCCCGCACCATGGAGGATCACTTCCTCTGTCAGACCTTTGTTGATAACGTCACGAAGTCGCTGAGAACCGGCCTCCGGAGCAAAAGTCAGGCTGCTTTTCTTTACATCCTGCACTTTACTCATAACATCCAGCGCAAACGCATCGATCCTGAGAGACGGAAGAGAGATATTGATCGCTTTTCCATGGAACTCCTCGATCAGGAAATTTACCAGTTCTTTCAGCTGGGAATAATCACTGGAACTTAAAGAACTGAGGGAAATCTCTTCGTGTCCTGTATTTTTCAGCATGATACGTGCGGATTCTTTCAGAGTCTCCACATCACGTTCACGGGTAGGACGGTAGATCATTCCTGCCTGGCAGAAACGACATCCACGGATACATCCTCGCTGGATTTCCAGAGTTACACGATCCTGTGTAGCTTTAATATGTGGAACAACCGGTGCTTCCACTGCACGGTATTCCTTCTCCATATCTATAATCAGCTGTTTCTGGACTTTTTCCGGAACGCCAGCCTCTGTTGGCGCAAAGGATGCGATCGTGCCGTCTTCTTTATAGGTAACTTCATAAAGAGATGGAACATAAATTCCAGGAATCTTAGCTGCTGCCAGAAGAAAATCTCTCCTGCTGCCGCCAGCTTTCTTATTGGCCTTGTACGCATCAAAAAGTGCATCATAAACAGTTTCTCCCTCTCCAATATAGAACAGGTCAAAAAAAGGTGCCAGCGGCTCCGGATTATACGCACAGGCACCACCACCGATCACAATCGGGAAATCCTCACCACGGTCCGCACTTTTCAGCGGAATCCCACTGAGATCCAGTACCTGAAGGATATTGGTGTAACACATCTCGTACCCGATCGTAATTCCGAGAAAATCAAAATCCCGGATGGGCTCCTGGGATTCCAGTGCAAACAACGGAATCTTCTTCTCCCTCATCACCTTATCCAGATCCGGCCATGGAGAAAAGAGCCTCTCACACCATACGTCCTCACGCTGGTTGAACATGTTATAGAGAATCATCATGCCCAGGTTTGACATGCCGATCTCGTAGACATCCGGGAAGCACATTGCAAAACGGATATCTACCGCATTTTTATCTTTCATTACGGAGTTGACTTCACCGCCAATATAGCGGGCAGCTTTATCAACTTTGAGCAAAATTTCATCACTTAATGCTAATTTTCTCATTCTATCCCTTTCTAAAATTAGTAATATTTCACAAAGAATTTAAAGATATAAAATTCAGTGAAACATAAAAAATGTTTATATTTGTAAGCCAATTCTTGTGTAAAAAGTTGCTATAAAATGGTGCCCAAAACCCCGTTTGGTCAAAAATGGACATTTTTTCAACTTGCCAACAATGGTTATCATTACCCACAAACAGTTAATATCCTGCGGATTTTCGCGAACTTATCGTAAAGAAAAATGGCATTTTGTATATTAAAATACAATGCAATGCCAAATATCATTAATAGCACAAAATTGACATACCTTCTCCCTATTATAATCATCTATGGTTAGGATTTCAAGAAAATTGTGTTCTTAACTGTATATAGCGATTGCATCCTTGTGCAGGGAGAATAATCCGGATCCGGACTCCAGTAAGGTTTCCTGGCATTTCATCAGTATTTAAAAAGAAATTCCACCATCTGCGTATTTGCACGTTTACTTTCCTCCATTTCAGGAAAAGTTGTACTAAAAGCATGCGGAAGTTTTTTGTCCACCTCATAATCTTCAAGATGACAGATCACACCGGCTTTTTTTATCGCTTTTGCATACTGTCTGCTGTAATTTCGAAGAGTATCTCCATAAGCTGTGACCAGAAATGACGGTGGCAGGTTTCGGATAATTTCTTTGTTTTCCGGATTTATATATGGATAAAACGAACTCTTTTTCCAGTGTTTCCCGTAAATATAGGAGGGAAGAAAAATCCCTATACTGTCCGGTTTGGTTGTATAATACATTCCACTTGCCAGACCCAGCACCCGAATTTTCAGATCATTTGGAACAACCTGAAAAGCCTTTGCCAATTCAGGACTTTTTAACATAGCGGCCAGATATACGCACAGGCTCGCCCCCGCACTGGTTCCTGTCATATAAATATGTTCTCCTTCACCATCATAGGTTTCAAAATATCTCTTTGCATTTCCCATTCCTGTCATCAGATCCTTAAGAATCTGCGGAAACAACGCTTCCGGTATTTCGGGGACGGTAAATATCCATGAAATGACAGGGCTTTCCATCTCCCATATAGTCAATGTCACAAATGAGTTCCACATCTTCCGGAAACGGATATTCCGCTTCATGTTTTTTCAGAAAATTATCAAGAAGTTTTTCTTTTTTTGCGGTTTGCTGTGCAATCATTTTATTAAACATGATTTCCCCTCCAGCTATGAAACAATCTACTATTAATACAAATGAATTTTCTTCTCTACAAGTCTGTCACCTTCATACTGCAATTTTACAGAAAAAAATCGTTTTTCTCCTGAAAGGAGCAGATCAAGAAATACCTGATCCCCCTCCCATGCCGGAAGATTCGGCACCATGGCTTTGTCAACCCAGCAAAGTTCTCCCTCATCACATTCAATCAGTTCTCCTGCATATTCATCGGCCGTGAACACACACATAAGTTCTGATTCGCATTCACTGTTTATAAATGTCACCAGGCCACGGAACTTATAGGAGGTAAGTGTCAGCCCTGTTTCCTCTTTCACCTCACGAACAAGGCATTCTTCCGGAGTTTCCTGACTTTCCACATGCCCGCCAACGCCGATCCATTTGCCCTCATTCATATCATCCTGTTTTTTTACTCTGTGAAGCATCAGGAATTTATCATCGTTTTCTATATAACATAATGTCGTTGTCGTCATTTGATCCCTTCTTTCAGTTCCATCATCCTGCCACTGCCAGTGTGATATAAACCAGGATTGAGACCACACAATACAGAGAATTTGTTGTGGATGCATAAGCACTGCTCTCTTTCTTTCTCAGAAAAGTCTGCATACTGAATGTAGCAGGCGAGGACATATATGTAATAACCGCCAGGTTCAGAAGCCTGGAACCTCCTACCAAATATTTTACTGCCATGAGAACTCCCGCAATCATCACTGCCTGCAAAAGGACTCTCAGCAATATGGTTTTGAGGCAGGGGCTGATAAGTTCCGGCGCAAGTTCCATACTGTACCCAACTACAATAAGAATAATCGGCGTAATGGCCGTTGTCAGAATATTCTCCACACTGAGATAACAATTGCCAAAAGGACTGTCCAGAAGCCGGGTGATCATTCGTGTCAGTCCCACAATAATTCCAAGAACCGTTCCTATAAAAGCAGGGGTTCGCAATGCACTGTAAAACAGGCTTTTTGCATTGATCTTTTCCCCGTTTTCCGTCTGTCCCAGCATTCCCATATACACACTGAATCCAAAAAGAAGTCCCGCAATATCCAGCACTGCAATCTGTGAAAGATTTTCGCTGCCACAAAGACTTGTATACAACGGGTAAGCCATCATTCCACCTTCATAGATACAGATCAGAAACGGAAGATATTTCTTATATGGCTCGTCCATAAATCTTTTCATCCAGAATCCTGCCCCAAATGAAATCAAGAGCATCACAAACATGATCAGAACCAAAATTCCGATCTTTCCACTGTACTCTGCTGTTGCCAGTGCATGAAAAATTGCCACAGGAAGCATAATATTTGTTACCAGTGTTTTCATGTTATTGACACCACTCTGATCTAAAAGTTTCCATTTTCTGCACAGGATTCCAAGAATGATCATCGCCAGTACAGGCAAAACAATCTCCAAAACTTCCATCTCTCTGTCTTCCTCTCCATTGTCTTTAATCTTTTGTTTTTATCTGTTTCTGTGCATCTGCAAAATCTCCATCATCACTTCATATACCGCCATATTCTCTCTCACCACCAGAGCCAGGCTCTCTTTCGCCTGATTCAAAAGATGAAAAAGTTTTCGTACACTGGAATATTTTTCCGCGGAGCACCTGGATCTTAAATATCCTTTTTCGTCGTAATAATACTGTTCATCCAGCAATACAACGATCTTCTCCGCATCTCTCACTGCCTGGATGCCAAGCTGTCCAGAACCCTCTGGCATCCGCTGCTGATACCCCTGTCCCGCAAAATCATTCAGAAAATTTTCCACCTCGCGGTCATTATTGGCATACACCACTGCAATATGCGGATACCATCTGGGGCTTCTTTTTTCCGGCAGGTGCATCATGTTCTGGATAAAAGAGGAAAGTTCCGCATTGGTACGGATCCGGTTTGTCAGATGGAATTTCTGGATCTCCGGCAGATTTCCCAGGCTTTCCACAATGCTACGATCCATCTCTTCCGGTGAGATCACATCCTCGGAATCACTGGAAAAGATCACCGGCCTGTGCTCACTCCATGTAAGCAGAACCGATAATTTTTCCAGGGACAGAAGATGTGCTTCATCTACCAGAATGCTGCTGTAACAGCCAAGATCCGTCGTTCCGTCCAGCTGAGTATCTGCCAGAAAATCTATCCGCCGCAGACGTTCATGAAGAATCTTCCATTCTTTTCCCGCCTCTCCACAGTGAATGATACAGACTCTCTGGCGCACGGACAACTTCATCGCAATATCATAAAGCAACAATGTTTTTCCGGTTCCTGGAAGTCCGCTGAACCAGAAATATCCTCCTCTTTCTCCACGTATTCTCTTCAGAATCTGCCGTTCAATATCTCTCTGCTGGGAAGTAAGGAAATACTCTTTTTTGAGAAAACGCTCCGGTTCTGTCAGTGGAGAGATCAGATAAAGCTCTGCCTGAAACAGATCCTCGATATCTCCCTCATAGTCCGGGCTTTCTTTCCCCAAGGCAATACATAGCTGTTTCCAGTCCCCCTCCACAATGTGATCATGATTGGTCAGTCTCACCAGATGATCTTCACTGCTGATATAGGTATACGACAGGATCGGTTTTCCAAAAACAGACAGATAATACCGGTTCTGGATCAGCTGTCTCCGGATAGCCTCGTCCGACACAATGCCGCTTTTCAGTTCAATATTCACGATCTGGTCATCTTTGATCTGAAGAAGATCGAACTCCTTTCCAAGCTTCGGGATCTGAAACGAATAGAAAAAGCGCAGCTTATACACTTCCTCCATATGCAGTTCCAGTTGCTTCACCAGTGCTTTCATACTTTCCAGTTCCCACTCTTTGATCCTGAGAAAAAAATCTCTGCCGGAAAGCTGACGTTCCAGCTTCTGGACACATTCCATATTCTGATTTCTTGTAAGTGCATAGATCGATATTGCCTTCATATTTTAACCCTTACCTGCTGTTTATTTCTTTATCCGCAGTGTCCTGAGATGATCCTTCTGTTCCTGTGTGATACGGTAGCTTTCAATGGATTTCTGGATTGTCTTGTTATGAGTCCAGATATCCATTCTCTGCTCTTCCAGGAATGGAAGGATCTTCTCATACTGTTTTGCCAGCGCTGTAGCAAAATACCAAGCTCGCATCATATTTACATAATATTCTTCCGAGCGGATCGCTGCCACTTTCTCCGGATATTCCGGTTTAAATCCTTCGTCCAGATAATGGCGCATCAGCATACTGATCCCGAACCGGATGATATACGGCTTATCCGATTCCATCCAGCGATAAATCTCCCGGATAAATATATCACTGTGTTTTTTCATCATATGGAGCGTCAGCAGATCACAGGTCGCCCAGTTATCAATATGCGGAAGAAAACACTCCAGTTCTCCCAGACATTTATCATAATCTCTGATCTGCTCGATCAGCAGACCATGGAGATTATTTTCCTCATAATACTGATGAGGAAGAACCTTCAGGAACATTTCGGATCTTTCTGTTTTTCCAAATTCTTTTGCAAATTTCCGGAGTATCGGTGTCCGGATACCGATGATCTTTTCTTTCTCCACAGTCGGAACCAGCCTTGCATGAAAATCCCGATATCCTGTATCCTGCATTTCAAACAGTCTTTTCCGGACATCCCGGATCATCTCTTCCTGATTCATTTATCATCCCCGCCTTTTATACCAAAGATCGCGATCAGAGAACTCACTAGCAGAAGCATGGGGTAAAACAGTTTCGGCATGATCTGAAAAGCAGAAAGCTCAAATCCCAGTTCCTTTGCCGCAGAAATGGCAACCAGCATCTGGGCTCCATATGGAATCACCCCCTGGAAAATACAGGAAAATGTATCCAGGATAGAAGCTGTCTTTCTGGAAGTGATCTTATATTCCAGCGCCATTTCCTTTGCAATGGGGTTGGCCATAACAATGGCCACCGTATTATTGGCTGTTGCGATATCCATAGTTCCAACCAGAAGTCCCATACCAAGAAGTCCGCCTTTTTTCCCTTTAAAAACTCTCTGTATTCCGGAAAGCAGTGCTTCAAAGCCTCCATGCTCCCGGATCAGCGCACACATGGCTGCTACAAGGATAGCCACCATACATGTCTCAAACATCCCGGAAACACCGGAGCCAATATTTGTCAGAAGCTCCACTGGCGTGATATGTCCTCCAAGAAGCATGATAAATGCGCCGGAGACAATTCCGATCAGAAGTACCACAAATACATTGATGCCGATAATCCCGCCAATCAGCACCAGAACATACGGAAGGATCTGCACAAGATGATAATCCTGTACCACTCTTCCCTGGATCTCTGTCTGAAAAGACAGGATAAGGATCAGGAGCAGTGTAACAACAGCTGCCGGAAATGCAATCCAGAAGTTTTCCCGGAATTTATCTTTCATCTGACAGCCCTGACCGTTGCAGGCTGCGATCGTGGTATCAGAAATAAAAGAAAGGTTGTCACCAAACATGGCTCCTCCCATCACCGATGCCACACAAAATGCCATATCAAAACCGGAAGCTTTGGAAACCGCTACCGCAATAGGGGTAAGAAGCGTGATCGTCCCAACGGAAGTTCCCATAGCCACAGATACGAAGCAGGCAACTACAAACAATACCGCAACAGAAAAACGTGCCGGTATCAGAGAAAGCATACAGTAGGCCACACTTTCTGCACTGCTGCGCCCCACAACACCCACAAAAGAGCCTGCGGTCAGAAAGATCAGAAGCATGGTGATGATATTTTTATCTCCTACTCCTTTTGCCATAAGCTCCAGCTTTCTGTCAAAGCTGATCGTTCTGTTCTGAACACATGCCACCAGGATCGCAGACAGAAAAGCCACAACGATCGGTACATTATAAAATCCCATAGGGATCTTCATCACATACTCAAACAAAATCCCCAGTCCCAGATACAGGGCCAGAAAAACACCGATAGGCAGCAGTGCGATCACATTTCCTTTTTTCTTCATTTCCTCCATAAAACAATTCCCTTCATCACTTATTATATTCCCGGCTTTTTTCTCCGGGTGATCTGTTTTCTATCATATCATATTTCCCCATTCCTGTCCTGCTGCTGACGGAAACTTCTTCATATTTCCGTCACGATCCTGTTATCTCTGATATTTTTTACCTTATTTAACAAGATTTTCACCAATTAAATCGTTCCTTCCGTTGAAATCCAGAGCTTTTTTCAGTATAATTGGCTGTAGACAATTGTGAAAAAGATATCCGAAGGATTTATGTTGATATCTCTGATCACAGTCATTAAAGGAGGAATATGATTATGGCAACATGGAAAAATCTGGACACTCTTGCTTCTTACAGCAAACTTAACGGTCTGAAAGATCACGTGAACATTGCAGAAGCAATGTCCGGCGAGCAGGGTGCAGAACGTGTAAAGAAGTACAGCGTACCGATGGCAGCAGGTCTGGCTTACAATTACGCAGCTAAGGAAGTGGACGAGACCGTTCTTGACGCACTTTCCAAACTGGCTGATGAGGCAGAACTGATCGAAAAATTCCAGGAATTATATAACGGCGCAGTGATCAACACAGGCGAGAAACGTATGGTCCTTCATCATCTTGCACGTACACAGCTTGGCGAGCCTGTTGTTGTTGACGGTGTGGACAAGCGAGAATTCTATGTAGCTCAGCAGAAGAAAGCTGCAGATTTTGCAAACAAAGTACATGCAGGCGAGATCACAAATGAAGCCGGTGAGAAATTCACTACGGTTGTACAGATCGGTATCGGCGGAAGTGACCTAGGACCGCGTGCATTATATATCGCACTTGAAAACTGGGCAAAGGCAAACAACACCTTCAAGATGGAAGCAAAATTCATCAGCAACGTTGACCCGGATGATGCAGCTGCTGTTCTTGCATCTGTAGATCTTGCTCACTCTCTTTTCATCGTTGTATCCAAATCCGGTACAACCCTCGAGACTCTGACTAACGAGGCATTCGTAAAAGACGCTCTCACAAAAGCCGGCTTAAACCCGTCCAAGCATATGCTTGCAGTAACCAGTGAGACTTCTCCTCTGGCAAAGAGCGATGACTACCTTACCGCAATCTTTATGGATGATTATATCGGCGGACGTTATTCTTCTGTTTCCGGTGTAGGCGGAGCGATCCTTTCCCTGGCATTCGGACCGGAAGTATTCGCAGAGCTGCTTGACGGAGCTGCCGAGGAGGATAAGCTTGCAACAAATAAGAACATTCTTGAGAACCCGGATATGCTGGATGCCCTGATCGGCGTTTATGAGAGAAATGTACAGGGATATCCTTCTACTGCAGTTTTACCATACTCACAGGCATTAAGCCGCTTCCCTGCTCATCTCCAGCAGTGTGATATGGAGTCTAACGGTAAATCTGTAAACCGCTTTGGTGAGCCGGTGGATTATGTGACCGGGCCAGTGATCTTTGGTGAGCCAGGAACCAACGGACAGCACTCCTTCTACCAGCTTCTGCATCAGGGAACCAATATTGTTCCGCTTCAGTTCATCGGCTTTAAGAAGAGCCAGCTTGGTGTTGATGTTGATATCGAGAACAGCACAAGCCAGCAGAAGCTCTGTGCAAACGTTGCAGCACAGATCGTTGCTTTTGCATGCGGAAAAGAAGATGAGAACCTGAACAAAAACTTCAAGGGCGGACGTCCTTCCAGTATCATTGTTGGTGAAGAACTTACACCGAAGTCTCTGGGTGCGCTTCTTGCACACTTTGAGAACAAGATCATGTTCCAGGGCTTTGTATGGAACCTGAACAGCTTTGACCAGGAGGGTGTACAGCTTGGTAAGGTTCTTGCAAAACGTGTTCTTGCTCATGATACAGACGGAGCACTGAAAGTTTACAGTGATCTTCTTGATATCTGATAAACAAATAGGTACCGTCCCGGAAAATGTTTTTTCGGGACGGTTTTTCTGTATATGTGACCTTAACCGGGAAAGGAAATCTTAAATATGCAGCAGATAAAAATGATCGGTCTTGATCTGGACGGAACTCTTCTGAATACAAAAAAAGAACTCACAGAAAATACCAGGCGCGTTCTCAGGGAAGCTATTGATGCAGGTATCCTTGTTCTGATGGCTACCGGCCGGCCATATACCGGCATTCCCGCGGAACTGAGAAATTTTCCGGGAATTCACTATGCTCTCACCTCCAACGGAGCCAGAGTCCTTGATACAAACCATAATAAACTTCTTATCGAGCAGCTTCTTCCCATGGAAAGTGCAAAAAAAGCTCTCCGTATCTTTGAAAAATATGATACTTTAAGTGAGATCTATTTTGACGGTCAGGGATATGCAGACGCTGCCAAGCTTGATAATATAGGAAAATACCATCACGACCCTAATATGTGGAATTATGTCCGTACTACCCGTATCGCGGTTCCAGACATCCAGGATGTCATTACAAAAGAAAACAGAAGCATGGATAAAGTCCAGGCGCTTTTTGCAGACATGGAGGAACGTGCCGCCGCCTGGAAGGAATTAAGTGAACTTAAGGAGCTGGAGCTTGTAGGCTCCTTAAGCTACAATATTGAGATCAACGCCGCCGGTGTCAACAAAGGAACCGCTCTTGTTGCTCTTGGCGAAATGCTGGGAATCCCAAGAGAATCCATTATGGCATGCGGAGACGGTGACAACGATGTCCATCTTCTCCGGGAAGTCGGTTTTGGCGTAGCCATGGCCAATGCACAGCCCCAGGTAAAAAAAGCAGCCGATTATATTACTGCTTCCAATGACGAAGACGGTGTAGCACGCGCCATTGAAAAGTTTGCGCTGCACCGATGAGATATTCTATTATGTATGCCAAAAAGGAACCGACAGTTTTTACGCTGTCGGTTCCTTTTTTAGAATGGGATTGAATAGCGGTACATTCACATTCGATCAATATTCATAGTTTCCTGCCGGCTGTTTGATCCTGGTAAGAAGATCATGCCAGGACTGATCCCAGATATACCATTTTCCGGTTTTGGAGTGCTTATATGTACAGATCCATCTGGAACTGTCGCTGCCTGCAAAATCAGTAAATGATCTGTAGATCGCAGGAGTGGTCTGAGTCGGTTCAAAATACGGGATATCTTCACTGATGGAATTTCCCTTACCCGGAAGTGTGTCCTGTCTTAACGTAATGGAAATCGGTTTAGACGGAGTATAATTGTTGGCCGGAGTTGCTCCATTCAGGTAAGAATTGCCAAGATATTTATATCCGTTATCCGCTTTCATACGATCCCTCAAAAAGTTTTTGTAATACTGAGTCATCTCTTTATTGTTGAGATAAGAAATCATCTCCTCGCAGTCCGTCGGATTGGTCGGTGTCCAGGTACGATATGCAAGAATCAGAAGAGCCATGGTCTTATAGCGTCCGTCTGCCGTTGTGATATCATACTGTTTCAGTTCCTCTACATTGGTCGGGATCGTGGTAAAGGTGTAAGTATAGGTATTTATCGTTACATTAATAACTTCCTTCTGTCCTTTATCATTGGTGATCTCTTTTTTTGCAGATTTAGTTCCTTTTGTAAGAACCGGCTCCACCTGTTTCTTTACTGTCTGTGTCACGTGGACAGTACAGCTGCCTCGCCAGGTACTCTTATCCCGTACCTGGATCTTTGTTGTTCCCACATTCACTGCCGTTACTTTGCCTTTACTGTCTACAGTTGCAACAGATGTATCATCACTGGTCCATACAAGAATCTCTTTATAATTCTTTACCTGAAGCTGTCTCACATCACCTTTATTCATATTTAAGGTGGTGGCACTTAAAGATGGTTTCGGCACCGGTGTAGGTGTCGGCTTCGGTTTCGGTTTCTGCGCTGCTTTTACTGTAACCTTACAATTGAATTTCTTCGTATTTGCCTTCGCTGTGATCACTGCCGTTCCTTTTTTCACTGCGGTGATCTTTCCTTTGGAATCCACACGTGCGATCTTCGGATTGGAAGAAGAATATTTCACCTTCACAGTTGTTCCTGTCAATTTAATGGCACTGGATTTCTTTTCTGTTAATGTCAGCGATGTCCTGCTGAGCTTCGGTGTTTCTACCTTTACAACACATTTATATGTTTTTTTGCTTACCTTTGCATAGATCGTTGCGGAACCTTTATTTTTGGCAACCACCTGACCTTTGCTGTTTACGGTCGCAACGCTCTTTTTGGAAGATCTCCAGGCAACCTTCTGCCTGGTTCCGGTAACCTTAAGTGTTGTCTTCTCACCTTTTAAAAGAGTTACTTTTGTTCTGTTCAGTTTTGGTGCGGCGCTGACCGTCACACTTCCAAATGCCATCGTAAAAATAAGGCTGATCAGCAGCACAAAACACAACAGATTTTTTTTCTTTTTCATTCTGATTTCCCCCTTTCCGGTAAAACGTATATTTACGTCATATATTGCTTTAATCACATTTTAGAGGAAATCCCTTATAAAAACACTAGCACTTATGATAGTATCCTTGTAAATATGATCGTTTATATTCTTTCATCGCCCATACCGGGGCTTATTGTCAGGAAACAAAAATAAAACAGGACTGATTTTTGATACAGATACTTGAAATCAAAAGTTTCATCTGTTTAAAAATCAGTCCTGTTATATAAAAATATCATGGTTGATCCGTAATAGCAGGCAGATCAAGGCATTCGCTATCTGCTCATAATGATACAGTCACGTAACATCGCCAGTGCATGCGCTGTAGTCTGCTCGCGGATCCGCATGCGGTTTCCTGTAAAGTGGAACTCTTTGGCAATAGCCTTGCCCTTATAGCAGCAGCCCATAAATACAGTACCAACCGGAGTTTCCTTTGTTCCGCCTCCCGGTCCTGCCAGACCCGTCACGGAAATACTGATGTCTGCTCCGGATGCTTTGCAGGCGCCCTTTGCCATTTCTCTGGCACACTTGGCGGAAACTGCCCCCTGCTCCTTCAGAGTACGCTTCTTCACTCCCAGACATTTATGCTTGGCCTTGTTACTGTAAGTCACAAAGCCATAGCCAAACACCTCAGACGCACCGGATACATTGACAATGCGCTGGGCGATCATACCGCCGGTAAGCGATTCCGCCAGGGAAAGCTTCAGATCTTTCTCTTTCAGAAGATCGATCACCGCTTCCTCCAGTGTCTTGCTCTCATCTGTGGCGAAAACATTCTCTCCAAAACGCTTCTTTAGCTCCTTGACAACCGGTTTGATCAGCTTTCTGCAGGCCTTTTCATTCTCTGCGCTTGCTGTCACACGAAGATGCACTTCACCGGTTTTTGCATAAGGTGCAATGGTAGGATTGGTCTGGCTTTCGATCAGATCCTGGATTTCCTCTGCTACCTGACTCTCACCGATCCCGCTGATCTTTACCATCTGGGACACAATGATCTCCGGCTGGTTTTTCTGCAGATATGGGACAACGTACTCCTCGAACATGGGCTTCAGCTCATTGGGAGGTCCAGGAAGAAGGATCGCGGTTTTTCCTTTTTTCTCAAGGATCAGTCCCGGAGCAGTTCCGTTATGATTATCAAGAACAATGGCTCCCTCAGGAACCATGGCCTGTTTATAGTTGTTCTTCGTGATACGTCTCTGAGGATTGTTTTTCTCATATTCCTTCAGATATTTATCGATCAGTTTCCTTGAGTGGGAATCTTCCTTAAGAGGCATTCCCATCAGATCCGCAGTTACTTCCTTGGTGATATCATCCTCTGTTGGTCCAAGACCTCCGGTGAGGATCACAACATCGGAACGATCCAGTGCAGTACGGATCACGTCACGCATACGGCCTTCATTATCACCTACTACATCCTGATAGTAAACACTTAACCCAAGCAGGGCGCATTTTTCAGAAAGATAGGCGCTGTTGGTATTTACGATATTTCCTAAAAGGATCTCGGTTCCTACGGATATCAGTTCTGTGATCATGAAAAGAAACTCCTTTCGTATACTCTGATCCCTACTCCTGCATGGAAAGGACCTTTCTGTTCTGCATGATATAAGTCAGCAGGGAGATAATGGTCAGTGCAACGGACAGCCAGATAAATATCTGTGTCAGCACTGCAAAAACACCTCCGAAATCCAGCATCAGAAGTATGATCATGATCATCTGGGAAACGGTTTTGAATTTTCCCCAGTAGTTTGCGGCAATGACAATTCCGTTCTCCGCTGCGATCAGACGGAAACCACTGATGATAAATTCCCGTCCGATGATAATGATCACAACCCATGCCGGAAGCTTGTCAACCTCGATCATGCAGATCATGGCAGAGCATACCAGAAGCTTGTCTGCCAGCGGATCCATAAATTTTCCAAAATTGGTTATCAGGTTATATTTTCTGGCAAGATGACCGTCAAACCAGTCTGTCACACTTGCTGCGACAAAAATCGCAAGACAGATCCAGCGGTTTGCTTCTCCTCCCCAGCCTGTCAGTAAGAAAACTACAAGAAATGGTACAAGTATCATTCTTGCAACTGTAAGTTTATTCGGTGTATTCATCGCTCAGCACTCCTATCAAATCATACTCAAGCGCACCTGTCACACGTACCTTTGCAAAATCACCTGTCATAAGCAGTTCGCCTGTCTGAACGAAAATGTATCCGTCAACCTTCGGTGCATCCCCGTAGGTACGTCCGATATAGGCACTTTCATCTGCAACTTTTCCTTCGATCATAACAAGAAGTTCCTGTCCGATACGGTCCTGGCCTCTGTCATAAGAAATCTCCTGCTGAAGCTCCATCAGCTCGTCTCTGCGTTCTTCCTTCACTTCTTCCGGAACCTGGTCTGCCATCTCTGCTGCCGGGGTATTCTCCTCCGGAGAGTAAGTGAAGACACCGAGACGGTCAAATTCCATCTCATCTACGAACTCCTTCAGTTCTTCATGGTCTTCCTCCGTCTCACCCGGAAATCCGGTGATCAGAGTTGTACGCAGTACGATATCCGGAATCTCCTTACGGAGCTTTCCGACAATATCGATCAGTTCCTGTTTGGAAGTACGGCGGCCCATTCTCTTAAGAATTCGGTCCGATGCGTGCTGGATCGGAATATCCAGATAATGACAGATCTTCTTCTCATCACGAATGGTTTCGATCAGTTCATCGTAAATCTCCTCCGGATAACAGTAAAGGATGCGGATCCAACGGATACCTCTGATCTCACAGAGCTTCTTTAAAAGAATGTGAAGAGATTTTTTGCCGTAAAGATCCTTTCCATAAACGGTGGTCTCCTGTGCTACCAGGATCAGCTCTTTCACTCCCTGTTCAGCCATATCCTCTGCCTGGGCAATGAGGCGCTCCATTGGGACGCTTCGAAATTTACCTCTGAGCTTCGGGATGATGCAGTAGGTACAGTGCTTGTCGCAGCCTTCCGCAATCTTCAGGTAGCCGAAATGTCCACCTGTTGTAAGGACACGTTTGCTTCCTGTATCCGGCAGATAATCAATATCACGGAATTCTTCGAAATGATTTCCGGCTACTGCTTCCTCCAGAGCCTTTACGATGTCGCCGTAGGATGTAGTTCCAAGAACAGCATCGACCTCCGGAACCTCCTCAATGATCTCTTTCTGGTATCGCTGTGCCATACAGCCGGTAACGATCAGTGCATGGCAGCTTCCTGTTTTTTTGTATTCTGCCATTTCAAGAATGGTTTCCACACTCTCTTCCTTGGCATCCTTGATAAAACAGCAGGTATTGATCACGATTGCATCTGCCTGTGTTTCATCGTCTGTGATCTCATGACCTCCGGCTGTAAGAAGTCCCAGCATTTCCTCAGAATCCGCCAGGTTCTTGTCACAGCCAAGAGAGATGAATAATATTTTCATAAAATTACTCCGCTTCTGTCTGAGCTGCTTCTGCAGTCTCAGTGCCTTCTGCGGTCTCGCCCTCTGCTGCCTCAAGAGCCTCCTTCTCAGCTTCAAGAGCCTCCAGCTCTTCCTCTTCCTCCTGTCCGGGAAGGATCTTTACTTTGCCCTTGTAAAGCTCATCAATGGCAACGGAAAGCGGTTTCTTTCCTGCTGCACCCGGTACAAGCGGCTCTGCTCCTGCGATCAGCTGGCGGGCACGTTTGCTTGCTGCAAGTACAAGAGAATAACGGCTGTTCAGCACGAGAGCCTCATCGTCGTCCTCGTTGTTTGTGTTGATAGCCTCAATTAATTCTGAATAAGATGGATGTATCATATCTTTTCTCCCTTCTGTAACGGCAGGGCCGTATTTAACTTGTTAATTGGTATTTATAAAAAAGCTTTCGCTTCTTTCTGGATCCTGGATACAAAATCATGATTCCTAGATGTACGCATGCGCTCACACCGGATGGTCTCATGAAGTGTATCAACACATTCCTCCAGATCATCATTGATCAGGAGATAATCATATTTATCCATTCCTCTGGATTCTTCAACCGCTCTTCTGAGACGCCCGTTGATCACATCCAGAGTCTCTGTTCCGCGACCTACCAGACGGTTCTTAAGCTCCTCCATAGACGGCGGACATACAAATACCAGCAGTGTATCCGGAAACTTCTCACGGATCTTCATGGCACCCTGGATCTCGATCTCAAGGATCACATCTTTCCCTGCGGAAAGCTGCTCCTCTACATATTTGCGGGGTGTGCCATAATAATTCTCCACATACTGTGCATACTCGATCAGTCCGTCTTCCCGGATCAGCTGTTCAAATTCTTCTTTTGTGCGGAAGAAATAAGCCTCTCCGTCCTTCTCGCCTGGTCTTGGATTTCTGGTAGTAACAGAAACAGATAATGCATAATTGTCATATTTTTCCATCAGCCGTTTCATGACAGTACCTTTTCCGGAACCGGAAAAGCCCGAAACAACAACTAAAATTCCCTTACTCATTTCCTTCCTCCCTCATTTCCTCTCCATACGCTTCCGAAAATCTCCTGGCAATAGTTTCCGGTTGCAGAGCGGAAAGGACAAGATAATCATCGGAAGTAACGATCACTGCTTTTGTTTTTCTTCCCTGTGTGGCATCGATCAGAGTTCGGGTCCCCTTGACACTCTGTATCATGCGCTTTACAGGAGCGGCATCCGGACTTACCACAGCCACGATCTTGCGTGAATTGACAACATTTCCAAAGCCTACATTAATAAGTTTCGCCATTTACGCTCTCCCTTTCTGTCTGTGTACAGCCTGTTTCCTGCCCGGTTACTCGATATTCTGGATCTGCTCACGGATCTTCTCGATCTCTGTCTTCAGATCGATGGCCGCGTTGGATACAATAAGATCATTGGATTTAGACAGGATAGTGTTCGCCTCACGGTTCATCTCCTGTGCCATGAAATCCATCTTACGTCCCACGCCCTCGTTCTCGTCCAGGATCTTTCTCATTCCGTGGATGTGGCTTCGAAGACGTACCGTCTCCTCATCATTGCAGATCTTATCTGAAAAAAGTATCACCTCTGCGGCGATCCTGGAATCATCGATCTGGTTATCTTCAAGTAGCTCGTGCATCTTGGCTTCCAGTTTCTCCCGATAAGCCTTCACTACTTCCGGAGAACGTTTTTCCACTACATCGACCTTTGCTTCCAGTCCGTCCAGCTTCCCAAGAAGATCCTGTTTCAGATTAGCACCTTCACGCTGGCGGGTCTCCACAAATTTCCGGCAGGCCTCATGAAGCGGACCCTCCAGAAAATTCCAGAGCTCTTCCTCATCCGGAGCCTGCTCTTCCATTGTAAACACATCCGGATATCTGGAAAGTGTGGAAACACGGATATCATTCTCGATCCCCAGTTCCTCACTCATCTGGTTCAGATAGCCCAGATATTCCTTTGCCAGCTCTGCATTGTATTTCAGAGCCATTCCGCCCATTGTATAGTCTTCATAGGTGATGAACACATCGACTTTGCCGCGGCGGATATAAGTCTTCATCACATTTCGGATCTCTCCCTCAAAATAGCTGAGTCTTTTCGGCATTTTGATGTTCAGATCCAGATATCTGTGATTGACGGATTTCAGTTCAACAGAAACCTTACGCTCTCTGGAAACTGCTTCTGCCCTGCCAAAGCCGGTCATACTTTTTATCATGTTATCCTCCAATACTGCCTCTTAAGTTTATCAGCTGCTGATAAATACAGTAACTGATTGCATACGGATTTATTATAGTTCATTCCAAAACCCTAGTCAAACTCTTTTTTTACTGTTATAATGATTGATGTTGAAATGGAGGTAAAATCATGGCATTTGACGGAATTACAGTTTCTGCTCTCGTGGCAGAGATCGATGATAATTTAAAAGGCGGACGTATCAACAAGATCGCCCAGCCTGAAAACGATGAACTTTTGATCACAGGAAAGGGCGCAAATGGACAGAAACGTCTTCTCTTAAGTGCAAGCGCATCCCTTCCTCTGATCTATTTTACAGATAAGAACCGTATCAGTCCTTTAACCGCACCGAACTTCTGCATGCTTCTCAGAAAGCACATCGGAAGCGCCCGTATCCTTGATGTGAAGCAGCCTGGAATGGAGCGCGTGGTGGAATTTGAGCTGGAGCATCTTAATGAGCTGGGGGATCCCTGCAGAAAGCGTCTGATCATGGAACTGATGGGCAAGCACAGCAACATCATCTTCTGTGACGAAAAAGGCATGATCCTGGACAGCATCAAGCATGTCTCTTCCCATATGAGCTCTGTCCGTGAGGTTCTTCCCGGAAGAGAATATTTCATTCCCAATACCAGGGATAAAGAAAATCCGCTGACTGTTTCCGAGGAGGAGTTCACACAGCACATCTGTAAAAAGCCTGTGAATATTTCCAAGGCGCTTTACACTTCACTCACAGGTATGAGCCCGGTAATGGCTGAGGAGATCTGCTACCGTGCATCCATTGACGGAAGCGATGCATCGCAGTCCCTGGATGAGGCAGCCTGCACCCATCTTTATCATACCTTTCTCCGCCTTATGGAACAGATCCGGAACAGAGAGTTCACCCCAAATATTGTCTACCGCGGAGAGGAACCTGTGGAATACGGTGTCTTTCCTTATCAGCAGTTTGGCAGTGAATACCGCAGCGAAATCTTTGACAGTGTCTCTGTTATGCTGGAGACCTATTATGCTACCAAAAGTCTGCTGACACGTATCCACCAGAAATCCTCCGATCTTCGCCGTGTAGTACAGACCGCTCTGGAACGTAACCGAAAAAAATACAACATCCAGAAAAAGCAGCTGAATGATACTGCAAAAAAAGATAAATTCAAGGTCTACGGTGAACTGATCAACACCTACGGATACGGGCTTGAGGAAGGCTGCAGATCCTTTAAAGCACTGAACTATTACACCAACGAGGAGATCACTATCCCTCTTGACCCGACACTGACTCCGGCACAGAATTCCAAGAAATATTTTGATAAATACGGAAAGCTGAAACGTACAGAGGAAGCCGTCACAGAACAGATCGCAGATACCGAAAGTGAGATCTCTCATCTGGAATCTATCTCCAATGCTCTGGATATCGCCAGATCCGAAAGTGACCTTTCCCAGATCAAGGAAGAGCTCACTGAGTACGGCTATATCAAACGTCACTACACAAACAAAAAAGGCCAGAAAGCCCAGCCGAAATCAAAACCGCTCCACTACATATCCAGTGACGGTTTTGATATCTATGTGGGAAAAAACAATTTCCAGAATGATGAGCTGACTTTCAAGTTCGCAACTGGAAATGACTGGTGGTTCCATGCAAAGAAAATGGCTGGTTCCCATGTGATCGTCCGCACCAAAGACGGTGAACTTCCGGACCGTACCTTCGAAGAAGCAGGCCGCCTGGCCGCCTGGTACTCCAAAGGACACTCTGCTCCCAAGGTAGAGATCGATTATATCCAGAAAAAGCATGTGAAAAAACCTGCCGGTGCGAAACCCGGTTTCGTTGTTTATTACACCAATTATTCTCTCATGGCTTCTCCGGATATTTCGGATCTGAAAGAGGTTACGGAGTAATAACTATTCACCAAAAACCTTCCTGTGTTCTCTTATTTCTTCAAGACCGGATACCTGTATCTCTGCAAGTATCTGTCCTGAGAAATTTTTCTGTAAACACAGGAAGTTTTTTTTATTGAACATTCGCACTCCGCTTCGTTACATGCTCACGAACAAAAATCGCAAAACGATTTTGTTCAGATCTCCAGTTTTTTCTTCACTGCCGGTGCAATAGACGTATCTGCTTTATGATATGGGATCAGTGTAGACTGCAGTGCATGGTACAGATCGGATTTTCCGGGCCATACAGTTCCTTTCAGATGATTCTGCTCATCCAGCTGATGAAACCAGGAGCCGTTTTCGTGATCCATGACCACTTCATCCAGGTACTTCATAAACGCAGCATAATCTTTCGCATATTTCTCCTTACCGGTCACCTGATAAAGAACTGCAGAGGTATTGATCGCTTCCGCAAGAGTCCAGTGCATACGGTCATGTACCACCGGTTTGCCATTCCAATCTGTCGTGTATACAATTCCCGGTGCACCATCTGCGTTCCAGCCGTCTTTTATTGCTGTTGTGTAAAGGTTTTCTGCTGCCTGAAGATGTTTTTCCAGTTTTTCTTTCTCTTCTCCACAGTTTGCAAGCGTCCACTGTGTGATCAGCCTTGCCCATTCGATTCCATGTCCCGGTGTTGCGCCATATGGCTTGAACGGATCATCCGGACGGTCACGGTTGCAGTCAAGATCTGCCACCCATTCCCTCGTAAAATGTTCCGGGATCCTCCAGGAGTTATCTTCTGCCCACTGGATCACATGATCAATGATCCTGCCTGCACGAATGTGATATTTTTTATCCCCGGTGACATCTCCTGCTGCCAGAAAAGCCTCTACCGTATGCATATTGGCATTTAATCCCCGGTAATCATCCAGCACAGTAAATTCTGTATTCCAGGTATCGCAGGCCAGCCCCTCCTCTTCATTCCAAAAATGCCGGTCATAAACAGCCAATGCCTCTTCAAGGAGCTCTTTCGCCCCGGGCCTTCCGGCTGTCAGTGCGGAAGATGCAGCCAGGATCACAAATGCATGGGCATAACACTGTTTATTGGGCACAATATCTCCTTCCGGTGTTACACCTGCATACCAGCCACCGTTTTTTTCATCGTGAAGCTCTCCCTTCAGACCTTTCAATGCCGCATCCGCAAGCTCTCCGCTTCCCTCATGGCCAAGCATCAGACCCAGACTGTATACATGAGCCATGCGACAGGTGATCCAGGTTTCCCGGTTTCTGTCCTTCCATGGTGTTCCGTCGTCCCCCAGATAATAGGAACCTCCATTCGGTGAAGGAAACCGATGTCCGAAATTCAAAAGCTCCTCACAGGATGCTTTCAGGAATTCCCGGTTTTCTTTTGTGCTAATCTCATATTTGCTGTTCATTTCAACCACCCCATCTACTTTTTTCTTTAGGATACCATTCTTTTTTGGGGACTTCAATTCC
The DNA here is from genome assembly GCA_019421285.1 of Clostridiales bacterium. Taxonomy (GTDB): domain Bacteria; phylum Bacillota; class Clostridia; order Lachnospirales; family Lachnospiraceae; genus Oliverpabstia; species Oliverpabstia tarda. Next base: position 88,552 of record JAHZFO010000004.1, read on the forward strand.
TTTGGATTCTTTTGACAAATTGACGAAAAAAGGAGAATGCCCTATATGCATTCTCCTCATATCAGATTTCTTAATTCCATTACCGTAACGGTCACAGATAGCCCTGTATTAATCTTCAAAACAGGTGATCACATAACGCTCACTTTCCATGATCACATCGGAAACATTATCCCTGTCCCAGATCGCATCACTGATGATATCTTTCAGCTTATCATCCATAACGATATTAAAATTCTCCTCGATCACCTGAAACGGAACTCCCTCATTCTCCTGTGCATACTCCATGATAAAATCAAGAATCTTCTCTTCCATACCTTAAAATCTGCCTTTCTGTAAATACTAACGTTTAATATATTACATCAGATTTTCGCAGATGTCCAGATATTTTCCAGCCATGTCTATGCGGTATTCCATAAGATATTATGCCAGTATACACACCCCTTCACATTTCGTTCTATATCAAAATCTGGTATGTCGGTTCACATATTTTGCTTTATATTTGGAGTACACAATGGTCTGATCCTTGTAAAGGCCATAATATCCCGATGCTGCATAGCTGATAGATACTGCGATCAGATAGAAGGATACTCCCTTAAATCCAAACATTTCAAAAGCGATCAGGATCGAAGTGATCGGACAGTTGGTCACACCGCAGAAAACTGCTGCCATTCCGCAGGCTGCACAGATTGACGGAGAAATTCCCATAAGATTACCCATCACACAGCCAAAGGTAGCTCCAATGCAGAAAGAAGGTACGATCTCTCCCCCGCGGAATCCTGCGCGCATAGTCAGTGCTGTAAGCACCATTTTCCAGAAAAAGGCGAAAGTATCCGCCTGTCCGTTTTCCACCGCTTTTTCAATAAGCTCCGCACCAGCGCCCATATATTCATCTGTTCTCAGAATAAAGGTGACAACAATGACCAGGCAGGCGCCCACTGCAACCCTGACATATTTATTCTTAAACCATCTGCCATAAAGTCCTGCTGCACCATTCAGCGCAATACAGAACATAATGCTGACAATTGCACAGCCCAGAGCGATCACTCCCATTTTCAGGCCAGTTTCCACAGTCAGTGCCGGAATATCCGTCACATGAAAACTTTCCGGTGTGACTCCCATTCCGGCTGCAAATCCGGAAGCGATCAATGACGCGATCATACACGGCATCAGTGCTGCATAATACATCACGCCCACACTGACCACTTCCAGCGCAAAAACTGCCGCTGCCATCGGTGTTCCAAACAGCGCGGAAAACGCCGCGCTCATGCCGCACATGACAATTACATGACGGTCCTCCTCGTCCAGATGGATCCATCTTCCAAGCTGGTTGGCAATACTTCCTCCAAGCTGGATCGCTGCTCCCTCACGTCCCGCAGAACCACCGGCAAGATGAGTCAGCGCCGTTGTGATAAAGATCAGAGGCGCAGAAAGGATCGGCACATCATCTCTGGAACGCACGGTAGAAAGAACCTGATTGGTCCCTCCATCCTCTTTTCCAAGCTTCTCATACAAAAATACAATGACAAGTCCGGATAATGGCAGCAAAAAGAAAATCCATTCATGCGCCTTCCGGTAATTGGTCACTGCCTTCAACGTAAAAGAAAACAGTGTGCTGGCAGCTCCTACGATACATCCTGTAATGACAGCAAGAACCAGCCACTTGATCAGATTTGAGATATCCCGGCTGATTCTTGCACTGTAATAATATAAATGTTCCTTTAATCTTTTGTTATGATCGATCCCCATGTTCCTTCCCTTCTTTTCTTTACTGTCTGCATTATACTACATTTTTCCTCTCAGTAAAAGCAGGAAGAGAAAGCCCTGTTATTTTTTCTTCCGGGAAATATGCCTGTGTATCAGGATCGAGAATACACTGATCATCACAAGAAGCACTGCGGAAAGCCAGAATGCCGGTGATCCGGGATTCTTGATATTTGCTCCAAATATCGTGGCTAGGATAACTCCCGGAAATGTTCCCAGCATCCCGCCCAGCATATATACTTCAAACGGGATCTTCACCGCGCCCAGAAACAGGCTCACTGCATCCCCGGGCAAAAAATTCAGCGTTCTCATAAAAAAAGAGATATACAGCGGATTTCCGTTCTGATAGTCCACCACTGTTTTCAGCTTCGGATATTTGGAAGTAAGATTCTCCACCATGGAAGAGCCGGAAAAACGTCCCATCCAGTAAGGAAGCGCCAATGTAACTGCTCTTCCCAGAAAGTTCACCAGAAGTGCAGTTCCTGTAGAAAACAGATGTCCTACAGCCAGCTGCAAAACTGCAATGGGGAATACAAAGGAAACACTTTTCACGGCATAAAACACAAGCATAAGCAATGCAGCCTTAACAGGTTCCTTCGGCGTATAGCGCAGAATCTTTTCCACAGACAGATCCTCTCTATAACGGATACAGAAAAGGAGAAGCACAAGAAGGAGCACCGCTGGCAGATATTTTCTGATGTTATCAATCATTTTTTTCATGGTCTGATCCCTCCGTTTTCAAAAAAAGAGCACCGGCACCTGTTTCCGGTACCGTGCTCTTTTATAAGTTCTGCTTTTTTAAGTTTCAGGATCAGCAGCCTTTCTTCGCTGCCTTTCTCTCCTGGTCTTCCTTCCACATTTCCTCTGCTACCGGCTTCCAGTTTTCAGCATACCGGTCACATTTCGCACAGAGATGCTCTGCACTCTCCGGTGACTGAAGATCTGTGGAATGTGCTCCGGATTTTTCTACCATTTCTCTCAGCTTCTGCGGATTTTCAAGCATCGGGCATGGACGGTACATATTGTCATTAAACGGCTGTCCGTCATGATATGCCATCATCATCGGAGACTGCAGTGCTTCCAGAAGTGTTTTCTCGCGGATATTGGAATCAGAATAATGGATAAACACACATGGATCGATATCGCCGTTTGCATTGATATGCAGATAGCGACGGCCGCCTGCAATACATCCTCCCACAAACTCTGCATCATTCTGGAAATCCATTGCAAACAACGGCTTTGTTGCACGGTATTTACGGATACGCTCATAGGTTTCTCTTCTCTGTGCAGGAGTAGGAAGCAGCTCCGGTGCTGCATCATTTCCAACCGGCATATAATGGAAATACCAGATAAAGTACGCTCCAAGATCGATCAGGCTGTCGTAAAATGCCTCTGATGTGATAGACTCGAAATTTGCACTCGTATAACATGCAGAGATACCAAATACAAGCTTCTTCTCTCTGAGAAGATTGATGGCCTTGATAACCTTCTGGTATACACCATTTCCTCTTCTGCCATCTGTTGCAGTCTCAAATCCTTCCAGTGAAATCGCAGGAACAAAGTTTCCTACCCGAAGCATATCATTTGCAAAATCCTCATCGATCAGTGTTGCATTTGTGAAGGAAAGGAAGATACAGTCATTATGTTTCTCGCAAAGACGGATCAGATCCTTTTTTCTTACAAGTGGCTCTCCGCCTGTGTAAATATACATATAAACGCCAAGCTCCTTACCCTGGCGGATGATGTCATCAATCTCATCGTAGGTGAGGTTCAGCTTGTTTCCATACTCTGCTGCCCAGCATCCTGTACAGTGCAGGTTACATGCACTTGTTGGGTCAAGAAGGATTGCCCACGGGATATTACAGCCATATTTCTCACGGCATTCATCCTGTTTCTTCCAGCCTGCAAGATTTGCATTGATAAAGAAGTTTGCAACCAGAGTTTTCATAACATGCGGATCAATATCAGTTACCAATCTATGAATAAACGGATAATACGGATGTTCCGGATTAGAAATGGCTTCGCGGATCATTGCTCTCTGTGTAGGAAATCCACCACCGGAAAATTTATCTGCCCAGTCCATGATCTTGATAAAATTCTTATCCGGATCTTTATAAACATAGTTAAATGCCTGTTCAAGTCCGAATTTCTTAAGTGTGTTCATTGCGCTCATACTATCTCTCCTTATTTCTCTCAATGTAAATATGCAATCTAGCTAAACGGACATCTTCATTCCGTCACACTGCATTTCGAGTACCAAAGCTTTCTTACTATCTTTGCCTGACTCATGGTGTTACTGTACGTTTTTTCCATTTGAATAACAATAGGCAATATAATTGGTATGACCAAAAACTAGGCAAATCTGTTAAAATGCCTAAATATTATTGGCATTTATTCTAAATAACATTAGTTATTTTTGTGCATACTTACTTCACGATGTTTATCCATGTAAAAAACACCCTGGCAAAGGCAGAAATATCTTCCGCCCTGCTTCGGGTGTTTTTAATTTATCTTATTACTTTACTACGATATTGATGATCTTCTTCGGTACATAGATCTCTTTGATGATATTTCCGGAGATCTTATCTGCAACTGCCTTCTTTCCTTCGGCGATCGCATCTTCTTTGGAGATCTCTGCCGGAATACTGATAACAGCCTTGGTCTTGCCGTTGATCTGAACCGGAACCTCGATCTCATCATCCTTCATAAGCTCCTCATCGTGAGCCGGCCACTGTGCATGGAAAATGGAATCCTCATGACCAAGCTTCTCCCAGATCTCCTCTGCAATATGAGGAACAAATGGCGCAAGAAGAATGGTAACTGTCTCGATGGTTTCTTTGTCAACAGCGCCGTCGTTCTGCTTTGCGATAGCGATCAGCTTGTTTGTGTATTCCATAAATCCGGACACTACGGTATTCAGGCTGAAGGCCTCAAGTCTGCTGGTGATATCGTATACCATCTTATGACGGGTCTTCTCCATCTCTTTGGTAGCCGGGATATCTTTCTCAATGCTGTCAAGAGCCAGATTCCAGAAACGTTTCAGGAATCTGGATACACCATCGATTCCTCTGTCATCCCATTCTGCATCCAGTTCCGGTGGTCCTACGAACAGCTCATACATACGTAAGGAATCACATCCGTAATCATTTACAAGATCATCCGGTGAAATAACATTTCCTTTGGATTTACTCATCTTGATTCCGTTTTTACCTGTGATCATACCCTGGTTGAACAACTTGACAAACGGCTCATCGAAATCAATAGCTCCGATATCATACAGGAACTTGGTGTAGAATCTGGAGTACAGAAGATGAAGAACAGCATGCTCTACACCACCGATATACATATCTACCGGCAGATATTTATCAGCTTTCTCTTTGGAAACCAGTTCTTTATTATTCTTATTATCTACATAACGGAGGAAATACCAGGAAGATCCTGCCCACTGAGGCATGGTGTTTGTCTCACGTTTTGCAGGAGCACCACAGCATGGGCATGTGGTATTTACCCACTCGTCAATAGCTGCAAGCGGTGACTCTCCGGTTCCTGTCGGCTGGTAGCTTTCTACCTCCGGAAGTCTTAACGGAAGCTGATCCTCCGGTACCGGTACCGCACCGCATTTCGGGCAGTGTACGATCGGGATCGGCTCACCCCAGTAACGCTGGCGGGAAAATACCCAGTCTCTCAGTTTGTAGTTGACAGTCTTACGTCCGATACCCAGCTTCTCGATGATATGCGGTGCTTCCTTCTTCAGTACGGAAGATTCCATTCCGTTCCACTCACCGGAGTTGATCATGGTTCCGGAAGCCTCTGTGTAAGCTTCTGTCATATTCTGAATTTCTTTACCATCTTTTGCGATAACCTGGATGATCGGAATATCGAATTTCTTTGCGAACTCAAAGTCACGGTCATCATGAGCAGGTACACACATGATAGCACCTGTACCATAATCAGCAAGTACATAGTCAGAAAGCCAGATTGGAAGCTTCTCGCCGTTCAGCGGATTGATCGCATAAGTACCTGTGAACACACCGGTCTTCTCTTTATCCTGAAGACGGTCTACATTGGATTTCATGGAAGCGTCAAAGATATATTTCTCTACAGCCTCTCTTGTCTCGTCTGTTGCAAGAGATTTTGCAAGAGCATGCTCCGGTGCAAGTACCATGAATGTTGCTCCATGAAGAGTATCCGGTCTTGTTGTATAGACCGTGATCTTCTCTTCTCTTCCCTCAACCGGGAAATCGACCTCTGCGCCGTAGGATTTGCCGATCCAGTCTGTCTGCATCTTTTTAACCTTCTCCGGCCAGTCCAGTTTATCCAGATCACTTAAAAGTCTGTCTGCATATTTTGTGATGCGGAGCATCCACTGACGGAGGTTCTTTTTGGTAACCGGAGTGCCACAACGCTCGCAGCATCCGTTTACAACCTCTTCATTTGCAAGACCTGTCTTACAGGAAGGGCACCAGTTGATCGGGAACTCCTTCTCATATGCAAGCCCCTCTTTGAACATTTTTACAAAGATCCACTGTGTCCATTTATAGAATTCCGGATCTGTTGTGTTAACCTCCATATCCCAGTCATAGATCGCTGCGATATCGTTGATCTGACGTTTGATATTTTTGATGTTTGCTGCTGTAGATACTGCCGGATGAACACCCATCTTGATGGCATAGTTCTCAGCCGGGAGACCAAAAGCGTCCCATCCCATCGGATGGATCAGGTAATAACCCTGAAGCATTTTATAGCGACTCCATACATCAGAGATCACATAGCCTCTCCAGTGTCCTACATGAAGACCGTTTCCGGACGGATACGGGAACATATCCAGACAGTAGTATTTCGGTTTCTTGCCATCATTGACATTTACCGGCTTTTTCTCCCAGTTTGTGCGCCATTTCGCTTCGATGGCTCTATGGTTATAAGGTGCAGCCATTTTTTTATTCCTCCTGACAAATTACTCAGTATTAATACTTTAATGCTTTCACACACTGCTATTAATTTTAACTACTTATGATGTATTTGTCAAACAAAAATCCAAAAACAGCCCTTTTCCATCAAAATATACATGAACCTGCAATCCTGACCTGGTTTAGTTGACGCTTCTTTTTTCACATGATATAATTTCCTGCATGTATTTTCCTATATTATACATACCATACATATTTATCTTAGGAGGGAACGCATAAATGAAATCTTTTTATTCCTGGTACCGGAAGCATATTACCGGTGCGATCTTTACAGGACTGATCCTGGGTATCCTCACAGGACTTTTCCTGGCCGGACGGTTTGAACCTGTCCTCACTGTGACCAGTCTGATCGGAAGTATCTACATGAACGCCCTGAACATGATGATCTTTCCAATGGTCTTCTGTTCCATTGTCATTGGAATCTGTTCCATCGGAAACGCACGTACTACCGGAAAGATCACTGCAGCATCCATGATCTATTTTCTCTGCACAACGGCACTTGCCAGCCTGTGCGGACTGATCATCCCGAGACTGATCCATCTCGGAAAGGGAGTCAAATTTGAGATGGCAACAGCCGATATCCAGGCTACAGAAATGAGCAGTATCCTTGACACCCTGAAAAACCTGATCCCTTCCAACCCAATCGCCGCATTTGCTGACGGAAACATGCTCCAGGTTCTGGTGTTTGCCCTGATCATCGGTTTCACACTGATCGCAGTCGGTGAAAAAGGAACTCCCTTCCTGAATCTGATTGATTCCATCAATGAAGTATGCTTGAAGATCATCACAACCATCATGTACTTTACACCCATCGGTGTTTTCTGCACCATCGTACCGGTTGTGGAAGCCAACGGAACTGAAACGATCATTTCCCTTGCAACACAGCTTGTCATTCTGTATGTGGCATTCTTTGGCTTCGCTATTGTAGTGTACGGTCTCTCTGTAAAGCTGATCGGCAAACAGAGTCCGCTGAAATTCCTGAAAGCGATCCTGCCAGCAGCACTGAACGCCTTCGGAACCTGCTCAAGCTCCGCAACCATTCCATTAAGCAAGCAGTGTATGGAAGAAGAAATGGGCGTATCCAACCAGATCACCAGCATCGCCATTCCTCTTGGTGCTACCGTTAATATGGATGCTGTATCTATCCTGATGTCCTTTATGATCATGTTCTTTGCAAACGCCTGCGGGATCCATGTAAGTATTCCTCTTATGATCATTATCCTTCTTGCAAACGTACTGCTTTCCGTTGGTACTCCAGGTGTTCCCGGTGGTGCTATCGCATCTTTCGCAGCACTGGCAACTATGGCCGGACTTCCTGCCGGAGTTCTTGGTGTTTATATCAGCATCAATACCCTCTGTGATATGGGCGCCACCTGCGTCAATGTTATCGGTGACATGGCATGCTGCTCTGTACTGAAAAATGTTATCAAGATTGAGGAAGAAGCATAAACAGATTTTTCTGAAGTGTTATTTAAACAGAACACAAATTACTTTACATAAGATATTTTATGTAAATCAATAGCAGAAAAGCCGTAAGATATATGTTTAAGAAACTTTCACATATACTTACGGCTTTTCTGTTTATCAACTGTTCACATCCTATATTCTTTATAATGTCTAACGTAAATGATGTAACACAGAAATTTATATTTCATTTTGCTGACTTTATTTTTTCAGAACACGGTAATTTTCTTCTCTGTCGTAATCCTTATGGATTCCATCGTCTTCATATAAAGTATACTCCGCACCTTCATATCCGAGAAGCTGCATATTTTTTGTATCCAGAGCTGCCACACATTCCGCTGCTTCTGCAACCGGAATACATTTCCCCTTCCGGATAAACAGCGGGATCTCATTCAGTGCCACTTCCACATAATGTACACCTTTTCCCAGGATCTCCTCTGCAATGGTTCCGTCCGGAAGGAATTTCACAAATTTCATCTCCTCCGGAAGATATACATAACGGCCTCTTGCGTTCTGTTCATAAACCGGAGCGATCATGATCTCATTTCCAAGAAGCAGCTGATCCTCCACATGTACGGCAATCTTATCCTCCGGGTAAACAAAGCCTAACGGCCGGAAATACATATCATCGTTCAGAGCAGCCTTCATATATTCACTGTAAAGATATGGAATAAGACGATATCTTACACCGATCACATGACGGAAATCTTCCACATTTTCGAACTGGTAGCATTCCTGCTCTCTGGTACCGATCGCTGTATGATCACGCATCAGCGGTGTGAATACTCCAAGCGCCAGGAAACGAAGCAGCAGTTCTCTTGTTGTATCAGCGCCAAATCCACCCAGATCTGCTCCTGCATACAGGAAACCACACATATTCAGAGATGGCATCATCTTCAGGTTCAAAAGGATATGAGCCCACCAGGATTTATTATCGCCGGTCCAGATCCCACCATAACGATGCATACCAATATAGGATGATCTGGAGAACATCAGAAAACGTTTTTCCGGATCGATCCGTTCAAAAGCCTCCCCTGCTGCTCTGGTCATATTGTAGCCAAACAGGTTATGGACTTTGTCATGGCGGATCTTTCTGCCATCCACATTATGGTAAAATCTCCGATAATCTTCCGGATTGTTTGCAACATTGCGAAGTGCACTCTGCATCTTCCAGATATGGATCTTTCCTTCCGTATCTTTTGCAAATTCTCCTGCAAGCTCTTTGACCTCTTTCATTCCCTCTGTGGAATAGAAGATCGCCGGCTCATTCATATCGTTCCAGAAACCGTCGATTCCCTTCTCGATCAGGAAACGGTATTTGTCACCGAACCATTTTCTGGCATCTTTGTTCAATACATCCGGAAAATGAGTATCCCCCGGCCATACAGCAGCTACAAAATCACTGCCGTCCTCTCTCTGGCAGAAGTAGCGATTTTTGACACCCTCCTCATAAACATCGTATCCCGGCTCTACCTTGACGCCGGCATCGATGATCGGGATCAGACGGATATCCTGATCCTTCAGTTCCTTTACGAATTCCGGAAAATCCTGAAAATTCTCTTCACTTAATGTAAAGTCCTTATAAGACTGCATATAATCAATATCCATATAGATCATATCAATAGGAATATGATTTTCACGATATCCAGCTGCAACCTTCCGGAAATCCTCTTTTGTAGTATAGCCCCATCTGCTCTGGCCAAATCCAAAGGCAAATTTCGGCGGGATATAGCTTCTTCCGATCACATGCCGGAACTGCTTTACAATATCATAGGGACTCTCCCCTTCGATCACATAAAGCTTCAGGTCTGCATTTTCGCAGGTTACCTTCATGGTATCCATTCTGGTATAGCCAATGTCAAAGGTGATCGCTGCCGGATAGTCAAAAAACATTCCAAAGGTTTCTTTTCCGGACACAATGATAAGATTATGTGCACCGTACAGGGAATGTTTATCCTCTGTATGCTCCGGATCATCGGTACAGTTACTGGTGTAAATGAATCCTCTCTTGTTGATACCGCGGTTGGATTCTCCCAATCCGTAGACGATATCCTCTTCATCCATGATATAAGTAAAAGAAAATCCATCTTCTGCACAGATTTCTCCATATCCTGGCTTTCCTTCTGCTGTCTCAATGTTTTCTGTCAGTGCCTCAGTCTCAAAGGGCTCTCCATATACATATTTTTTTATCATTTTTCCCTCTCCTGTTACAGATTTCTGTAAAGAACAAATGCCTCATAAGGTTTCAGGACCACTTTCTTTCCAAAATCCCTTCTTCCAAGATTTGTGATCAGACATTCTGCATTTTTCTGAAATTCTTCCGGAATTTCCATTTCTGCCACATGCTCACTGAAATTGCAGACTGTGAGAAGCTTCTCTCCCTCAAGGGTTCTGGTATATGCAAAAATCTGATCATGATCTCTGTAAAGTGCCTCAAAAGTGCCGTAAACGATCACCGGTTTTTCTTTTCTTAAACGGATCAGCTTCTGGTAATAACGGAAAATAGAATTCGGATCTGAAAGCTGCTGCTTCGCATTGATCTCCTTATAATTGGAGTTTACCCTGATCCATGGCGTTCCCTCCGTAAAGCCAGCCTGATGAGAATCCTCCCACTGCATTGGTGTTCTGGCATTGTCACGTCCTCTCAGCATCAGGCACTTCATCATATATTCCGGTGTATAAATACCTGCTTCTGTATATTCATGGAAATACTGAATACTCTCGATATCACGATAATCCTTAAGCTCTGTAAAATAAGCATTGGTCATTCCAAGCTCTTCTCCCTGATAAACATAAGGAGTTCCCTGCATCATATGAAGACAGGTTGCCAGCATCTTGGCTGAAGTTTCCCTGTATGCCGGATTATCATTTCCAAATCTGGAAACACTTCTTGGCTGGTCATGATTTCCAAGAAACAAACTGTTCCATGCTTTTCCCGCAAGCTCTTCCTGCCATTTGATCATAACCTTTTTAAATTCCTGGAAATCGTATTTCTCAGTAGTCCATTTGCCATGTTCTGATCCCTGTCCCTCTACATGCTCAAACTGAAACACCATGTTCAGCTCATTCCTGTCCTCACCTGCATATTTCTGTGCCTCTTCGATAGTCACACCGGAGGTTTCTCCAACTGTCATCACATCATATCGGGATAAAACCTCTCTGTTCATTTCCTGAAGAAACTCATGGATCCTCGGGCCATGGACGCAGTAAGGACCGAAATCACCGTATAATCCTCCGTTCATTTCTCCATCCGGATATGACTGATCCTTGGAGATCATGCTGATCACGTCCATTCGGAAACCGTCGATTCCTTTTTCACACCAGAAATTCATCATATCATAAACTTCCTGACGGACCTTTTCATTTTCCCAGTTCAGATCCGGCTGTTTTCTGGAAAACAGGTGAAGATAATACATCTCTGTCTGAGGATCATACTCCCATGCAGGTCCTCCGAATACACTTCCCCAGTTATTCGGTTCTTTTCCATTCACCGGCTCTCTCCAGATATAGTAATCCCTGTAAGGATTATCTTTGGATTTCCTGCTTTCAATAAACCAGTTGTGTTCGTCGGAAGTATGGTTTACGACCAGATCCATGAGGATCTTAATGCCCCGTTTATGCGCTTCTTCAAGAAGTTTTTCATAATCCTCCATGGTTCCATATTCTTTATAGATCCTACGATAATCGGAAATATCATAGCCATTGTCATCCTGCGGAGATTCCAGCATGGGTGAGATCCAGAGAACATTTACTCCCAGTTCTTTCAGATAGTCCAGTTTTTCTATAATCCCGGGAATATCACCAATTCCGTCTCCGTTGCTATCCTTAAAACTTCTCGGGTATATCTGATATACCACACTTTCTTTCCACCAGCTTTTTTTCATGATAAATGGCCTCCTTTTTCTGTTGATTCTGAAATCAGCATATCCTATCCACCCTTTAAAATCAACAGGTTTCTCGTGAAACTTAAATTACTGCCAAACTTTTCTGTTTTTTTTATGCAGTTTTAACAATAAAGCACTACTGACCTCTAAAAATAATTTCCAACCGTATTTCGATGATGTGCCAGGAAAAGTTATCACAACATAAAAAAAGAGATCCTGCTACTCTTTTACAGAATCTCTCTTTACAAGCCAGACAGGGCTTTTTACATTTTTTTCGGCAGGTTCCTTTCCCTCTGCCATAAGAAGCAGCTTCCGCAAGGCCAGAAGTGCTTTCTGATGAACATCCTGATGAATGGTGGTCAGCTTTGGCCTGACGATCTGCGCATAAAAATTATCATCAAAGCCGGTAATGGAAATCTGATCCGGAATCCGGATTCCCTTGTCTGTAAAAAAATTGATGGCCTCCACAGCTGTGTAATCCGAAGAAAATGCCAGAGCCTTTGTCTCCAGAAAATGAGGCAGCAACTCTTCATATTTTTTCAATCTGCGCCGGGGTTCCTGGGGAACCACCACATAGCGGGAGCGGCTGCAGAAGCCGCCATTTTTTTCCATAGCATGTTTAAATCCAAGCCATCTGGCATAATCACTGTCCTGCTCTGTTTCCGCAACAAAAAGTGCCCGGTGGTATCCACAGGAATGCAGATATTCCCCGATCTGATATCCGCCGGAATAATCATCCACTCCTACATTCTGAAAGCTATATCCACCCTTCGGATAGGCATCGATCAATACCATTTTTTTATTCAGCTTTCTGGAAAGCTGATGATACTGTTCTTCATTATACCCTATAATGATAAGACCCTCTACATTCCAACGGGATGCCATATCTACCACATTATCGATCCGTTCACCGCCAATGAGCATAATATAATAGCCTCTGTTTTCTGCTTCGACCTGCAGCGTTCCGGTGATCTCTCCCACAAAAGAATCCTGCAGAGACTGCATACCATGAATGAAGGAAAAACCAAGAACCACTCCAATGATCCTTGATCCGTGTCCGGATAGCATCACAGATCCCATGTGGGGAACATAATTCTGCTCCTTCAGGATCGCCGTGATCCGGTCAATGGTGCTCTGTGAAACCCGTTTTGTATTTCCATTGATCACATTGGATACGGTTGTACGACTGACACCTGCCATATCCGCGATATCCTGCAGCCTTATCATTTCATTGAATACTGCATCAGCTCATAATGAAGCTCACAGCCCTCATAGATTTCTGCCGGAAGTAATGCTCTGGCAACTACTTTCAGTTCCTCCTCCGGCTGATCCACACGCTTCAGATGTGCATAATCTCCGTCAATCTGTTCCACGATATAATCACATACTAACATTTTTTGTCCTCTCTCTTTTCTTTTTTGCTCATACTTCAATAACCTGTATGAGCGCAATTCGTTTCTCTGACTGCTTATTCACGAATGCATCTAAAAACAGGCTACAGCAAATGCTGCAGCCTGTCAACTCTTTATTCTGCCCTCAAAAAATATCTCTGTTTATTCGTCAGCACTGTCAACCTTGCTTGCGCGTGCCGCGATCTCTTTCTCCTGGATATCATTAGGAGCCTGCTCATAGCGTGCAAATTCATAGGAGAAATCTCCGCTTCCACCGGTCATGGAACGAAGGACAGTGGAATAACCATAGATTTCAAGAAGCGGAACATCTGCCTCAATGATGGTATTTCCTTCGTGGTCCGGATTCATTCCGAGAACACGACCACGTCTCTTGTTCAGATCTCCCATAATATCACCGGTATATTTATCCGGAACTGTAACCTTCATGGAGATGATCGGCTCAAGAAGTACAGGAGACGCTTCCATAAAGCCCTTCTTGAAGGCAAGGATAGTTGCCATCTTAAATGCCATCTCAGAAGAATCTACCGGATGATAAGATCCATCATAAAGGGTTGCCTTCACACCAACAACCGGATATGCAGCCAGAGGTCCCTTGAGAACACATTCCTGAAGTCCCTTCTCAACAGCCGGGAAGTAGTTCTTCGGAACTGCACCACCTACAACTACCTGCTCAAATACATAAGGTGTCTCCAAATCGCCAGATGGCTCAAAGCGCATCTTAACGTGGCCATACTGTCCGTGTCCGCCGGACTGTTTCTTATGTTTGCCTTCTACATCTGAATTTTTACGAAGTGTCTCACGGAACGGAACCTTCGGTTTGGAAAGCTCCACATCCACTTTATAGCGCTCCTTCAGCTTGCTGACAACGATATCAAGATGCTGATCACCCATACCGTAGATCAGACTCTGACGGTTTGCACTGTCATTGACAACCTTCAGTGTTCTGTCCTCTGTCATCATCTTGGCAAGGGACTGTGCGATCTTATCCTCGTCGCCCTTCTTCACTGCCTTAAATCTCTTATATGTATATGGTGTGGAAAGTATAGCCTTTGGATAAAGGATCGGATTCGCCTTGGTTGCAAGGCTGTCACCGGTCTGTACACTGCCAAGCTTGGCAATGGCACCGATATCCCCTGCAAAAAGCTCCGGAACTTCGATCGGTTTGGAACCTTCCATGACATAAAGCTTGTTTACACGCTCCTCTGTTCCTTTCTCTACATTAAGAAGTGTATCATCGGATTTCAGCACACCGGAGCATACCTTGATCAGAGAATATTTACCAAGGAACGGATCCGCGATGGTCTTAAATACATAGGCAGATTTTGCCTTGGCAAAGTCATAATTGGCCTCAAAGATCTCGTTAGTCTTCTGTGCGATACCATTGCAGGAACGTCCGCTTGGGCTTGGGAAATAACCACAGATATCATCCAGAAGGTTAGATACACCGCGAAGGTTCACCGGTGATCCCATGCATACCGGAACAATACTTCCATCCTGTACATTGGTTGCAATAGCGGCGGAAACCTCTGCTACGGAGAAGGTATCTCCCTCGAAATAACGGTCCATAAATTCTTCGCTTGTCTCTGCAACAGACTCCATCAGAGTTTCATGATATTTCTCAAGATATTCTGCCAGATAATCCGGAACCGGGCATTCTTCCTTGCCGGCCTTATCAATATATCTTCTTCCTGCCTGCTTCACAACATTGACATAACCTACAAACTTACCATCCTCACGGATCGGGAAATGAAGGGGAGCGATCCTCTTGCCGTACAGCTCTGTCAGCTCTTCCACGACCTCACGATAGCTGACATCATCCACGTCCATATCTGTAACAAAGATCATTCGCGGAAGCTTATATTTCTCGCAGAGATTCCATGCTTTCTGTGTTCCTACCTGAACACCGGCCTTACCGGAAACAACGATGATCGCTGCATCTGCAGCACTGACTGCCTCCTCAACTTCTCCCACAAAATCGAAGTATCCGGGAGTATCCAGTACATTTACCTTCACCTTGTCCCATGGTACCGGGATCAGAGAAGTTGTGATGGAAAAATGTCTCTTTATTTCTTCCTTGTCATAATCGCTGACAGTATTGCCATCCTCAACACGTCCGAGTCTGCTTGTCATACCTGCCAGATAAGCCATTGCCTCAGCCAGTGTTGTTTTGCCTGCGCCACCATGACCTAATAGGACTACATTTCTGATTCGGTCTGTTCTGAAAACGTCCATATGTAATACCTCCCTGTTTGTCTTACTTAATATGTTCACATTTTACTAAATTTCCATGCAAATTTCAAGTATTTTATTCAATTTTGACAACTTTTTTTCAGAAAGTTTTTCGTATTACCGTCAATTAATACAGAACAGTCGTCTATCTTTCAGAATTTCCGGTTTACATACTTTTTCACGGCATCCACAGAACGGTTCAGTACCAGCTCTTCCGGAAAATCCAGTTTGGTCAGAAGGTCTCTGGCAAGATCAAACTCCCCGATCAGAAGGTCAAAATGGGCATCACTGTCCATAACCACAGGTACCCGATATTTTTTGCAGTATTCCAGCATGATGGTATCATTCTCTACTGCATTCTCACGGTTACAGTCAGGGTCCATGGAGTGGTTGTTCAGCTCCAGGACTTTACCGTATTCTCTGGCGCCCTGTACAAGCGCCTCATAGTCAACCTCGTATCTTCCGTCATCCGGATGTCCGATGATATTGACACACGGATTCTTCATAGCATTAAGATAGGCCTCCGTATTCTCCTGTCTGCTGCCTGGTCTGATGCATGGAACATGAAGACTTGCAATGACCACGTCCAGCTTCTCCAAGGTTTTCTGCTCAAGATCTACCGTTCCCGCCGCATCCAGGATATTTACCTCCGAACCCAGAAGCAGCTGGATCCCGTACATTTCACGGGGTACTACCTTTATATTCTGGAAATAAAACTTATGACAGGTTCCGGGCATTTTCGGTGCATGCTCTGTGATTCCCAGGAGTTCAAGGCCTTTATCGGAAGCAGCCCTTGCCATCTCGCGAAGTGTGCAATATGCATGTCCGCTGGCTACGGTATGTGTGTGAAGATCCATAACTGACTGATATTTCATGATAAATTCTCCTCTGTATCTTATATTGTTTTTTTCTTATTATATTATACGTCCGAAATCTTCGATTTCTCAAGCCTTTTTCTATTGTTACTGTTTACTCCGTTCTCAGCAACACGCTTCGCGGAATATTACCAATGAACAGTAACTTTCTATTACTCTTCCCTGTTCGCAAAACATTACGGTAAACAACTATAAAAATGGCCTTCCTGTTTCCGCTAACATTTGTTGACATTTTTCACACTTTCTTTTACAATATAGTCGTGATTTACACTATTAAAGAATAAAAGTAAAAAGTAACCTGAAAGGACTCTGAAGTACTATGAAAACCATAGGTTTTATCGGCCTTGGACTGATCGGCGGCTCCATTGCCAGAACCATACGAAAATTTCACCCGGATTATCGCCTGCTTGCCTTTGACAAAGACAGAAGTGCTCTGGCAGAGGCAGTCAGTTTAAACGTGATCAACGGGATCTGTGATATTGACGATGAGCAGTTATATAACTGTGATTATCTTTTTCTCTGTGCACCTGTAGAATTCAATGTGGAATACATGGAAAAGATCAAAGATTCTCTTGGAAAGAACTGTATCCTCACAGATGTAGGCAGTGTAAAAAGTGTTATCCACGAAAAAGTAACCGAGCTCGGACTTGAAGGACGCTTCATCGGCGGTCATCCTATGGCAGGCTCCGAACGCAGCGGTTTTTCCAATTCCAGTGATCATCTTCTGGAAAATGCTTATTATATCATCACTCCGGGAGGAGAAGTTGCTTTGGAAAAGATTTCTGATTTCACAGAACTGATCTCCTCTCTTGGTGCGATCCCCCTTGTTATCACTGCAGAAGAACATGATTTCATCACGGCAGGAGTCAGCCACCTTCCTCATATCGTAGCCTCCGCTCTTGTAAATCTTGTAAATCTTCTGGATAACGACGCCCAGTATATGAAAATGATCGCAGCCGGCGGTTTCCGTGATATCACACGTATTGCCTCTTCTTCACCGGTTATGTGGGAACAGATCTGTCTGGAAAATCAGAAAAACATTTCCACGGTTTTGGATGAATTTATCCGTATGCTGATCCAGATCCGCTGTTCCATTGACAACAAAGAAGCTGACAACATCTTTGACATGTTTGCAAGCTCCAAGGATTACCGTGACTCCATTGACATTGTAGACAACAGCCTGATCCCCCGCTCCTATGTCCTTTATATCGATGTGGCAGATGAGGCCGGTGCCATTGCAACCATCGCAACCATCCTTGCAACAGAAAAGGTCAGCATCAAAAATATCGGTATTATCCACAACCGAGAATTTGAAGATGGCGTTCTGAAGATCGAATTTTATACAGACGCAGCTCTGGAGCAGGCTAAAGTGCTTCTTACAAAACGTAATTACAAGATCTGCGAACGCTGATATATAAACGGCAGCAGATATCCGATCTGCTGCCATGTATTTCAAAAATAACAATACAGGCAGGTACTAATATGGAAATCAAAAAAGCAAAAAAATTATCCGGTTCTCTTGCCATTCCCGGAGATAAATCCATTTCTCACAGAGCTGTCATGTTCGGCTCTCTTGCAGAAGGCACTACCCGGATCACAAATTTTCTGGAGGGTGCAGACTGTTTCTCCACTATTTCCTGTTTCCAGAAAATGGGTATTAACATTGAAAATACAGAAGGAGAGATCCTGGTCCACGGAAAAGGTCTCCATGGTCTCTGTGCTCCGTCAGAGACTCTTGACGTCGGTAACAGCGGTACTACCACCCGCCTCATCTCCGGGATCCTTGCAGGGCAGGACTTTGTATCAGAGCTTACCGGCGATGCTTCCATCCAGAAACGCCCTATGAAACGGATCATGACTCCGCTTTCCCAAATGGGTGCTGATATCATAAGTCTCAACGGAAACGGATGTGCACCGCTTAAGATCTCCGGAAAAAAGCTCCATGCCATCCACTACAATTCTCCGGTAGCATCTGCCCAGGTAAAATCCTGCGTACTTCTTGCCGGAATGTACGCTGACGGCATTACCCGTGTAACAGAGCCGGTCCTTTCCAGAAATCACACGGAGATCATGCTGAATTACTTTGGCGCCAATGTAACCGCAGAGGGAACAACCGCATCCATCAAACCGGACCCATCTCTTTACGGACGTGAGATCCTGGTTCCGGGAGATATCTCTTCTGCAGCTTATTTTATCGCAGCAGGTCTTCTTGTTCCCAACAGTGAGATCCTTCTGAAAAATGTGGGGATCAACCCGACCCGTGACGGCATCCTCCGTGTATGCAGGGCCATGGGAGCAGATATCACTCTTCTCAATGAAACCACAGAGGGCGAACCTACTGCCGATCTTCTGATCCGCTCCTCTGCGCTTCACGGGACCACAATAGAAGGCGCGATCATTCCTACTCTGATCGATGAACTTCCGATGATCGCCGTTATGGCAGCTTTTGCAGAAGGAACCACTGTTATCCGGGATGCACAGGAGCTTCGTGTCAAAGAGTCCGACCGCATCCAGGTTATGACGGAAAATCTTCGGAAAATGGGCGCAGAGATCCAGGCAACCGAAGATGGCATGATCATTCATGGTGGAAAAGCCCTTCATGGCGCAGAGATCGATTCTCATCTGGATCACCGTGTAGCTATGTCTTTTGCAGTAGCAGGACTGCTTTGTGAGGGAGCACTTTCCATCAAAAACGGAGAATGTGTTAACATCTCCTATCCGGAATTCTATTCCGATCTTTATAGTCTGGCAGAATAATTGTCTTTTATCCAGACAGAGAGCATTTTCATGTATCACAACATCTGTTCCATCAGATGACAGTGCATAAAATGCTCTCTTTTTTTGTATTTCGTATAATTTTTATTTATTATGGATACTATAATCCCAAAACAAAACCATTTTTTTGATAAATTTTATCGCTTTTCCCACTTTCCAAATTCCTACTATTATGGTATTATTTTTTCGAAAAATAATTATTTCCAGAGAGGAGCAACGATTATGAAAATTTTGTTTTATGACACCAAGAGCTACGATAGGGAATTTTTTGAGAAGCTGCTTCCATCTTATCCAGGTATTGAAATTAAATTCATTGAAGCAAATATCCATGAAGAAACCGCAGCTCTTGCCCACGGCTACGATGCCATCTGTGCATTTGTAAATGCAGATCTCGGCGCACCGGTCATTGAAGAGCTTCACCGCCAGGGTGTAAAACTGATCCTGATGCGCTGTGCCGGATACAATAATGTTGATCTGGAAACTACAGTAAAATGCGGGATCCAGGTGGCACGTGTTCCCGGTTATTCTCCGGAAGCAGTTGCCGAACACGCCATGGCACTGGCACTTACCGCCAACCGGCACACCCACAAGGCATATATCAAATGCCGTGAAAATAACTTTGCACTGAACGGTCTCATGGGCGTTAACTTTTATCAGAAAACTGCCGGCATCATCGGCACCGGAAAAATCGGTCAGGCAATGGCAAAAATTTGTCGCGGCTTTGGCATGAAGGTAATTGCTTATGATCTTTTCCCTAATAAAAACCTTGACTTTCTGGAGTATGTTTCACTGGATGAACTTCTTTCCACCAGTGATCTGATCAGTCTGCACTGTCCGATGACTCCGGAAACAGAGCATCTGATCAACTCCGAAACGATTGCAAAAATGAAAGATGGTGTGATCCTTGTAAATACCTCCAGAGGCGGACTGATCAAAACCGATGACCTGATCGCAGGTATCCGTGATCACAAATTCTTCGCCGTTGGTCTGGATGTTTACGAAGAAGAATCTGCATATGTATATGAAGACATGTCAAGCAGCATTCTTCCTACTTCCACGATCCAGCGTCTTCTGTCCTTCCCAAATGTGACCATGACCTCACATCAGGGATTCTTTACGGTAGAAGCACTGACCAATATTGCGGAGACAACCCTGGAAAACGCAAAAACTTTTATGGATGGAGCTGAAATGAAAAATCTGGTCCACTGATCAGTCTCAGCCCTGACATGCAAAAGCCCCCGGATACTGATCGTTTATCTGTATCCGGGGGTCTTATTTTGTTCTTTTGATTTTAATAGATCTCGTCAAAAGACTGTCCGTCATCGTCTGTGTAATAAATGCGCTTTGCATCCTGAGTGAAGATCAGCTTCTGTTTCCCTGCATCATCAAGGCTGCACTGCTGATAGGTTACGCCCTCCTCTACCGGAAGCATACTGTCTGCATTATCATAGTCTGTAGCAGTCAGATTGGAGGGTACATGGCCATACTCATAAATATACTGGGCCACTTCATCTTTATCCGTATAAATGCCATTTTCATCCAGTTTCTTTTCGCTCTGCGAGTCTGCTGCATCCGATGAATCGGACCCATCTGTATCTCCTGCTCCTGCAGCATTTTCAGAATCCTGCAGTTGCTCCAGGTCGCTTTCATCAGCTACTGCCATCTCATCGTCACCATTCTGGTCCATGGCCTCCACTTCATCTTCACTCAAAGGTTCCAGGTCATCCTGAAAAGCGGATTCATCATATTTTTCCTTATCTTTGCATCCTCCCAGCATCATCGCTGCCACCCCTGCAAGCACCAGGATAAAATATCTGAACTTTTTCATGGATCAATCTCCTTTCATGGAATATCGTTCTCGTAAAAGTGAAATTTCTCTTTTCCATCCTTCATCATCATTTGGTGTCTCCAGAATAAAGGGAATTCCCTCAAGAGCCGGATGGCACACCACATTCACAAGTGCATCCAGGCCGATCTGACCTTCACCGATCTTTGCATGACGATCCTTATGACTGCCCAGTCCGTTTATACTGTCATTAAGATGAACAGCCTTCAATCTGGAAAGGCCGATCACCCGGTCAAACTCATCAAGAACACCATCCAGATCATGGACAATATCATAACCGCCATCCCATACATGACAGGTATCCAGGCAGACACCCAGTTTATTATTTTTTTCCACCCTGTCAATGATATCACGAAGCTCCTGAAACGTTGCTCCTACTTCTGAACCCTTGCCGGACATAGTTTCCAGAAGGACGGTCGTACTCTGTTCTTCTGTAAGGACATCATTGAGGATTTCCGCAATTTTGGTAATTCCCGTCTCAGTTCCCTGCCCTACATGACTGCCCGGGTGAAAATTATAATAATTTCCCGGTGTATATTCCATACGTTTCAGATCATCTGCCATGATCTCTCTTGCAAAATCTCTCAGATTTTCTTTTGCGGCACAGGCATTCATGGTATACGGTGCATGTGCCACCAGCTTTCCAAAATGATTTTCCCTGGAAAGCTCCAGAAATCTTTCCACATCTGCAGGATCAATCTCTTTTGCCTTGCCTCCTCTGGGATTGCGGGTAAAAAAAGCAAAGGTATTTCCGCCGTTTTTCAGCATCTGACGCCCCATGGCCGCATAGCCTTTGGACGAACTTGTATGATTTCCGATATATAATACCATATCAGCACCATCTCCCTGTAGTTTATATTTCTGCCTTTTGGCCTAACTATTATATCAAAAACTTCTTTTTCTGAAAAGTCCACGATTCTTTCTTTACAATACTTACCATTCTTTCTATAATAAAGATATCTTTACATATGAAGGAGAGAAAGAATGGCAAACGACAATCGAAGGCGGCCGCCTCATGGCCATGATCCGGAGCAGGCACGCAGAGAAGCCGCCAAAGCACGAGAAGCACGGCGGAAACATTCTGGTTCTGCATCCCGTAATTCCCGTTCACATTCCACTGGGACTCGCAGGAATGACATCAGCAAAAAATCCAGATATTACCAGGTACGCCGTCAGAAAATGTTTCTTGCAGCTGGCGGGATCCTGATCATACTTATTCTTGTGATCATTTTTTCCGCACGTGCATGCATTTCTTCCCGGAAAGCTGCAGAAGCCGCCGCTTTGCAAAAGGCCCAGGAAGAGGAGGCCGCAAAAAAGGCAAAAGAAGAAGCTGCTGCTGTGAAAGATCCCGTTTCACTGACGCTCAGCGTAGTCGGGGACTGCACGTTGGGTACCGATGAGACCTTTGATTATGACACAAGTCTGAACGCATGCTACGATAACAACGGCAAAGATTATTTCTTTAAAAATGTAAAAAGCATCTTTGAGGCAGATGACCTGACAATTGCCAATTTTGAAGGAACCCTCACCGATTCCGATGCCAGAGAAGATAAAACCTTTGCATTTAAAGCACCTGCCGAATATGCTCAGATACTCACCAGCGGTTCCGTTGAAGCCGTAAACACTGCAAACAATCACAGCCATGATTACGGAGAGCAGAGCTACACGGATACTCTGACTGCTCTGGATAATGCAGGCATTACACACTTCGGTTATGATGATACTGCGGTTATGGACATCAAGGGGATCAAAGTTGGCCTTGTCGGAATTTATGAGCTGAAGGATCATCTTGGACGCGAACAGCAGCTGAAAGATAATATCGCAAAGGTCAAAGCAGATGGAGCAGAGCTTATAGTTGTGATCTTCCACTGGGGCAATGAGACCGAAACAGTTCCCGATACCAATCAGATGACCCTTGGCCGTCTTGCTATCGATGAAGGTGCAGATCTGGTATGTGGCCATCATCCGCATGTACTCCAGGGAATCGAAACCTATAAAGGAAAAAACATCGTCTACAGTCTTGGCAATTTCTGTTTTGGAGGAAACAGTTCTCCAAGTGATATGGACACCATGATCTTCCAGCAGACCTTCACTGTCACCTCAGAAGGCGTACAGGCTGATAACGTGACCAATATCATTCCCTGTTCTATTTCCTCTGCTGATGGATATAACAACTATCAGCCAACTCCTGCTACCGGTGATGAGGCTACCCGTATCAAGGCGAAGATCCAGGAACGAAGCGCAGCAATTCCGGCAGCTGATTCTTCTGCTTCTTCCAGTACAACAGGAAGTACCGACAGTTCCGACAGCAATTCTACTGACAGCACAGATAGCGGCTCTTCCGGCAGTGCAGATGTTTCGGACGGAACAGATTACTCAGATGATAATTCCGATTATGGAGATGATTCTGATTTCACCGACGACAGTGAAGAATAGCCCTATAAAAATCTTATAAAGTTATAAAATAAAAAGAAACCGGGAAAGCTCGTATTCAGAACTTTTCCGGTTTTTGTAATTTTACGATTTGTATATACTTTTTTATTCGATCATCATCGCATCGCCAAAACTGAAGAAACGATATCTCTCCTTCACAGCCTCCTCATAAGCAGCCATTATGTGCTCTTTTCCTGCTAAGGCAGAAACCAGCATCAACAATGTTGATTCCGGTAAATGAAAGTTCGTGATCAGTCCGTCAATTGCCTTGAATTTATATCCAGGATAGATAAAGATCTCTGTCCATCCGCTTCCGGCCTTCACGATTCCATCCTCTCCGGCTGCGGACTCCAGGGTACGGCAGCTGGTAGTTCCCACAGAAATCACTCTTCCGCCATTTTTCTTTGTATCATTGATCAATTTTGCCTGATCTTCTTCCACAATATAAAACTCCGAGTGCATATGATGCTTTTCTACATCATCTACCTTTACCGGGCGGAAGGTTCCGAGACCTACATGTAAAGTTACATGTGCAATATTCACACCCTTCTCCTTTACTTTCTCAAGAAGCTCCGGCGTGAAGTGAAGTCCTGCGGTAGGTGCGGCAGCAGATCCCTCATTCTTTGCATATACAGTCTGATAACGGTTCTTATCCTTCAGCTTGTGGGTAATATACGGCGGCAACGGCATTTCTCCCAGCTGATCCAGGATCTCTTCGAAAATCCCCTCATAATGGAACTGGATCAGACGGTTTCCCTCATCTACAATATCAATGATTTCACCCTTCAGGATACCGTCACCAAAAGTGATCTTTGCACCGGGACGTGCTTTTTTTCCCGGCTTTACAAGACACTCCCAGATATCATTTTCGCGGCGTTTTAGAAGCAGGATCTCGATCAGCGCTCCAGTTTCTTCCTTGTGACCATAAAGACGTGCCGGGATAACCTTGGTATCATTGATCACAAGACAGTCTCCCTTATGCAGGTAATCCAGTATATCGGTAAAATGACGATGTTCGATACTTCCATCTTTCAGGGACAGGTGCATCAGTCTGGAAGAACTTCTGTCCTCCAGCGGATCCTGAGCGATCAGTTCCTGCGGCAGATCATAATAAAAATCTGATGTTTTCATAATTATTTTTCCACTTCCTCTTTCCACTGTTTGCGAAGCCTGCGGATCTCGTTCCACTCTTTGTTGGTCAGATCAGCTTTTGGTAAAAGATCCGGCCTCCATTTGGCTGTACGGATGATAGACTGCTCTCTTCTCCATTTATCCACATTGGCATGGTGTCCGGAAAGCAGCACCTCCGGAACCTTTTTGCCATGCCATTCCTCCGGGCGGCTGTACTGGGGATACTCCAGAAGATTCCCGGAAAAGGATTCCGTCTCACCGGATTCCTGATTATTCAGAACACCTGGTACCATTCTGGAAATAGAATCCATCATGACCATAGCCGGAAGTTCTCCTCCGGTAAGTACATAATCACCAATGGAAACATAGTCTGTTACGATTTCTTCCAGAACACGCTCATCAATTCCCTCATAATGACCACAGAGGAAAACCAGGTCTTCTTCAAGAGCAAACTCTTTTGCCATATCCTGATTGAAGGTTTTTCCCTGAGGAGTCAGAAAGATCACGCGGGGTTTCCTTCCAATACGTTCTGCAATGGATTCATAAGACAGATATACCGGCTCCGCCTGCATCAGCATTCCGGCTCCGCCGCCATAAGGATAATCATCTACCTTCTGGTGCTTATTGAATGCAAAATCCCGTATATTGATCGCTTCCAGGGATAACAGTCCCTTTGTAATGGCACGGCCTGTAATACTTGTGTTCATTCCGTTCTCGATCATTTCCGGAAATAATGTAAGTACATGATAATTCATTTAAACAAGCCCTTTCATCAAATGTACAGTCATGGTATTTTTTTCCACATCCACATCAAGAACACAGTCATGGATCGCAGGAAGCAGGATTTCCTCGCCATCCACACGATCTACAATATAAACATCATTGGCGCCGGTCTCCATCACATCACGGAGCACTCCGAATTTCTCCCCATTCTCCAGAAGTACCTCCATTCCGATGAGATCCGCCACATAATATTCGTCCTCGCCAAGCTCCTGTGCCTCTTCACGTGGGATCCAAAGCTCACGGCCCTTATACATTTCAATATCATTGATGTTGTCAATGCCTTCAAACTTCAGGATCGCAAGATTTTTAAAAAACTTTACATTCTGAATATTCAGTCTGCGAAGCTCTTTTCCTGTATCCAGAAGCACATATTCAATATCAAGAAAACGCTCTGCGTCATCCGTTGTCGGAAAAACTTTTACTTCACCACGGACGCCATGGGTCGTTGTAATAACTCCTACCTTTAATAAATCTTCCATTTTTGCTCCCTTTCAGAGTAAAAACAGGAGCCATGGAATCCACAGCTCCTGTCTCTTTTTCATTGCAGAATATCTACAATCACTTTTTTGCTGCTTTTTGAAGAAGCCGCTTTCACAACAGTACGGATTGCCTTGGCAATTCTGCCCTGTCTTCCGATAACCTTACCCATATCGGCTGGTCCGACCTTCAGTTCAACAACAATCGCGTCGTCTTTTTCAGTCTCAGTAACGACTACTTCATCCGGATTTTCAACAAGAGATTTTGCAATTACTTCTACAAGTTGTTTCATTACATACCTCCTTGCTCCTGCCCCATTGAGGCCACAGATCCAAATCTGTCAGGTATTATTTCTCGATTCCGGCAAGTTTAAGAAGCTTAGCAACTACCTCTGTAGGCTGAGCACCAGCTGCAAGCCATTTTTTAGCTGCCTCTTCATCGATTTTGTATACGCTTGGATCAAGATTCGGATCATATGTTCCGATCTCTGCGATGCATCTTCCGTCACGTTTGCAGCGGGAATCTGCTACTACGATTCTATAGAAAGGTGCTTTCTTCTGTCCCATTCTTCTTAATCTGATCTTAACTGCCATTTTTGTTTTCCTCCAATTATCTTTCTGAAAATTTATTGTTATTTATTAAAAGGGAAGCTTAAAGCCGCCTCTTTTTCCCATGTTCATCTTGCCGCCTGTTAATCCCGGCATCTGTTTCATCATCTTCTTGCTCTGCTCAAACTGCTTCACAAGACGATTTACTTCTGTAATATCCACTCCGGCGCCTCTGGCGATACGGTTCTTGCGTGAGATGTTCAAAATGTTGGGGTTACTTCTCTCCTGAGGTGTCATGGAAAGAATGATGGACTTGGTACGGTCCATAGCCTTCTCATCGATCATACCCTCGATATCCTTCATCTTACCGCCCATTCCAGGAAGCATGTTCAGGATACTAGAAATACCACCCATCTTGTTCATCTGCTCCATGCTGGTAAGATAATCATTGAAGTCGAAGTCCATTTTCTTCAGCTTCTTTTGCATCTCCTGAGCCTGTTCCTGATCCACAGATGCTTCCACCTTCTCGATCAGACTCATTACATCGCCCATTCCAAGGATTCTGGAAGCCATACGTTCCGGATAAAACTGTTCCAGATCTGAAAGCTTCTCTCCCATACCAACATAGAAGATCGGTTTGCCGGTCACGGCTTTAATGGAAAGCGCAGCGCCGCCTCGTGTATCACCGTCCATCTTAGTCAGGATCACACCATCAATGCCGACTTTATCAGAAAAGTTCTGCGCCACATTTACTGCATCCTGTCCTGTCATGGCATCAACTACAAGCACTGTAGCATCTACATTCACATTCGCTTTGATATCCTCAAGCTCCTGCATCATATCCTCATCAATGTGAAGACGTCCTGCTGTATCGATGAGCACAACATTCTGCTGATTGGATTTCGCATGCTCGATAGCTGCTTTTGCAATATCCACGGGATTCTGCTTATCTCCCATGGAAAAGACCTCGACGCCCTGTTTCTCACCGTTTACCTGCAACTGTGTGATCGCTGCCGGACGGTAAACATCACAGGCCACAAGCAGTGGTCTCTTTCCCTTGGATTTCAGTTTGCCTGCCAGCTTGGCAACCGTCGTTGTCTTACCTGCACCCTGAAGACCGACCATCATAAGAACGGTAAGATCCATTCCCGGTTTGATCGGAAGCTCTGTTGTCTCACTTCCCATCAGGTTGACCAGCTCATCATTTACGATCTTGATCACCATCTGTCCCGGATTCAGACCATTCATAACATCCTGTCCGATAGCCTTTTCCTGAACGGATTTCGTAAACTGCTTAACGACCTTAAAGTTAACATCCGCTTCCAGAAGCGCCATCTTAACTTCCTTCAGTGCTACCTTGACATCAGCCTCTGTGAGACGGCCCTTGCCCTTCAGCTTCTTAAATACATTCTGCAGTTTATCTGTTAAACTCTCAAATGCCATTGATCATAACTCCTCTAATATCACATTGGAAATCGCCGCAATATCTTCGGCGTGGTACTTGTCAGCCAGTTCATGGATCTTTATGACCTGACTGCGGATGTTCAGGAATTTCTCGACCAGATGAAGCTTCTCTTCATATTCTTCCAACGTCCGATTGCACCGTCTGATCATATCATGTACACCCTGTCTGCTGATGCCAAGTTCCTCAGCAACCTCACTTAAGGAATAGTCCTCAAATACCACACTGGTGTACACCTGCCGCTGCCTCTCTGTCAGAAGCTCTCCATAAAAATCAAATAAAAATGTCTGCTCTACAAATTTCTCCATCTGTAATCACCTTGGCTATCATACACGATTCCGACACACCTGTCAAGGGTTTTTGCTTTACAAATTTATTTTTTCCTGAATTTCACAAAAAAAGGCCGGAAAAGCACTTTTCTGCTGGGTTTTGCAGGCTTTTCCGACCTTTGTTATTCTATTTACTTCTTATTAATAAATGTGATATCTTTTCCATATTCTTTGATCAGCTTCGGAAGATCATTAACAGACATACAGCCCTGCTCTTTTTTCCGCACTTGTTTTGCCACACCCCAATATAAAAGGCTTGTTTCTGCACTTGTTTTTTCCTTATGATTCTATTATACTGTAAATCAAAAGAATCACAATTCCACATAATATGGCTATTATTCCTGTTTTTTCCTACAAAATATAGGAAGGAGGATTTTCCTTGAAACTCAGTGCAAAACTCATCTGCTATCATTTACAGAAATCTTTTCCCCTGCATACATCTAGGCTGGATACATTCCCCACCCTTTCCTGCCCTTCCTGCTTTGAAAAGAACACACCTCTTCAGGATGGGCGTGTTTACCTTATCACAGATCCAGATTTTCAGCTCACTTTTCATCATCCCAAAAATATTCTGTTCCTGATGATTGGAAAAATCTATCAGAACTACGAATTAACTCAGCCAAACATGTGTATCATCCCTGAAGATATTCCGGTCAATATTGTCTTTAACAGAATTCAGGATATTTTTATCCTCTATGATCAGTGGAATCAGTCCCTGATGGATTCCCGTCTCCGGAATGCTTCTATCCAGGAACTTCTGGATCTTACAGCTTCCATTATTCCCAATCCAATGATGCTGATCGGTATGGATTTTACTATCATTGCCTCCAGAGACTGGAATCTAAGTGATCTTTCCAATTCTGTTTTGGGTTCCACTGAAAATTCCTGGGCTATTGTGGACAGCCTGAAGCAGGATCCTCATTACGAAGAGGCTTTTTGTAAAACCGGATATTTTTATTATCCGGGAAATGGCCTTACTGCTCCTTCTCTTTGCGTAAATATCTCCAATAATGATAAAGCAGTATACAGGCTGATGTTTTCCGAAGGTGAGGTTCCCCTGGATGATACGTTTGGTTTTGTTCTGGAGTACCTTTCCCAGATGGTATCCCATGCACTTTCCACAGGTATCATGCACAGCCGGGATAAAGCTTTTCCTCTTCATCAGATTTTTATGTCCATTCTGACAGATCCCGGAGCTGATTATGTAAAAATCAGTCAGCAGCTGACAAATGCGGGATGGCTTTCTTCCCATATGTATCAATGCATCCTGATCCAGACCGGACTGATCGACCAGAAAAATCTGACCCTTAATGCCATCTGTAACTATCTGGAAAATACAATTCCCGCCACCTGTGCCACGGAGCACAAAGGCAATGCTGTGCTTTTTATCAATCTGGATCTCTGCACTCTGACTATCCATGAGATTTCCGATAAGATCGAGGGTTTTATCAAAAGCAGCATGTTAAGCGCCGGATACAGCCGGAAGATGCTTGGACATTTCAATTTCCACCGGCAATACACGCAGGCTTCTGTTACCCTGCAGGTTGGAAAACGCAAAAATCCCGCAGAAAGTATCCACTATTTTGACTCCATCGCTCTGCCCTATATTCTGGAACAGGCTACCAGAAAGCTTCCTGCTTACATGGTCTGTCACGAAAAGCTTCTGTCAATGAAATATAAGGATGAGGCAAAGCAATCTCATCTCTATGAAACACTGCGTTGTTTTCTGGAGCACAACCAGAACATTTCTCATACTGCCAGCGCTTTATTTATCCACAGAAGTACTCTTCTTTATCGTCTGGATAAGATCAAAGCTTTTCTGGATTCAGATCTTACAGACAGAAACGAGATCCTGTATCTGCTGCTTTCTTTTCATCTGATGGATATGGAAGAAGAAAACCGAAATGCAAGATCATAAAAAACGGGAAATCTCTTAAATGTTCACCGTTTTCCCATCTGCCAAAATGCAACTGCACTGGCTGCCGCCACATTCAGTGAATCCACGCCGTGTGCCATTGGAATACATACTGTATAATCACAGTCCGCAATGGTCTCCGAAGCAAGGCCATCCCCCTCTGTCCCAAGAACTACTGCCAGTTTTTCTTCTGCCATCAGATGAGGATCATCAATATCAAAGGAATCCTCTCTAAGAGCCATGGCTGCCGTCTTAAATCCCATCGCTTTCAGAGACCGGATTCCTTCCGTTTTCCACTCCGTTTTTTCATCAAAAAAAGTCCATGGTATCTGGAATACGGTTCCCATACTGACACGGATCGCACGGCGGTACAGTGGATTGCTGCACCCCGGTGTCAGCAGCACCGCATCCATCCCAAGAGCCGCAGCAGAACGAAAGATCGCGCCTACATTAGTAGGATTTACCACATTTTCCAGAACTGCGATCCTGCTGGCATTTTTGCACACATCGACTATATCAGGAAGCGCCGGCCGACGCATTGCACAGAGCATTCCTCTTGTCAGCTTGAATCCGGTCAGCTGCGTCAAAACCTCAAATTCTGCCGTATAAACCGGAATGTCTCCACAACGACGGATCAGTTCTTTTGCCTCGCCCTCAACATGTTTATGTTCCACCAGAAAAGAAATCGGCTGGCACCCGGAATCCAACGCTCTCTCAATAACCTTCGGACTCTCCGCAATAAAGATCCCCTTCTCCGGTTCTGCCCGATTCAAAAGCTGTATCTCCGAGATCCTGGCATACACATCCAGCTCCGGAGCGTTAAAATCTGTGATTTCTATGATATTTGACATGGTTATTTTTCTCCTGTTCTGTCTTCTTGTTTTCATCCTGCTATTGTAACAGAATCTCTTTGCAAAAGAAAGCCAGGTGTTATATGTTTCCACCTGGCTTGACATATTTTGTTCTCTGAACTATAATCATCTCAGTACAACGAGGTACCTCTTAAAGGTATCTCTTTTTTTTGTTGTGTGACAGTAAAAAAGAAGAGACTGTCCATAATCAGCCCCTTCTTTTTCATTTCTTATTCTACTTCTTCCGGCTCCATGCTGAGCATATGGCCTTCCTGATTTCCAATATCATATTTCTGTCCGTATTCCTTGAAATACTGGTAGTAGTCCGCACTGTTTGTGGGATAGATCTTGGAATCGTGAATATGAAGATCAGATCCTGTCTCTCCGCTTTTCATAAGTGCCACCATAGCACTTGCACAGTGAGTTGCGATACGACAGAAACTGTTGAGGATATCACTAAATACCGTTCCCTCTTCCAGTCCACATTTGCCCTGGCTCAGTCGCTCTGCATGACGCATCTTCAGTACATCACAAAGTCCTGTGATCACAGCTCCGAGAGGTGCTACTCTCTGTGCCATTTCTTTATCGTCTTTCATGAAAGCATTGCAGGTTATATTGATATCCTCACGAACTGCCTCCATAACAACATTCAGCTCATCCCAGGCTTCCTGTGAAAAATTCGTATGATTATCGTGCATCTCGCTGGACATATGAGCAATATAAGAAGCATGATCTCCAATACGCTCAAAGTCATTGATCGTATGCAGATACAGGGAAGCCTGTCTTGTCTGAGCAGTATTCATCTCACGCTTTGTAAGCTGGATCAGATACTCGCCAAGACGGCTCTCATATTTATCGATCAGATCTTCCTTACGCTGAACCTTATCATATTTATCCTGCTGATAATCATTCAGAAGATTCATCGCCCTGTTGACATTTTTGCGAAGCTTCTTGGACATACCGTTCATCACACGGTGACACTGCGCGATCGCAAGAGCAGGATAATTAAGAAGACGCTCCTCAAGAAGATCAAAATCAGCCTCATCCTCCAAATCTTCCTGGTTATCTTTAACAAGCCAGCATACCAGCTTCTCGACCTTCGGGATAAACGGAAACAGCACAATAACCGTAGCCACACGGAATACTGTATTTAAGAGAGCAATCGCTACCGGTGTCATGGTCATATCCATAAATGTAAAATGTACGATCGCATTAGCTGTATAAAAGACTACTGACCACAGAATCAATCCGAAAAGGTCATTGATCAGATATACAAGTGCTGTTCTTTTACCATTCTTATTAGCTCCGATCGCTGAGATCAGAACCGGACATGCAGCACCAACACCAATACCAAGAACAATCGGAAATGCACTGGCAAATGTCAGGATTCCTGTTACAGAAAGCGCCTGCAGCACACCGACTGTCGCAGAAGCACTCTGAAGTACAGCTGTAAAAGCAATACCAACAAGAATACCGGCGATCGGGTTGGAAAACATCGTAAGCATCTTGATAAATACAGGACTCTCACGCAGCGGAGAAACCGCACCGCTCATCATCTGCATTCCGGTCATCAGAATGGCAAAACCAAGCATGATATTTCCAATATTCTTATGTAAGGTTCGCTTACAGAACATGCGGAAAATAATACCAACTACAGCCACAACAGCTGAGATTGTTGCTGTGGAAAGAATACTTGCGATTCCATTGGATCCTTCAATATAAGAAAGACATAAGATCCAACCTGTGATACTGGTTCCGATATTAGCTCCCATGATAATACCGATTGCCTGTTTCAGCTTCATCATACCGGAGTTTACGAAACCGATCACCATAACCGTCGTCGCAGAAGACGACTGGATCACACTGGTAACACCAGTACCAAGTGCAACCCCCTTAAGCGGAGTATTGGTCATCTTATACAGAAAAGCTTCCAGCTTATTGCCGGCTGCCAGCTTCAGACCATCGCCCATCAGGGACATTCCAAAAAGAAATAATGATACTCCACATAACAAAGATAAGATCATTGAAAAAATTGCCATAATTTTCTCCTTTGTCATACTCGCATCCTGCCACCTCGCGGCAGAAGCAGTGTTCTCCCGAAAATACGATTTTGCATTTTCTTAATCTGGATTTTTCTTATTTTTAACATTTTCCCATTTATTATGCCACATCAATTCCCAGATTACAACAAAATATTATTACAGAAATAAAAAAAATTCCAAAGACTGATTTATATATTCCAAACAAAAAGCAGTTTTGCAATACCCTGTTTAAAGTACTGCAAAACTGCTTTCATTCATATCTTATTCTCACTTTTCTGAATCTGATCCAGAATCTGCTGAATCAGTATTTGAAGACTTATCACTGGAAGAGGTCGTATCTTTTCCAGCTGCATTATCCGGCGCATCAGTCGGTATTGTTATGCTGATATCTCCAAGATCTTCTTCTGTTTCATTCTTGGAAAGTTCTTCTTTATATGCATCACGTTCTGCCTGCTGTGAACGATTATGCTTTACAATGAACACAAGGCAGACCACAATGGCAATTACTATGACATAGTAACCAAAGGTCGAAAAAAAGCTTCTTCTGTGTCTGTGATTTGACATCTAATATCCCATCCTTTAGTTTCTGTTATTCTGCTTTGGAAGCAAGTGCAGCAGGTCCAAGGCCATTAAATGTGCCTTTAATTACAAGAACAGGACTGTCAGATCCTTCAACTTTCTCAAAGCCAAACTTAAGACCTGTAGATACAGATGCTTCACCGCTTACTGCGTTCAGCTGTGCAAGTACATAATCTGGCGCTTCAAATTCTTCTACATTAAGAAGATCCTCATCAGATGTATTCTCATCAATACCTGCACTCTTCAGAAGTGCTTTATAATCTACCTGTTCAAGATCCATCTGAACAGTACCTTCAAACTGGCACTCTGCATTTGTAAAATACTCATCACCAAGTTTCATGGCAACTTCTACCAGACTTCCGCATGTTTTATACTGAGAAATGTCTACATCCTCACCATTCTGATCTTTAACAGTTGTACCTTCACCGGCGGCTGCAAAAATGTCAGATACAGCAGTTCCCTCTTCCGCAGATTTAAACTGCTCAGCAGCCGCCTTAACCTTCTCATTTTCATACTTATCTGACTCTAAATTCTTTGATACAATCGGCGCTTTCTCAAGAATTACGACACTACCAAGAGCTGTAAATGTTACTGTAAGATCTCCTGTTTTAGGATCAAGAGCATCAGGAGTAATATAATGAACTTTTCCATCAGCATCAGTAACCATGATCAGGATATTATCTTTGTCTTTGTCTTTCAGTGACTCAACTGTAAGAGTTGTTGTAACAGAACCAGTCAGCTCATACTTAAGTTTATCAGTTTCAGATATTGCAAGATTAAAAGCAGGTGTTGCAGGCTCATAGTAAACAGGAGAAGCAGTGCCTCCATTATCTGTTGGCACCGGTTTCGTTGTATCTACTCCAAGATCTACAAGAAGTTTTTCCAGTTTATTCTTCTCATTAGATTTAGAAAACTTATCAATAGCTGATTTTGCTGTTTCATTCTGAATAATACTGGTATCCAGATTCTCTACAACCAGTTTCTGGTTTTCACTAGTTCCTGTTGTATTTTTTGTTGTTTTCTCAACATACTGGCCGATACTTGGATCTGCCAATACCGGAACAGACATGCTGACAGTCATTGCTGCAATCAGAGCCAATAACATTTTCCGTTTCATAATAATTCCTCCTCTTTTTTATACATAGGATTATTTACACTTTTTCATAAAAAAGCTGAATGATCAGCTTTTTTAATTCAGTTTCATCGGGATAAAACTCATCATGAATTTCTCCCTCCTGATCAGAACCTGAGAGCTGAATAATATCCTCATCCAAGAAATCAACTTTTCTGATCAGCTTGATAAATTTCAGATACTGATTTCTGGTGATATTCGTCTGAAGATAATCTTTCATGGAATCCAACGAATTCCATGTATCCTCCAGCTTACTCTTGTCCAGAGATTTGATCTTATCAACATATGCAGACATATAGGCTTTCTGACGTTCTATACGTCCCTCATTGCTGAACTCTTTATCTATATCTCGATGCTGAAGAAAATCGCGGATATTACTGTCATCCAAAGTAACCTGATTTCCCTCATAAAACTCCGGATACTGATCCGAAAGATCATTATTCGGAACAGTGACTGTCACACCATCTACAAGATTATTAATATACGGCATAGAATCCTGATTTGTTACAATATAACGGTTGATCGGAATCTCACCGAACAGAAGTGAAACCGCCTCGCATAAACTCTCACAGCTTACATCGCCACCATCTCCATATGTATAAGCATAGCCAAGATGTGTAGTGTATAATCCCTGATCATTTCCACTCATACTATATCTTCGAATCTGTGTCATGGTATCTCTGTTTATGGAAACAATGGTCATTTTCTTTTTTTTCTCATCCATGACCACCAGATTAACGCTGTCTGCTCTTGCCTTATCACCATACTGTGATGTAGCTTCCATCTTTCCATCGGAATCAACGCCGGCATACAGAATAGTCGTTATCCGGTTGTTATATTCATATTTCTCACCATTATATGTGATATTTCGAAATCCACTGCCTACATTGTGGGAATTACCTGCTGATATCTGCATAGCTTTCTGACTCTGCATTTCTTTATAAATAAAAATCCCTGCCACAGCTAATATACAAACACTTACCAGGATACTTATCACAACCTGATTCCTGCATGGTTTCCGTCTTCTTCCCTGTTGATGCCTACTTCTTCTTTCCACGTTTTGCACTGCTTTCTGAATTACGTTTCTCGCCATAACCATATCCATAGCCATATCCGTAACCATAGCCATAACCATAACGTCCTCTGGAAACCTGTGCCTTATTCAACACAGCTCCCAGAACCCGAATCCCTGCATATTCCATCTGCCGTGCTGCCTTATCTGCCTGTGCACGTTCTGTAAGCCCACTCTCAACAACAAGAACAGTTCCATCACAGTTTTTCGCAATCAGAAGTCCGTCAATTACAAGATTAAGCGGAGGTGTATCCACAATAATATAATCATAGACGCTTCTGGCAAATGCAATCAGTTCTTTAAACAGCGGACCCGAAACAAGAGCACTTGGGTTCGGAGCCACAGCTCCTGTAAACAAGATGTCCATCCAGGGATCATCTGTATGAAAGATAATCTTCTCTTTTGTAGCATTGCCGCAAAGGTACTCACTAAGTCCTACTTTTTCACCTGGAATATCGTACCTTATTGAAGTACTAGAATTACGGATATCCGCATCCAGATACAACACTCTTTTCTCCAGACTGGCCATGCTCTTCGCCAAACGAAATGCTATTGAAGATTTGCCCTCGTGAGCAAGAGCGCTGGTAATGGCAACAGTCTTAATATTGTTGCCACTGAGCTGTATGTTACCTCTGAGAATATTGACTGCTTCTTCCACAGCAAAAGGTACCTTGGGTATCTTCGGTTTAATAATCTCTTTCTGCTGTCCCATCGGTCTGTTCTCCCGAACCAGATCGTCGAACAGTTCTCTCATCCTGTCATCTGTATTCATTGCTTACTCTTTCTTCCCCTCGTAATAAGGAATTACAGAAAGCACCGGCATATGAAGGTTCTTTCTGATGTCATCCTCTGTTTTCAGTGTTGTATCTGTCAGGAATCTTACAATGATCAATCCGCATGCAAGTACGATTCCAAACATTGCACCCATCATTACAGTCTTTCCAAGACCTTTGCTGACCTGCTCCACAGCCTGGGCTTCTGAATAATCAATTACAGTCGGTTCGCTGTTTCTGATCACCTGATAAATACGGTCGATTCCGATATTTAACAATGAATTCGCAATATCTCTGCACAATTCAATATCACCACAGGTTACCGTGATCGTAATAATATGGGAATCATCCGGATTTGTAATGTTGACCAGTTCTCCAAGCTGTTTGTAATTCATATCCAGATCCAGATCTTTGATTACCTGCTTCAGAACATTACGGCTTTTTACAATTCTTGTATAATCAGCTGTCAGTTCCGAACTAACCTGAAGACCTGCCACCGATATTACAGACTCGTCACTTGTGATAAAAATGGATGCATCCGCCTGATAAGATGGCTTCACAAGAAAAGTATGATATAATCCTGCCAGCAACGCCCCGATGAGCATAGCCAGAAATATCATCTTCCATCTGCCAACCAAAACCCAGAATAATTCTTTCAGATCAATGACATCATTCGGATTCTGTGTCGGCTGAACCACGACATCTGATGACTTCTTATTATTCTGAAGGTTCTTCACTGCTTTTTCCATAACCTCTCTCCTCAAGTATTTTCTGACACAAAAGTAAATATAATCTTACGCTTTACCGTCATGAATTATTCAGGTCTTAGTATAGCACATATTTCACAATGCGTAAATGTAATTTTTGTCGATTTTCGCATAAAATCCGCTATTTTTGATACTTTTTCAACAAATCATCCGGGATATCTATCAACCCAAACTTATAAAATATTCCATACAGATAGGATACACCCCTGATATCTCCCAGCGCTTTGGGCCGGGACACCACGGGTTTGCCTTCCGTCTTTTCGAATGCTTTTAAAACGGAACTCCATGCCAGACTCTTGCTGTTTTTTCTGCGGTCGATCCATAGTTCTTTTGTTAATTCCCCGTTTCTTCCTCTTTTCAGCTGATAGGTAAACGGCAAACCGGAAATTGTCTCAAAATGATAATCCTGAAAAGCAATAATACATTCCCACAGATGTTCCGGATCCGGATTTCTCTGTAATGTATCAAGTATTTCTTCTCTCTTCTCAGTTTCCGTCATTTCTTCTCATCCCCTTTATTCCACTTCTTAAACAGTATTAGCTTACATATATCCACCGGATTATCCTGAAACATATCTTTCAGTCGCAAGATATATAAATCCTATCACACTTTGTTATGGTTGTGAAGTCTTAACAAAACCACTGAAAAAAGGTGTCCGCAGACGGTTACTATTCAGAGGTTAGCTGGACAGTAACGCTGCCACAAATAAAAGCTGCCACTTTGCGATCTATCAACCGCTTAAGCGACAGCTTTCTGCACAGCCATATATTTATTTCGAATTTCTCTTTTCTTTTCTTACTCTGATCCTGCGGATCATCCTTCGGATCAGAAATACCACAAGCACAATGATCACAACAAAGATCAGACAAACACCTGCGATCATCGCTGAAAACTTATTCGGCTGCTTCACCAGATCAATGATATTTCTGCTGTCCTCCACAACCTTACGTCCATGCGTTGTCTCATAATATTCCGGCACATTGGCAATTCCGTCTCCATCTGTAAGAAGCGTCCACCTCTGCTGCCAGCTTTAGCTCCTTTCCGGTCAGATATGCACTGATCAGCGGATATCCGGCAACACCATCCTTTCCGATTCCCAGTGAGAAGGAATTAAAAACATCCTCTACTGTAATATCACCCTTTGTGTATGTATCCCTTACAGTTCCGCTTGGAACAACGGCTACATCAACCGGATCACCATCATAATACTCGGAATTCTCCACTGCATATATGTATGCATCGGACATGATATCACCAAGATTCAACTCTTCGTGCTTCGTGCCCATTTCTTCCAGACTGTTGAATTCAACATCATTTTCAGCAAGAACCTCTTCTCTTGTATAGCCAAAATCGGCAAGATAATTCTTATCCACCGTATCCATCAGGGCATCGATCTGTTCCTGTGTCGCCTGGTCCGGTTTTACCTCCTCAGAAACAGGAATAAGCTCATAGGATGTCAGCTCCCACCGTCCGTCCTGCTTCTGTGTCATGGAAAGTGATCCCAGATTTCTTCCGTATTCGCCACA
The DNA here is from genome assembly GCA_019421285.1 of Clostridiales bacterium. Classification (GTDB taxonomy): domain Bacteria; phylum Bacillota; class Clostridia; order Lachnospirales; family Lachnospiraceae; genus Oliverpabstia; species Oliverpabstia tarda. The sequence continues at coordinate 127,585 of JAHZFO010000004.1, forward strand.
TGATACGATATATGTGTTCCCATGCTGAATTGCCTCTTTCAGCTCTGAGTGCGTGTGTCCACTGATGATCAGATCGATAATAATACAAATCATCTAAGTTATTTTCTATAATTTCTACGTTATCCCTTAATAAATTGGCTTATATTTACCTGCTACCATAAGTACCATCTTTTTCTTATTAAATAATTCCCAGGCAATATCCATTAAAACACTTTCCATACCTTCATATTTTCTCAATTCATATCCAAACTGAATACATATATCCTCAATCATTTCTTCAATATTTTTATAAGGTACAGAATTTTGAATTTCTTCCACTATTTGATTGAAGTCACCAGCATTCCCTGGATATTCTTCAGAAAACATACTATATGTAGGCAATGGTTTTAGCCTATAACAAATACTGTGTCTATCTGATCCCGAAATTTTCATTAATCTTTTGCAAGATATACACATACTATTTTGCAAGATTTTTTCATTTAAATAATAGCTATTATACTCGCTTGTTGTAATAAATGCCGGCGAACAATAATATACATTATTATGCGAAACCTGAGCCAAATCCACTAAAGTATTGTGTTGATGACTCAATGCATCTGGTCTTATCAAAAATTGATAATAAGGTATTCCATTCATTTGCCACCAATGCGAAGCTCTTGTTGATATTATTTTTTCAGGAACTTTAAATTGTATAAAAATCGCATACACCGGATTATTAATTTTAAAATCATATCCCAACTTTTTTTCTACATGTTGTGTTGGAAACATAGGTACAAACCATTTTAAACTTGAGACTTGTTGTTTATTTAGCAATTCATGTACAAAGGAAAACATAAATTGTGTTTCACTGAATTCACATTTCATGGTACTCTAAAACTCCTGTCATTTTTTTATAAAGCATAAACACATTTACAGCTTGTTGCATGCTCCCACCACTATATATAACTCCACAAAGCTGCACATTGCATTTTAATCTTCATTTTGATATGTAATTAACTCTTTCGTATATTATACTACTTTCACTTCAAAATTGCATTTTTCTTTTATCGATATAATTCGACATTTGAGTTAATTGTTACTGTTCAGGAATCAATGGTATTTAGATAGTGCAAACAATACTTTAGCAATCCTCTTAATTAGTGCAAATGCCGAATGCATGAAACCACCCCTTTCAATCCTTCGTGCTTACAGTTTCTAAGGCCGATTTTACAGCTTCTGACAGTTCAGCAGCAATACGAATTTTCCTCTTCCTGAGAATGGACTTCATTTTTGACCACATTTTTTCAATAGGATTTAAATCTGGACTGTATGGTGGCAAATACAGATATGAAATACCAGCCTTGTCCAAAAGTTCCGTTACTATCTTGGCATGATGAGAGCGCATATTATCCATGATTACAACATCGTCTTTCCCAAGACTCGGTATTAACTGTTTTTCCATATATTCCAGAAATCGCTGTGCAGTTGTTCCGCCTTGATACGTAGTATATACCAGACTTCCATTAAGCCGAATGGATGATAAAACGGTGGTTCCGGCCGGTGTGTTTATTGGAGCAGCATCAACGGCATGTTTCCCATGTACTGCATGTGCATAGTGTCTCGTGAGATTTGTATTAATACCGCTTTCATCTCCTACACTATATTTTATCACCGCTGTAAAGAGGTTGCATTATTTAAGAGACTTGCTATAATTATATTCCTAATTCTTTCATAACTCTATCTCTAGAAAGAGACGGCTCATATTCTGGATCTCCGGCGGCATATGCCTTCATTGCAGCAAGCTCTTCTTCATCTGGAACTACTTCCTCTGCATTACTAAGCGCAAATGCACTCTGAATTAAATTCCAGACTTTTTCTGCATCTTTTTCACTCATAATTGTAACCGCACCTAAAATTCGTTCTTTCACATTAGACATATAATCACACTCCTTTATAAATCTGCCCACGATTTCCAATGTCTATAATATCTATAATAATTCCATTCACATCAAATAATACTCTAAAAGTACCTACTCGAAGACGATATCCATTCCTTGAAGCTTTTTTATATCTCCTTCAGCGGGGAGATGATCAATTGCAGCTACTATCCTTTTACGTGTAGGTATATCTTGTTTCTTTAAAAATTTTAATGCTTTTTTTGAATAGACTATTTGAAACACTGCGATCTCCCTTCTAACTCAACTATCTGACCTCTTTAAATCTTTGTCTCTATAATTATTACACATATTCTTTATTATGTCTATTCCTTACTCTACTACAATATATTTATGGTTAATATCCCTTACAACCAGTAAGGAATTATCCA
>JAHZFO010000040.1:0-2172 GCA_019421285.1 Clostridiales bacterium
AGGAAAAATTATGTTTATAGTCTTTCCTGCTGTTTCTTTTTTGAAGAGTTATCCACCGGATTTTATTTTACACAGTACATTTTTTTTATAGCCTTACCATATAGTCCTTATTTTTCAAGATACAAAATACCTGCTTATCCACAGTCATATTGACGAAAGGACAATTCCTGGAAATTCGCTTTTTTCCCATGTTTCTGTTATACTTCTCTATAAGAAAGAGAGGGCTGCCTTATGGACATTGATTTAAAAGAAGAGATCAGAAAACAGGATGAGCTTCTTGCCGAATATCTCAGAGTGATTGAGATCCAGAAAGGACTAATCCAGGAACAGAAAAAAATGATCGAATATCTGGAAGATCATATCTCAAAGATCACAGATATCATAAGCGACATCTGACCCGAACACTTCTGGAGGAACATACATGCCGGATACTTATGATTACATTACACTTCTGTGCCGGCTGAAAGCAGCACAGACCAGAATTAAAGAGCTGGAATCTGGAGAAAGATATATCCATCTTCAGGAACTTCACCAAAAAGAATACATGGCTTATGAACGGAAGCTCCGGAGATTAACGCAGGATCTGGCAGCCGCCCATAGAGAAACGATCCGTGTCCGTAATTATTGGTTTCAGGTACTGGAAGATATGCAGAGGGAACTTGAACAGGCAAAAAGAAAGGCTGAGCAGGAACTGAAAAAAATGGAAAAGCGTGCACTGGATGCTGAAAAACAGCGGGATGATGCACTGGATAAAGCAAAAGAGATCCGTCTGCAGTATTATGAAACAGCTGCTGAACTGGAAGAAGAACGGGGGAAAAACCTGAAACTGCGTGCACAGATCAATCGTGACTATGAAAACTCCGCTATTCCTTCCTCTAAGTCGATCAAACGGAAAAAGATCGCAAACAGCAGGGAAAAAACAGGACGGAAACCGGGCGGTCAGCCGGGGCATCCCGGCCACCGCAGAAAAAAACAGGAACCCACACAGCCGGTTATCCTTCTTCCTGCACCGGAAAAAGTCCTGGAAGACAGTGATTTCAAAAAGACCGGCAGAACGATCATAAAACAGATGATGGGCATCCAGGTGCTCCTGAATGTGGTGGAATATCATGCAGATATTTACTACAACACAAAGACAGGTGAACGGGTGCATGCTGCATTTCCAGACGGGGTTGTGGATGAAGTGAATTATGACGGAAGTATCCGGGCATTCCTGTTCCTTCTGAACAATGACTGCTGTGTTTCTATTGACAAGAGCAGGAAATTCCTGTCAGATCTGACAGGCGGGAAACTGAATATCTCCAAGGGGATGATAAGCAAACTCAGCAGGGAGTTTGCTTTAAAAACTGTGCCTGAACGCAGGGCCACATATGCAGATATGCTGCTTTCTCCCGTCATGCATACAGACTGTACAAATGCGAAAGAAAACGGAAAAAGCTGTCATGTATACGTCTGTGCAGTACCGGATGGAAAAGTCCTGTACTTTGCCCGTGAGAAAAAAGGGCATGAAGGGATAAAAGGGACGGTCACTGAGGATTATCAGGGGATCCTTGTGCACGATCACGATGTTACTTTTTATAATTATGGAGCAGATCACCAGGAATGTCTTGCCCATGTGCTGCGATACCTGAAAGACAGCATAGAGAATGAGCCGGACCGTATCTGGAACAAAGAAATGCGTTCACTGCTACAGGAAATGATCCATTTCCGAAATGGAATCCAGCTGCCCCATAAGCCGGATCCAAAGACGATCTCCGGATTTGAAAAAAGATACCAGGCAGTACTGGAAACAGCCAGAAGAGAATACGGGGACATTCCGGCAAATGATTATTACAGAGACGGGTACAATCTATTCCTGAGAATGGAGAAATACATGCGGAACCATCTGCTGTTCCTGCATGATCTCCGGGTACCTGCCACGAATAACGAAGCCGAAAGGCTTTTGCGGAATTATAAGCGGAAACAGGCGCAGGCCGTGACATTCAGAAGTTTCGAAAGCATCGATTACCTCTGTCAATGCATGAGCATGCTTGTTTTGATGCGCCGGGAAGAACCGGCAAATATATTTGACAGAGTGTCCAGGATATTTGGATAAAGAAGACCGATGGCTCTAACTATTACCAGTTTACACCATCGGTCTTCTTAAGTCCAGCTAACCCTTGAACAGTAACG
>JAHZFO010000041.1:0-2166 GCA_019421285.1 Clostridiales bacterium
CACCTATGCGCAGGAATGCCACGAGGGTGCAATGACCATTACATACTAAACAGACAGGACTGCTCCACAACATTTTGTGAGACAGTCCTGTTTGCTTAGATGCAAAGATTATTCTTTAAATAATTATTCTTGACAGAATAATCTTTGAGGCGTACAATGAAGCTGAACCTGTCATCAAATCAGTCGTGAGGTGAGCCGCTATGTTTTTTGTTGACCGTGTACAAGAAATGTCCGTATTACAGACCGCTTATGAAAAGCCGGAATCTTCTTTGTTCGTTCTCTATGGTCGTCGCCGTGTAGGAAAAACCACGCTTTTGTCAGAATTCTGCAAAGAGAAGCCGTCTCTTTATTATCTGGCAACGGAGGAAAGCATTCAGGCAAACCGAAACGCCTTCCGGTTGATGGCTGCTGATTTTCTCCAGAACGATTTATTGAAAAGTGCAACCGATGCAAGCTGGGAGATGATTTTTTCCGTTCTTCTCTCTGCTCAGGAAAATAAAAAACTGGTCATTGTGTTGGATGAGTTTCAGTATCTGGGCAAGGCAGACAAAGCATTTCCTTCTGTTTTTCAAAAAATCTGGGATACTATTCTAAAAAACAAAAATGTAGAAGTGATTCTTTGCGGCTCTCTGGTTCACATGATGATGGAGCAGACTCTTTCTTACTCCAGCCCTTTGTATGGACGCAGAACGGGACAGATTCGGCTGAAGCAGATTCCATACGCTTATTACGACCGATTCTTCCCTGATCTTGATGAACAGACCCGCATTTTATATTATGCTGTCACAGGCGGTGTTCCGAAGTATATCGAATTATTTCATCCATGTGCCGATATTGATACCGCCATTCTGCAAAATGTAATGACTCCTCAGAGCTTTTTGTATGAAGAACCTGAATTTTTACTGCGGCAGGAGGTTCAGGATGTCGGAAGTTACTTTTCCATCATCCGTGCGATTGCATCTGGAAACATGAGGATATCTGATATTGCTTCTGCGCTGTCGCTTCCAGCCACCAGTTTGTCAAAGCCCTTAAAAACATTGTGCGATCTGGATATTCTGGAGCGAGAAGTGCCTCCCACCGAAAAAAATATTGAAACCAGCAAAAAGGGGCAATACCGCATTAAAGATAATTTTCTTGCGTTCTGGTTCCGATTTGTTTACCCCATGCGCTCTTTCATTGAAAGCGACCACCCGGAAATCGCAATGACAAAGCTGAAAACCGGGTTTATCCCCAATCATGTTGGCTACGTCTACGAGGATATTTGCAGACAAAAGATGTGGGAGCTGAACGCGCAAGGAAAACTGCCCTTTCTCTTTGACCGTGTTGGCCGTTGGTGGGGTGGAAAAGATACAGAAATCGATATTGTCGCCATTGATACCACAGACCGAAGCAAAATCATCTTTGGAGAGTGCAAATTTCATCAAAATGTTCCGATGCAGCTGTCGGAACTGCACCAACTGAAAGAAAAAGCTGCTGTCGTTCCGTGGGGGAATGCGAATCGAGACGAATACTTTGCTCTATTCTGTATCAGTGGTTATTCTGAGGACTTGCAGCAGCTTGCACAGGAAGATTCTCATCTTCTTTTGATGTGATTTTTCTCATGTAATAATTTGTAAATAGGACTGCTCCACAACATCTTGTGAGGCAGTCCTGTTTGCTTAGTACCCTTTTCATTGGAGCCAATATTTACACCTGACAGGAAAGGAGTGATAGTTTTCCACATGAACAAGCACTCACAGTTGAAAATCCGAGGCCACGCCAAATGACGCTAGACTATTTCTATGGGCAGTCGGGCGAGTTGTTCTCCTATTTCCGCATCCCCAAGGCACACCTTTTAACTTATCTTATCGGATTCGCACCCGGCAGCATGGTTCGGGCGTGACATCCTTGCATTCTCTCCTGCCGTTGGGTACACTGATGGTGTCAGCGGCAGAAGTTACATATTCAAGTGGATGCAAAGATACAGCAGTCTCAACAAACAGTAGTATTTTTAACAGATTCAACAGGCGACCGGTTAAAGTTCCTGTTGGAGAGAATTTAGGAGAGAACGGACATCTGCGGCCCGGTTTTTGCCGATGCTTTTGCGTTCCAAGCAGTAAAAGCGCAAAATAAAAAAGTCGCAGATTCGTTTGAATCTGCGACTTCTGGCGGAGATGGTGGGATTCG
>JAHZFO010000042.1:0-2110 GCA_019421285.1 Clostridiales bacterium
AGCGTCTTTTCTGCTTTCACGGCTCGCGCAGACCGCAGGGCAGTCAAACAGATTTTTCAGCAGACATAGTTTAAGCCCGATCGATTGTTTTTTCTCTCGACCGGGCTTTTAATGAATTTCCAGTAATTTCATTTTATACACCTGCTGCTTTCATTGATTTCGGGGTATTTCGTTATGTTCCTTTTGGACCGTACCTCCTGGATTTTTTTGTTTTTATTTTTTCCCTATGGGCCTCTGCCTTTCATTGGAATCATCTCCTTTAGGTTCTATATGTAAACTCTTCAGAGATTTTTTTGATGTTCAGATTAACTATGCCATTGGACTGTACCTCTTACTTTCTTAGATTTCGTCTTGATGTTTCTTTTTCGTTTTTATTTTTGTTCTCTTTTCTTTTGTTGATCTTATATTAACTCATCTTCTCTATTTTGTCAATACTTTCTTTTAATTTATTTTGTATTTTATTATTTTCAGAATATTGTGACATTAAGATCGAAAGATCAGAAACCTGATGCAGTCTCACTTACAAAGAGGCGGCCGCAGGCTTTCGCAAAATTCAACCCCCGGCTTTTTTTGACCCACCGCAGGGCGATCCTGCTCCCTCCGGAACTCCACAGAATCTTCTTTCCAAAAGAGTAGAACGAAAGACTCCGCTGTCTTTGCCTTTCGCAAAGTCCAGCGGAGCATTTTTCCCATATTCTTTCTTCTCTTCCTAATTTTTTATTTGCAGAGTTCTTCGGCCAGTGCCTCGATCTCTTTTACGTTCTCTTCCTTCACAGCGGACATTACTTTTACATTATTCTCTGTCCAGGTGATATTTTTGCTCTTCTCAAACATGCCCTTCATCACTTTTGCTGCGGTCGGTGCCCAGCTTCCGTTTTCGATCAGACCGATGGTGCGGTTCTGGAAGCTGCGCTCTGTCAGACGGTTGATGAAATCCTGCATGAACGGGTAAATGCCTGCATTGTAGGTCAGCGTTGCGAGAACCAGCTTACTGTAACGGAAAGCATCCGCTACGGCGGCGGACATATCGTCTCTTGCCAGATCGTAAATAACAACATTCGGACAGCCTTTTTCTTTCAGCTTAGCCGCAAGCAATTCGGCAGCTTTTTTTGTATTGCCGTAAACAGAAGTATAGGCAACCACAACGCCCTCTTCTTCCGGACGATAAGAAGACCAGATATCGTATTTTTCAATGTAGTGGCCAAGATTTTCCGTCAAAACCGGACCGTGCAGGGAACAGATTTTCCGGATATCCAGCGTACCTGCTACTTTCAGGAGCTTCTGTACCTGCAAACCGTATTTTCCGACAATACCGATAAAATAACGGCGTGCTTCGTCATCCCATGGTTCCTCGCGGTCGAGTGCACCGAATTTTCCAAAACCGTCTGCTGCGAACAGAACCTTGTCCGTGCTGTCGTATGTAACCATAACCTCCGGCCAGTGTACCATCGGAGCGAACACGAAGGTCAGAACGTGTTTTCCGAGCGTAAGGGACTCACCGTCCTTTACTTCCAGTTTCCTTCCGGCGAGATCCATCTTTGGGAAAAAGTTTTTCATCATGGCAAAGGTTTTTGTGTTTGCAACAACGGTTGCTTCCGGATATGCTTTTACGAAGTTTTCAATATTCGCAGAGTGATCCGGCTCCATATGCTGTACGATCAGGTAATCCGGTTTTCTGCCATCCAGTGCTTTCGCAACATTTGCCAGCCATTCATCCGCAAAGTTTGCATCTACGGTATCCATAACTGCCGTTTTTTCATCGAGAATTACGTAAGAATTGTATGCCATGCCGTTCGGCACTCTGTACTGACCTTCAAAAAGGTCTACCTGATGATCGTTGACTCCCGCGTAGATAATATCCTCTGTAATCTTCATAAAAATCCATATCCTTTCCATCTTGTTTTTTCCTGCCCGGAACCTGCTCCGAACCGTATATTTTTATATTATCCTATGATGGAGAAAAAAGCAAGTAAAAATAGTAAAGATTACTATTTTTACTTGCTCTCCTCCGTTTACACACACGATATCCCTTTTCCACAGCTTGCAAATCATCACAATACTTCTATTTTACAGGCATGTTCTTTTGTTTCTTTATCATAACTGATTCCAA
>JAHZFO010000043.1:0-2041 GCA_019421285.1 Clostridiales bacterium
CCAGTTCGCCGGTAGCACTGCTGGATGGCTGACGGTTGAACCAGCACAGAGGTTTGTCCTTGTTTTCTACGCTTCCGCCCGTTGATGCCGTAGAATCTGCTGTTTCTGTTTTCTGGGTAGAATCTTTAGACTCTGATGGGGATCCGCCACAACCAGCCATGGATACTGCCATAGCTACTGCCATAATTGTTGCTAATGCTTTTCTTTTCATTTTTATTCCTCCCGTTTGGTGATTTTGCTAGATTCGCTTCGTTCCTAGCTGATGAATTCATTATAATCACAAGCGGTCTGAAAAAAAATAGAATATTTTTGGATTAGTTATTGAAATTTTTGGTTATTTCTTGTCGTAATTCCCCAAAACTCCAAGAATCATGCAAAAAAGCAGTCCCACAGAGCGCAAATTACTGCATGACAGATTTTCGTCGTACCTCGGGTACGCCTTCCAATCTGTTTCCTGTAGTTTGCGTTCTGCAGCACTGCTTTTTTTGTATTATTTCTTACTTATGCTTTAAGCGGGGTAAGAGCTCTAAAATCCTCTTGCAGGCGAGACTGCATCAGCTTTCTGACGTTTTAGCATCTTTATATTTCCGTATCAGAATCATATAGCTTATGATCAGTAAAACAGCTGCACTGCTCCATGCACAGATCTCGGCATAGTATATTCCCTCTTCGCCGATCCATTTCGGCAGCAGCAGCGCAACGCTGACACGCATCACAAATTCTGCAATGCCGCTGGCAAGCGGAATCAAAGTATTGCCCAGCCCCTGGATCGCGGAACGATACACATGCAGCAAATACAGTATCCACAAAAAGACAGCCATGATAAACAAATACTTATATGCAATATCTAACACCTGTCGGATCTGCTCCGGTTCACCGGATACAAACAGAGACAATATATTACGCCCAATCAGCACCATCATACCGGAAATGAAAACAGAAGTGAGCACTGCCATATACGTACCGCTGCGCACACCTTTTCGGATTCTCTGATATTTCTTTGCGCCAAGATTCTGCCCTACATACGTTGTAATCGCATATCCATAGGAAACGGCTGCCATCTCCAAAATTCCATACAGCTTGTTCGTTGCCGTAAATCCGGCTACAAACAGAAAGCCAAAGCCATTGATCACATACTGCACCGTAAGTCCTCCCACAGAAATGATCACGTTCTGTATGGCAAGAGGAGTCCCCAGCTTCAAAAGCCGCAGACTCATAGACGGCTGCCTGTAAAAATCCTCCTTTTCCAGTCGGATATCCCTGATTTTCCGTAATACAAGCAGACAGTACAAGGCTGAAAATCCCTGTGCAATAACAGTCGCCACGGCTGCTCCGGCTACGCCCCAGCCAAAAACTGCCACAAACAGCAGGTCAAGTCCCACATTGATCACTGCTGCCACGGTCATTGCAATCAATGGAGATCTGCTGTTTCCAAGTGCCCTTAAGATCGCCGCAAAGATATTATAGGCAGCTATAATCGGGACTCCCGCAAAAATCAGCCGCAAATATAGCATCGTCAGATCAATAACATTATCCGGTGTCTGCAAAAATAAAAGAACGTGATAAACTGCGCCTTCACTTACTGCAAGTACAATCACAGACAGTAATGCTGTCATAATATAGCTTTTCGCCACCGCACATTTCAGATTTTCCTTTTCCCCTGCTCCATAGTACTGCGATACAAGAATCGAAAAGCCCTGTGTGATACCTGTCATGATGCCCAGCACCAGCCAGACCAGCCAGTCTCCGGCGCCTACTGCCGCCAACGCTTCTACTCCTACCACCTGGCCAACAATCATGGTGTCCGCCATCGTATAAAACTGCTGGAAAATATTTCCGAGCATCAGTGGTATGGCAAACGTTATGATCAGTTTTCCGGGGGATCCCGCAGTCATATTCTTTTCATTTGTTCCCATAAGATTAAGAAGCTCCTTTTCTCTCTTTCTCCTCCTGCCGCTATTTTACAGGGGACCCTTGCGAAACACAATTCTATTTTTTCACAAAGTTTTTCCGATATTTTTGGTGGCTATTACTTTCTTTT
>JAHZFO010000044.1:0-1832 GCA_019421285.1 Clostridiales bacterium
GGACCCTGATATCATATTATTTATTTTCTCCCAGAATATACTGCTTCAGGAAATCATAAATCTGATTCTCTGTTGGAGGACATCCCTTTACGTTATGTTCAAATTTACAGGTGCATGCACCTACACCCAGTTTTCCTGTTTTTCCGCGGTATCCCTGGCCGATGCAGATTTTCGTGTCCAGTTTCTCGAAAAGGCCGTCATTTTTAAGCATTTCCAGAGCCGGGATGAGATAACCATAGCAGGCACTGCAGGATTCTACTTCTTCTACTGCATCCTGAAGTTCTACCACTTTTCTTGATTTCGGAAGTTCTTTGCGGGCATTTTCCTCACAGTATACGATGTGGGAATTTTTCAGATCAGTACTTCCAACCCCAAGCTTCTCTGCCAGTTCAATATACGGTACATCTTTCGTTGTATAATGCATGATCTGACATACATAAGAATCGATCAGTACCGGATCCGTCCCCGCCCAGATACGGTTCATCACTACCGGATTTCCGCCATCCTCGAAATCCAGATCCCCGCAAATGTTATCAACCACGACAAAATCCTGATGGAGCCCCGCATTCAGATGTGCAATCGGTTCATGCAGTCCCATCGCATGAAAATGACGCTTCTCTGTATTGGGGATCAATCCTTTCATATTTTTCAATGCACATGTGATCTTTGTCTGACAATGGCCTTTCAATACCGGAACATTGATCAGAAAATCGATATTTGCCGCACGTTCACAGACATTCAGTTTCATCCCCCTGCAATCTCTTTCAATCCCCTTGTCTTTCTGCATATCCCAAAAAGGCACCTGATATTTTTCCGTTAGTTCACGATATCCGCACACTTCGTATGCTTCTGTGGTCTTATCTCCCACCCAGGAGCCTTCCAGAATGGCAATATTTCCATATCCGTTTTCCTGCAGATACTCAATAATTCCCGCCACAATTTCCGGATGTGTGGTAGCTCCCCATGAAGCCTCGGAAGGTGATACAAGATTAGGCTTGATACCAATCTGCATCTTTTTATCTGAAATTACAGACGCCAGGCCGCACTGTGCCAGCAGTTCCTTTGTCATTTCTTTGTAATTGGTTCCGCTCTTTATATAGATTTCATTTTTGTTCATTACAAGATTATCCTTTACACTTTACATTCGAATATTTTTCTGCTGATTTTTGCATATCTTTTTTGTATTTCCCCCCGGAAGTTTTCTTCTGAACCGGTCAGCTTTTCTGAGGTGAAAATGTTCTCCGCATCAGCCTGCATGCCACTGTACTTGTGAGCAATGCCACCAGAAATCCTGCCAGAACATCCCCCGGATAATGTACGCCCAGATAGAGTCTGGAAAAAGCAATCATTCCGGCCAGAACAACAGGTAAAATCCCCCATTTCCCAGGCAGCATCCGCAGACAGACCAGTGCAACGGCAAAGGAAGCGCAGGTATGGCCGGATGGAAATGAATAGTCTTTCGGTCTGGTGATCAGCGGAATGATCTGTGTATAAGTATCAAAAGGTCTTGGACGGGCTACTGCATTTTTTATCAGCAGATTTGTGATCAGAAACCCTGACAGCAGCGAGAGTGCCGCTGTCACTCCTGTTTTGCGTGTTTTCCCGAAACAGATCAGAAGCACACATAATACGATCCAGAACCATCCTCCGTTTCCGAGGAAGGTGACTGCTCTCCAGAACGGAGTCAGGGCATCCACCCTTAAATGTTCCTGGATCCACAGTAAAATATTCATATCTAATTGCTGTAATGTCGCCATAAACTTCTCCCATTATATTTTTTATCAGTCACAGTATGTATTCCTCTCAAAATACATACGAATTATATCAGTCCG
>JAHZFO010000045.1:0-1601 GCA_019421285.1 Clostridiales bacterium
TTCAGACTGTAGACAAAGCTCCTTCCTGTGAGGGAGCTTTTCTTGTGTCATGACTGCAAAAATTATGTACTTACAAGCATATAAGAAGTAGTGAAAATGCCGTATTTACGGGACTTTTCACTACTTTTTTGGTATAATGAAAGTATCAAAATAAAGGCGGTGTTTCCTATGATGACACAGAATGCAGATAAGAAAAGAGAGCAGATTCAGATGTTCTGCATGGATGACCTTGTTCCGCAGGATCATCTGCTGCGCCTGATTGACCAGGCAATCGACTGGAGTTTTATCTATGATCTTGTGATCGATAAATACAGTGCAGACAATGGCCGCCCCAGCATGGATCCGGTCATGCTCATTAAAATTCCATTCATCCAGTATCTGTACGGCATCCGAAGTATGCGCCAGACAGTAAAAGAAATCGAAGTCAATGTCGCATACCGATGGTTCCTCGGTCTGGAAATGATGGACAAGGTTCCCCATTTCTCTACGTTTGGAAAGAATTATACCAGACGCTTTAAGGATACTGATCTTTTTGAACAGATCTTTTCCCGTATCCTGCAGGAATGCTATAAATACAGACTGATCGATCCTTCCGAGGTCTTCGTGGATGCCACCCATGTAAAAGCACGGGCAAACAGCAAAAAGATGCGGAAACGGATTGCAGATGAGGAAGCACTGTTCTTCGAAGAGCAGTTAAAGAAGGAAATCAATGAAGACAGGGAAGCGCATGGGAAAAAGCCTCTGAAAGAAAAGAAGGAAGATCCCAAAGATCCCCCCTCCTGTGGTGGCAGCTCTGATGGAAAAGAAGAAAAAACGGTCAAGGAAAGTACAACGGATCCGGAAAGCGGATGGTTCCGAAAGGGTGAACATAAAAATGTTTTTGCGTATTCCGTGCAGACAGCCTGTGACAAAAACGGATGGATTCTGGGTTATAGTGTAAATCCCGGCAACCAGCATGACAGCCGGACATTTAAATCCCTGTATGATAAGATAAAAGACATTGGCATTCAGACACTGGTAGCCGATGCAGGATACAAAACACCAGCGATAGCAAAGTTACTTCTGGATGATGGTATCACACCGCTTCTACCGTATAAACGCCCCATGACCCAAGATGGTTTTTTCAAAAAAGCCGAGTATGTGTATGATGAATATTTTGACTGCTATGTATGCCCGAATGATCAGGTGCTGGCTTATCATACGACGAACCGTTCCGGATACCGGGAATACAAGAGCTGCGGAATGATCTGTGAAGGATGTCCATATCTGAAGCAGTGCACAGAAAGCAGGGATCATGTGAAGGTAGTGACCCGGCATATCTGGGAGCCGTACATGGAAAAGTGTGAGGATATCCGGCATACGATTGGGATGAAGGAAATGTATGCGCAACGGAAAGAGACCGTAGAGCGCCTCTTCGGAACAGCAAAAGAAAACCACGGATTCCGCTATACACAGATGATAGGAAAAGCCCGGATGGAAATGAAAGTCGGGCTTACGTTTGCCTGCATGAATCTGAAAAAACTGGCAAAGATGATAGCCAGGAAGGGAAAAAGGGGAGCCCAAAAGTGTTTATTATTGATCAAGTACACACTTTTTGAACC
>JAHZFO010000046.1:0-1578 GCA_019421285.1 Clostridiales bacterium
CGAAGATTCCCAGAATGAGCAGCACCCGCCTCAGCAGTGGCTTTTTCTTTGGTGTATTTTGGGGGATATTTTTCTGGCAGGATTCTTTTTTCTCTTCTTTCTTTCGTTTCTTTTCCTCTTCCTGCTGCCTCATCTCGAAGTAGTTTCTCTCCGAATCTTCTTTTGTGGCACCACAGTTTTTGCAGACATTCAGATCGTCGCTGTTAAGACTGCCGCAAAAGCTGCACTGCCAGTCCGGATTACGGCTGATCTTTTCTGCTTCCTCCTCAGAAACATATTTAATTTCATCCGGCATATAGAATTTTGTATTTTCGTCCTGCGGATGCCCACAATCGGGACAGGTTTTTTGACCGGCTCTAATCCTTTTATTCCCACAAAACGGGCAATCCCAGAGACCTTCGATTATCTTTCCCATACAGACTCTCCTCTTCTTTTCCCTCAATAACAATTCCAACAAGTGTTTATATTCCACTTCGGTTTTATAATTTTGTGCAGTTTTTTATTTGCTCATTTATAGATTACTGTTTATTTTTCATCTCTGCTACTCTGTCCAGAATCTGTTTCTTTAATTCTTCTACATTATCGGTCCGATATTTTAATCCTGCTGCGGAGATATGTCCTCCACCGCCAAAAGGTTTCAACAGTTCATTAACATTGATCCATTTCCCGTCTGAACGGAAAGAACATCTCCACCCGTTTTCTTCTTCCTCATACATGGTAAAACCAAGTTCAATATCGTCGCAATCGCGCAGGATCGTGCTGATACAGTGGATGTCTTCGTATGTGATATCTTTTTCGGCAATTTCCTTCTGTCCCATAATGACATAAGCAACCCGGCCATCCATCGCACGTACTGCCCCATGAAGAATATCGGCTCTTTTGTACAGAATGTCCAGGGTATCACTGTGTAAGGTTTTCATAATCCTGCCATGGTCAACTCCCATAGCCATCAGATCAGCTACTGCCTGAAAAATACCCTGGTTTGCCCTTGCCAGTCCTCCGGTATCATGCAGGATGCCAAGGTAAATATAATCTGCGGCATTGGGGTACGCTTCTTTTTGGGCTGCATTTAGAAGCAGTTCGGAAGAAAGCATATGGTATACATTTTCCGCACACGCCTCAGAAACCTTTGTCCAGTTCACATCTCCGTATCCTTCATTGGAAGCGTGATGATCAATAACAATGCTGGCAGCGGCATTTTGGTAATATTCCAATCCGATCATACGCTCCAGAGTTGCATTATCACAGACTATGACACAATATTGTTTTCCGGATATGTCCGGCATCTCAAAAGGAACAAATGTCTTATCTTCCACGACCATTTTTTTCGGGCCGCGCTCCAGCGTTTTTGCAAGATATGGAAACACCCTGTATTGTGGATAATTGACATGGATATAGTGCGCAAGGCTCATCACCGATCCGGCAGCATCGCCATCCGGATTTAAGTGTCCCAGAATCACTACAGTGTCCAGATTGCGTGTCTGCATGGTTTCATCAAAAACAGTATCAAAATTAAACTCTGTCATTCCTACCTCCTTCGTATATCACTTCCCTGTTATATTTTAATTTTATCATCTA
>JAHZFO010000047.1:0-1363 GCA_019421285.1 Clostridiales bacterium
GGTGGTGAGCTTACAGTTTGAGCTTTTCACCCTTGTTTTATATATAACAGTTGTTGAATGGCATGTCAAGAGCAGGCGGTTTTCCGCCTGTCTTGATCGTCGGTTTACTCGTTATTCTGGAAGACGACCTTCGTACATAATACTCAGTTCGCCATATACCTGCGCCCAGTTTCGAATCGTACTGGTCCATTTTTTCGTAGCCTCAAAAGTGGCCAGGTACAGCGCTTTTAAAAGGGCCGTATCGCTTGGGAATACGCTTCTCTGCCGATTCAGCTTCCGGTAGGTGGAATTCAGGGATTCAATCGCATTGGTGGTATAAATCACCGTTCTGACCGTCGTTGAAAACTTGAAAATTGGAGAGATGGCATCCCAGTTATCCTTCCAGCGTTTCATGGAATTCGGATATTTGGGAGACCATTTTTCAGTTACACGATCTAAGGCTGCCAGCGCTTTCTTTTCATCTGCGGCCTGATAAATGGTCTTCAGATCCGCTGCAAATGCTTTTCTGTCCTTGTCAGGGACATATTTCAGTGTATTTCTTACCTGGTGTACGATACAGCGCTGATACTCGGTTTTTGGAAAAGCAGCAGCGATTGCTTCTTTGATGCCGGTTAAACCATCTGCACAGATGATTAATACATCTTTGACACCCCGGTTTTTCAGTTCGTTCATAACGGAAAGCCAGTATTTTGCGCTTTCATTGTCGCCAACGCTGATGGTCAGAACCTCTTTCTTTCCTTCCGTGTTGATTCCAAGAATCACGTAAGCTGCAAGCTTTCGGATCACACCATTATCTCTTACGGAATAGTGAATTGCGTCAATGTAGAGAATGGGATAGACTTCGTCCAACGGCCGGTTCTGCCAGTCTTCGATCTGTGGCAGGATCTTATCGGTTACATCGGAAATAAAACTCTCCGAGGTTTCAAAGCCATAAATATCTTCGATGGTTTCGGAAATCTGTCGGGTAGTCATTCCTTTGGCATACATAGAAATGATCTTCTGATCAATATCAGAAATATCTTTCTGACGTTTTTTCACCACCTGTGGTTCAAATGTTGATTTTCGGTCCTGCGGCACTTCGATTTCCATCGATCCATATCGGCTGTTGACCTGTTTGCGCTTATACCCATTGCGGTAATCATCATGATCCGAACGTTCTGATTTTTCATAGCCGAGATGATCGTCCATTTCCGCTTCCATCATTTCCTTAATGGTACCGCCTAAAAGATCCTTGAGCGCATCCTGGATGTCTTCAGCAGACTGGATATCATACTCTTCCAGGAGCTGATGGATGATGTTTCGTTTTCCTTCGGTCATTTGTACTCGATGTACCGGTTTCTTTTGTCTTGCCATAATAAAAGGT
>JAHZFO010000048.1:0-1295 GCA_019421285.1 Clostridiales bacterium
GGGATTCCCGGGGTTCCTACTGACAGGAGTACGTTTGCCAGAAGGATTATGATCATCATGGAAATGCTTACGTTAATTCCGCATGCATTGGCGAAGAACATGATCATGAATGACATCAGGATGGATACGGCATCCATGTTTACAGTAGCGCCAAGAGGAATGGCAATACTTGTGATCTTGTTGGATACGCCCATTTCGTCTTCCATACGCTGTTTACTGATCGGAATGGTCGCTGAACTGGAACAGGTTCCGAATGCGTTCAGAGCTGCAGGAAGCATTGCTTTGAAGAATTTCACAGGGCTTTCTTTGCCGATGAATTTCACGGAGCCGCCGTAAATGACCAGGGCAAATCCGAAGAATGCCACATACAGGATGATCAGCTGAGTTGCCAGTGAAATGATGGTTTCTGTACCGTTGGCTTCTACAACAGGAACGATAGTACAGAATACACCGATAGGTGTGAAGTACATAACTGTGCTGATGACTTTCAGACAGACTTCGTTACAGGAATCGATGACTTTCAGAAGTGCAGTACCCTTTTCGCCGATGGCGATAAGTGTGAAGCCTACGATGACTGCGAATACAAGTACCTGAAGCATATTTCCGTTTGCGAAAGCTGCAACCGGGTTGGATGGGATCAGGTTTTTGATGGTGTCCAGAATGCTGGTCATCTCAGTTGCCTGGATGTCGGAAGTTGCCATCTCGAATTTAACACCCTCACCGAGATGGATCAGCCGCGGGATGATCAGTCCTGCCAGGCTGGCAAGTGCTGTGGTGCACAGGAAAAAGATCATGGCGCCGGCTGTGATCTTGCCGGTTGTGCGGGCATTACCGATGCTGGAGATACCCATGATAATGGAACAGAAGACCAGTGGAAAGATCATCATGTTCAGGGCATTCATGTAAATGCTTCCGATAAGACTTGTGACAGTAAGAACCGGTTCGAAACGGTTTGCCAGAAACAGTCCGGTAATGATACCCAGGATCAGTCCGGTAAAGATTGCTGCGGTAATATGTTTTTTATACCACGAATAGAATTTTTTCATTTGTTCCCTCCTCTTTATTTTTATTTCCTGATACCCGAAGGACTATATTGGCAGACGGATTGAGTGATGCGCAGATCTGGTAAAATTCTGCGATCTATAGCTTTGATAAGATACTGGGTTCAGGAAAAATAGCACGACACTACTTTACCACAATAATGTGTGAATTACAATATTTCCCGCTGTTTTCTTATTTGAGTGGGAGTGTTTCCGAAGTGCTCAAGGAACATCCTGCGAAATAGTTTGTAATTG
>JAHZFO010000005.1:0-109549 GCA_019421285.1 Clostridiales bacterium
GAGCATCTGCCTTACAAGCAGAGGGTCACAGGTTCGAGCCCTGTAGGTCCCATTTTTTGTTTTTTAAATAAAATTCCATGCCGCAGTGGCGGAACTGGCAGACGCCCGGGACTTAAAATCCCGTGGGTAGTGATACCCGTACCGGTTCGATTCCGGTCTGCGGCAGATTATTATATGCTTCAATTCTTTTCTAAGAATTGAAGCATTTTTCCTTTTACAGGGAATTCTTATACGCAACGTAAAAATACTTCGCGAGAATAGTACTTGCTATATTTCCGACACTTGCGTTACAGCTAAAATATTGTGAGAACAATGGGAAGATGGTCAGATAATGAAAATTACCAGACCATCTTCCTGATATTCAAAAAAATAACTGTTCCTAAAAGATACAATGTCTTTTCGGTTAAATTCTCTATATGCAATAGAATATTACAGAAATGTTTTTGTTTCCGATGAGCAGGTCAGACGAGAAAGATCTGTAGATTAGAACCTGTACAAGTCTACAGTTATCGAGTAGGGTATGCAGTCTTCTCTTGAAATATGATGAATAAACTGGAACCAGTTTACTATCGACAAAACGGTTTAATATAAACTACCGCCTTCCTGATTTTTCAGATACCAATACAGAATATCAATAAAAGCAGTTACGGAAGGAGCTTTCTGCAGTGGATAAGGAGACATTGTCAGCAGTTTTTCACGATTTGGCGAATTCCAACAGGCGTTGATTGCTGTTCGGATGTTACGTTCAATACAACTGTATGTAGTTCCATAACGTGCTGCAATAACCGGAAAAATAGATTTACTCATGTAGAGTAAATTTTTCTGATCAGTGATTGCGAGTTCCAGTGCAGCAATCAGGAAAAAGTAACCTTTGTAAGTTCTTTTGATTCCAAGTTCAATCGGAAGATCTGCAATTATTTTTGTATTTACCATAGGGATCTCCTTTCTTAAGATTATTTTGTTGGTCTGTATGTGTTCTTTCTTATATTAATAACACGGAGAAATCAGTATTTATGTCAAAAAAAATTAAAAAAAACTGAAAAAAGTTCAAAAAGGATACAGAATGTCGTTTTTTCCTTAAAAAGACAGGGAAAACAGGAGAAAAAGGAGTATGGGATTGCGGACTGAAATGGAAAAGGGTATAATGAGATGAATAAAAGATTCTGATTAGTAACAGAAAGAATAGAGAAAATTATGTGGATAAGAACAATAAAAGGATTGAAAAATCCTAAAAAACGTATACGAGTTTCTTTGCTTATATTGTATGATATTCTTGTTATTGGGATTTCAGAGTATACGGCATTGTTGATTCGATTTGAATTCCATCCGGGAATGATAAGAAAACCATTTCTTGAGTCTATGATTCATTATACACCAATTAATATAGGGTGTACGCTGATTATTTTTGCACTGTTCAGTTTATATGAGAGCCTGTGGCGGTATGCCAGTGTTACAGAACTTTTAAACCTGGTTTTATCGTGTATAGTATCAGCAATGTTTCAACTGGTGGGAATGTATATGATGGGATACCATCTTCCAAGATCCTATTATATTCTGTATTTGTTGGTATTATTACCACTTATGATGGCAGGGAGATTTTCGTATAGACTGCTTCGTATTTTCAAGCAGAAAGTATATACAGATCATCTGGAAAAACCTATTATTACCATGGTGATCGGAGCGGGGGATGCAGGAACGTTGATTATCAAAGAACTTCAATCCAGCTACCACTTAAGTAATAAAGTGGTATGTGTGATCGATGATAATCCACAGAAAAAGAATACGAAACTTCTTGGTATTCCAATCGTAGGAGGAAGAGAGGAGATTTTAGAGGCTGTAAAACGTTATAAGGTACAGGAAATTATTATAGCTATCCCTACGATGCCTCCAAAGGATCGGAAAGCTCTTCTGGAAATCTGCAAAGACAGTGGCTGTAAACTTCGGATTCTTCCAGGGGTTTATCAGCTGATCAATGAAGAAGTAAGCATAGCAAAATTGCGGGAAGTAGAAATTGAAGATCTGTTAGGAAGAGACCCCGTAGAGACGGATCTTGGATCTGTACTGGAATATGTACAGGATAAAAGAGTACTGATTACCGGAGGGGGTGGATCTATTGGCAGCGAGCTTTGCCGCCAGATAGCAGCACATCATCCTGCATTGCTTGTGATCGTGGATATTTATGAAAACACAGTCTATGATATTCAACAGGAATTAAAACATGATTATCCGGAAATGAATCTGGTGGTTTTGATCGGTTCAGTGAGAAATACTCATAGAATCAGTAGCATTTTTCAGAAATATCGGCCGGAACTTGTATATCACGCAGCGGCACATAAGCATGTACCACTTATGGAAAATAGTCCAAATGAAGCAATCAAAAATAATGTTTTTGGTACATTAAATACAGCACGGGCTGCTTCTGAAAATGGGTGTAAACGTTTTATATTGATCTCTACGGATAAGGCAGTAAACCCTACCAATATTATGGGAGCATCAAAAAGAATCTGTGAAATGATTATACAGACACTGAATACAACCTGTGAGACAGAATTTGTGGCAGTACGGTTTGGCAATGTATTAGGAAGTAATGGAAGCGTTATTCCATTGTTTCGAAAACAAATAGAAGAAGGCGGTCCGGTAACTGTAACAGATAAAAATATTATTCGCTATTTTATGACAATTCCGGAGGCAGTTTCTTTAGTATTACAGGCAGGAGCATACGCAAAAGGCGGGGAGATTTTTGTACTGGATATGGGAGAGCCGATGCGAATCGATGATCTGGCAAGAAATCTGATCAAGCTCTCCGGATTGCGACCTGATGAAGATATTAAGATCCAGTATACAGGACTTCGACCGGGAGAAAAACTGTATGAGGAGCTTTTGATGGCCGAAGAAGGGTTGCGAAAAACTGCGCATGAAAAAATTTTTATCGGAAAGCCTCTGGAGTTTGATCAGGAAAAATTTTTAAAGCAGCTGGAACAACTGAAAAAAGAGGCCTATCAGGATGGAAATCATATTCGTGAGTCGGTAAAAGAAATTGTAGAGACATATCAGTATCAGGAAACAGGAGAGAAATCAAAGAAGAAATAATAAGCGTGGAAGCGCCAAAAAGGTATGGAGGTGAGAACGGAAACTGATGGAAAAACAGAACCACAGTTTCCGTTTTTTAAAGAGTGATGAGAGATAACAGGAAATGGTTAGATTATGTGATTACGGTGCCGGCAACGATATTTTGTGCGCCACTTCTGGCTGGAATTGCGATATGGGTAAAGATAGATTCTCCGGGACCGGTTTTTTTTCGCCAAAAAAGAGTTGGCATTCATCAGAAATATTTTGAAATTTTGAAGTTTCGGACGATGCGTGCAGATACTCCCAAGGACGTACCGACTCATCTTCTGGAAAATCCGGATCAGTACATTACGAAATCAGGAAAATTCTTACGAGCTACAAGTCTGGATGAACTGCCACAGCTGATGAATATCTTAAAAGGAGATATGAGTCTTGTAGGACCAAGACCGGCACTCTGGAATCAGTACGACCTTCTGAAAGAACGGGAGAAATACGGAGCAAATGATGTATTACCGGGGCTTACCGGTTGGGCACAGATACATGGAAGAGATACGATCAGTATTTCCGAAAAAGCAAAACTGGATGGATATTATGTAGAACACCAGAGTACCTGGATGGATCTGAAATGTCTGTTCCTGACGGTACTTGCTGTTTTAAGAAGAGATGGAGTTCAGGAAGGTGCGGAGAAGAAAGTAAATGATACACCACTGGTGTCGGTTATTATGGCAACATATCGCAGAGAGCGAGAATTAAGCTGTGCACTGGAAAGTCTTGCAAGACAGACATGGAAGAACCAGGAGATTATTCTTGTGGATGATAATGCAGATTCGGAATGGAATGCCAGAGTAAAGAAAATTGTTGAAGGATTCCAGAGAAGATATCAGATTTCCTTAAAGTATGTGGTGAATGAAACCAATAAAGGGTCGGCGACCTCGAGAAACCGTGGTATAGAAAAAGCATCCGGGATGTATATTACATTTCTTGATGACGATGACAAATACAGAAAAGAGAAGATAGAGCAACAGGTGCGTCATATGCAGTGTGTGAAATCAAATGTATCTATTACCGATCTAGCTCTGTATCGCGAGGATGGAAGATTAGAGGAAGTGCGGAAAAGAAATTATCTGAACCCGGGGGTTATACAGGAAGAGAAACATTTGCTGGCAAAACATTATCTGTATCATATGACAGGAACGGATACACTGATGTTCGAAAGGGAGTTTTTGCTGAAGTCAGGAGGATTTCCACCGATTGACCTTGGGGATGAATTCTATCTGATGGAGAAAGTCATTCGGAATCACGGAACAGTCAGCTACCTTCCAAGATGTGATGTGAAGGCACTGGTGCATACAGAATCTGAGGGGATGTCCAGCCGAGAAAGAAAAATTGAAGGTGAAAATCGGTTATTTGCACATAAAAAGAAATATTGGGCAGATATGAGATGGGGAGAAAAAAGAAAAATTTGTATGCGCCATCATATGGTACTTGGGTATACGTATCTTAGAAACCGACAGTATCCGGCATTTGTAAAAGAAGGAATGCAGGCTTTATTATCGGCACCGTTTGCCTGTATAGCAATGGTGTGGAAAAGGAAATAAGGAATATGTCTTTATGATGAAAAAAATAGAGAATTTACTGAAAACCAGTTATGCCAGAATTACGACTTCGGAGGAACCCAATGAGAAAAAATGGGTGTTCTCTTCAGTGCATAACCGGGCATTCAATTATAATTCCAGTGCGCTTTTTGAATATGTAAAGAAATACCATCCGGAGATTCAGGCATTTTATGTAATGGAAGATCCGGTGGAACGAAAAAAATTGCAGGAGCGCTTTGGAAAAGAGTCTGTTATTGATACCGGTACCATGGAAGGAATACGAAAAGTGCTGGAATGTAAAGTCTGGTTTACGTCCACTGCACCGCCGTTGTATGGGATGGGATTTCGAAAAAAATATTGTATTATCAATCTGTGGCATGGGGTACCGTTAAAAAAAATCGGGATGGAGCAGGAAAATCTGGGATGGATGACAAAGCTGTACTACAAATATCTGTTTGCGGATAATTATGAAGCAGTTGTTACTACTTCAGAAGAGCTGATTCCGGTGATGAGCAGAAGTTTTCTGGTGGAACAGGAAAGAGTCAAAGTGTGGGGACAGCCAAGAAATGATAAGTTATTTGAAAAAATAAATGTCCGGGAACAAATGCAAAAGATTTTTCAAAAAGAAAAGATTCCGGAATTTGATTCTTTGCTTCTATATGCGCCTACATTCCGGGATGATGGGGAAACCAGACTGTTTCCGTTTGAGGAATTCCACGGAGAAAACCGTGGAAGAGCGGTAGAACAGTTACAGAATTTTCTGGAAAAAAATCAGTGTATTATGTGTATCCGTATGCATCTGTATGAGAAAGAAGGATATGAGTGGCTAAAGGCATTAGATCGTCCGGGAAGCCGGATTCGCTTTCTGAATGAGGACAGGATAGAAGATATTATGGAAGTACTGGCGATGTTTGATCTGTTGATCACAGATTATTCCAGTATTTATATTGATTATTTGTTGCTGGAACGTCCGATTTTATTTTTACCATATGACCGGGAAGCATATCTGAGGACACGGGGGTTTAATTTTGATTACGATGAGGTAACTCCGGGACCAAAACCGAAAAGTTATGCAGAGTTCTTGAATTCCATAGAAGGTTTGTTGTATAATGAAATGAATTATGTCGAAAATCGAAAGAAAATTGAAAGAAAATTTAATAAAATACAAAAACCATGCAGCGAAGATATTTGCAGAATGGTAAAGATGATGTGTATTCGATGAAAGACAGAAACAAAAAATCCCTCTGAAAAAAGTTATATTTACCAGGTATACAGGAAACAGGAGGGTGAGAGGTATAAAAAGGAGAAAAAAATGAGAAAAGTAATCACGTATGGAACGTATGATCTTCTTCATTATGGACATGTCAAATTACTGCAGAGAGCCAAGGCACTTGGAGATTATCTGATCGTTGCTTTGTCTACCGATGAATTTAACTGGAATGAAAAACAGAAGAAATGCTATTTCTCCTATGAGGAGAGAAAGAGTTTGCTGGAAGCGATCCGTTATGTGGATCTGGTTATTCCGGAAGAATCCTGGGAGCAGAAGATTTCGGATGTGAAAGAATTCAAGGTGGACACGTTCGTAATCGGAGATGACTGGGAAGGAAAGTTTGACTTTTTAAAAGAATACTGTGACGTGGTTTATCTTCCACGTACACCGGAGATTTCCACAACACAGATTAAAAAGGATCTGGGAAAGAAGTAGGAGTTAAAAGATGAAGATTATAAAGAAAATTCGGAAAAAGAGGAGAAAACTGATTCGGAGATTCTTTAAAAGCCCGATAAAGAAACGCTTGGCTCAGTATTCGAAAACGCACCCACGTTTTCGAAAGTGCTGGAAGAAAATCCTGTATACCAAGCGGAGAATTTATTATTGGTGGCGGGGTCTTGGCGTGACTCCTGACGAGAAAACAGTAGTATTTAATTCTTTTAACGGAAAAACGTATGGATGCAGTCCGAAAGCAGTGTATGAGTATATGCTGACACAGGATGAGTTTAAAGACTGGACATTTATCTGGGCGTTTAAAAATGCAAAAAAACATCGTTTTCTGGAAGAAAATCCGAATACGATCGTGGTAAAACAAACAGCAAGAGTTTATGAAAAAAAACTGATCAGAGCAAAATACTGGATTACGAACTATCGTGTGCCGGATCATGTCTGGCCCCAGAAAGATCAGGTCTATGTGCAGTGCTGGCATGGAACACCGTTAAAACGTCTGGGATATGATCTGGAAACTTCGGAAAATGCTATCGACTCTATTGCTGATATTCGGAAAAAATATGCGATGGATGCAGAAAAATTCAATTATATTCTTTCGCCATCAGGATTTGCCAGTGAGAAATTTACTTCCGCATGGAATCTGAAAGAAACGAAGATGGAAGATAAAGTCATGGAAATCGGTTATCCGAGAAATGATTTTCTTATCAATCATACACAGGAAGATATCCGGATGATCAAAGAGAAACTGGAGATTCCGGAGGATAAAAAAGTAATTCTGTATGCACCGACCTGGAGAGACAATCAGCATGAGGCGGGTACAGGATTCACTTATGACCTGAATGTGGATTTTGATGCACTGCGGCAGGAGCTGGGCGATGAATATGTGATCTTATTCCGTGTACACTATCTGGTGGCAAGTAAGTTCTCATTTGATGATTACGAAGGATTTATCTATAATGTATCCAATTATGATGACATTAACCATTTGTATTTGATCGCTGATCTGCTGATTACAGATTATTCCAGCGTATTCTTTGATTATGGAATTTTGAAAAAGCCGATGCTGTTTTATATGTATGATCTGGAAGATTATAAGGACAGTATCCGCGGATTCTATTTTGGTATTGATAAACTTCCGGGAAAGATCATTACAAAGGAAGAAGAACTGCCGGATGCGATCCGTGACAGTATCGATAATTTTGTCTACGACGACAAATACCGGGAATTCAACGAAACCTTCAGCAAACGGGAAGATGGTCAGGCAAGCAGGCGTTTTGTAGACTGGGTATTCCGGGGCGAGAAAGGATAAGAAAGTAAATGAAACGATTTTGGAAAGACATAAAGCGCTATATGCCTTATGCAAAATATGCAACAAAATCGGGATTGAAGTCAGAAGTGGCCAGCTCACATTTGAGCTGGCTATGGTGGATTTTGGATCCTATTTTATTTATGCTGGTATACTGGTTTATTTTCATGGTGATTTTCGGACAGAAAAAAGAATATTTTCATATCTTTGTCTTTGTAGGTCTGTCCATGTGGAATCTGTTTAATAAAACAGTATCCGGAAGCGTACGGATCGTGGCGGCGAACCGGGCAGTAGTAACGAAAGTATATATTCCCAAGTATTTCCTGATCATTATTCTGCTGTTTCAGAATCTGTTTAAGATGATGATTTCTTTTGGAATCGTGATCGTGATGATGCTCTGGTCCCATGTACCGGTTTCGTATAATGTGATCTATGTGATTCCGATCTTCGTGGATCTGATTCTGATAACCTTTGGTGTGAGTGCGATACTGGCTCATTTTGGGGTTTTCTTTGATGACCTTAAGAATATTACCAACGTAGGTCTGCGAATCCTTTTTTACATGTCAGGAATCTTTTATGTGATTACGGACAGAGTGAACGAGGCGGTTGCTACGTTGCTTCTGAAAGTAAATCCGGTAGGATTTCTGATCGATGCCTGCCGTTCGGCGCTGGTATATTGCGAAACGCCGCACAGAAGACTGATTCTTTTATGGTTTGTGATCGGGGCAGCCCTGTCTGCGGCAGGTGTGGCGATTATCTATAAGAATGAAAACAATTATGTGAAGATTATCTAAAGGGCAGAGAAAGCATCTGTATTTATAAGTAGATAAGAATTCTATGATAAAGCAATTCTCTATCTGGCAGAGGCATAACACAGACAGAGGATATTATGAAAGGATTATTTTATGAAACCAGGAAATGCAATTGAGGTAAAAGATCTGAAGATTACCTACAAGTGTGTAAAGTCTCTTTCTATGAGGAAAAGTCTTTTTCGGCTGAGAAAGAGTAAGCTGGAAGTATATGAAGCCCTGAGAGGTATCTCTTTCGAAGTGAAAAAGGGAGAAATCATGGGAATCGTCGGAAAGAATGGAAGCGGTAAATCCACGTTGTTGCGGGCGATTGCCGGAATATTTTCGGCAGATTCCGGAAGCATAGAACTGGAGTCAGATTCTGTTTCCCTGCTTTCCATCGGTGTCGGGTTTCAGAAAAAATTAAGCGGACGGGAAAACATTATTTTATCCGGTATGTTGCTGGGATTTTCGGAGCAGCAGGTAAGAGATAAAATGGATGAGATCATAGCATTTGCCAATCTGGGAAAATTTATCGACATGCCGGTAAAGACGTATTCGAGCGGTATGTATTCCAAGCTGGCATTTTCTATCACGGCGGTTCTTGAGACGGATATTATGCTGATCGATGAGGTTCTGAGCGTCGGGGATGCCAAGTTCAAGAAGAAGAGTTACAAGAAGATGCAGGAACTGATCATGGATGAGAACCGTACCGTAGTGATCGTATCACATAGTACAGAGACACTGGAGAAACTGTGTACAAGCCTGTTATGGCTCCATGAAGGGGAGATTAAGATGCAGGGGGATACGAAGACGGTGCTGGATGCGTATAATGAGTTTATGGCTTAGAGAATGTATGAAAAAGGTTTTCTGTAAAGTGGGGCTTGCAGCAGGACTGCGTTCGGAGAAACGGGCACATGCAGATAGGAAAACAGGCAAGTGTTATGAAACGATTATGGTAATGGAACGCAGACACCGTGCAATGTGCTGGAGTTTATAAGAAAACACAGGGACAGATGGGAGAAACGAGTCATATGAGTGCCTGGAAATGGATGGCCAGGATCTGCAGTAAGACTCCATGGATGAAAACATGGAGTCTTCGTGTGTATTACTGGTGGAAGAAATTGCAGTATCAGAAGGGATATGTGGAAAAGGAAGAGATCAATCCCCGAAAAGTAGTTTTCGAGTCCTATATGGGAAAAAAATATGCCTGCAGTCCGAAAGCACTGTATCAGGCGATGTGTGCAGATCCTTATTATAAGGACTGGGAGATCGTCTGGGCTTTCCGAGAGCCGGAAAAATATCAGAAACTGGAAAAATACGGTGAACGGCAGCAAAAACCGCATACGCGCGTGGTACGTTACCGGAGCCGGGAATATTACCGCGCATATGCATCCGCGAAGTTCTGGGTGACGAATTCGCGGCTTCCGCGGGAACTGCAGCCGAAAGAAGGGCAGGAATATATCCAGTGCTGGCATGGGACACCGTTAAAACGGTTGGGATATGATCTGGATCATTATGCAGAAAAAAATGGAAGTCTGCGGGAAGTACAGGAAAATTATCTGGAAGAGACAAAACGGGTAACGCATATGCCATCGCCATCCGAATTCTATTCTGAAAAGATTGCGTCGGCCTTTCATCTGAAGGAAGAGGGAAAAGAGCAGGTACTTCTGGAACTGGGATACCCGAGAAATGATGATCTGATTGAGTTCTCAGATATGGATTGTGAGAAGGCGCGTCAGGAACTGAGAATTCCGAAGGGCAAGAAAGTAATTCTATATGCACCGACCTGGCGGGAGAATCAGCATCTTCCGGGTGAGGGATATCAGTTTCAGCTACCGGTGGATTTTAAACGGTGGCGAGAAGTGCTTGGCGAGGAATATGTGGTGTTATTCCGGGCACATTATTTTATCAGTAATTCCTTTGATTTTGAAGCGTTTCAGGGGTTTGTATATGATGTGTCGCAGATGGATGACATCAATCCTCTGTATCTGGCGGCTGACGTGCTGATCACGGATTATTCGAGTGTATTCTTTGATTATGCCAATCTGAGACGCCCGATTCTGTTTTTCATGTATGATTATGAACAGTATAAACATGAGATGCGTGACTTTTACTTCGATATCCACATGCTTCCGGGCCCGGTGTTGATGAACCAGGAAGAAGTGTTGAAAACCCTGAAGAATCTACCGGATATGGTGGATAAGTATGAAAAGAAATATGCAGAATTCAATAATGTATTTAATACACATCGGGAACGATGCAGTGAAAAGTATCTGAGAGAATGGATGAGATAAAAAAATAACACCTTATGGTGTTATTTTTTTATCTCGTCGTATCTTTCAATTCTTTTTTTAAAAGAGCAATTTCCTGGGTTAAGTTTTTATTGGATTCTACTAATTTAGAGAGCAGAATCGTGTGGGAAAGTGCCAGTAAAAACAGCAGAATAATGGCAACCAGGAAAATCATATTGGAAGCCAGTTGAATCCCAAGACACTTGCATAAAAAGGTAAGAATCGATGGGAATAAGTCGATGATCAGCAAACAAAAATCAACGATTATCCAGGAAAGTACGTATTTGATTTCCAGTTTCTTCTTTAAAACAGAGCGCAACAGTTTATAAAGAAGAAAAACCAGTAAAACAGCCAGAATTATTTGTATCCTATATTCATGCATATGTAAACACCTCACTGAGATATATCATCGAATCCGTTCTATCAGAATCGCAATGGTAACTTTTACCATATAATAAATGGAATTTAATGGAGAAATAGAGGAAACACCACCGGCGCGGGCACGCATAATGACAGGAATTTCCTGTACTTTTTTCTTGCGTTTCAGGACGGCAACGATACTTTCCGGTTCCGGATAATCACGTGGATACTCTTTGGCAAAGTATTGGATAATATCTTTGTTGATCATGCGGAGTCCTGAGGTGGGATCAGTGATGGTTTTTCCGGTCAGCAGACGGATCAGCCAGGTAAAGTATTTGATACCGGTACGACGCAGTCCGGACGACTGAAAGCCTTCCTTGGTAATAAAACGGGATCCAATCAGCATGTCCAGTTTTTTTTCCTGCATAACCTGAAGCATTTGTTCGAGAAAGCGAGGATCATGTTGTCCGTCTCCATCTACCTGTACAGCGTAATCATATCCATGATTGCAGGCATATTTATAACCGGTCTGTACGGCACCACCGATTCCAAGATTGACAGGAAGATCAATATAGTGGAAATGGTTTTTCTCACAGATTTCTTTTGTTCGATCTTTTGAACAGTCGTTAATTACAATATAATCAAAGTTCGGTGCATGTTCCAAAATATCCCGCACGGTCTGTTCGATACATGCTTCTTCATTATAAGCGGGAATAATAATTAAACTTTTCATTTGTTCTCCAATTCGTTTGATTTTTCACTTGATGAATAGGCGCGTGTCAGAAGCCGGGCAATCGGCTTTGGCCAGAACTTGCAAAACATCTGGAAATCTTCATTTCCACGTGCAGAATCGCCAAGAATGGCGGATGTTTCCGAACCATCATGAATTCGGTGATACATCAGGATCCTGTTACAATAGACAAAGGCTCCTCTTTTCCTGGAAAGCAGTTCCCATGCCTGCCAGTCTTCGTCACTTCGAAAACCAGGGAAGAAGATCTGATCCGGAAGATTATCTTTTACGAAGGTCACAGAAGGACAACAGATTGGACAGCCGAAGGAAAGAACCCGTCGGCGGACAAAAATACTGTTATGAAATATCTTCAGGTGCAGCGGAAGCAACATTGTACGTTTTACCTTTAAAAGCGTATTTTTATTTACAATAGCTCCGTTTCTCAGTTCTCCATAGTCTGTAAAGGCAATCAATGGATGTCTGGCAGCAGAAAGTTGCTGTAACACAGTTTCAGTATAAAGCCGATCATAAGTATCGTCCTGGTGTGCGATGGTCATCAGTTCCGTTCTGGCACTTCGGTAAGCAAACATCCAGTCCTGGGTGATGCCGGATTCTCCGTGATTGATGAAAAGCTCCAGATGGTATTTTTCAGCCATATTTTGAATGTAAGCGTTATCTGTGGAAGTGACAATAATTATTGTAGAAGGAATCGTCTGTCCCAGAAGTGACTGAATACACTCTTCCAGAAACGGACTTTCCTTATATGCACAAATGGCAAATGTGTGATTTTTTCCTGTATAATTCATTTATTTTATCCTTTTAACAAAATATCATACAAACTTTAGCTTATTTTTTAATGCTTGTCAAGGTGAGAGGAGG
Organism: Clostridiales bacterium; assembly: GCA_019421285.1. Classification (GTDB taxonomy): domain Bacteria; phylum Bacillota; class Clostridia; order Lachnospirales; family Lachnospiraceae; genus Oliverpabstia; species Oliverpabstia tarda. The sequence goes on from JAHZFO010000005.1 coordinate 12,742, forward strand.
AATCGTAAGAATCCTTACGTTTTTTGAGGTCCATCTGTTCCAGAGTTTCGAAGAAAGCAATATCTTTCTGGCGCATCTGAGCAAGCTCCTTTTTTCGTTTCTTTTTGTGATGCCATCTTCGAATCTTCAGATAAAAGAGGAAGATCAGTAAAATTACGATCAGAAACAGGATGGAAAGCAAAAGAACAAGCATCCAGTCCACGCGGCTGTAGATCAGTTCGATTGTATGGTCGGACTGAATGGCAGTCAGCGTGATATTATTTTCTCCCTTTTTGAAAGTATACTCTTTTCCATCCACCAGGCAGGAGTGCAGAAAACAGGAGGTATCCGGTGTAGCGGTGGTTGTGTAGGAATCCCCGCGGTAGACTGTAACCGGAGAAGTATCCACGGTACCGTTTTGGGCTGTAACAGTGATTGTATATGACGGGATCGGTTTGAAAGTCACATCAATCGTGTGATCCGAAGTCAGATCATCAAATACATAGCCGGAAGTGTCACTGGTAACAGGGACAGTGGCACCATCTACAGTGAGAGTATCTACAACGTAATGCTCATCAGGAGTAAAAGTGACAGACAAAGGTTCATGCTCTTTCCCGGATGGTGAGGTATCGATGGTTCCGTTGGTAGCTGAGGTAGAGACGGTATAGACCGGTATTTCTTCAAAAACAGCCTGTATTGTGCGATCTTCCTGCAGATCTGTGAATGTATAGGAAAGAGGATATTGGCTGACATCCACAGCTCCGCCGTCAATCAGAAGAGACTGCAGGCGATGATCGGTATCGCATCCGTAGGAGACGGTATAGGAACCGCCTTCATCGATTTCCAGATTACTGTCCGTGATTTTTCCGTTTTCCGCACTGGTTGTGACACTATGGACCAGTGGAAGGGTGGCTTCGTACAGACGGAAGCGAGTGGTACCGATGATGGCAGATGCCATCAGAAAATGTCCGGGTTCGAGCTGGCAGATGCCTTCCGGTTCGACCTCAAAGGCATCATGACCTGGCAGTGTGAGGTAATAACTTCCAATTCGTTTTTGCCGGGAGATCGAATAAACATCCAGTACATTCATATAGCCTTCCCGCTGCATATATGGAATGCTGATAATCGCATCGCCGGAAACACAAAAATCCTGGAAGGAACTGCGGCTGTAGGAAAGATGCAGATTTAATTTATCTACGATCTGAAAATTACTGTCGGTAAAATAAAAGGCATAATCGGCAATGCGGTTTGCCATCAGAACATACTGATCTTTTTCCGGAACATAGTCGATGCCAAAGAAATTGATACTTCCGTTTCCGACTTGCACTTTCCGTTTGAAATGCAAAGTGTTGGCATCAACGATAAAGATGGCTCCGGCATCAGAAGGATCATTGGTAAAAAGACCGGCAATTGCGATCTCCTGGGTACTGGGATTGTAAGTCATGCCGTTTCCATGTTCATAATCGGTTTCTGTCACGCTGAAAGCATAACTGTACTGTTCTACGGGATTGCCGTCGGTATCTGTGGTGTTTCGGTAGAAGGCAATCAGGGTGTCCGGATCCGTGCCTTTTTTTGACGCATTTACCAGACATACAATATATTGATCAGTGGCGCACATGGACTGCAGCCAGCCTTTTTCATTTATTATAGAAGATTCTGTTACCATACTCCATGGAACAGTTTCCAGATCTGAAGTTTTTACAGCGGCAGATACGATCGTACCGGAAAAGAAAAGAAAAAAGACCGTAAGCAGCATGAAAAATGGATAATAAAAATAGTGGTGTTTAAAAGATTTCATCTAACCCCTCCTGAACGATACTATTTTCAGTATACCATGAGAGAAAAAACAGGGCAATGTTCAGAGAGAAGATTCTGCAAAAACAAAAAACTTGAAGAAAGAACGGATATGAGATAGAATAGTACGAATGAAAGGTAAATTTGTAATTGTTCAGAAAATGAACAGGAAGAAAAATACGAGGAGTACATAATATTATGATAAGAAAAATCTGTAAAAAGGCGACGGTATGGCTGCTGGCTGGTGTGATCGGTCTGTCAGCTGTCACGGTACAGGCGGCAGAGGTGGATAACGGGGCATCTTATCCGATCACAACAAATGCCATAGAAGGCTGGCCACAGGGACCGGATACTTATTCGGAGACAGCAGTGCTGATGGATGCAGATACAGGAACAATCCTTTATAATAAGGGAATGGATGAAAAGAGATACCCGGCGAGTATCACAAAGATCATGACGGCACTTCTGGCACTGGAAAACAGCAATCTGGATGATCAGGTGACATTTACAGAGGAATGTCTGGCAGATCAGACATCGGATAGTGGAAATATCGGCATGCAGGTAGGCGAGGTGCTGACGATGCGTCAGTGTCTGCTGGCATTGATGATACGGTCAGCAAATGATGTGGCGACGCAGATCGCGGTTCAGATTGCAGGATCGGTATCGGCATTTGCAGATATGATGAATCAGAGGGCACAGGAACTGGGATGTGTGAATACGCATTTTGTGAATGCCAGCGGGATGCCGGATGAGAATCATTATACAACGGCACACGATATGGCACTGATTTTCCGGGAAGCAATCAAAAATCAGGATTTTCTGGATATTATCGGTACACAGAGTTTTACGATTGATCCGACGAATATGAATCCGGAGAGCCGGACGTATTCCACACATCATGCACTGGTGGCACAGGGAGCACCGGAATATTATGAAGGATGTTTTGGTGGCAAGACAGGCGTGACGGAAGCGTCGAAGAATACACTGGTCAGCGGAGCGACCAGAGACGGCATGACACTGATCGCAGTGGCAATGCGGGCGGATGCCGGACAGGTGTGTCAGGATCATATCAGTATGTTTGATTATGGGTTTAATAATTTTCAGAAAGTAGAGGTATCGGGAGGAGCGGTTACGATACCGAAAGATGTACAGGTAAGTGATCTGACCAATACGGATAATTCCTATTATTATGGAACGGATTATTATGTGGGAAGCGGTTCCGAAGAGGTGCAGGCGGAAGAACCTTCGGTGATAGCAGCAGAAGAGACAACGCCGACACCGGAAGTAACGCCGGAATCTGCTGATTCGAACACGGGGCAGGATGAAAAAACGCAGACGGTATATCGCTATGTGATCTATATTCTGGCGGGACTGATCGCAGTTACTCTGGTAGTTACGATTGTTTCCGGAATTCGAAAACATATGAAAAAGAAAAAAAGAAGGAAGAAATCCTGATGGATTTCTCCCTTCTTTTTTTCTTGATTTGTTTAAGCACCAGGAATCCATGCACCGGAACCGTTTACATAATAGGAACCGATACGGGTGTTGGCTGCCATAGCACCGGAACCATTCAGATAATACCAGGTACCGCTGAGATTGATCCATCCGGTTGCCATAGTACCGGATCCGGTGAGGTAATACCAGGTATTGCCAAGTTTCAGCCATCCGGTAACCATCCAGCCGGACTGATCAAAGTAATACCACTGACCGTTAATATATTCCCAGCCATTGGTAGTGTATCCACCGCCTGAATGACGATACCACCAGCGGGAACCACTCTGAACCCAGCCGGCAGATACTCTCAGGTGATCAGGAACCCATGCACCGGAACTGTTGACATAACAGGAACCGATCCAGGTGTTGGCTGCCATAGCACCGGAACCATTCAGATAATACCAGGTACCGCTGAGATTGATCCATCCGGTTGCCATAGTACCGGATCCGGTGAGGTAATACCAGGTATTGCCAAGTTTCAGCCATCCGGTAACCATCCAGCCGGACTGATCAAAGTAATACCACTGACCGTTAATATATTCCCAGCCATTGGTAGTGTATCCACCGCCTGAATGACGATACCACCAGCGGGAACCGTTCTGGATCCAGCCGGCAGTGTATTTTACTCTGCCGGAAACCCATGCACCGGATGCGTTGACATAGTAGGAACCGATCCAGGTGTCAGCAGCCATAGAACCGTTAGAATACATATAATAATAAGTATTATTTATGATATGCCAGCCGCCAGGGTACATGGCACCATTTCCACCAAAGTAGTACCAGCCATTGCCAAGATATGCCCAGCCGGTAAGCATGGCACCGGATGCGTCCATATAATACCAACTGCCTCCCAGGTGGAGCCAGCCGGTATGCATAGCACCATTCTCATTCAGATAATACCAGGTTTTTCCAAGTTTTAACCAATTGTTGCTGATCATATATCCACTGGCATTGAAATAGTACCAATGCCCATCGATACTTTCCCACTGACTGACAGGGTAAGTACCATCAGGACGCTGATACCAGTAACCATTGGTATCTTTTCTCCAGTTTTCGTTTTTGTAATATGGAATCCATACGCCATCAGCTCCGTAATATTTATTTCCAACCCAGGCAGATGTGACCATAGATCCGTCAGAATTGAAAGTATATTCGGAACCATTGATGGTATGTGTACCGGTGTACATAGCACCATCTGCCCCAAGATAATACCAGATATTATTAAGCTGAATCCATCCTGTGACCATGGCACCGGTAGAAGAGTCCAGATAGTAATAACAGCCGTTTACATAGACCCATCCGGTTGTTCTCTGACCGGAGGCATTCACATAATACCAGGCATTATTATCCTCAACGAATTGATTAGTCAGCGGAGTTGAGGAATTTTGAAAATAATAATAATTGCCATAATTATCTTTTTTCCATCCACTGCAAACTGTCGGGAAACCATTCTCGTAATAAACAGCGACTGTGGAACCATCAATATTGCCAATAGCTACCAGACTTCTTCCAGATGAAATGTTGTTGTCCAGAGACGGATTCAGATGAATCACGAGAGCGGACTGAATGCCTGCGTACCATCCAGTAGCATATAGTGGAGTACCACGTTCACCCATCGCGAGCAGTGTGTCACGGGTACCGCATTCACCGTTTATGGTGGTGTTGGTTACATAGGTATAGGTTCCTGTCAGAATTGCCATGTCAGGATTTAAGGAGCGAATGTAACCATCAGTATTGGATCCATAGGAACCGTGATGTCCGAGCTTTAATAGATTTACATGCCCAAGCTTTTTTGCAAGTTCTGTTTCGGTACCATTGTAGTTGTTGATGTCTCCGGACAAGAACGCAGTAGTTCCGGTCTGCATAGAAGTTACTTTTACACCAAGACTGAAGTAATTGGCATCTGGTTGAGGGCGTGGAACATCGTAATTCATAATTTCTATTTCGAGTTTATTTTTGTTGCCTAAATAGAAGATTGGTGTGGACACATATCCTGTTTCATTTTCATAAATACTGCGCTGTCCGGATGCTGCCTTTTCATCCTGATTTGCATTAGTCGGGTCACTGTCAGTTCCGGCAACTACGCGGTCGCTGGATGGAATACTGGAAGTAACCAGATTGTCTGAGGTACCGGAGAATGAAGAACTTACATCTTCATCCAGAATACCACTGTCCAGGGGGTGGATATTCAGAGATTCTGCTGATGTAGAGGCTGTTGTTTCAGCAGAAGCATCAGCGGGTGCACAACTGAAATCATAATCAGAATCTCCAAGTTTAGAGAAAGAATAACCATCCGCTTCCGGTGTAACGGTATACGTATAAGCAGATTTGGTATCATCGTATTTGGGAATGGACTGGAACTCATAGTCCCACTGGTTCTCAGAGACTTTGGTAACAGATCCATGTTCCGATGTGGTATCGGAAGTTAACGTTACAGACTGGTTATCTCCCCAGGACAGAGTAACTGACATCGTATCCGGAGGGTTGATCGAGGCTGAATCATCATTCTGTGTGGAAGTTCCTGTGACCGGCGTTGCAGCTGTTGAAACAGTTGCAAGTGAAACTACATCACTCTGCGTTTCCGTAGAAGCGGAAAGATCTTTTATGGTTTCAGAAGAAGTTTCCGTGACAATATCGTTGTTCTGCACAGATGGTTCTTCGGTAGCAGCCGGTGCATCTGGTTCTGACTCGGATTCAGAACCAGATGAAGAATCTGATGAAATATCAGATTCAGTAGTATCAGGCTCCTGCGCCGGGACATCAGAATCATCCTCCCCTTTAAGTTCAGTGTCTGTATCTGAATCGTTCGGGGTACTCTGTTCCGGTTTCTGAATTTCTTCGGGTTCTTCGGGGACTTCCGGCTCCTCCGGCACTGTCCAGACAATGCTTCCCTTTACTGTGACTGTCTCAGGATAGAGTGGTGCATCCGCATTAAAATACTGAATGAGTGTTGCCCCGGTCTCCTTGGCAGCGGCAACAGCGCGATCATAGACATAGAGATTATCCCAATAATGTGTGGAATCAGTGATATCGCTGTCTGAATAAGGTTCCAGATAGACACGTTTTGGATGAAACGCACGGATGATTTCATCTGCAGATCCGATATGATCGCTGTGAGGATGAGTTCCTATATAGAATTCAAAGTTATCTTCTGTAACACCCATACTTTTCAGATAGGAAATCACCTGATTTTCGAATCCCAGTCCTTTGGTAATGCCTGCACGTAAAGGATAGCGGGGATCACTGCCATCTGGATAATCATTGTCTTCACCGGAGTCGACCATGCCGAATTTTCCATCACATTCGATGAGAATGGCATCGGTATTATGATTTAAGGTAAGAAAATGAATCGTGCCGTCTGTACTGTGAAAAGTAGTAGCCGCCTGAACCGTACTTATCCCAGAAGGCGATGCAAACACCAGACTGCCCGCCATACAAAGTGCCGAAACGCCACACAGCAGGTGTTTTAATCTGTTTTTCATAATAGTTTGTGAAACAACTCCTTTCCTAAAAAATAACACGCTGCAGAAAGAAAAAAATAAATAGGCAACGCGTTACATATAATCATGTCCATTATAACAGTTATAATAGAAAAATCAAGGAATGATAGAAAAACGTAAGAATGAAAACTTGTATAAAATAAGAATAAATGATATGATGAAAAACACGAAAAGAAGTAGTAAGAGGAAGGGAAAATGAACAAAAAAGAATATAAAAAATGGTTGGGTCTGCTGTGTGCAATGATCGGACTCTGTGTAATCCTTTTGAGCGTTTATTACTGGCGAATCCGGGAAACAGCAAACAGCCAACACTCCTATCTGCAGATTGAAGCATCAGAAGAACAGTTTCAGGACAAAACAGGATACATAGAGGTCCGTGAAATGGAACAACAGTTTATTGTTGATGAAAACGAACTGACAGAGTTTAATGTAATGTTTCGAAAACTTGAACAGCAGGCAGAGGAGCCTGTGCAGGTGGAACTTTTGAAAGCGACGGACAGAGAGCAGATCCAAAAATGGGAAATTGACGGAAATACGGTAGGGGATTACAGCTACCAGACATTTCGTCTGAGTGTTCCACTGGAAGGAATTATGGGAGAAAAGTACATTATTCACGTAACAATCCCGGAAAATTCTGCTATTGTTCCGGCGGTGACGAATTATGAGGCTTATGGAGAACATATAAAAACCGACGGGAATGACGAGACAGGATGTATGGTTTTTAACTTACAGGCAACAAATGCATTTTTAAAGAATATATATGCATGTGTGGGCGTAATTCTGTGTCTCTCGCTTGTCGCATTTGGGCTTCTGCTCATGCGAAAAGAAAAGAGAATGGAGTGGTATTTTCTTGTTCTGGGACTCTTTATGGGAAGTATGTATATTGTACTTTTTCCACCCAATACGGCACCGGATGAGCACAGTCATATAGCAACAGCATATTATGATGCGAATAAGATACTGTTTCGAAATAGCGTGGATGAAGAAGGATATGTTCTGGTGCGAAAGACTGATGCACAGATTCAGGATAAAATGTCGATTTCGCTGGCAGATGCTTCCTATTATTATAATCAGCTTCTTCAAAAAGGGGGACAGGAACCAGCTGCATTGAATCGAGGACCATTGGCTGCACCATTTGTTGCGCATCTGCCGCAGGCTGTCGGAATTGCAATCGGCTGGCTTTTCCATACAAATGGTATGATTACATTGTATCTGGGAAAAATCACAGCATTGTTGTTTTATCTGCTATGTGTTTTCTGGGCAGTTCGTTTTATGCCATGGGGAAAGATGGTAATGGCGGTGATTGCGCTGTTTCCGATGAGTCTGGAGATTGCAGCGTCGTATTCTTATGACTGTACGGTAAACGCACTCAGTTTTCTTTTCATCGGTTATACAATGTACCTGATTTATGAGAAGGAGAGGGTGACGTGGAAAGATTATGCATTTCTGACTGTTGTCGGAATGTGGATGGCACCGTGTAAACTGGTTTATATCTTTGTATGTGGAATCATCTTTCTGATACCATCGTCCAAATCAAATAATCCGCGCAGTGTGCTTGCGGGAAAAATAGGGATTATAGTTGTGATTGGAATGGTTACAATGCTTCTGAGAGGGGCAGTTGTAGCAAACCTGACGTCTGCTCCGGGAACAGGATATTCGGATATTGAAAGAGGATGGACTCTTGCCCAGATTCTGGAAGATCCGGTAAACAGTATGGGTGTACTGTTTAATACGTATTTTGAACAGGGAGAGTACTATCTGGGAACAATCATAGGACAGTCGTTGGGATGGCTTCAGGTGAAAATTTCCTGGATAAATATTGCAGGATTTCTGTTGTGTATGGTATTTGCTTTATTTACAGATAAAAAAGCGGATTACATGACGAATAAACAGAAAGTACTGGTTGGCATGCTGTCATTGATTATGAGTGGCGGAGTAGTGCTGAGTATGTGGCTTGATTTTACACCGCCTCAATGGAAAAACGTAGCGGGAGTTCAGGGACGATATTTTTTGCCATTTCTGCCAATGTTGGTGCTGATGTTAAAGGGAAAACAGACACTTCGAGTGGAAAGATACAGCAAAAGAATCATGATTTCCATGTATATTCTGGAAATCCTTACAGTTTTTGATGTATGGAAAGCAATGATTGTGTAAATCTGTCTGTCAGGAAAAAATCGTTGGAGTTGAAGAATAAGAACGATGATGGTATAATAAAACATCATGGAAATCAAAATTGATTCACTGGATCAATTATTGATATGCAATGCAATAAAAACAGCAGTATCCTTTACCAGGGTACTGCTCGTTTGTGTTAAAAACCTGCTTGCAGGAGAGAATATTTTATTAAAGAGAGGATAAAAAAATGGGAAAAATTACAGTAGAAACATGTGAAATTGAAGGACTGAAAGTAATCACACCGACAGTGTTTGGCGATGAACGTGGATATTTTATGGAAACATATAATTATAATGATTATAAAGCAGCAGGCATCGATATGGAATTCGTACAGGATAACCAGTCAAGCTCCAAAAAAGGAGTTTTAAGAGGACTGCATTTTCAGATTAATTATCCCCAGGACAAACTGGTGCGGGTAGTTAGTGGGGAGGTCTTTGATGTGGCAGTGGATCTGCGCCCGGGTTCTGAAACATATGGAAAATGGTTTGGTGTTGTGCTGTCCGCAGAGAATAAAAAACAGTTCTTTATTCCAAAGAATTTTGCGCATGGATTTATCGTACTGTCCGAGTCCGCAGAATTTGCGTATAAATGTACAGATTTCTATCACCCAAACGATGAAGGCGGACTGAAATGGGATGACCCGGAGATTGGCGTAGAATGGCCGATGCCGGAAGGAATGACAAAAGAAGAACTGACCATCTCTGACAAGGATCAGAAGTGGGGAAGCTTTGCGGAGTACAAAAATCGATAAGAGGGAAATGAAATGGGAAGAAAGAAAAAGATTCTGGCCGGTATCTGCGTGTTGTGTTTACTGGTTTTAAATGTGCTGATCGTATGTCACAGAGGAAGTGTAGGCGGTAATTATGAGCTTCATCTTACGATGAACAGCGATAAGGAACAGGAGATTCAGGTCTATTACAGTGCGGCCGGAGAACTTTCAGAAAAATCAAGTCAGGTCAAGACGTATGATCAGGTTGGAGAAAGTCAGGAACTGGTTTTTTCTGTTCCATTTCAGTTTAATATGGTGCGTCTGGATCTGGGCACGCAGCCGGGAACGTTCACGATTGAAAATGTTTATCTTGGATGTAAAGATACGAAAACAGAGATTCCGGAGATGACGAATCCGAAGCTGATCGAAGGTCAGCAACTGGAGAGCCTGGAAGCTAATGACGGAACATTAAAAATCTGGACGAATGGAACAGATCCTTATGTGTGGCTGCATCTGGATAAAGAAGAACTGTATCCGGTTCTCGAGAAAGATTATACACAGAAATTGTGGATCAAAAATATTCTGATGCTGTTACTGATTGACGGTGGAGCAGTGGTTGCGTTTGTTTTCCGGAAGAAAGTATTGACACTTCCAATCGAGCTTTTACAGAACAGAAAACTGATTATGAATCTGGCAAAGAATGACTTCAAAACGAAGTATGCAGGGTCATATCTTGGAATCGTATGGGCGTTTGTACAGCCAATCGTTACGATTCTGGTATATTGGTTTGTCTTTTCTGTCGGTCTGAAAGCAGGAAATGTATCGGATTATCCATTTGTTCTATATTTGGTATCGGGTATTGTGCCATGGTTCTTTTTCCAGGATGCATTGAATGGTGGAACCAATGCACTGATGGAATACAACTATCTGGTTAAAAAAGTTGTGTTTAAAATCAGTGTACTGCCGATCGTAAAGATGATTTCCGCTTTATTTGTACATGCCTTTTTCGTTGTGTTTTCACTGGTTTTATGCAGCCTGTATGGCTATACGCCATCGCTGGCAACATTGCAGATCTTTTATTATTCGCTCTGCACATTTATGTTTACACTGGGGCTGGTATATGCGACCAGTGCGATCGTTGTATTCTTCCGGGATTTGACACAGATCATCAGTATTTTCTTACAGGTAGGTGTCTGGCTGACACCAATCATGTGGGATGTCAACATGCTGTCAAATTATCCGTGGCTGATCAAACTGTTCAAATTGAATCCGATGTACTATATTGTCACCGGATACCGTGATTCCATGCTGGGTCACGTATGGTTCTGGAATCACTGGGGATGGACCGTATACTTCTGGATCGTAACAGTAGTATTGTTTGCACTTGGTTCCTGGATCTTCAAGAGACTGAAACCACATTTTGCAGATGTACTTTAAGAGAAATCAAAGAGAGGTTTACAGATGTCAGAGATTGCAATTTCAGTGAATAACATCAGTAAGATGTATAAACTGTACGAGAATCCGATGGATCGGTTAAAAGAATCCCTCGGATTGACAAGAAAAAAAAGATATAAAGAACATTATGCTTTGAACAACGTAAGTTTTCAGGTGAAAAAGGGGGAGACCGTGGGAATTATCGGAACGAATGGTTCCGGTAAATCCACGATTTTAAAAATTATCACCGGCGTACTGAATCCCACACAGGGAGAAGTGGTGGTGGATGGAAGAATCTCCGCGTTGCTGGAACTGGGAGCCGGATTCAACGGAGAGTATTCCGGTATCGAAAACGTGTATCTGAACGGTCAGATGATCGGATTCAGCAAAGAAGAGATCGATGCAAAACTGCAGGATATCCTGGATTTTGCGGATATCGGAGATTTTATACACCAACCGGTAAAAACGTATTCCAGTGGTATGTTTGTGCGATTGGCTTTTGCGGTAGCTATTAATATCGAACCGGAAATCCTGATCGTAGACGAAGCACTGTCCGTAGGAGATGTCTTTTTTCAGGCGAAATGTTACCGGAAGTTTGAAGAATTTAAAGAGATGGGAAAAACCATTCTTTTTGTAAGCCATGACCTGAGCAGCATCGGGAAATATTGTGACCGGGTTGTTCTGTTAAACAAAGGAGAAAAACTGGCAGAAGGCGATGCGAAAGAGATGGTTAATCTGTATCGTCGTGTTCTGGTGAACCAGTATGATGAACCAGGGGAACAGAACACTGCGCAGAAAGAAACGCCAGAGGTACAAGAAGAAAAGAGTACGAAAGATCAGTTAAATCTGAATCCAAAAGTACTGGAATATGGAAGTAAATTAGCAGAAATTCAGGACTTTGCAATTCGTGATAAGTCCGGAATGGTTACGAATGTGATTGAAAAGGGAGAAGAATTTTCCGTGGATATGAAGATTCATTTTCATGAAACGATCCAGGAACCGATTTTTGCTTTCACGATCAAAGATTTGAAAGGAACGGAGATCACCGGAACCAATACGATGTATGAGAATACACCGGTAGGTACACAGAAGGCGGGAGAAACCAGACGGATCACCTTTACACAGAAGATGCCGTTAGAGGCCGGAGAATATATGCTGTGTCTGGGATGTACCGGTTACCGGGATGGTGATTTTACCGTGTTCCACCGGTTGTATGATGTATGTAATCTGACAGTCATTACGGATAAGAAAGCTGTCGGATATTTTGATCTGTTCTCAAAGGTCACGTTAAAGTAACTGAGGAGGAAAAGAATGGCAATACTGAACTTAGAGTATTATACGCAAAAAGATCTGTATTCAGATGGAGATATTGAAGAACAGATGCTTAAGATGGCAAAAGAAGGAGTAACCTGTGAGGATCTTTCCAGTGAGCAGGTTTCTTTTCCTGTGATCTATCACTTCTCGGATCTGCGAGCAAATATACTGAACTGGTATCCGATCAAAAAATCGGACAGTGTTCTGGAGATCGGTGCGGGCTGTGGTGCAATCACAGGTACGCTCTGTGAAAAAGCAGGTCAGGTTACATCTGTGGAACTCTCGAAAAGAAGAGCACAGATCAATTATTACCGCAATGAGAAAAAAGATAATCTGACCATCATGGTGGGAAATCTCAATGACATGGATTTGGGGCAGCAGTATGACTATGTGGTAGTCAACGGAGTACTGGAATATGCCATGAGCTTTACAGAGGGCGATACACCGTATGAGACATTTTTAGGAAAAATGGGTTCTTACTTGAAAAATACAGGAAAATTGCTGATCGCAATTGAGAATAAGCTGGGAATGAAGTATTTTGCCGGGGCCCCGGAAGATCATACGGACATTCCCTTCTTTGGAATCAATGGTTATCCGGGAAATCACAGTGTCAGAACATTTTCCAAAACAGAATTGCAGGAACTTGTGAAAAAAAGCGGATTTCCTTTTCAAAAATTTTATTACCCGTATCCGGATTATAAATTTCCAACGGAGATCTTTACGGATGCGTCACTGACCACCAATCATTATGGGAAAAATTATCCGATCTACACGGACAAAACTGTGGATCTGTTTTCAGAAAGCGCCGGTATCGAGGCAATGAAAAAAGAACAGATCGCGGACCGTTTTGTGAATTCTTTTCTTTTGGTTGCAGGAAAACAGGAACTTGAAGAAAAAGAAGAAATTTTATATGTAAAACTGAATCAGGGCCGCAGGAAAGAGTTTCGAACCCTGACCCAGCTGATACGGAAAGAGGAAAGTGTGTGGGCAGAGAAAAAACCACTGTGCCCGGAGGCAGAAAACTTTATAGCAGGACTGAAAAAAACAGGAGCGCAGAAACCAGGAAAAGGTTTTAGTAATCTTCCGTGCAGATATGAGAATGGGGGAATCGTGTATCCGGTATTGAGCGGGAAAACACTTGAAGACAGAATTCGTGATCTTGTGGAGAACGAACAGACAGATGAGATTCTGAGAACCCTGAAACATGTATATGAGCATGTGTTCGCACAGCGGAAAAAAGAACCGGAGTACCAGACGAAAGTTTTTAAGGAAGTGTTTGGAGAACATCCGGGCAAGGAGTATTATGAATGCGTAAGTCCGGCAAACATTGATCTGATCTGTGCGAATATCTTTGAGTTCGGAGATGATTATGAAATCATTGACTATGAATGGACTTTTGACTTCCCGGTTCCGGTTGCCTTTATCATGTGGAGAATGATCCATGAACTGTATTACCGACTCCCGAAACTGGGCGCTCTGTATACACAGGACGATATGAATCACGAATTTGGTATAGAGCCATCGGACAGCGAAATCTTCCTGGCATGGACAATGCATTTTACTTATGAATATGTTGGCAGCGATTCGCTGGATGTATACCGGAAAGAGAGAATTCCGGTGGATCTGTCAGAAACTGTGCGCGCATGTCAGGAGAAAAAGCGATTTCGCAGTAAACTGTATTATGATACAGGTTCTGGGCTTTCGGAAGAGAACAGTATTGAGACGGCGGTGGAATTGGATCGGGGAAGATTTCAGGTTACGTTTGATCTGCAGAAAGTAGAAAATATCTGCGGAATCCGCTGGAATCTGTTAAGTGATACATTCTGTGAGGTGAAAGTGGAAGTGCTTGACTGCGGATGCCATGGGGAGTTAATTCCGTTTGGTATGCGGATCGACAAGGCGGCGGATGCGGTAGTGTTCCTGAATCTGGCAGGCGGATATTTTATCCATGTGACGGATCCGTCAGAATTGAAGAAAATTACAATTTCCGGTCAAATTCGTTTTCTGTCGCAGAAAGAGATCGCAGAAGAAATCCAACTGGAAGAGGATCGAAAAGAAGCGGTACGTCGGGAAGAAGAAAGAAAACTTCAGCAGCGGATACAAAAAGAAGAACGGATAGCAGCGAAAAAAGCCGAAGAAGAGAGAAGGCAGGAAGAACTTCGGGCAGCCATAGAATTTCAGCATCGACCGAAACAGAGAGCAAAACGTCTGGTGAAGAAGATGCTTGGACGTCCTGTGGCTCCACTGGTTACAGAAAATCAACAGACAGAACAGCCGGTATCGAGCTGTGTGGGAAGTATTGACAGCTTCAGCTATGAAAATAATGTGCTGCAGATCATCGGCTGGGCATTTGACCGTGCGTACGCCATGGAGAACACGCATCTTGCTTTTTTACAGAACGGGGAAGTGGTGGCGGAAGAACCGATTACTGTAGTATATCGGAGCGATGTGGCAGCTGTTTTACAGATTCCGGAGGCAGAATCCTGTGGATTTTCCTGTGTGCTGGTGGTGCATTCACCAGTGGAAACGGAAGTGGCAGTTGTTTACGACACCGTAGACGGAGAAAAAGCATATCCGTTATGCAAGATCCCTGCAGATCCGGGGTGTAATGAGATACAGGTGTATACCCTGGAGGGACAGGAGAGCATCGGCAATATTCGATATTTTAAAGAACGTTATCTGGAAGAAACGCCGGTATTTGATGCGAAGATTCCTTCGGATGAAGTGATAGATATTATCATCCCGATTTATAACGGCTTACAGTATTTTGACAAGCTGTTTGCGGGGATTGAAAAGACAAAGATGAAATACCGTCTGATTCTGGTGGACGATCAGAGTCCGGATCCGGCAGTACGGGAATATCTGGAGCGATACGTGGCAGAACATGAGGGAACGGTTCTGCTTCGAAATGAAAAAAATATGGGATTCCTCCCGTCCGTAAACCGTGCCCTTGCAATTGCAGAGCATCATGTAGCACTGGTCAATACCGATGTGGAAGTGCCGGAGGGATGGCTGGAGAGACTGATGTGGCCGATCTTTACAAAAGAAAAAGTAGCATCCTCCACACCGTTTACGACCTGCGGAACCATCTGCAGCTTTCCTAATTTCTGTGAGGATAATGTGATCTTTGAAGGCATGCCATTATGGCAGATCGATGATGCTTTTCGCCAGATCCGTCCGCAGTATGCGACCATGCCGACCGGTATCGGTTTCTGCATGGGTATGAATCTGGAAGCAATCAGAGAAGTAGGTCTTCTGGATGAGGAGAACTTTGACAAAGGATACGGAGAAGAAAATGACTGGTGTCAGCGGGCAATCCAGGCAGGATATACCAATGTACAGGTGGAAAATTTGTTTGTTTATCACAAACATGGCGGAAGTTTTTCTTCCGAAGAAAAATTACGGCTGTTAAAGAGCCATCTGGAGAGACTGGCGAAGAAACATCCGAATTATAACAGCGATACGGCAGCTTTCTGTCGGAGAGATCCGGCAAGAACGATCCGACTGTATGTGGAAACACAGCTGTTAAATCAGTTGCTGGATGTACCGACAATTGTTGCCTTTGATCATAACCTCGGCGGTGGTGCCACGGAATATCTGATTGAGAAACGTAAACTGGCACTGAAAGAAGGAAAACGTTTCCTGACTGTCCGGTTTGACATCGATAATATGCGCTATTATCTGGAATATGAATACAAAAAATATAAGGTTCAGTATTTTGCCAAAGAGCTGGTGATGATCCTTGATGAGATTCCGAGAGTGGATGAAATCTGGATCAACGAACTGGTAACTTATCAGAAAATCTATCAGGTTCTGGATCAGATTCTTGAACTGAAAGAAAAACATCAGGCACATCTGAAGATGTTGCTTCATGACTTTTTCTTCATGTGTCCGGCGGTAAATCTGATGGATGCTCAGGGGAAATACTGTCATGGCGCGGATGCACAGATTTGTAACCAGTGCATCCCGGCAAACCGAAGCAATGCATGTCTGGACTATGAGTCCGGAACCGCATGGAGAACACACTGGAGGGAGTTTTTATCCCGGTGTGATGAGATTCTGGCATTCTCTGATGATACGGCACAGATATTTAAAAAGACCTATCCTTATCTGTATCAGTTACATGTGCTGCCACACAAACCGCATTATGTGACGGCACTGGATAAGAAGGTGAAGACGACCAGGACACTGAACATTGGTCTGCTCGGTGTGCTGTGTTATAAAAAAGGCCTGGATGTTGTCAAGGAGATGATAAAAGAGATCGAGATGCAGAACCTGAACATCCGAATGAAACTGATCGGGGTGTCGGATGAAGAAATCGACAGTCCGGTATTCTCCTGTACGGGAAGATATACCAGAGATGAACTTCCAAGACTGACGATGGAAGAAGATATTGATCTGTTCTTTATCCCGTCTATCTGGCCGGAGACCTTCTCGTATACAACTTCAGAGATTATGTCCATGCATATGCCGGTTGCTGTATTCCCGATTGGTGCGCCGGTGGAGCGTGTAAAACATTACGAAAAAGGTCTGGTTCTGAAAGAGACGGATGCAAAATCGGCTCTTAAAGAATTGCGGGAGTTTGCAGAACATACACTAAAGTGGCAACAAATACCTGTACGCGAAAAGAAGATCCTGTTTGTGGGTGAGGAAATTTCGTTTGCTTCCCGTTACCGGGTGGAGCATTTCCGGGAACAGCTGCATTATCAGGGTTACGGATCGGATTTTTATCAGGTGGATGAGGTCAAAGATCTGGACTGGGATGCGTACCGGGCAGTTGTATGTTACCGTTGCAGCCGGGAAGATGTGGTGTGCAAGGTAGTGGAACAGGCGAAAAAAACCGGATTAAATGTATATTATGACATTGACGATCTGATCTTTGATTACGAAAGAATCTCTTATCTGCATTTTCTGACCGGAAGTGAGTATAAAGATTTTAAAAAGACGACGGAACAGATCCATTCCTGTATGGAACTGTGTGATGGCTATTTTACCTCTACTGATACACTGGCGGGAGAGATCCGAAGAGAATTTCCGGGAAAACCAGTGGTGATCAACCGGAATTGTGCAAGCATGGAGATGCAGATTCTGTCCCATGACGCAGTAGAGCAGGTGGAAAAAGACCCGGAGCATATTTTCATCGGTTACTTCAGCGGATCGAAAACTCATGATCAGGACTTTGAGGTGGCGGAAGAAGCACTTCTGGAAGTGATGAAGGAACATCCGGAGGTACGGCTGAAGCTGGTTGGTGTACTCTCTGACAGAAAAATGGAAAAATTCGGAAATAAGGTGGAAAAACTTCCGTTTATGGACTGGAAACAGTTACCTTCTGTTATGGCAGGTATCGATATCAATCTGATGCCGCTGGAGGACAGTATCTTCCATTGTAGTAAGTCCGAAAACAAATGGATGGAAGCCGCACTGGTGAAAGTGCCATCAGTGATGAGCAGAAACCGGGAGATGAAAGGCGTGATCGAAAATGGTGTGGATGGCTGGCTTTGCAGTGACAAGGAGGAGTGGAAAAAAGCGCTCACAACGCTGATCGAGGAGAAGACAGCCAGAGTACAGATGGGTGAAAAAGCCCATAAAAAAGTGATGTGTCAGTATGTAACTCAGAATACAGGAAAAGATGCAAGAGAGGAATTACTATGCAGCGAGAAGTATTCGTAGTAGAAAAAGAAAGATTTGATCTTTCAGATGAGAAAATCTATCATCTGCAGGGCACCTGGCCCAAGGAACATACCGCGGCAGCGGAACTGGACGGGAAATCACTGGAGGTAAATCTGAAGCAGCAGGAGCGCATCAGTGCCCTGGAACGATTTCAGGATCTGGATCTGGTGGATGCGATCCGTGTTCAGATGGAGATTGTACTTCCAGATAAGCTGGAACAGTATAAAAAGTTAGTGGTTTATGCGAAAGAGAACGGGAAAAAAGAGGTCTGGTTTTCAATTCCGGTAAAACAGCTGATCAGAAGACAGGGTATGCCTCAGTATTTCATTGAGAGTTCCGAAGTGGACCGGAAACTCGGCATCTGCCGGGTGCGTGGCTGGGCAGCTTATACGAAACCGCTAAAAGTTTATCTGGAGAATTCCCGCGGAAACAGAATTCCATGTGAGATCCAGCACCTGAAACGTGTCGATGTACAGAACCAGTATCCGGAGGCAGAGGTAGGAGAAAAATGTGGGTTCTTTTTTGAACTGCACTACCAGCAGCTGAAAGAATTTTATATTGTTTATGAGGCAGGTTCGATACGGGTGAGAAGACAGATTCACCTGCAGCCGGTACAGCTTGCCGCAGAAAAGATGAATGAATACTGCAAAAAGGGCAGCCGTTATCTGAAACTGCACGGTCCGGCAGCACTTGCCCAAAAAGTGGTCGGAAAAGTGAAAAATAAAAATAAAGCCGCTGTGATCTATCAGAAATGGCTTCCGAAACATCTGCCAAGTAAAGCAGAACTGGAACACCAGCGAAAAGAACATTTTTCCTGGGAACCGACATTCAGTGTGGTTGTACCGCTTTATAAAACACCGGAAAAATATCTCCGTGCGCTGGTGGAATCTCTGCAGGCGCAGACTTATGGTAAATGGGAACTCTGCCTGTCTGACGGAAGCGGTGCGGATTCTCCGATTCGGGAACTGTTAAAACAGTTACAGAAGGAAGAGAGCAGAATCAAAGTCATCGATCATCAGGAAAAGTTACAGATATCAGAAAATACGAATGCTGCGATCGAGGCGGCAACGGGTGAGTTTGTGGTATTTGCGGATCATGATGACGAACTGACGGCACATGCCCTGTATGAGTGTGTGAAAGTACTGAATGAGAAACCGGAAACAGAGGTTCTATATTCGGATGAAGATAAGATGACGATGGACGGACACAAGTTCTTCCAGCCACATTTCAAACCGGATTATAACGTGGATCTGCTGTGTACGGTCAATTATATCTGCCATTTGTTTGTGGCGAAGAAAACGTTGATTGATGAGGTCGGAATGTTACGCAGAGAGTTTGACGGAGCGCAGGATTATGACTTTATCTTCCGTTGTGTGGAACATGCGGGAGCGGAAAAGATCCATCATATTCCGAAGATCCTGTATCACTGGCGATGCCATGAAGATTCCACATCGGAGAATCCGGAGAGCAAGCTATATGCATTTGATGCGGGACAACGGGCGGTGCAGGCGCATTATGACCGGATCGGTGTTAAAGTGGAAGTGAGCAAGGGAGAGTTCCTGGGACTCTACCGGACAAAATTCCTGCGGGATTATGACCCACTGATCTCGATCATTATTCCGAATAAAGATCATATTGATGATCTGAAACGTTGTATCGATTCAATCGAAGCAAAATCCACATATACCAATTATGAATATATTATCGTGGAGAACAACAGCGAAGAAAAAGAAACTTTTGCATATTACGAGCAGCTTGAAGCGGTTAATCCGAAAGTGCATGTGGTGTATTATAAAGGCCACTTTAATTATTCTGCGATCAATAATTTCGGTGTGCAGTATGCCAAAGGAGAGTATTTCCTGCTGCTAAACAACGATACCGAGATCATCAACGACGATTGTTTGGAGGAACTGCTTGGTTACTGTACCCGAGAAGATGTGGGTGCTGTGGGTGCGAGACTGTATTACGAAGATGATACGATCCAGCATGCCGGCGTGGTCATCGGTTTCGGTGGAATCGCCGGACACTGTTTTGTACAGCAGAAGCGTGGATTTACCGGGTACTGCCACCGGATCATCTGTGCACAGGATTACAGTGCGGTGACTGCGGCTTGTATGATGGTAAAACGGGAAGCGTTTGAGAAAGTCGGTGGTTTGAGTGAAGAACTGCAGGTGGCATTTAACGATATTGATTTCTGTATGAAACTTCGACAGGCAGGATATCTGATCGTGTACAATCCATATGCGGAACTGTATCATTACGAATCCAAATCCCGAGGACTGGAAGATACTCCGGAGAAAGTGGCAAGATTCAATCAGGAGATTGCTACGTTTGAGAAACGCTGGCCCGATATCCTGAAGAACGGCGATCCGTTCTATAATCCGAACCTGACCCTGGATAGCCAGGATTTTTCACTGAAACGATTATAAACAACCAAAAAAGCGGGTGCATGGTGGAAATGTACCTGCTTTTTTAAAAGAAAGGTGGAAAAGATGAATATAGAAAAGCTATGGGACAAGTACAAAGATATTATTCCGTACGGTGTCTTCGGCGTTCTGACAACGCTTGTTAATATTGTGAGCTATTGGATCTTTGCGCATCCGTTTGGCTTATCGGTTATGGTGAGTACTGTACTTGCATGGATTTTATCAGTTCTGTTTGCATATCTTACTAACAGAAAATGGGTATTTCACAGCGAAGCCAGTACGAGTGAAGAAATAGGTAAAGAAATAGTTTCGTTTTTCTCCTGCCGTCTGGCTACGGGAATACTGGACTGGGCATGTATGTTTATTTTTGCTGATCTGTGCGGATTCAATGACGTACTGATTAAATGTGCGGCAAATGTACTTGTAATCATCTTGAATTATGTGGCAAGCAAACTGGTTATTTTCAGGCATAAAGGGTGATGGAATGAAAAAAACAGTAAAAACAGTGAAAAAAGAATATGCAATATGGATTTTTGTACTTCTGGTTTTTGTATTTTATCTTTCCTGGGCGCTGGCGGCACCGTTCGATGCCTCACCGGATGAAAGTATGCGCTACCAGATCGTCGAATTTATTGTAAAGCATGGAACCTTGCCGGATGGACGGGATCCGGAGATACGGAATGCCAACTGGGGCATCTCCTATGCGTTTAATCCAATTCTTCCTTATATGGCAGGAGCAGTATTTGCAAAGGTTGTGCAGGTATTTACGGACAGTTTTCGTGCTACGGTGATTGCGGCGCGTATGGTGAACGTCCTTCTGGGATGCGGAATGGCATGGTTTACCTGGAAGATAGGAGAACTGTTATTTCGGAAAAAAGAGACAGGAAGGCTGTTTGCAGTTCTGGTGTGCTTTCTTCCGGGAACCTGTTTTCTGTTTTCTTATATCAATACGGATGGACTGGCACTTTTTACGACAGCCTGGATTCTGTACTGCTGGTGCAGGGCGTGTAAGGAAGGCTGGACCCTGAAAGTCTGTGTACAGATGGGAATTGCCATGGGATTGTGTATGTTGTCTTATTACAACGCATATGGATATCTTCTGATGAGCGCCGTATTTTTTGCAGGCTGCATGATGAAGTGTGGAGAGCAGCAATGGGACTGGCAGCAGCTGCTGAAGAAAGGCTGCCTGATGCTGGGAATCGTCTTTCTTGTGGCCGGATGGTGGTTTATTCGGAGCGGAATCCTGTATGACGGAGATTTTCTGGGAATGAAAACCTCTTCCATCTATGCGGAAAAATACGCGATCGATGAGTTAAAACCCTCCAATCGGGTGCTTCCGGTGAATATGGGAATGAGCGTTCTGGATATGATATGGTGGGTACCTGGAGAATGGCAGCATAACTGGCTGGTTACGGTACTGGTAAGCTTTGTGGGAACGTTCGGACATCTTGATATTTTTATGCCATATCTGTGGAGTAAAGTGTATCTGATCGTGTTTGCAGTGGGAATTCTTGGAAACAGCTGGAGACTGCGTCGGGAATTTTGTCTGACCACGGAATTTGTAAAAAAAGAGAAAAAAGCCGATGCAGATGGAATTCTTATCACTGAGATATGGAGAAAAAACAGATGGTGGAATATGAGAAACTGGATGCATATCTGTATGGTGGGAACTATGGTGATACCGGTTGGATTGCTGGTGTATTATGCTTATGCAAGTGATTTTCAGGCGCAGGGACGCTATATCATGCCGATGGCGCTTCCATTTTTCTATTTTGTGACACTGGGATATGAAAACTGGAGTGAAAAACTGATCAGAAATGAAAAAATAAGCATATGGATCTGCAGGATCGGACAGGGGACAGCAGCAATTTCTGTATTGCTGACGTATGTGCTGGTATATCGGGCGGCTTATTAAGAATAACTATAAAAAATGAGCCTATACAGGAAAATGATTTCTGTATAAGCTCATTTTTTGTGCTTATTTTGTTTTTGGATAGTCAGGCATCTGGTTACGATAAAGGACTTCTTTTCCATCCAAAGACGGGATGGTCATAGAAGTGAAAAATTCATCGGTAACCTGATCCAGTTTTTTTCTGGACGGACAGGAGATATAGTACAGTGCTACATAAGGATTCGGTCCGTGGGCAATGACAGATTCTCCTTCGTGATAAAAAATCCATGGCTTTTCTACCGCAGAATGAGATGCCAGTTTCTGCGGAACGGAAAGATCACGAATCTGTAACAGGCGTCCCTGAAAATACAGGACAGCTCCGTGGCAAATCGGATTTCGTGGATCGTGCTGATCCAGCATCTGTTCCAGTGCGGGAACATCATACAGGTAATTTAACAGCAGATCCTCGATGGAGAACCCGTATACCATATCGGTCAGTTCGTGCTCATAGCCGAAGAATCGGGCTGCGATCTCACAGACCTGGATGCCGTTTTCCGGTTTCCAGAAAAACTGCATGGATAACGCCCCCTCTTTCTGCCCGGTTTTGTCGGCGTAGCACTGTAAAAGATCGGTTGCCGGAGCAACCACCTGTTCATACAGACAGGATGGGTAGACATTTCGGGTGCTGATCGGGATCTCACCCGGTCCGATGTCCGTCTTTTCGCGATCTGCGATGCTGATCACATGAACTTTTCCTTTATGTACCCAGGTCATCATATTGAATTCGTAACCGTCGTTATATTCTTCTACGAGAATCTCAGGAAGATCGGTGAAAGAAGCGGTTTCAGTGATTGCCTGTTTCAGTTCTTCAAGATTGTGTACCACATAGATGCCGCGGGAGCCATATTTATCCAGTGGTTTTGTCACCAGAGGAAAATGCAGGTGAGCGATCAGCTCCGGAGCCAATCCGGAAGTGGGGATTTTTGCAAAACCAGGGGAGGGAAGACCGAGTTCTTCGAGCAGTCCCCGGGTGGCGGATTTGTCACGATACCAGGGAAGCTGTTCCGGGTTCAGATAGCAGGGAAGACCAGCTTTTGCGGAAATCTTCACCATACATTCCAGCAGAAGATCGGAAAACGAGGTGAGAATTCCGTTCACCTGTTTTTCTTTACAAAGGGCGGCGATCCGGTCCGTATCGGTGACCGGGATCACATAAGATTCGTCTGCAAAGGCACGTGCCGGACCGTCCGGGTATCCGTCACAAACGATGGTATAGATGCCCCGGGCTCTGGCTTTCTGCACCAGCTGTTCAAATTCCCCGAGGGTTCCGAGAATCAGTAAACGTTTATTCATAATAATCCTTTCTTCTAGAGCGTGTCTGAAAAAGGCTTTTCGCAAACTGG
The DNA here is from genome assembly GCA_019421285.1 of Clostridiales bacterium. GTDB lineage: Bacteria > Bacillota > Clostridia > Lachnospirales > Lachnospiraceae > Oliverpabstia > Oliverpabstia tarda. The sequence continues at coordinate 36,531 of JAHZFO010000005.1, forward strand.
GGTTTGCAGATTGCGGAAATGATTTTTCAGACACGTTCTAAGGTTCCAGTGCATGGATCACGTCTGCGATCCGCTGCATCTCTTCGTTTCCGTAACGCTGGTCGCAGGGGAGCGGGAGAATATCTGCCGCCCACTGATATTCGTAAGATTCGGGTGCACAGTCCCGGATCACGTTGGACCAGTTGGTTGGAACAAAGATTTTTTCTTTCGCCAGGGCTTTTCGCAGTGCAATTCCGTTTTTATGATAATAAGGATAGGCGAAGGGTCCGTCCGGTGTCACGCGGGTAAAAGGTGAATCGGAGGGAAGCAGTTCTTTCAGAAATCTGTAATTTTCATTCCGTTTCTGACGGATCTGTTCGTAGTCGATGGCTTTTAACAGATTCTGTGTCAGGCGGGACATAGTGAGAATCTCCATATGATGATAGGTCGCAGCGTTGTCTAACATTTTCTGATAATACGTTCCGGCATCTTTTTCGAAACGGCCGAGAATATGTCCCATACGTTCCGCAGAGACATCCTGCTCCTTTCCGGCAGTGAGCGTGGCATCTGTGGAAAGATAGGCACCGTCACTCAGCCCGAAAAATTTGCGACAGGAATACAGAGTATCCACGCCGGGAAGCGGATGCTGAAAAAAGGCGTGGGTGTGATCCACGATAATATTTTTATAGTATTTTTTATAATAAAGAATCTTTTCATCCGTCAGCTGCCCGTAATAATTGACCAGATAGAGGTATTCCCCTGGATGAAGGGAAAGGTCGGAAGGAAGAGCCGGCGTAAGATCCTCATTCAGCGAATAGAAGTTCACGTGGATTCCCTGCCGCAAGCAGGCATCAATCACGGAGTCACAAAGGAAAAACGGAAGATAGAGCGTTTCAATCTTCCGGGATTCCAGTAGCCAGCAGAGGGCTGTACGGCCAAGATTCACTTTTGCAAGATCAGGATAGTATTCTTCCCCGTGGAAAACTTCCAGTTCCAGATATCCACCAATTTCCTGTTTCATACAATCCTCCTGTCAGACATCTTTTCTACGGATGACATAATGCGGCATTTTCTTGGATTCGTTCAGAATATTCATCAGATAAATCCCCATGATTCCAATGGAAAGCAGGGTGATACCGAAAAATGCCAGCAGTACGAGCATCAGGGAAGTCCAGCCCTCCACGGAAATACCGTAGAGGAAATGGCGGATCAGGAAAAAGATCCCAAGTGCCACACTGACCAGAAAACTGCAGATGCCGAGATCACGTACCAAAAGCAGCGGGAATGCTGAGTGGGAAGTGATATCGTAAAGCAGGTCTCTGACCAGACGGCGGAAAGAATAACCGCTTTTTCCGTAGGCTCTTGCATCATGATGCACTGGTACATTGATGATACGGTTGGAACTTAACACCAGAAGATTGCCGATCTGCGGAAGATAGGTGTTTGTCTGCAACATGGCTTCCACGAGGAAACGGCGGATCAGACGAAAACTGGTGATCTGCAGATTCGGGTCTTTTCCAAGCATTTTGGAGGTGGCCCAGACAGAAACTTTGGTTCCGAGACGGCGGATCGGTCCGTGCTTTCTGCCTTCATAGCTGGCGATGATGACATCCACATCATCCCGTTCCCTGATGGTGTTGATCAGCTTCGGGATCTCTTCCGGAGGATGCTGAAGATCATCATCCATGGTGATGATGAAATCTCCCTCCGCATGAGAGAATCCACACAGAAGAGCCGGATGCTGTCCGAAGTTTCTCGCCATCTGGATGATCTTCACACGGGGATCTTTCTGTCGAAGTTCTTCCATGATCTGGTAGGATCGGTCTTTGGAACCATCATCCACAAGGATCAGTTCAAAGGGTTCCTGCACGGTTTCACGGAAGACTTTCTCGAGACGTGTATAAAGTTCCGTTAAGGTATGTTCCGAATTATATACCGGAACAACAACAGAATATAAACTCATAGTATCTTGTATTTCCTTTCTTAAAGGGTTGTGTTCTGTGCTTCATCATATCATTTTCAATCCTTTATTTCAAGGTTTTCCGAGGAAACGGCTCACCTTGACAATGGATTTTACAACAGATATAATGGTGCAAGATCAACGCAGAAAAAAGTGGGGAGGAACAGCTTTGCAGTATAGAGAATACGATACGGAAATATTGAATCGAATCAAGGATGTGGAAAAACAGATTTTATGCAAATATATCGAAATCTGCGAAAAATACCATCTGCGTTATTTTGTGGCGTTCGGGACACTTCTCGGAACGGTGCGGCATAAAGGATTTATTCCCTGGGACGATGATATTGATGTGGGAATGCCGAGAGAAGACTATGAGAGATTCCTTCAGATTGCACAGAAAGAATGCGGGGAAGAGTATTTTCTTCAGACTGTGGATACGGATCCGGAATATCATCTGTATTTTGCAAAACTACGCATGAATCGCACTCGTTTTGTGGAAAACAGTCTGCAAAAGTCGGGAAGCATTACCGGATTCTATATTGATATCTTTCCTTACGATGAGATTTCTGATGATGAGGCAGAGATGGAAAAACAGCTGAACCGGGCGGTGCGTTGGGGCATGATCCTGAGTATCTATAAGGTCAAAGAACCACAGATCGGCCAGTACGGACCGGCAAAAGACTTTGTAATGCGATCCATCTGGCATATTCTGCATGGCGGAATGCATCTGTGCGGAATCTCTGCGGGAATGGTCTGGAAAAAGTGTAATCAGGCATTTATGAAGAAACCGGAGAAAGGAAGTTCTCGGATGACAACCTTTGCCGCAGATGCAAAAAAATGGATCATTGAGAAAAAAGAGATTGAACAGCTGGTGGATGTGCCGTTTGAGAATATCACTGTGAAGATTCCATGCGGATATGATGCCATCCTGACTAGATGTTACGGAGATTATATGAAACTTCCGGATGAAAAAGACAGGGTAAATCATATGCCTGTAGAGATTCAGTTTCCGGGAGAAGAGGTAATGACATTTGGAAAATGAAAATAAAGACCCCATCAGAGTATCGGTGATTGTTCCGGTTTATAACGCGGAAAGCTATCTTCGCATATGCCTGGACTCAATTTTACAGCAGTCCCTTGAGGAAATCGAGATCCTTGCGGTGGATGACGGAAGCAAAGATCACTCGGCGAAGATACTGAGAGAATATGAAAAAAAATACCCGGATAAAATACATGTGATTTATCAGGAAAACCAGGGCCAGTCAGCGGCGCGAAATCATGCACTGGCGATGGCATCCGGAGAGTTTGTGGCATTTGTGGACAGCGACGATTACATAGGAAAGGATTTTCTGAAGAGAATGTATAACACTGCCATAGAAAAGAAGTCAGATATGGTGATGTGCAATTATACCAAGGTGACAGAACGGGGCGAGATCATTCAGAAGTATGAGATCAATTATCAGGAAAAAGGGATTCGGATTCCATCTTATCTTTGCTGTAACCGTCTGGTAAGAAGACAACTGTTTGATACCTGGAAGATCTATTTCCGTGAAGGCGTGATCTGTGAAGATATTCCGCTGATCTTAAAACTGGAAGCCGTTGCCACAAATATTCAGACCATCGGGGACGGAGAATATTATTACCGTGCAAATCCTCAGTCGACAACATCTACGATCAAAAACCGGAAACTGGAGATGTGGCAGCTGCCTTTTGGAGAATTGCGGGATGCCATTGCATTCTGTAAAGACAAAGAGCATCCGATGGATCCACTGAAACTGGAATTTTTTATCAGCAGGATCATGACAAGTCTGTTGTTTGATACGGGAAGAGGATGCCGCAAAGAGGTGAAGGACGGGATGTGCCGGGAAGTACAGGAAATCATGGAAACCTGTTTCCCACGATGCTATAAAAATCCCTACATAAAAGTGGGATATTTTCACCAGCTTCCGGCGGTACAAAGGATCGGACCGTGGATCTTTGTGTGTGCACTCCGGGTGCACGGACTGAAACTTCTGACAAAACTGGTAGGCTGAACAAAAAGGAAAAAATGGAAGAAAAAAAAGTATCAATACAAAAGAGTATTATCTGGAACTCGGCGGGAAGTATGGTATATCTGATCACACAGTGGCTGATCAGTGTACTGGTGGTCCGGCTGTCCGGAGTGGAAACAGCGGGAATCCTTACCCTTGCCATGTCGGTTAACAATGTATTTTACAGCATCGCTATGCAGGGTATCCGCAATTATCAGGTATCGGACATGAAAGAAAAATACACCTCCGGTATCTATGTGAGCAGCCGTCTGATCATCTGTATCCTTTCATTCCTGGTCTGCGTAGGTTATGCACTGATTGCCGGATACAGCTACGGATCGAGTCTGTGTATCGTTGCATACTGTCTGTTTAAGATGGCGGAGGCGTTCTATGATGTCTATGCCGGAATCTGTCAGAAAAAATGGCGGATGGACTGGATCGGAAAGTCCTGGATGGTGAAAGGAATCCTTTCATTTGTGGGATTTGTGGCGGTACTGGCAGTGACACAGAGTCTGCTGGCAGCCATTCTTGCTATGGCACTGGTTTCCTGGCTGGTGATCTTTTTCTATGATATTCCACGGGCAAAGAAGCTGGATACCATAAAGATCCATCTGAAAGAGAAAAAAAATATAACGCTGATGGCGGAATGCTTTCCGCTGTTATGTTACCAGACTATGTCATCGGTCATTCCGACGATCCCGCGTCTGGTCATGGAAAAAATTCTGGGAGGTGCAGCACTTGGTATCTATGGATCAGTTGCAGCACCCACAATGATCGTTCAGATGGGAGCATCCTATGTATTTAACCCGTTTATTACGCTGTTTGCCGAACAGTACAGCAGTGGAAATATCCGGGATTTCTGGAAAACCTTTCGCAAATGTATGGCAGCAATTTTGCTGATCAGTGTTCTCGCTCTGGGAGGAGGAAAGATCTTCGGACACTGGGGGCTGGAACTTTTGTACGGGGATGAGGTGGCAGCGCATGAAGATCTGCTGCTTCCACTTATAGGCTGTACAATCCTGACTGCCATCGTGTGGTTTTTATGTGCACTGCTTACGGTAGTAAGAGAAATCAAAGGACTGGTTATATGCAATGTGATCATACTTCCGGTCAGCTATTTTGGTGCGTATTTGCTGATACAGCAATATGGAATGCAGGGCGGAAGTATTTCTCTGGCAGTGAGTTATCTGATTGAAATCGGCGCACTCTGGTTCTGGCTGTTACGGAAGATCAAACAAAGAGAAAAACAACATATGGAACAATAAGAAAAAGTGCCTGTTATGAGGCACTTTTTTGCCTGTAATGCATATCAATAATTGCCAGTGGACCCAAGTTGATTGTAAGTGTAAATTGCAATAGAAAAGTATTCTTGAAGCGAAAGTATAAGAATGGTATAATAAGATGATATGGTATCGCTCGTAAAGACGATATACAAAAAAATAAAAGGAAAAAACAATGGAAAAAGTAAAGAATTACATACAGCTTCACCTGAATATTCTGCTGTTTTCCCTGACCAGTGTATTTTCCAAGATAGCATCCGTGCAGTATAACCGGCACGGGCTGGGAAGTATCTGGCTTTATGTGTTCCTGGCACTGATGATCGGAAACTGCGGAATCTATGCCATTGCATGGCAGCAGGTGATAAAGAAGTTTTCCCTGTCCACAGCGTATGCCAACAAGAGTGTGTACTTGTTGTGGTCGCAGATCTGGGCAGTGGTGATCTTTCATGAAAATCTGTCGGTACGGAATATTATCGGTATCCTGGTAGTTCTCACCGGCGTATGGGTGGTGCAGCGCTATGAATAGAATGTTTATGTTACTGATGCTGGCAGGCACATTTTTTACTGCCATCTCCCAGGTACTCTTAAAACAGAGTGCCAATAAAAAATACAGCAATCCGCTGCTGGAATATCTGAACTGGCGGGTGATCGTGGCGTACGGGATCTTTTTCGGCGTATTGCTTCTGAACACCTGGTGTTATACAAAAGTAGATATGCGGTTTGGACCGGTGATCGATACGGCTGCGTATGTATTTGTTCTGATCTTTTCAAGAGTGATCCTGAACGAAAAGATCACAAAAGGAAAACTTGTGGGAAACCTGCTGATCATAGCAGGAATTTTGATTTATACGATGTGAGATGATACAAGAGTCAAAAGTACGGAACAATCCGGTATCAAAGCAAAACAATAACAGGAGTGAGAAGAGTGAGAATCAGTTTTAACCGCCCACCGTTTGTGGGAAAAGAAACAGAGTATATTAAAGAAGCCGTAGAAAAAAACGGTATGATCTGCGGAGACGGTCCATTTACCAAAAAATGTTCCCAGTGGATGAAGGAAAGGTTTCAGACAAAAAACGTATTGCTGACAACTTCCTGTACCCATGCACTGGAGATGGCAGCGTTTCTGGCGGATATTCAGCCGGGAGATGAAGTGATCATGCCGTCGTATACCTTTGTATCCACCGCGGATGCTTTTGTTTTACGGGGAGCCACCTGCGTGTTTGTGGACATCCGTCCGGATACCATGAACATTGATGAGACAAAAATTGAGGAAGCAATTACAGAAAAGACCAAAGCAATCGTGCCGGTTCATTATGCGGGCGTCAGCTGTGCAATGGATGAGATCATGGCAATTGCGAAAAAATATAACCTGAAAGTGGTGGAAGATGCCGCGCAGGGAGTGAATGCTTTTTATAAAGGAAAAGCACTGGGAACAATCGGTGATTTTGGCTGCTACAGTTTCCATGAGACAAAGAATTATTCCATGGGAGAGGGCGGTGCGATTCTCTTTCAGGATGACAGATACCTGGAACCTGCAGAAATCTTACGGGAAAAGGGAACAAACCGCAGCCAGTATTTCCGTGGACAGATTGATAAATATACCTGGGTGGGCTATGGATCGTCCTATCTGCCAAGCGATATGAATGCCGCTTATCTGTGGGCGCAGCTGGAAGAGGCAGACAAGATCAATGATAAGAGATTGTCCATCTGGAACTTCTATCACGAAGAACTGAAAGAACTGGAAGACAAAGGGGTGTTGGAACGCCCGTATATTCCGGAGTATGCCACACACAATGCCCACATGTATTACATCAAAGTAAAAGATCTGAGGGTGCGTACAAAGCTTCTGGCTTATCTGAAAGAGCGTGGGATCCTGAGTGTTTTCCATTATGTTCCACTGCACTCTGCAACAGCCGGAAAGAAGTTTGGACGGTTCCATGGCGAGGATGTCTACACGACAAAAGAAAGCGAACGTCTGTGCCGTCTGCCGATGTACTACAGTCTGTCTCTGGAAGAAGCAGCGGAAGTGGTAAAGGCGCTGAAAGAATTTCCGGAGTATGAGACGATAGAAGACAGGTAGCTATTCAGAGGGCAGAAACTGTTAACCGGGAGGACACTGGACAGTTACGAAAGCAGATAAGAGGCAACAGAAAGGAGTATCGATGAGTTCAGGAAACTGGATGCGTTATCTCAAAAAGATAAAACCGTATACGATAAAAAAGGGGATCCGCTATCTGAAACATTACGGACCGAAAGAGTTCTGGGTGCGTCTGTGTGAGCGGATGGAGCCGGAAGAAGTGCCTTATGGTCCATGGTTTGAGAATCACAAACCTTCGGAAAAAGAACTGGAAGGGCAGAGAAGGAAACAGTGGAAAAAACAGCCAATGATCAGTGTGGTTGTCCCGGCATATAAAACACCGGAGAAATTCCTGCGGGAAATGATAGAATCACTGGAGGTGCAGACATATACAAACTGGGAACTGTGTATCGCCAATGCAAGCCCCGAGGATGCAGCGATGTCGGAAGTACTCCGGGAATACACCTCGAAAGATGCCAGAGTAAAAGTGGAGAATCTGAAAGAAAATCTCGGAATCGCGGAAAATACGAACGCAGCGATGGAGATGGCAGCCGGAGAATATACCGGTCTGCTTGACCATGACGATCTGCTGGCACCACAGGCACTGTACCGGATCGTGGAGGCACTGAATCAGAGTTCAGAAGAGCCGGATGTTTTTTATTCGGATGAAGATAAAGTGACTACAGATCTGGGCGAACATTTTCAGCCACATTTCAAACCGGATTTTAATGTGGATCTGTTAAGATCCAATAATTATATTACACATTTCTTCGTGGTGAGAACCAGTCTGATCCGTCAGGTGGGCGGGTTCCGCAGAGAGTATGACGGGGCACAGGATTATGATTTCATCTTCCGTTGTACGGAGGCCGCGAAGAAGATCTGCCATATCCCGGAGGTGCTGTATCACTGGCGGACGCATCAGGCATCTACGGCGGATAATCCGGCAAGCAAGATGTATGCGTTTGAGGCGGGAAAGAGAGCTATTGAAGCACATCTAAAACGACAGGGTGTGGAGGGAACCGTGAGTCATACGAAAGATCTTGGTTTCTATCAGGTGGAATATCCGGTGCAGGGAACCCCGCTGGTGTCGGTCCTGATCCCGAACAAAGATCAGAAAGATACGTTGAAACAGTGTCTGGATTCGGTATTTTCCAAAACTACATATTGCAATTACGAAGTAATCATCATAGAAAATAACAGCCAGGAGAAAGAAACCTGGGAATATTATGAAGAACTGAAAAAACGGAATAACGTAAAAATTGTGATCTGGGAATCCGGATTTAATTATTCAGCCATCAATAATTTCGGAGAAAAATCGGCTTCCGGAGAGTATCTGTTGTTTTTGAATAATGATGTGGAAGTGATCAATCCTCACTGGATGGAAGAAATGCTGGGGAACTGCCAACGGAAAGAAGTGGGTATCGTGGGAGCAAAACTGTATTATCCGGACGATACGATCCAGCATGCTGGAACAATCATCGGAATCGGCGGGATCGCCGGTCATGCATTCTTAAATATGCCACGTTCGAGAAGTGGGTATCTTCACAAAGCATCTTTGCAGATGGATCTGAGCGCAGTGACTGCCGCATGTATGATGATGAAGCGAACTGTTTTTGAAAGTCTGGATGGATTTGAAGAAGCACTGACAGTGGCGTTTAACGACGTGGATCTTTGCCTGCGGTGCGTGAGAGCAGGATATCTTGTGGTCTATAATCCGAGGGTGGAATTATATCATTACGAATCCAAATCCAGGGGATCGGAGGACAGTGAAGACAAAGTGCGCCGGTTCCAGCAGGAGATAGAATTTATGCGGACCAGATGGATCGATTTGTTAAAGCAGGGAGATCCTTATTATAATAAAAACCTTACGTTGAGCAAATGGAATTATTCGCTGCGTGCGTAAGGAAGGAGATACCATGAAGAAGATAACTGTTGTGATTCCTAATTTTAATGGGATACAGTATGTAGAACGTTGTCTGGACAGTTTGAAACGACAGACTTTTTCTGAATTCGATGTGATATTTGTGGACAATGGTTCCGTAGATGGGAGCAGAGAACTGACAGAAGAAAAATATCCATGGGTACGGGTAATTGAACTTGCGGAAAATACTGGTTTTTGTAAAGCTGTGAATATCGGAATTGAAGCAACACAGACACCATATGTAGTACTGTTAAATAATGATACAGAGGCAGAGCCCGATTTTCTGCTGGAACTGTATCGGGGAATTGAAAGGAAAAAGGATGCTTTTTCTGCAGCTGCTCGAATGCTGCAGTTTCATGATCGGGGAAAGATAGACGATGCCGGAAATTATTATAACTGTCTTGGCTGGGCGTTTGCGCTTGGGAAGGGAAAACCGGAAGAAAGATACAGAAAAGAGCGGAAAATATTTGCTTCCTGTGGCGGAGCTGCTATTTATCGGACAGAACTGGTAAAGCAGCTGGGAGGATTTGATGAGGAACATTTTGCGTATCTTGAGGATATTGATCTTGGATATCGGGCACAGATAGCAGGGTATGAAAACTGGTATTTGCCGAAGGCAGGGGTGTATCACGTTGGAAGCGGAACTTCAGGATCACGCTATAATCAGTTTAAAATCAGATATTCTTCCAGAAATAATGTTTATATGCTTTATAAAAATATGCCATTGCTCCAGATTTTACTGAATCTGCCTTTTCTGGTGCTGGGATTCACTGTGAAACTTATATTCTTTGCTTCAAAGAAATATGGGCGGGAATATGCAGCAGGGATTAAGAATGGTTTTTCACTGTGTAAAAAAGATAAAAAAGTACCGTTTTTTTGGAAAAATCTTCCTAATTACGGGAAGATTCAATTGCAGTTGTGGATCAATGTGATACGGAGATTTGACGTTACTGTTCACTGGTAATATCCCGCGAGGTGTTTTTGGTGAGCGAAGGTCACAGAAAACCCGAGACATATCGCGCGAATTTATGCGATTAGCATAAATTCTGTGCATCGCGCAGCGTGTTGCTGGGCACGGAGTGAACAGTAACGATTTGGCTGAAAGAAACATTGGAGAACGTAAGTTTTGTTGACAGGAAAATATATCCTGACTATAATATGTAAGAAAAGTGTAAGCTAATTAACAAAATGTTTGGTTGTGGTTTTGTATATTGCGTATTATAGTAATATGGTAAATACAAAACATACCAGAAATACTAAAAGGTGAAAAATATTGATTAAAGATAATCAGAAGTACTTTAATCGTATGCATGTAGTGATTGATGCTGTTGTGATCATTGTTTCTTATCTGCTGGCATGGACATTAAAATTCGTGGGTCCCTTTTCAGTAGATGCGGTCAGAAGTTTATCTTTTGAATGGTATATGACAGCGCTGGTTGGAATCGTACCGGTTTATCTGATCCTGTATTATGCGTTTAATCTGTATACACCGAAACGGGTGCAGGGACGCAGACTGGAATTTTCTAATATTGTAAAAGCCAATACGGTGGGAATATTGTTGATCATCGGGTGCATTTATGTGTTGCTCAAAGAAATCAACTTTTCCCGTGATATGTTGTTTTTCTTCTATTTTATAAATATGTTCCTGGAAGAATTGGTCCGTATCACGATTCGTTATCTGTTGCGGGATATCCGTAAACGAGGTCTGAATCAGAAGCATATCCTGTTGGTTGGTTACAGTAAGGCAGCAGAAGCATATATTGACCGGATACTTGAAAATCCACAGTGGGGATATCAGATCCGTGGAATCCTCGATGATAATGTGGAAGCCGGAACTATGTACCGCGGAATTAAAGTGCTTGGAAGAATCGCAAATCTGATGGTGATCCTGCCGGAAAACAGGCTGGACGAGATTGCAATCACTTTGGGACTGAGTGAATATTACCGGCTGCAGGAAATTGTGGCAATGTGTGAAAAGTCAGGAGTACACACGAAGTTTATTCCTGATTACAATAATATCATTCCGACAAAACCATATACAGAAGATTTACTGGGACTTCCGGTCATCAATATCCGTTATGTGCCGCTGACTAATACGTTCAATGCGGTGGTCAAACGGCTAATGGATATTTTCGGATCGATCGTTGCAATTATTCTGTTTTCTCCGATAATGTTGTTTGCTGTGATCATGATCAAGCTGACTTCTCCGGGACCGCTGATATACAAACAGGAGCGGGTGGGACTGCATAATCATACATTTATGATGTATAAGTTCCGTTCAATGGAAGTACAGTCGAAGGAAAGTGAAAAGAAGGCATGGACCGTCAAAAACGATCCAAGGGTAACCGGAATCGGAAAGCTGATGCGACGGACGAGTATCGATGAGCTGCCACAGCTGTTTAACATTCTCAAAGGAGATATGAGTCTGGTGGGACCGAGACCGGAACGGCCGTTTTTTGTGGAAAAATTCCGGGAAGAGATCCCGAGATATATGGTAAAACATCAGGTACGTCCGGGTCTTACCGGCTGGGCGCAGGTCAATGGCTACAGAGGAAATACATCCATTCGGAAACGAATAGATTATGATCTGTATTATATTGAAAACTGGTCTGTCGGACTGGATGTAAAAATTATTTTGCTGACGTTTTTTAAAGGCTTTATTAACAAGAACGCATATTAGGAAGAGGGTCCGCAAGATAGGAAAACAAAGGAATAAGGAGTAAATACATGGCGAAAAAGAAAAACCTGACGGACAGACAGAAAAGAATCCGACGCAGACGCCGGAAAAGTACGATGAGCAGAGTAGTGTTTGCGCTGGAAATTATCATTCTGGTCGTTCTGATGGGCGGACTGTTTGTATATGCGAAACTCGGAAATATGAATTATGAAGACCTGAATTTTGAAAATGTGGATGTGAATCAAAGTGTGGAAGAAAATCAGGTTATGAAAGGTTATACAAGTATTGCACTGGTTGGACTTGACAGCAGAGAAGGAGAACTGGATGGTGATGTCAACAGTGATACGATGATCATTGCGAGTATCAATAACGATACCAAAAAGGTAAAACTGGTTTCTATATACCGTGATACGTATCTTCGGGTTGGAAGTAATTCGGACGGCGAAAATGTATACAATAAGGCAAATTCTGCGTTCTGTACAGGTGGTCCGGAAAAAATGATGACCATGATGAATAAGAATCTTGATCTTAATATTGTTGACTATGTAACGGTTGATTTTAAAGGTGTTGCAGAGGCGGTGGAACTGCTTGGCGGTATCGATGTTGATCTGAAAGAAGAGGAGATTGAACATCTGAACAATTATTGTGTAGAGACGTCAGAAGTTACCGGTATGGATTATACACCACTGAAAAAGGTTGCCGGAGTTCATCATCTAAACGGAGTACAGACTGTAGCGTATGCGCGAATTCGTTATACAGCGGGAAACGATTTCAGACGTGCGGCAAGACAGAGAGAGGTTATATATAAGATTGTAGAAAAGGCAAAGAATTCCAGTATCAGTACTCTTAGCAAAGTTCTGGATAAAGTGTTCCCACTGATCAAAACCTCGCTGACGAAACCGGAGATTTTGCAGATGGGAATGAGTATGCTCTCCTATGATATTGAAGATCAGACAGGTTTCCCATTTGATCATTTATATGGAGGGGTAGTAGAAGACGCAATGGACGGTCTTGACTGTGTACTTCCGATTACTTTGGAATCTAATGTAATCAAACTGCATGAATTTCTGTATCCGGAAGACAGTTATGTTCCTTCGGATGAGGTGAAAACATACAGTCAGAAAATTATAGAAATCAGTGGATTTGGAGAAGAATCCAGACTGGATCATTCGGAGGATGGTTCACTGGCAGCTTATCATGAATCAGATACAGAGTCTGCGAATTCGGCAGAGAATTCTGCAGATCCGCAGGAAGAAAGCCAGACAGATGTAACAGATGATACACAGGGATATGATGATTCTTCCCTGGAACAGTAAACCTCAGGGGATACGAAAGAGGGAGGGAAACCTATGTCTAAAAAACAGCCGTTGACCAGAAAACAGAAGAGATTATTAAAGAAAAGAAGACGAAGAAGAATTCTTTTCGGAATCGAAATTTTTATTCTGCTGATTCTTATTGCAGGGGTTTTTATATATGCAAAACTTGGCAAGATGAATTTTACGAGTCTTGATTTCAGTAAGATCGGAGTTAATTCCGGCGTCAGCAATAATAAAGTTATGAAAGGGTATACGACCATCGGCCTGGTTGGTCTGGATAATCGCAGTACTAAATTAAAATCCGGTAACAGTGATACTATGATTATTGCAAGTATCAACAATGATACCAAGAAAGTGAAACTGGTTTCCGTATATCGTGATACATATCTGCGGATTGGCGAAGATTCGGAAGGAAATGGTCAGTATAGCAAAGCGAATGCTGCATATGCAAAAGGCGGCGCCGAACAGTTCCTGAATATGCTCAATACCAATCTGGATCTGAATGTGACGGATTTTGTAAGCGTAGATTTTCAGGCAGTTGCGGAAGCCGTGGAACTGCTTGGCGGAATTGATGTGGAACTGAAAGAAGAAGAAGTGGTTCATCTGAATAATTACTGTGTGGAAACATCAAAAGTAACAGGTATGGATTATACGCCACTTAAAAAAACAGCAGGCGTACATCATCTGAATGGTGTGCAGACAGTAGCATATGCACGAATCAGGTATACAGCAGGAAATGATTTCCGTCGTGCGGCAAGACAGAGAGAAGTTATCTATAAAATCGTAGAGAAAGCGAAAAATGCAGATGTCGCTACATTGAGTAAAATTCTAGATAAAGTATTTCCAAATATCTATACATCTTTTTCGAAAGCAGAAATTCTGCAGATGGGAATGAGTATGTTATCCTATGATATTGAAGATCAAACTGGTTTTCCATTTGATCATCTGTATGGACAGCGTGTGAAAGATGCGGTTGGAATTGATGTAGTACTTCCGGTCACACTGGAATCAAATGTGATCAAACTGCATGAATTCCTGTATCCGGAAGACAGTTATACACCTTCCGAAGAAGTGAAGGCATATAGCCAGCGAATTGTGGATAAGAGCGGATTTGGAGAAGAGTCAAGACTGGATCATTCGGAAGATGGCTCCCTTGCAGCTTATCGTGAGAGTGATACGGAGTAAGAAGAAAAGATGGAAAATAAAGAACTGTCGTGAAAAGTGCGACAGTTCTTTTCACATATATAGAAAATGGAGCAGATTATGGAAAAGAAAACGGTAGATGTGATTATCCCGGCTTATCGTCCGGGAGAAGGGTGGAAACAGATGCTGCGCGGACTGGAAGGACAGACCTGGCCGGTACACCGTCTGATCGTGATGAATACAGGAAAGGAAAACTGGAAAGTAGCTTATGAGAAAACGACGATTCCGATGGAAGTGCACCATCTGACCAGAGAGGAATTCGATCATGGAAAGACAAGGGATCAGGCGGCGCGGATGAGCCGGGCAGATTATCTGCTGTTTATGACCCAGGATGCATTGCCGGAAGACTGCCATTTGATTGAAAAGCTGGTGGAGGCGATGGAACAGGACGAAAAAATCGGAGCTGCCTATGCCAGACAGCTGCCACGGGAAGACTGCCGGCTGATGGAACAGTATACGAGACAGTTTAATTATCCGGAGGAAAGCCGGGTGAAATGGCTGGCAGACCTGCCGGAACTCGGTATCAAGACGTATTTTTGTTCCAATGTGTGCGCAATGTACAGGCGTGAGCTGTATCTGCAGTTGGGGGGGTTTGTACAGAAGGCCATTTTTAATGAAGATATGATCTTTGCAGGAGAACTGATCCAAAAGGGATATGGAGTGGCTTATGCGGCAGAGGCAAAGGTGGTACATTCCCACAATTATTCGGCAATCCAGCAGTTTCACCGGAACTTTGATCTGGCAGTTTCACAGGCAGACCATCCGGAAGTTTTTGCCGGGATCCGATCGGAAGGAGAGGGGATCCGTCTGGTGAAAAAAACCGCCGGCTGGCTCTGCAGACAGGGAAAACCATGGATGGTGATCCAGCTGGTATGGCAGAGCGGCTGGAAATATCTGGGCTATCTTCTGGGAAAGAGATATCAGAAGCTTCCAAAGTGGGTGATCCCTCGTTGTACGATGAATCCGAAATATTGGGAATAAGCGGGAAAGTTCACAGTTTTAACACAATTTTCGGATATGATAAACAGATACACAAAACGTGAAAAAGAATGTGAAGACATATAAAGGACAGGGAGAAAAACGATGAATGATGAATGGAAAATGCCGGGAACAGAACAGGAAGAAAATCAGCAACCGGTCGGTGAAGAATCTGAAGTGACAGAGGCGACAGCTGTAAAAGAACCGGAAGCAGGGGAAACCGCAGAAGCAATGCCGGAGGCGACAGAAAGTCAGGAACCTGAAGTATCGGAGCGGGTGGAAGTGACAGAAACGACGGAAGAAGCAGCGACAAACGGTGACGGGCAGGTTGCAAAAACAGAGGAAGAAAAACCGAGATATCCGTGGGAAGCAGTGTTGGGGAAAGAGGAGAAGAAAGAACAGTCGGCGGATGTGACGGATACTCCGGTACAGCCACAGGAACAGCCGGTGCAGCAGAGTGGTGCACAGCCGGAGAATTCGCGAGAAGCAGCTTCTTATCACTGGGTAAACCCGGATTATCAGAAACGCCAGAACGGAGCGGACGGCGGGGAACGTGCCAGCCAGAATACGTATGAGAATCAGAATTACCGGGAGGATGTCAGCGGGACTGCGGATACACAAAATTACACAGAGACAGCAGCCGAATCACAGGATAACGGAGGCTGGGGACAGCCGGTCGGTGGAAATCATACAACAAAAGAGACGGAAAACAGCAGTCCTTCCGGACAGACAACCGAGGGCTATCAGAATGGTAACTGGGGATGTGCGGGAAACAGCCAGAATAACCAGAATACACAAAATGGCGGAGCGTATCAGAGTGGGAATTCCTGGACGAGCCGGGAACAGAGTACGCAGAACGGTCCGGTGACCGGCCAGAGAAAGTACGGAAATTATACGTATTACCAGCCACAGCAGGATCCGAATCAACCACAGGACCACAGAAAACCGGGCGGAACAGGAAAAAAAGTAATAGTAACGCTTGGCCTGGCGGTACTTTTTGGTGTAGTTGCCGGCGGTATCATCATCGGATCCAGTATGATCGCGAATAAAGAAATTAAAAATGAACAGAAAACAGAGTATCAGCTTCCGACCACGGAACTGCCACAGCAGGAGAATGCTGCCGGGGACAGTAACAGCGCAGCAGGAAGCGGAAGTGATGCAGCGGAGGAAGTAAGCGCAGGCACAACGGGAGAATACACCGTTGCGCAGGTGGCCAAAAGTTGTATGCCGTCTGTTGTATCTATTACGAATGCGTCTGTAAAAACGGTACAGGATTTCTTTGGCGGCGTGCAGCAGTATCCGAGTGAGAGTTCCGGTTCCGGTATCATTGTAGGACAGAATGACAGTGAGATCCTGGTAGCAACGAATAATCATGTAGTAGCTGATGCAGATACTATTACGGTCGCTTTTGATGATGATGCGGTGTATGAAGCTCAGGTCAAGGGAACGGATTCCGACAACGATCTGGCGGTAGTCGCTGTGAAAATTTCGGATATGAGTGAAGATACTCTGAAATCCATTAAAGTAGTAAGCATCGGCAATTCCGATGAGCTGGAAATCGGGGAACAGGTAGTTGCCATTGGTAATGCACTGGGATATGGACAGTCCGTAACTTCCGGATGGATCAGTGCGGTGGATCGTGAAGTAACCGACGAAGAGGGAAAGACAACCGGGAAACTGATCCAGACAGATGCAGCAATCAATCCCGGCAACAGCGGTGGGGCACTGCTGAATATGCAGGGAGAACTGATTGGTATCAACTCTGCGAAAGCGGCAGCCACCGAAGTAGAAGGAATGGGTTATGCGATTCCGATATCTGTGGCACAGCCAATCCTGGATGAACTGATGAACCGCGAGACAAGATATAAGGCGGATGAAGATCATGCGGGTTATATCGGTGTGACTTGTCTGAATGTAGATTCTACTTCTGCACAGACTTACGGTATCCCACTGGGTGCCTTTGTAGATTCTGTGGAAGAGGGCGGACCGGCACAGACAGCAGGTATCCAGAAAGGTGACGTGATTGTCAAGTTTGACGGTATGACGGTTTCCGGCAGTTCGGATCTGGTTGGAAAACTGGAGTATTATCAGGCAGGAGAGACTGTGGAGGTTGTGATCAGCCGGGCACAGAACGGGGAGTATCAGGAACAGACGGTTTCGGTTACTCTTGGAAAGAAGAGTGAGATGAAGCAGGCAGATCCCCAGCAGGGTAAGTAAGAGAATAAGTAATATCATAGACGGACGCGGCAGGGGTTCCCGTCAGAGTCCGGCAACGTGGGGCAGAGCAACTTTAAGCGCCCACACAGTGTTGCCGGACCCTGGCGGGAACCCCTGCCGCTGTGTGTTAACGGTGGGAGAAAGTTGAAATATGGTGGGAATGGCAGGAAATAAAAGGAATGAAGGGATAGAACTTATTCAGAGGGGGGAACAGAAGGAAAATAGGGGGAGACAGGCTGAAAGCTGTGTTTAGAAAAAGTTTACTTGAGGGCAAGAAGATTCTGTTTTATAATATAGGGTAAGTAACCGGAAGTACATAGGAGTGACAGGTGGTTTCGGGGACAGTGTCTCATAAAATGTGGAATGAGAAAGGGATAAACGGATGTCAGAAGACAAGGATTTACTGGAAAAAGAAAAGCAGGGGCGGGAGGCTTCTGATGAAAATATGAAGGAAGATGAATACGAAAAAGTCTGTTTTCTGTGTCGGAGACCGGAGAGCAAGACAGGACCGATGATCACGCTTCCTCAGAATATACATATTTGTACAGAATGTATGCAGAAAAGTTTTGATACCATGAATAACAGCAATATGAATTACGGGGAGCTGATGAGCCACATGCCCAATATCAGCATGATGGATCTGTCGAGTATTCCGAATCAGGTATCAGAGAAACAGAGAGTGAAGAAGAAAAAGAAAACGGAAGAAAAGAAGCAGGAATTTACCATGAAGGATGTTCCGCCGCCACATAAGATCAAAGAAAAATTGGATGAATATGTGATCGGTCAGGAACATGCGAAAAAGGTGATTTCGGTTGGTGTGTACAATCACTATAAACGAGTACTCAGTGCAGAGCAGAAAAGTGGTGAAGTAGAGATTGCAAAGTCCAATATGTTGATGATAGGACCGACCGGAAGTGGTAAGACCTATCTGGTGCAGACACTGGCGAAACTGTTGGATGTGCCACTTGCGATCACGGATGCGACTTCGCTGACGGAAGCAGGTTATATCGGTGATGATATCGAAAGCGTAGTTTCCAAACTACTTGCGGCAGCAGACAATGATGTGGAGCGGGCAGAGCATGGAATTATCTTTATCGATGAGATCGATAAGATTGCAAAAAAGAAGAATACGAACCAGAGAGATGTCAGTGGTGAGGCGGTACAGCAGGGGATGTTAAAACTTCTCGAGGGCAGTGATGTGGAAGTGCCGGTGGGAGCGAACAGTAAAAATGCCATGGTACCACTGACTACAGTAAATACCAGCAATATTTTATTTATCTGTGGCGGTGCATTCCCGGATCTGGAGGAAATCATCAAAGAACGGTTAAACAAAAAGGCAGCAATTGGTTTTCAGGCGGATCTGAAAGATAAATATGACAATGATAAAAATCTGTTGAATAAGGTAACGGTGGAGGATCTGAGAATGTTCGGTATGGTACCGGAATTTCTTGGAAGACTGCCGATCATTTTCACATTGCAGGGACTCGATGAAGACATGCTGGTGAAGATTCTTAAAGAGCCACGCAATGCAATCCTGAAACAGTATGAAAAACTACTGGAGATGGACGAAGTTAAACTGGAATTTGAAGAAAATGCGTTGCGTGCAATCGCAAAAAAAGCACTGGAAAAAGATACCGGTGCGAGAGCACTGCGAGCGATTCTGGAAGAATACATGCTGGATATTATGTACGAGATTCCAAAGGACGACAGTATTGGAGAGGTGATCATCACCAAAGAATATATTGAACACACCGGTGGTCCGAAGATCCTTTTAAGAGGACAGGAGCCGCTGTTGTTGCAGTAAAACGGATACAAATGGGTTTTTATATTCAAGGAGGTATGACTTATGAACGAAGATTTATTTGGCAGCATTAAACAGACGATTACAGAAACAGCAGGGGCTGTAGGAAAGAAAACAGAGGAATTTGTTGAGACACAGAAGATGCGAAACAAAGTGCGGACACTGCAAAGAGAAATTCGGAAAAAATATGCGGATGTCGGTGAAATTGTGTATAAGCGCTATGTAGACGGAGATACCATGGATGAAGAACTGGCCGGTCACTGTGAAGTGGTGATGGGTCTGCAGAAAGAACTGGCAGAGTGTAAAGAGAGCATGGCTGCAAAACAGGGAAAAAATGTATGCCCTGCCTGTGGAATCTCCAATCCGAAAGATGCCGTATTCTGCATGTACTGCGGTACGGAACTTCCGGGGGAAGAGGAAGAAAAAGAAGAGGAATGGTTTACCCAGGGACCGGTAGAGGAGACGGAAGACCAGGAAGAGAAAGAAGAGAAAGAAGGCGAAGAGCCGGAAACAGAAGTTGAAGAAGAAACCGAAGAATCCCAGGAAGAAACAAAAGAAGAAACAGCGCCGGAACAGGATGCAGAGCAGGAAGTATGGGATGCCTGCGCACAGAAGGAGGACGGCGATGAAGAGTGAAGAAAAACTGAATCAGTGTTATGAGGCAGTGAAAGATCAGCTCCCATTTGTACCGAAACTGGCGCTGATCCTTGGATCCGGTCTGGGGGATTATGCAGAACATGTAACAGTGGAAAAAACCATTCCATATGAGAGCATCGAAGGATTTCCACGGTCTACGGTAGCCGGACATAAAGGGCAGTTCGTATTTGCAAAGGTAGAAGGCGTACCGACTGTTATGATGCAGGGACGGGTACACTATTATGAAGGCTATCCGATGCAGGATGTGGTACTTCCGGTACGGCTGATGAAGAAAATGGGTGCAGAGATCCTGTTTCTGACCAATGCAGCCGGTGGTGTCAATGAGAACTTCCATGCCGGGGATCTGATGATGATCACCGATCAGATTTCAAGTTTTGTACCGTCTCCGCTGATCGGAGCCAACAGAGAAGATCTGGGACCGCGTTTTCCGGATATGAGTGAGATTTACCGGAGGGAGTACCGGAAGATCATCCGGGAGAGCAGCAAAGCGTTGAACATTGATCTTCAGGAAGGAACGTATCTTCAGTTTACCGGTCCGGCGTATGAGTCTCCGGCAGAGATCCGCATGGTACGGACACTGGGGGCAGATGCAGTGGGAATGAGTACCGCGTGTGAAGCTGTCGCAGCCAACCATATGGGAATGAAGATCCTGGGAATTTCCTTTATTTCGAATCTGGCAGCCGGCATGAGTACACAGCCGCTGTCCCACAAAGAGGTGCAGGAAGCCGCCGATCTTGCCGCACCGAAATTCCGTGCGCTGGTAACGGAAGTGATCCGAAGAATCGGTCAACATGAAAAGTCAGAATAGTATAGAAAAAGGGGAGAAAAATGGAAGTTTTTCGCCCTTTTTTCGGTTATGATGAGAGTATCTGGTGTTTGGCAAAAACACAAAATGATAAATGTAAAAGGGAGAGATAAAACTATGGAAAAAAGATGGTGGAAAGAAAGTATCGTATATCAGATTTATCCGAGAAGTTTTAAGGACAGCAACGGAGATGGAATCGGTGATCTGAACGGTATCACAGAAAAGATGGATTATCTGGAAAAACTGGGAGTGAATGTTGTATGGATATCCCCGGTATATCAGTCCCCGAATGATGATAACGGATATGATATCAGCGATTACCGTGCAATTATGACCGAGTTCGGAACAATGGGAGATTTTGAACGGATGCTTGCTAAAGCTCATGAACATGGAATCAAGATCGTCATGGATCTGGTAGTCAACCATACCTCCGATGAACATCCATGGTTTATAGAGAGCAGAAAGTCTAAAGACAATCCATATCGTGACTATTATATCTGGAGAGATGGAAAAGATGGAAAGGAACCGAATAACTGGGGTTCCTGTTTCTCAGGGCCGGCATGGGAGTATGATGAAGAAACGGATATGTATTATCTGCATCTGTTTTCGAAAAAACAGCCGGATCTGAACTGGGATAATCCAAAAGTCCGGGAAGAAGTATTTGACATGATGAACTGGTGGCTGAAGAAAGGCGTGGACGGATTCCGTATGGATGTAATCAGCCTGATCTCCAAAAAGCCGGATCTGCCGGATGGAAAGCCGGGAATCAATGGATACGCAAGCTTTAATGAGCCGGCAAACGGTCCTCATGTCCATGAATATCTGCAGGAGATGCGTGAAAAAGTATTAAACAATGCGGATACCATTACCGTAGGCGAGTGTTCCGGTGTGACTCTGGAAGAAGCTAAAAAATACGCGAGAAGCGATGAAAAAGAGCTGAATATGGTATTCCAGTTTGAACATATGGATGTGGATGCTGATGCGGATAACAAATGGACCGATAAAAAGATGGATCTGCGCGAGATGAAAGCTGTTCTGACCAAATGGCAGAAAGGTCTGGAGGATATTGCCTGGAACAGTCTGTTCTGGGAGAATCACGATCAGCCACGTTCGGTATCCAGATATGCCGATGATTCCGCAAAATATCATGATGTATCTGCAAAGATGCTGGCAACTTGTATTCACATGATGCAGGGAACTCCTTATGTATATCAGGGAGAAGAACTTGGTATGACGAACGTTCCGTTCACATCGATCGATCAGTTCCGTGATCTGGACAGCATCAATGCTTACAGAGAACTGGTGGAAGAGCAGCATGTATTTACCGCGGAAGAAATGATGCGTTATCTGTGCCGTAAGAGCCGTGACAATGCGAGAACACCGTTCCAGTGGGATGACAGTGCTTATGCAGGATTTTCCACCGTAGAACCATGGATCATGGTCAATCCGAACTATAAAGAGATCAATGCGAAGAAACAGGTCGACGATCCGGAATCTGTATTTAATTATTACAGAAAGCTGATCGCACTGCGAAAAGAAAAAGAGATCATCGTATACGGAACTTATGATCTGTTATTGCCGGAATCCGAAGAAATCTATATGTATACAAGAACACTGGGAGAGGAAAAACTGTTGGTGGTATGTAACTTCAGTGAAAAAGAAGTAGCAGTAGAGATTCCGGAGGAATTCCGCAAGGGAAGTTATCTGATCGCAAACTATCCGGAAGGAGAAATCAAAGAACAGATGACGATTCGCCCATATGAAGCATTTGTGCTTGAAAAATAAAAGAAAACTGTGAGGGTATTGAACAGTTATAAGAAGAGATGAAAGAAAAGGTCGCTGTGTTTACAGAAAAATGTGAATGCAGCGATCTTTTTACGATTGCAGAAAATAAATATAGAACAGAAGCCAGTCTGTACAAAGACAAAAAAATAGTGCAGGAAGCGGGACTTGAACCCGCACGATATTGCTACCACAGGCACCTGAAGCCTGCGCGTCTGCCAATTCCGCCATTCCTGCACAACTTTTATTATGAAGTTTTGTTGCATCTCAACAACATAATATACTATACATGAAAAAGCACTGGTTGTCAACAGTTTTTTTGAAAAAACATAGAAAAATATAGAAAATAGAGAACTTTTATGAAATGCGTAATTGAATAATGTATTCTGACGATTCGCGAAAATTAACTGTAAAAACATTTTTTGACAGGAAACAGACAAACAAATATCGGTAACTAACACAAGTAATAGTGAAAACTGGTTTTATATTGTTTAATATAATTATAGAGAAGGTAAGGTCAATCATAGAAAAAGTTTTGCAGAAACGAAGGGAGGAAGCTTTATGATGTGGAAAAAAGTTATTAGCATGCTGCTGATCGCAGCTATGCTGGCGATGCCTATAGGCTGTGGAAAGGACGGAAACAAGGATAAAGACACAACTTCAGGAGTAGAAACGACAGATACCGGAGACGATTCTGCCGAAACGGATGCTCCGCCCAAAACACCGGTACCAAAGGAGGACAAAGAAACCAAAGAATCAGATAAAGACACGGATACCGAGAACGAAACAGATTTCTCGGACGATGATTATGAACCGGCACAGGTTACGAAAAAAGAATATGAAAGCATGTCTGCTCAGGATCTGATAGATCGTATCAAAGACGTGAAAAATATCACAGAAGACGAAGCACTGGCACTCTATTCTACATATGCTTATACAAACTATAAAGAAGACTTTTATAGCAGAGAAGAAAATATTACCGATGAGGCTTTCAAAATCCTCAAGGATGATGGATGCAAGATTCCATATACCACAACAATCAGGGATAACATGCTCCACAGTGAAAATGCCAACGTTCGCGCCTATGCATTCACCACGATCGGAGGCCTGTTTGGCACAAGCAGTGAGGAAGAAAAGATGGCAGAAGAAGTACTGGCCAAGGAAACAGAACCTGTAGTATTATTTGCCGCTTTAAGAAGTCTTGGAGGTGCCGTGAGTAATCCGGCGGTTGCAGAGTTCGTTTTGAATATGACCGAGCACGAGAATGCCAATGTCCGGAAACAGGCAGCCCTTGCTATAGGATCTGAATGGGCTATGGGTATTGACGGCATGGTAGATGCCATTCTCAAACTGATGGGGGATGAGGATGAGGAAGTAAGAACGTGTGCATATAAGTATGCCGGAAGACTCCACGATGACCGGGTGATCGATCCGCTGGAGGAAATTTTGAAGGACAGCAGTCTGGTTCGGTTCCACGATGCGTGCATCACTTCCCTGACCTATATGTGGTATGATTACCCAAGCCATAGATATACCAATGAAAGGGCATATCGCATAACGATAGATTATCTGTCACAGAAGCCACGCAACGGAGATATTCCATATTGGACAACGGTTGGCGCATTCAGAAGTGCTTCCAGCATGGGCACCAGCTATGAAGACTGGAAGAAAGAAGCCACTTATTTTGACGAGACAGAAATTAATAACCTGATGCTGGATATCGTAGCGGATCAGGATGCAGACAGAAGAGGAAGAGAAATCGCAATGAAATATATCATGGAGCGTGGAGACGATGCTTCAAAAGAAGGCTTAAAGAATATCATGGAAAATATGACCGAGGATGATCCGGGGCAGTTCCTGATGTCCCACACCTATGAAGCTTTGATAAATAAAGAGTAACTATTCAGTGGCCACTGTCCCGCGAGGTGTTTTGACATGAATACACTAAAATCCCGATCTATCTTAGGTGCGCTCGAAATCTTTTATAAAGGGGGAAACATGTGTGAAAAATAAAAATATATTGCTCAGAGCCCTTCTTACAGGAATGCTCTGCATTACATCGCTGACCATATTTACCGGATGTATTGACAAGAAAGACGGAGACGGCATGGTAAATGGAAGGAAGGCGGATGGAGAACTTCCGGAGAATGGGGATGCCGAACCGGTTCCCATCAAAGCCAACAAGGCCGGAAAACCGGAAATAAAAGACAGTTCCACTACAGAGGAACCGGAACAGCCGGAAGAACCGGAGACTACTCCAAAACCGGAAAAGAAAGAAGAGACAGAAGAACAGAAAGCAGAGAAGTCTCTGGAAGCTTTTCGCCAGAGCATGGAAGGAACCCTTCAGAACTTTGGAGTGGCCTTTCTTGGAGAAGTGGACGAATCCTATGCAGACCGGATACCGGAATGGATCGAAGAAAACTTCCCGGATTTTTCGGAGGAATATCCATTTGTAAAGATGATTCCTGAAGAAAGAATCATTGGAAACGAAATCGGACAGCTGTTTTGCGTTGTTCCGAGAAGCGGTGATGATCCGGTGGAGATCATAGAACAGAGGATGAATTTTGAGACTTTTGAGATGGATGAAGTAGGGCAGCTGTATTCCTCCGAGACGGGAGAACCCTATCTTGTGATGTGTAACGGAGTGGGAGGATATGCTACGGCTATGATCTCCATGGGAACAGAAGCCGGCTACCAGGCAGACTGGTATCCCATGATGGATATGCTTGGACGCGTGGCAGTCCCTGTCACCGAGTCGGATGAGCCCCAGGCTAAGGATTTTACGGATTATGCCGCCTGCGGAGCCAGCAGATTTGGAGGATGGTATGGAGATGTCAGTATGGATCTGAAAGAAAAGGATCTGGCAGACACTAGCTGGGAACTTCAGATAGCGATGGGAAGTACGGATAGTTATGGAAACTATTTTCTGGAATTCCGAAAAGGCGGGAAATTACATATTTTCTGGTGTGAAAGAGAATATGGCGTGGACGAAGAGGACTACGATGATACAGAAACAGAGGCTTATGAAGGAACCTGGAGCTGTTCCCAGGAGAAGGGGAGGACGTATCTGACAATGGAGGCGACACGAACCGGTGGCGAATGGTATCAGAAGGGTGAAGATCCGGTTACCTGGTCAGAAACATTCTGTGTATATTCTGTATACAGCGGCTCTGGACTGCTTCTGGAAAATGAGACGGAAAACGCCAGCATGCCGTCCAATCAGAATGATACACAGCTTCTGGAGGCCATCAGGACCTATGGATAATGTTTCGAGAAACCGACAGGATAAAGATTCAGGGAGTATATAAAGAAGGGAAGGAGGGATAGCGATGAGTAGTGTAAAAAATGGTAAGAAGAAAGATATAAAAATTATTCTATTGGGTATTCTGGTGGGACTTGTTGTGTGTGGTGCAGGAATTTATGGTGTGGTCTCAAGCCGGATAGCAAGCCATGAGTATAAAAACAGTACGGATATTCGGGAGGTTTCGGCTGTTGTCGGATATTGCAGAGAAGTCGTAAATAAAGACAAGGATGAGGATGGATATCATCGTGAAAGAAAATTACGGGAATACAGAGTGAAAGTCACTTTTGAGATCGATGGAGAAACCTACCAAGACAGAGACACCGTATACTGCTGGAACGATGAGGAGATCAATACAGGGGACGAGATCGACGTGGAAGTTTACAGAACGTCAAAAGGAAAATATAAGATTGCGCCGGACAGAGATCCCCTAGAATTCTTGTTCTGCTGTGTAGCTATTATCCTTGGGGCAGGTTTTGCAGTGATCTTCATAGCCGAGATGTTCAAGAAAGAACCGGAAAACGGTGAAGAATCAGAAAAAAAGAAAAATAAGGATAAAAATAGAAATAGATAACATGAAATGGGAGGCGACATATGGGACTATCAGATGCATCGTGGTTTGCTGCAACAGTTGCCATTTTGTTAGGGATTTATATCGGTGAACGGATACTGGATATAGATTTTTCTGTTTTTCTGGCAAAAAACCGGAAAAAGGGGAAAATAAAAAGAATGATGGAACAGCGCGGCGATACCACTCTTCAAAAGTCAGGGATACGCCGTGATATAAGGAAAGCCTTCGAGAGAATCCTGATCCCCCTTGAAAAAGCAGATAAAAACAGACTTCCCTCAAGAATGGATATGACTTTTCGGAAAAATATCGTAAGACAGATTGATCGACTGAATCAGCAGAAGCTGTGCCGTGAGATTCTGATGACAGACGTGGAAACTCAGCCGGACAATGATTTTGAACGCTGGAACAATGATGGACGAGAATGGAGAGAATCTATCATCAAATGCAGTGCTCTGGAACGTCTGATTTCCACTGAAGATGGGAAAATCCGTTATGAGAATTATCGAAAACATGCCTATCTTCGGATCCTTCAGTCTCGGCATATCCGAAACTCAGATCGTGTCCAGAAGAAAAAAAGTTATTATTCCACCGTACAGAAAATCATCTGTCCATCCTGTGGAGCGTCGGTGGAACTGACCGGTCAGCAGGTGGTCTGTGAGTACTGCGGAGGTGTGATCCGAAGCGAGTTTTATGACTGGCAGACGGAAAGATTTGAGGTATATGAGCGAATAGGAACAAATCTTCAGCGTGCATTGCTTTTGACAGGGGCTATGGGAATCGTGTATGTCTGCGTATTTTTGTGCCTGTATATGATCGAGGATACAGAAGTTTCTCTGACAGCCGGTGTTGGTGCAGCTCTTCTGGTTTTTGTGCTGATCCTGGTATCCAATCAGTTTTTCCGAAACAGACAGGAAAAGATGGCGGACTCCATAGTAAGATACTCGGAGAATTATCTCAGGTCCTGTATCGGCGATGCCATTTATAACGAAACAGAATCGGATGAACTGATGGATTATGGAATCGGAAATATCACGTTAAAGAAAGTGGTCAACACAGAAGATATTACAAAAATAAAAGTAAAAGTCTGTACAAGCGAGACCTATTTGCCAGATAGAAGAAATCCATATACGAAAAAAGTGAAGCGAACACTTATCATGCAAAGAGCCCGTTACCCGGAAAGAAGAAGAGAAGACGGCGTTTTCTTCATGGAGAAAGAATGTCCATCCTGTGGAGCCAACTTTGTACCGGATGAGAATCATTGCTGCTCCTTCTGTGGATATAGCTTGAAGAGTGACAATGCCAAATGGATTTTGGTAAAATAGAAGAAAAAATAGTGCAGGAAGCGGGACTTGAACCCGCACGATATTGCTACCACAGGCACCTGAAGCCTGCGCGTCTGCCAATTCCGCCATTCCTGCACAACTTTTAATTATGAAATTCTGTATGTCTTATCGACAAAATATACTATACATGAAATTGTTGAAGTTGTCAACACTTTTCTGATAAAAAAGACAATTTATGTTAGGAATACGTGGACAGGAATCCGGAAAGGATATTGTGTGGAAAGTTGTATTATCTGGACCAAGGGAAGGGTATGATAGATAGAAACATGAGAGAACAGATCTACATAAAAAAAATAGTGCAGGAAGCGGGACTTGAACCCGCACGATATTGCTACCACAGGCACCTGAAGCCTGCGCGTCTGCCAATTCCGCCATTCCTGCACAACTTTTAATTATGAAATTGTTTGCCGCTTCGTCAGCGACAAGTGATACTATACAGTATAAAACACAAAGTGTCAATACTTTTTTATAAAAAAAGATTAAAAAATATTTCTCCCGCAGAAAGCGACACTTTTCTAAAATAGAGTATTGAAATGAAAAAGACTTTGTGGTAAAATTTCTAAGATTACGCAAGGGGGAGTGATTTCACGGGAAATTTCTCCCTTTTTATGCGGAAAAAGATATAAACAGGCTGTAAACAGCCTACATAAGAAAAAAGAAAGGAAACGGAATGATGAAAGCTTTTTTAATACTTGAAGATGGACATGTATTTACCGGAACCAGCATTGGAGCAAAAAAAGAAGTCATCAGCGAGATCGTGTTCAATACTTCCATGACAGGTTATCTGGAAGTACTGACAGACCCGTCTTACGCAGGACAGGCTGTATGTATGACTTATCCGCTGATCGGCAATTACGGTATTTGCTATGAGGATACGGAGTCTTTGAGACCATGGCCGGATGGATATATTGTAAGAGAACTTTCCAGAACACCAAGCAATTTCCGGTGTGAAGATACAATTCAGAACTTTCTGAAACGATTTGACATTCCGGGAATCGCAGGGATCGATACCCGCGCTCTGACCAGAATCCTGAGAGAAAAAGGAACCATGAATGGTATGATCACAACGGATGAAAATTATGATCTGGATGCTATCATTCCGAGACTGAAAGCATATACTACAGGAAAAGTAGTGGAGAAAGTAACCTGCTCCGAAAAGACCGTGCTGAAAGGCAGCGGAAAGAAAGTAGCCCTTCTGGATCTGGGTGCAAAAAACAATATCGCAAAATCTCTGAATCAGAGAGGATGCGAGGTAACCATTTATCCGGCATCCACCACAGCAGAAGAGATCCTGGCTGCAAACCCGGACGGCATCATGCTCTCCAACGGCCCTGGAGACCCGAAGGAGTGTACGGAAGTGATCAAAGAGATCCGTAAATTATATGAATCCGACACACCGATCTTTGCAATCTGTCTGGGACATCAGCTGATGGCACTGGCAACCGGTGCGGATACCCATAAGATGAAATACGGTCACAGAGGAGGCAATCATCCGGTAAAAGATCTGGAAACCGGAAGAGTGTATATTTCTTCTCAGAACCACGGATATGTGGTAGACACCGACAATCTGGATCCGAAAGTTGCCGTTCCGGCATTTATCAATGTCAACGACGGAACTAACGAAGGACTGAAATATACAGGAAAAAATATTTTTACAGTACAGTTCCATCCGGAAGCATGCCCGGGACCACAGGATTCCGGTTATCTGTTTGAACGGTTTATCAAAATGATGGGAGGAGAAGAGTAATGCCAAAAAATCCAGAGATTAAAAAAGTACTGATGATTGGTTCAGGTCCGATTGTCATCGGCCAGGCAGCAGAATTTGACTATGCGGGAACACAGGCCTGCCGTTCTCTGAAAGAAGAGGGCGTGGAAGTTGTCCTGTTAAACTCTAACCCGGCAACCATCATGACCGATAAAGATATCGCTGATAAAGTTTATATCGAGCCGCTGACTGTAGAAGTTGTGGAGCAGCTGATCCTGAAAGAAAAACCGGACAGCGTACTTCCGACACTGGGTGGTCAGGCAGGACTGAACCTGGCGATGGAACTGGAAGAGAGAGGATTCTTAAAAGAACATAATGTAAGACTGATCGGTACTACTTCCCAGACAATTAAAAAAGCAGAAGATCGTCAGGAATTCAAAGATACCATGGAAAAAATCGGTGAACCGGTTGCAGCTTCCCTGGTGGTTACAACCGTAGAGGACGGTATTGCATTTACCAATACCATCGGTTATCCGGTTGTTCTTCGTCCGGCTTATACGCTGGGTGGAAGCGGCGGTGGTATCGCTCATAACGAAGCGGAACTGATCGAGATCCTGGAAAATGGTCTGCGTCTTTCCCGTGTGGGCGAGGTTCTGGTAGAAAGATGTATCGCCGGATGGAAAGAAATCGAGTACGAAGTAATGCGTGACAGTGCAGGCAACTGCATCACCGTTTGTAATATGGAAAACCTGGATCCGGTTGGTGTACATACCGGTGACAGTATCGTTGTGGCACCGTCGCAGACACTGGGGGATAAAGAATATCAGATGCTGAGAACTTCCGCACTGAATATTATCACAGAGCTGGGCATCACCGGTGGATGTAACGTACAGTATGCGCTGAATCCGGACAGCTTCGAATACTGTGTCATCGAGGTAAATCCGCGAGTATCCCGTTCTTCCGCACTGGCAAGTAAGGCAACCGGATACCCGATCGCAAAAGTAGCTGCAAAGATCGCTCTGGGCTATACCCTGGATGAGATCCCGAATGCTATTACCGGAAAAACTTATGCAAGTTTCGAGCCGATGTTAGACTACTGTGTTGTCAAGATCCCGCGTCTGCCATTTGATAAATTTATCAGTGCAAAACGTACTCTGACCACACAGATGAAAGCTACCGGTGAAGTTATGAGTATCTGCAATAACTTTGAAGGTGCGTTGATGAAAGCCATCCGTTCCCTGGAACAGCATGTAGACAGCCTGATGTCCTACGATTTTTCCAATCTGTCCAGAGAAGAGATGTTGGAAGCTCTTCATATTGTAGATGATATGAGAATCTGGAGAATTGCACAGGCGATCCGTATTGGAATTTCTCAGGAGGAGATCCATGAGATCACCAAGATCGATCTGTGGTTTATCGATAAGATCGCGATCCTGACCGAGATGGAATATGCGTTAAAGACCAGGGAACTGGACGAGGATCTGTTAAGAGAAGCAAAACGCATGGAATTCCCGGATTATGTGATTGCAAAACTGAACGGGAAGACAGAAGAAACGGTAAAAGAAATGCGTAAAACATACGGCATCACCGCAGCTTACAAGATGGTAGATACCTGTGCCGCTGAGTTTGCAGCCACCACACCGTATTATTACTCTGTATATGGCGGAGAAAATGAAGCAGAACGCACACCGGACAAGAAAAAGGTTCTGGTACTTGGTTCCGGCCCGATCCGTATCGGACAGGGTATCGAGTTCGACTTCTGCTCTGTACACTGTACCTGGGCATTCGCAAAAGAAGGCTATGAGACTATCATTATTAATAACAACCCGGAAACTGTAAGTACAGACTTTGATATCGCTGACAAACTGTATTTTGAGCCGCTGACACCGGAAGATGTGGAAAACATTGTAAATATCGAGAAACCGGACGGAGCAGTGGTGCAGTTCGGTGGACAGACCGCTATCAAACTTACCGAGGCACTGATGAAGATGGGTGTGCCGATCCTCGGAACATCTGCAGAAAATGTAGATGCAGCCGAAGACCGTGAGCTGTTCGATGAGATCCTGGAACAGTGCCAGATCCCGAGACCAAAGGGACAGACCGTATTTACCGCTGAAGAGGCTAAGAAAGCTGCCAACGAACTGGGTTATCCGGTTCTGGTTCGTCCTTCTTACGTTCTGGGTGGTCAGGGTATGCAGATCGCGATCAACGATGAAGATGTGGAACAGTATATCGGCATCATCAACCGGATCGCACAGGAACATCCGATCCTGGTTGACAAATATCTGGTAGGTAAAGAAATCGAGGTTGATGCGGTATGCGACGGCGAAGACATCGTGATCCCGGGTATCATGGAGCATATCGAGAGAGCAGGTATCCACTCCGGAGACAGTATCTCTGTATATCCGGCACAGACCATCAGCAAGACTGCAAAAGCTACCATCGAAGAATACACCAAACGTCTGGCAAAAGCACTGCATGTCATCGGTATGATCAATATTCAGTTTATCGTATGCGGTGAAGAAGTCTATGTCATCGAGGTTAATCCACGTTCCAGCCGTACCGTTCCGTACATCAGCAAGGTAACCGGTATCCCGATCGTTCCTCTGGCAGCAAAAGCCATCATGGGATACAAACTGAAAGATATGGGTTATACACCGGGACTGCAGCCGGAAGCAAAATATTTTGCGATCAAGATGCCGGTATTCTCCTTCGAGAAGATCCGTGGTGCGGATATCAGCCTCGGACCGGAGATGAAGTCCACCGGTGAGTGTCTGGGTATTGCGGAAAGCTTTAATGAGGCACTGTACAAAGCATTCCTTGGCGCAGGTATCAATCTGCCGAAACATAAAAATATGATCATGTCCGTTCGTGATGAGGATAAAGAGGAAGCAGTTGAGATCGGAAAACGGTTTGAAGCACTGGGTTACCGGATCTATGCAACCAGAAATACAGCTAAAACGCTGCAGGAAGCCGGCGTAAAAGCAATCCGTACCAATAAGCTCGAACAGCCGTCACCAAACCTGATGGATCTGATCCTGGGTCACAAGATCGATCTGGTCATCGATACACCTTCTCAGGGTGTGGAACACGCAAAAGACGGTTTCCTGATTCGAAGAAATGCTATCGAGACAGGTGTTAACGTTCTGACCGCTATGGATACAGCCAAAGCACTGGTAACCAGTCTGGAAAATACAGATCTGAACAGGCTCACGCTGATTGATATCGCACAGATCTAAATAAAGGGGAAAATATGGATATTATCGAATTACTGAAAGTAATTTTTCTCGGTATTGTGGAGGGAATCACCGAATGGCTTCCTGTAAGCAGTACCGGCCATATGATCCTGGTGGATCAGTTTATGAAACTGAAAGTCAGTGAGGAATTCTGGCAGATGTTCCTTGTGGTCATCCAGCTGGGAGCCGTACTGGCGGTTGTGGTACTGGATTTTAAAAAATTATGGCCATTTCATAAAAATGATCCGTCCAGAGAGAGTAACTGGAACTATATCAGTACGAATGAGCGTATCGGGAAATTACAGAGATTTGCAGACAAATACATCAACATGAATAAGATCGTGCTGTGGTTAAAGATTCTGGTATCTTGTGTGCCGGCAATCATCGTGGCACTTCCGTTTAACAACTGGATCGAGAAAACATTCATGAATTACTGGGTCGTTTCCGTGATGCTGATCGTATACGGTGTACTGTTTATTGTTATCGAAAACTACAATAAAAGCCGGAAGCCCAGCAGAACAAAGCTCAGTGATATTTCTTTCAAAGATGCACTGTTTATCGGAATCTTCCAGCTGCTTGCCCTGATTCCGGGTACTTCCCGTTCCGGTGCAACCATCATCGGAGGTATTCTCCTCGGCATGAGCAGAAAACTGGCAGCGGAATATACCTTTTTCCTTGCCATCCCGGTTATGTTTGGAGCAAGCTTTCTGAAACTGGTAAAATTCGGTCTGCATTTTACCGGAACAGAGGTTGTGTATCTGCTGCTTGGTATGGTTGTCGCTTTTGGCGTTTCCATTGCAGCGATCAAGTTCCTGATGGGTTATATCAAGAAACACGATTTCAAGGTATTTGGATGGTACCGGATCGCTCTTGGTGTTGTGGTACTTGCTTATTTCCTGCTTGCATAAAGGGGAAAACAGGAATAAACTAACGATAGAGGTGTTGATCTGTAACAGAAACCGGTATCGGCAGATCATAAACCGAAACCCATGTCTGTATGGAATTCGGTAAATACTGTGACAGTGACGGGTGAAATTCGCAAAAGGTATTTTTACCCGATTATGTATGAGAGAAAGTAAGAGGGCGTAACATGGAGAAGAAGAAAGTTGTCATTGCTCTGGGACACCGGGCACTTGGTAATACGTTGCCGGAGCAGAAAGAAGCTACAAAAAGAACTGCAAAAATCATTGCGCAGCTGGTAAAAGAGGGCGCAGAGGTCGTGATTTCTCACAGTAATGCACCCCAGGTGGGTATGATCCATATGGCAATGAATGAATTCGGAAAGTATCATCCGGATTATACATACGCACCAATGTCCGTGTGTTCTGCCATGAGCCAGGGGTATATCGGATACGACCTGCAGAATGCAATCCGTGCAGAACTGATGAAAGAAGGCATCTACAAACCGGTATCCACGATCCTGACACAGGTAACCGTAGACACGTATGACGAAGCTTTTGCTGAACCTGTTAAAGTCATCGGACGTGTGCTGAATGAGCAGGAAGCGGAAGAGGAAGAAAATAAGGGTAATTACGTTACCAAAATCGGTGACGGTTACCGCCGAATCGTAGCTGCACCGAAGCCACAGAAGATCGTGGAGATCGATGCGATCCGTGCACTGCTTGATGCCGGACAGATCGTTATCGCCTGCGGCGGTGGCGGAATCCCGGTTCTGGAGCAGGGTACGGAACTGAAGGGCGCAAGTGCGGTTATTGAGAAAGATTATACCAGCGGTCGTCTGGCAGAACAGCTGGATGCAGATGAACTGCTGATCCTGACCAGTGTGGAGAAGGTTTCTGTGAATTTCCACAAGCAGGATGAGGAAGAACTGGGCGAGATTTCTGTTGCACAGGCGAAAGAGTATATGGCGGAAGGCCAGTTCGAAGCCAACACCATGCTGCCGAAGATCCAGGCTTCTGTCGAGTTCGTGGAACAGGGCGAAGGAAAGAAGGCTGTGATTACTTCAATCGATAAGGCAGTGGATGCGTACCTTGGACGGACGGGTACAGTGATCTGCTAAGAGCGTATATTGCTTTTTTATAAAAGGGCTATCGTTTTCAAAATGAAGTGTTTTGAAGACGGTAGTTCTTTTTGATTTTCAAGGGGACGCCGGCATGAATTGGGAGCCTGGGTGCGGGAACGTGGGCAGGGCAACTTTAAGCTAGCCACTAACTGCGACTATATTCACTTGGGTCAGCTGCCCCAAGCGAAAGTCTCCGTAAGTGTCGGATCTTAAAGCTTGCTCTAACCGCCCACAAAGTGTTCCCGCACCCAGGCTCCCAAGCCATGCCGGCTGTGTACCGGTGAGTACTAAATGATGAAAAAGATTGGGGATGAATGAAAATGAGTAAATAGTGCATCTAGGTGAGAAAATACGATAGAGATTTATGAAAGAAAAAATCGAAAAACAGTAATAAGGAGCAAAACTTCCGTACAGAAAACATATTATGAAAATATATTTAAAGTATCACATATATCGAAGAAAAACTACTACGAAAACGTAAAACCAGCGATCCATCTTTCCTCCACAGGGATTTTCCGGGGAAATTCATCACCAGTTTTAGCCAATATCAGCCGGAGAAGGGGACGGGCGGGAGCGGGGAGGGAAGGGGCGAACGCACTTTGTGGGCGGTTAGGGGAAGCTTTGAGATCCGACGCTTACGTAGGCTTTCGCGAGGGTCAGCGGACCCTCGTGAATGATAGCCGAAGTTAGCGGCTAGCTCAAAGTTCCCCTGCCCACGCGTTGCCCCTCCCTCCCCGCTCCCGCCCGTCCCCTTCTCCGGCGTCCGCCTCACAACCATTTCCCCGCAAAATCCCATCCCCCCTCTTCTTTTTTTGTGCGAAATATGCTATTCTATAAATATCTATGGGCAATTGACCTGCCCGCCATCCAAAGGAGGTTGAAGTTGATGAAATTATCAAAGATTCTAGAACGTTTGGAATATACATGTCTGCAGGGCACTCTCGATCAGGAAATAGAGGAAGTCGTTGCGGATTCCAGAAAAGCAAAGGAAGGTTCTCTTTTTATCTGTATCCGTGGTGCCGTTGTGGATGGTCATACATTTGCAAAAAGTGTAGCCGGACAGGGAACGAAGGCAATTATCGTGGAAGAACCGGTAGAAGTGCCGGAGGATGTGACAGTGATCCAGGTAAAGGACAGCCGGTATGCGATGGCACTTGTGGCAGCAGCCTACTATGATTATCCGGGAGATAAGCTGCGTGTGATCGGAATCACCGGAACAAAAGGAAAAACCACAACGACTTACATGGTAAAATCCATTCTGGAAAATGCCGGTTACAAAGTGGGTCTGATCGGAACCATCGAAACAATCATCGGAGATACCGTGATCCCGTCTGCCAATACCACACCGGAATCTCTTCTGGTGCAGAAATATCTGCGACAGATGTTGGATGAAGGCTGTGACTGTGCAGTGATGGAAGTATCCTCCCAGGGACTGATGCTTCATCGAACCGCAGGATTCACCTTTGATATCGGTATCTTTACCAATATCGAACCGGATCACATTGGACCGAACGAACATACCAGCTTTGAACATTACCTGTCCTGTAAAAAGATGTTACTTCGTCAGTGCCGGATCGGTATTGTCAACAGAGATGACGAACATTATGAGAAGATCATTGACGGACATACCTGCAGCCTGGAGACTTACGGATTTTCACCGGAGGCAGACCTTCGCGCGGTCAATCCTGAACTGCTTACAAAAAAAGGAGTGCTGGGAATCTCCTATGATCTGCAGGGACTGTTGAATTTTCCGGTGGAGATCGATCTTCCTGGAAAATTCAGTATTTACAATTCTCTGACGGCTATTGCAATCTGCAGACATTTTAACGTATCTGAAGAAAACATATGCAAAGCCCTGAAATGTGCAAAAGTAAAGGGCAGAATTGAGATGGAAAAGGTATCCGATGATTTCACTCTGATGATCGATTACGCACACAATGCGATGAGCCTGGAATCCCTTCTTACCACACTGAGAGAATATAAACCGAACCGTCTGGTATGTCTGTTTGGCTGTGGTGGTAACCGTTCCCGTGACCGTCGGTTTGAGATGGGAGAAGTGTCCGGTAAGCTGGCAGATCTGACGATCATCACATCCGATAACCCGAGAAATGAAGAGCCTCAGGCGATTATTGATGATATCAAAACAGGTATCAGCAAGACAGAAGGAAAATACGTTGAGATCATCGATCGGAAAGAAGCTATTGCTTACGCCATTCATCATGGACAACCGGGAGACATCATTGTACTTGCAGGAAAAGGTCACGAAGACTATCAGGAGATCAAAGGAAAGAAATATCCGATGGATGAACGTGTGCTGATCCGTGAGATCCTGGAAGAAGATGCAAAGAAAAAAGCATGACAAAGACATATGCGGATATTATCGTAGATATTACCAGTGAAAAACTGGATAGATCCTTTCAGTATCTGGTTCCACAGCATCTTGAGGGGAGGTTACAGCCGGGGATGCAGGTGCAGGTTCCTTTCGGAAATGGAGGAAGGATGATCAAAGGATACGTGATCCGGGTGACGGATCAGCCTTCTTTTGATGTCAGCCGCATGAAAGAGATCCGGGGAGTGGAGACAGGAAGCAATTCCATTGAATCCCGCCTGATAGCACTTGCTGCCTGGATGAGGGAGCAGTATGGCGCCACGATGATTCAGGCGTTAAAGACGGTACTTCCGGTAAAACAGAAGATGAAACAGAAAGAAGAACGCTGGATCCGTCTGTTGCTTGAAAAAGACGAAGCAGAAAATCAGCTGGAACTGTGCCGTAAAAAACATTATGTGGCCAGGCAGAGACTTCTCGAGGCACTGCTTGAGAATGATACGATCTCTTATACATCGGCAATGGATAAACTGCATCTGACAGCCAGTGTGATAAAGGCCATGGAGAATACAGGGATGATCCGGGTACAGGCTACGGAAGTGTATCGTAATCCCATCCGGACTACGGAATGTGAGCAGACAAAAGCACTACTGTCACCGGCACAGAGAGAAGTGGCGGATGGGATTCTGAACGGCTGGAGAGAAAACGATTTTCGCCCGGTGGTGATTCACGGGGTAACCGGGAGCGGAAAAACCCAGGTATATATGGAACTGATGGAAGAAGTGCTCAACCAGGGAAAGCAGGTGATCCTGTTGATCCCGGAGATTGCGCTGACTTATCAGACAGTGCAGCGTTTCTATCGGCGGTTCGGAGACAGAATTTCTGTTTTACATTCCCGGCTTTCTCCCGGCGAGCGCTCCGATCAGTTTGAACGGGCAAAAAAGGGGGAACTGCAGGTAATGATCGGACCGCGATCTGCACTGTTTACCCCGTTTCCGAATCTCGGGTTGATCGTGATCGACGAGGAACACGAAACTTCTTACCAGAGTGAGACGGTGCCCTGTTATCATGCCAGAGAGACTGCGATTGAGAGAGGCAATCTGGAACACTGTCCGGTGGTACTGGGAAGTGCCACACCATCGGTAGATGCGTATTATCAGGCACAGAACGGAACGTATCGGCTGTTTGAACTGAACAGCCGATATGAAAACAGGCAGATGCCGAAGGTTTATTCTGTAGATTTGAGGAAAGAATTAAAACAGGGGAACCGGTCGATTCTGAGCAGTATTTTACAGGAAAAAATTGAAGAACGGTTAAAAAAGAAAGAGCAGATCATGTTGTTTTTGAATCGTCGCGGATATGCGGGATTTTTCTCCTGCCGTTCTTGTGGAACAGTGATGAAATGTCCCCACTGTGATGTTTCTCTGTCACAGCACCGGAACGGAAAACTGGTGTGCCACTATTGCGGGTATGAGACGAGACAACCACAGCAGTGTCCGGTGTGCGGATCACCCTATATCGGAGGATTTCGTGCGGGAACGCAGCAGATCGAAGAAATTATAAAAAAGAGGTTTCCACAGGCAAAGGTTTTGCGGATGGATCTGGATACAACCAGAAAAAAAGAAGGACATGCAAATATTCTGGCTGCATTTGCAAACCAGGAGGCAGATATCCTGATCGGTACGCAGATGATCGTCAAGGGACATGATTTTCCGAAAGTGACGCTGGTCGGAGTGCTGGCGGCGGATCTTTCACTGAATATCAGTGATTACCGGGCAAGTGAGCGGACTTTTCAGTTACTGACGCAGGCAGCGGGAAGAGCAGGAAGAGGAGAAAAGCCCGGAGAAGCGATTATCCAGACATATCAACCGGAACATTACAGTATTCAGGCGGCGATGCATCAGGATTACCGGGCATTTTATGAAGAGGAGATCGGTTATCGGAAACTTCTGGGTTATCCACCGGTATCCAATCTACTGGCGATCCATGGAAGCTGTGGTAATGAGGAACTGCTGGAGACAGGAATGCAATATATAAAAAAATTCCTGAACCGGGTGGACAGTCACGGACAGCTACAGATCATCGGACCAGCAGATGAAACCGTATCGAAGATCGCCGATATGTATCGAAAAGTAATTTATATAAAACAGGAGGATCACCAGCTGCTGCTGCGGGCAAAGAGCAGACTGGAACAATATATAGAAGTAAACAGCGGATTCAGGGAAATTCGGATCCAGCTGGATTTTAACCACTGACAGGAGGAAAAAGAATGGCAATCAGAAAAATCAGAACTATGGGAGACAGAATCCTGAACAAAGTCTGCAGACCGGTGGAAGAGATGACACCAAAGATTCAGGAACTGATAGAAGATATGCTGGAGACCATGTATGATGCTTATGGTGTGGGACTGGCGGCACCACAGGTGGGAATGTTAAAACGAATTGTTGTGATTGATGTCGGAGATGAGAATGGTCCGTATGTATTGATCAATCCGGTGATCAAAGAGACTTCCGGGGAACAGACAGGGGAAGAAGGATGTCTTTCGGTACCAGGCAAATCCGGTGTGGTGACAAGACCGAATGTAGTAACCGTAGAAGCACTGGATATTAACATGGAACCGTTTAGTCTGACAGGAGAAGGACTTCTGGCACGTGCAATCTGTCATGAATGTGAACATCTGGACGGTATCTTGTACGTGGAACACGTGGAAGGTGAGCTGCACGATGTGAATTACGAAGAAGAGGATGGAGAATAGATGAGAGTAGTATTTATGGGAACCCCGGATTTTTCTGTGGGGACTTTAAGAGAGCTGGCGAAGGCCGGTCATGAGATTGTCGGTGTGATCAGCCAGCCGGATAAACCAAAGGGCAGGGGAAAGAACCTGCAGCCCACACCGGTCAAAGAGGCGGCGATGGAACTGGGACTTCCGGTATATCAGCCCAAAAAAGTAAGAGATCCGGAATTTATCCAGGTGATGAGAGAACTGAATCCGGATGTGATCGTTGTGGTGGCGTTCGGACAGATAATTCCGAAAGAGATTCTGCATATGCCAAAATATGGATGTATTAACGTACACGCATCCCTGCTCCCGGCCTACCGTGGTGCGGCTCCGATTCAGTGGGCTGTGATTAACGGTGATAAAGAATCCGGTGTTACTATTATGCGGATGGATGAAGGTTTGGATACCGGAGATATGATCAATAAAGTGATTGTTCCGCTGAATGAAAAAGAGACTGGCGGCAGTCTGTTTGACCGTCTGAGTGAGTCAGGGGCCAAACTTCTGGTTGAGACACTTCCGATGCTGGAAGACGGCAGTGCCGTTTTTGAAAAACAACCGGAAGAGAGTACAACGCCATATGCAGCCATGATCAGTAAAAAAATGGGTGAGTTGGACTGGGCAAAATCAGCAACAGAACTGGAACGCCTGATTCGCGGACTGAATCCGTGGCCAAGTGCATTTTCCCATCTGAACGGAAAAACTTTGAAAATATGGGAAGCATCTGTGGAAGAAGAAAACGGTGAAAAAAAAGCACCGGGAACTGTACTGCAGGCAGATACAAAAGGATTCCGGATTCAGACCGGGGAGGGGATTCTGAAGATTGATACCCTGCAGCTGGAGGGGAAAAAACGAATGGATGCGCAGGCATTTTTACGTGGCTATACGGTGGAAGAAGGGATGATACTTCCCTGTTAGTATATCGTTTTTGAAAATAAATGCGCCATAGACTTGGCGGCGGATCCGATTGCACAGTTCTTGAAGCCTCAGCGTAGCCACTGCTGCGTCTGTGTTTTCAGAACTGTATACCGGTATAAATGATATACCGGTGAATCAGTGGAAATCGATGCCAACAGAAACAACCGGAGGAAAAAAACGTGGCAAATGGAACAGAACTTCGGGGAATCGCCCTGGAGATATTATTGGAAATTACACAGGAAAAAGAATACAGCCATCTGGCAATCCGAAATGCTCTGAATAAAGTTCAGTATCTTCCGAAACAGGACCGTGCATTTATCAACCGGCTTGTGGAGGGAACTCTGGAATATATGCTCCGGATCGATTATGTTCTGAATCAGTTTTCCAGTGTCAGAGTAAATAAGATGAAACCGGTGATCCGTAACATTCTTCGAAGCGGTGTTTATCAGCTTATGTTTATGGACAGCGTGCCGGACCCTGCAGCCTGCAATGAAGCGGTAAAACTGGCACAGAAAAAAGGATTTTACAGCCTGAAGGGATTTGTCAACGGCGTAATGCGTAACGTGGCAAGAAAAAAAGAAGAGATTATTTATCCGGATAAGAACAGGGATCCGGAGGAATATCTGTCGGTTTATTATTCAGTACCGCAGTGGCTGGTAAAACGATGGGTACAAACTTACGGAACAGAAACAACGGAATGTATGTTGAAAGATTTTCTGACGGATCATCCGCTGACAATCCGATGCCAGCTGTATCGGGTGGAGCCGGAACTGACGGTCAACAGTCTGAAAGGCCAGGGAGCAACGGTTGAACAGGCACCATATCTTCCGTATGCATTCTATCTGTCAGACTACAGCCATCTGGAAGGTCTTAAATCTTTTGTGATGGGACGATTTGTAGTGCAGGATGTAAGTTCAATGCTGGTAACGGAAGCAGCAGATCCGAAACCGGGAGATTATGTGATCGATCTTTGTGCAGCACCGGGAGGAAAGAGTCTTCATATTGCAGATAAGATGCAGGGACAGGGTATGGTAGATGCAAGAGACCTTACAGATTATAAAGTGGGTCTCATTGAGGAAAATATTGAAAGAACACAGACACTGAATATTCGTGCGCACCGGAAAGATGCTACACTTTTAGATAAAGAATCCGTAGAAAAAGCAGATATTGTACTGGCAGACGTACCATGTTCCGGTCTTGGAGTTATTGGAAAGAAAACAGATATCAAGTACCGTACGGATGAAGATAAGATTCAGGAGCTGGCAGTGCTTCAGAAACAGATCCTTCACAATGCAGCTTCTTATGTAAAACCCGGCGGCATTCTGATTTACAGCACATGTACGATCACTTCGGAGGAAAATCAGAGCAATGTGGCATGGTTTACGGAGAATTACCCATTTGCACTGGAAAGTCTGGATCCGTATCTGTGTGAAGAACTGCACAGTGAAACCACCGCCCGGGGCTGGCTGCAGCTGCTTCCCGGAGTGCATAAGACAGATGGTTTCTTTCTGGCAAGGATGCGGAAAAAGTAAGAGAAGCACCGGATGGACAGCTCTGTAAGAAACCGATGCGGAAAAATGCTGAGAATACATCAGCGATAAAAAGAGGAAAAACAATGGAACAATTAGATATCAAATCGCTGTATGAAGAAGAACTGAAAGAAAAGATGATTTCTCTTGGAGAAAAGCCGTTCAAGGGGAAACAGCTGTATCAGTGGCTTCATCAGAAAGCAGCGGGAAGCTATGAGGAGATGACGAATCTGTCAGAAGGTCTGCGGAAAAAGCTGACAGAACAGGAACCACTGACACATCTGGAAGTTGTCGAAGTTCAGACTTCAAAGATTGACGGCACACAGAAGTATCTGTTTCAGCTGGCAGACGGTAACGTGATCGAGAGTGTATGGATGCAATACAAGCATGGCAATTCCGTATGCATTTCTTCTCAGGTTGGCTGTCGGATGGGATGCCGTTTCTGTGCATCCACGATCGGTGGACTGACCAGAAACCTTCTGCCCTCCGAGATGCTGGATCAGGTCTACCGGATCCAGGAACTGACCGGGGAGCGTGTGTCGAATGTGGTTGTGATGGGAACGGGAGAGCCGTTGGATAATTATGATAATCTGATCCGATTTATCAGAATTCTGAGTGATGAAAAAGGACAGAATATCAGCCAGAGGAATCTTACGGTGTCAACCTGCGGGCTGGTACCGCGGATCCGACAACTGGCAGAGGAAGATCTGACAATTACACTGGCATTATCTCTTCATGCACCAAATGATGAAAAGAGAAAAGAACTGATGCCGATCGCCTATAAATATTCTTTGTCTGAGGTTCTTCCGGCATGCAAATACTATTTTGAAAAAACAGGAAGAAGACTGACGTTTGAATATAGCCTGGTGGGCGGAAAGAACGACAGTCAGGAAGATGCCAGACAGCTGGCAGGACTTGTACGCGGATTAAATTGTCATATTAATCTGATTCCGGTTAATCCGATAAAGGAACGGAATTTTGTACAGTCTGACAAAAAAGTAATAGAGAATTTCAAAAATAAACTTGAAAAATATCGAATTAATGTTACTATTAGAAGAGAAATGGGCAGGGATATCGATGGGGCCTGTGGTCAGCTGAGGAAAAAATACAGTGACCGGCAGGAAAATGCAACAAAAGACTCCGCCGAAGAAAAATAAAAGTGACTGTGAAGGTACTGAACAGTTACAAATAAAAAGACAAGGGAGAAGCTGGCATGAAGTCATTTTCTTTGACAGATGTAGGACAGGTCAGAAGTCAGAATCAGGATTATGTATATGCGTCCGAGCAGCCGATAGGAAATCTTCCAAATCTGTTTGTGCTTGCCGATGGAATGGGCGGGCATAATGCCGGAGATTTTGCCTCACGCTGTGCCGTTTCTGTAATCGAGGCATCAGTAAAAAAAGATATGAGTTTTAATCCTATAAAGATCATGCGTCATGCAATTGAGGAAGCGAATGAAAAGATTCATGAGCTGGCGAAAGCAGATGCAGGAAAAGCCGGCATGGGGACAACACTCGTGGCGGTGACCGTTGTGGGATATTATGCGTATGTGGCCAATGTGGGAGACAGTCGTCTGTATATTTCCGGTGAACAGGGTCTGGTGCAGATCACCAGAGACCATTCCTGGATCGCCGAGATGGTGATGCGGGGAGAACTCAGTAAAGAGGAAGCCCGGAATCATCCGGATAAAAACATTATCACTAGAGCATTAGGAGCGTCCGAAGAGGTGGATATCGATTTCTTCGATGTACAGCTGGAGGAAAAGAATCGGAT
The DNA here is from genome assembly GCA_019421285.1 of Clostridiales bacterium. Taxonomy (GTDB): domain Bacteria; phylum Bacillota; class Clostridia; order Lachnospirales; family Lachnospiraceae; genus Oliverpabstia; species Oliverpabstia tarda. The sequence goes on from JAHZFO010000005.1 coordinate 80,715, forward strand.
TTTGCTGTGTTCAGACGGACTGAGTAATATGATAGCGGATGAACAGATCCAGGAGATCATTCAGAGCGCAGAAGATATCGAACAGTCCGGCAGACAACTGGTGGCAACTGCCAATACAAACGGGGGCAGAGATAATATATCAGTAATTCTAATCGAACCATTTACAAACGAGGTGAAAGAATGTTAAAAGAGGGAATGATTGTAGGAGAAAGATACGAGATCATCAGCAGAATCGGCAGCGGCGGCATGGCAGATGTCTACAAAGCAAAAGATCATAAGCTGAACCGTCTCGTAGCAGTGAAGGTAATGAAAGCGGAATTCAGCCAGGACAAAGGCTTTATTTCCAAATTCCGCAAGGAAGCACAGGCCGCAGCAGGTCTTGCGCATCCGAATGTGGTAAATGTCTATGATGTTGGGGAGGATAACGGCATTTACTATATTGTTATGGAGTTGGTACAGGGAATTACCCTGAAAGACTATATTACAAGAAAAGGAAAACTTTCCGTAAGAGAGGCAACGAGTATTGCGATTCAGGTTTCTCTTGGACTGGAGGCGGCACATAAGAGCAATATTGTGCACAGAGATGTAAAACCGCAGAATATTATCATATCTGTAGATGGTAAAGTAAAGCTGTCTGACTTTGGTATTGCGCGAGCAGCTTCTTCCAATACCATCAGTTCCAATGTGATGGGATCGGTACATTACAGTTCACCGGAACAGGTACGTGGTGGTTACAGTGATGCCAAGAGTGATATTTATTCGCTTGGTATTACCATGTATGAGATGGTAACGGGACATGTTCCATTTGACGGGGATACTACTGTTGCAATTGCAATCAAGCATCTGCAGGAAGAAATTGTATCACCCAGAAAATATGTACCGGATCTTCCATACAGTCTGGAACAGATCATTCTGAAATGTACACAGAAAAGCGTTGACCGCAGATATGAAAACATGTCAGAAGTGATCGAAGATCTGAAACATTCGCTGCTGGATCCGAATGGAAATTTTGTTGTAGTGACACCGCTGGCACAGCATGCACAGACGGTGATGCTTTCCAATGATGAACTGGAAGCCATCAGGGAAGGACGTTCAGGATATGCCACTCCTCAGAAAGATACGTATGAGGAAGAAGAGGATGATGACGAAGAAGAATATGATGACGAGTATGATGACGATGAGGAAGACGATGAGGATGGCGAAGTAAGTTCCAAACTGGAAAAAGCTATGACGATCGGCGGATTTATTATCGGTGCGATCATTATCTGTATTCTGATTTTCTTTATTGCACGGGCAGCAGGTCTGGTAAATATCGGCGGAACTGCAAAAAAAGATGACACTCAGCAGACAGAACAGGAAGAAATTGATGATACAGTAGATGAAAACGGACAGGTATCTGTACCGAAGCTGACCAGCATGACAGAAGAAAATGCGTTGAGTGTTCTGGAACAGCTTGGCTTAAAGGGAAATAAGACAGGAGAAAGTCAGTCTTCCGAATATAAAGCAGGAACCATTATGTCTCAGGAAACAGAGGCAGGAACAAAGGTAGATCAGGGAACGGTAATTAACTATGTTGTAAGTTCGGGAACAGACGCACCGAGTGTGCCGAGTGTAACCGGTAAATCGCAGAGTGAGGCAGAAGCTCTGATCAAAGCACTGGGTCTGAATACTGAGATTCAGCAGGATTACAGTGATACGGTAGCCATCGGAAAAGTTATCAGTGTAAATCCTTCCGAAGGAACAAAGGTAGACGCAGGATCCACCATTACGTTGGTTGTCAGTCTGGGGGAAGAGAACAAACAGGTAGAAGTACCGAATGTCATCGGACAGGATGAAGCAACAGCGAAGAAATCACTGAATGATCAGGGATTACAGGTAAATGTTGAGACAACTACAGATGCGTCCGGTAATGTGGCGGAAGGCTGTGTGGCAAATCAGAGTGTGGCAGCGGGAACTTCTGTAGACCCGGGATCTACTATTACGCTTCAGGTTTATCATGCGCCTGAGACAACAACTCTTCCGAATGAGGCACCTGCAGAGGGGGATACTTCCGGCAGTGATACCGGAAGCTGGACTTGTAATGTAAAACTGGATCAGCCATCTACGTATACCGGAGGACCGGTACAGCTGACTTTGGTGCAGAATGTCAATGGTCAGAACGTGGAGACTGTGATTCTGGACGGACAGACGATTACATTCCCTTATACACTGGCAATTGCCGGTGCAGATGGGGTGGATACCGGAACCGTATATCTGCGGGAAATGGTAGACGGAGATTATGTAGAACGTGGACATTATTCTAATGTGCCGTTTAAACAGTCTTAAGAGGTATCTATGCAGGGAAAAATTATAAAAGGAATTGCCGGATTCTACTACGTGGACGTAGCAGAGTCCGGAATTTATGAATGTAAAGCAAAGGGAATCTTCAGAAAAGAGAAGAAAAAACCTCTGGTAGGAGATAATGTAGAGATTGAGGTTCTGGACGAAAAAGAAAAGATCGGAAACCTGATACAGATTCTTCCAAGAAAAAATGAACTGATCCGGCCGGCAGCGGCAAATGTGGATCAGGCACTTGTGATTTTTGCAGTCCGTCAGCCGGATCCGAACTACCAGCTGCTGGACCGCTTTTTGATTGCAATGGAACAGCAGGAGATTCCAAGTATTATCTGTTTCAATAAAAAAGATCTGGCAGAGCAGAAAGAACTGGATCAGATGTATCAGATCTACAGTTCCTGTGGTTACCAGGTGCTGCTTACCAGTGCCGAACAGGAGAAAGGAATCAGCCGGATCCGTAAGATCCTGGAAGGAAAAACAACAGTGGTTGCAGGGCCATCCGGTGTGGGAAAATCATCGCTGACAAATCTCTTACAGGAAGAAGTCAGTATGGAGACAGGCGAGATCAGTAAAAAACTGAAACGTGGTCGTCATACGACCCGCCATGCACAGCTTCTGACAGTGGGAGAACACACTTATCTGATGGATACACCGGGATTCAGTTCTCTGTTTGTGGAGGGAATGGAAAAAGAGGAACTGCGGTTTCACTATCCGGAGTTTGCAGAATATGAAGGAAAATGCAGGTTTCAGGGATGCGTGCATGTTCATGAGCCGGAATGTGCGGTTAAACAGGCGGTGGAAAAAGGAAAAATTCACAGACAGCGTTATGAAAATTATGTCAGCTTTTATGAAGAGCTGAAAGAACAGGAAAAAAGGAGATATTAAGCGATGTATCAGTTATCACCATCTATATTGGCAGCAGATTTTAATTGTCTTGGAGAGCAGATCCGACAGGTGGAAGAAGCGGGAGTGGAATGGCTTCATATTGATGTGATGGATGGAGCATTTGTTCCGAGTATTTCCTTTGGGATGCCGGTGATCGCATCCATTCGGAAAAACAGTTCTCTGTTTTTTGATGTCCATCTGATGATCGAGGAGCCGGGAAGATATATTGAAGAATTCAAAAAAAGCGGAGCGGATATGCTGACCGTACACGTGGAAGCATGTAAGCATCTGGACAGCACATTACGGGAGATCCGTAAAGCCGGAATGAAAGTCGGTGTGGCGATCAATCCGGGGACACCGGTCAGTCAGCTGGAATGTGTGCTGGATCTGGTGGATATGGTACTGATCATGACAGTCAACCCTGGATTTGGTGGTCAGAGTTATATTGAAAGCTGTACCGGAAAAGTACAGAAATTGCGAAAAATGATCACGGAGGCAGGACTGGACGTGGATATTCAGGTAGATGGAGGAATCAACGAAAAGACCATCGATAAAGTACTGGATGCGGGTGCCAATATTCTGGTTGCCGGATCTGCTGTCTTTGGCGGAAATATTGGAGAAAACGTCCGTTGCCTGAAAGAGAAAATGGAGAGCAGATAAAAAATGAAAACGCTGATTATCACAGGGGGCATGATCGAAGCAGATTTTGCTCTTTCCTTTATACAGGAGCTAAAAGCCGATTATATTCTCGGGGTAGACAAAGGGTTACAGTTTTGTTATGAATATGATATCCGTCCGGATTATATCGTGGGAGATTTTGACAGTCTTCCGGGAGAGATTCTGGAACGTTACCGGCAGGAGGGAGAGATCCCGATCCGTACCTACAATCCGGTAAAGGATGCGACAGATACAAAAATCGCACTGGATAAAGCCCTGGAAGAGGGCAGTACAGAGATCTGGATTCTGGGGGCAACGGGGACCAGGATCGATCACGTGGTCTGTAATCTGCAGATATTAAAGGAAGCATGGGAGAAAAAAGTACAGGTATGGATCGTGGACAGCAGAAATAAGATCGGTCTTCCGGTAGAAAAAACATTTTCTCTCAAAAAAGAAGAACAGTATGGTACCTATGTGTCTCTGTTCCCCATGGGTGAAACCGTGGAAGGACTGACACTTAAGGGCTTTAAATATCCGCTGGATCACTATCAGTTAAAAGACCGGGAAGGTCTGGGGGTAAGCAATGAGATCACAGCGGATGTGGCAGATGTCAGCTGGGAACAGGGTGTACTGTTGATGATACAAAGCAAAGACTGAAGTGACAAGGAGGATTTTTACATGAACACACAGGAAAAGAAAGAAGCACTGGTTCAGGCGGTAGAAGAAATCGCCGGAAAAGAAGCAGCATACTGGGAAGGAAATCCGAAGATGCAGGAAACATTCCGGAACTGCTATGTAAGTACTGCAAAAACCACGACAAAATTTCTTGAGAGCGGAGAAGCGTATGTATTTACCGGAGATATCGCAGCCATGTGGCTGAGAGATTCTTCCGCACAGGTCGTTCATTATCTGCCATATCTGAAAGAATATCCCATCTTAAAAGAGATGGTAAAAGGACTGATCGCCCGTCAGGCAAAGTATGTACATATTGATCCGTATGCCAATGCATTTAACGAAGAAGACAACGGAAACTGCTGGGAGAAAGATCTGACAAAATACAATCCGTGGAACTGGGAGAGAAAGTACGAGATCGACTCCCTGTGCTACCCGATCTGGCTGATCAAACAGTATGTGGAGAATTCAGGAGCAAGAGATGTCTTTACACCGGAAGTAAAACAGGCATTCCGCGACATTCTGGATGTATGGCAGACAGAGCAGTACCATGAGAACTCCGAGTATTCTTTCGTACGTCTCAACTGTCCGCCGTCTGATACCTTAAGTAACGATGGAAAGGGTGCACCGGTAGGTTATACCGGTATGACCTGGTCCGGATTCCGTCCGAGTGATGATGCGTGCAAGTATGGTTATCTGATTCCGTCCAATATGTTTGCAAGCGTAGTTCTGGATTATATGGCAGAATTTCTGGAGAAAGATTTCCAGGATCCACAGATGGCAAAAGAAGCAAAAGAGTTACAGGCGGAGATCCAGGAAGGTATCCGGAAATATGGTATTGTGGAAGATGAAACCTTCGGAAAGATTTATGCATACGAGACAGATGGTCTTGGCAACTACAATCTGATGGATGATGCCAACGTACCGAGTCTGTTATCCCTGCCATGGCTGGCATATTGTGGAAAAGAGGATCCGATTTATAAAAATACAAGAGCCTTTGTATTAAGTAAAAAGAATCCATATTATTTTGAGGGCGACTGCGCAAAAGGAATCGGAAGTCCGCACACACCGGATCAGTATATCTGGCACATCGCACTGACGATGCAGGGACTGACTTCTGATGACGAAGAAGAGAGAAAAGAACTGCTGGAAACCCTTCTGGCTACCGATGCAGACTGCAAAGTGATGCACGAAGGATTTGACTGTCAGGATCCGAAGAAATTTACCAGAGAATGGTTCGCATGGGCAAACTCATTGTTTGCATTATTTGCGCTTTCTATGAAAAAATAAAAGTAATGATATAAAATAAGAGAGGAACAGGTCAGGTGAGTATAATCAGAGCATACATAAGCAACGTTCAAACATATTTTTCCAGATTGGAACTGGCAAAAAAGATTCGTTTGATGTTGTTGCTGGTATCTCTGATTCCCCTGGCCTGTTTGTTTGTTGTTGTTTATCAGATCAGTTCTTCTATTATTCACAGCCAGACAAACGAACTGATCCAGGCAAATCTGGAGCAGTCGGCAAGCAATGTGGAAAGCTTCTGGCGAACCTGTGAGGGAATCATTCAGAGCATATATACGGATGACTTTTATCGGGAAGAAATGGAATGTATCAATAACTGGGACAATAATCAGTATAACGGTGCCAGGACGGCAATCTGCAAACGTCTCGAAAACATTACGGTGAGCAATCCGAGTATCATGGGAATCGCAATCATCGGAGAAAAATACGATGTATGTTTTTATGATGAGATAACGGTATCGAGTCAGAACAGTTATTGCTTTCCAATAGAAACTTACGGAAATGGACAGAAACTGAAAGAAATCACAAATAACAGAGAAATCAGATATTCATCCCTGGAACATCTCAGCAGTCGAGAATATGGAGCGGATGATGTGATCTATGTAAGTTCTCCGCTGGAAAGTGTCGATGAGGGAAGCACGGAACGACCGTATGGATATATTGTGATCTGCATCAAAGAAGAAGCTTTGCGCCGGGTCTATGAAAAAAGTAATACAGAGTCCAATCTGACGATGGTAGTTAACAACTATGGGGATCTGTTGTCTGTTTCTACCGGAAATGCAGAGAACATCAATCTTCCCGAAGAGACTGGTGTGTTTTCTGAGGATGATGTTTCTGAGATTAAGGAAGCAAATCTGACATCAGGTGTCGAAAAGAAGAAACTGGAAGAAGCATCCCTTTTGTATGTGAAAAATCAGAAATTGTTGGAAAGTAAAAACTTACTGGTCAGCAGTATTCAGCTGAAAGAAGGATGCGGGTATGTCATCAATGTACAGGATACGGATTATGCGTTAAGAAATTTTCGATACATGATCGGCATTATCGTCTGCTTTTGCGTGCTTGCAGGTATTGCCTGCCTTCTTCTGACACTTCGTTTCTCCGGTCAGGTGGATACATCGGTAAAACCGATTCTGCAGGCTATGGATCAGGCAAATCATGGGGATATGGAGGCAAGGATTGAAGTACGGGGCAACGATGAATTTACCAGGATTTCCGAACAGTTTAACTATATGATAGGGAAAATCCACCAGTCCAATGAACAGGAAAAAGAATCTCTGGTGCGCGTCAAGAATGCGGAAATCAAATCGCTGGAAGCACAGATCAACCCACATTTTCTGTATAATACGCTGGATGCCATCAACTGGGTAGCGCTGGACAATGAAGAATATACGATCAGTAAGATGCTCACGAGTCTTGCGGCAATTCTGCGGTACAGTATTCACAAAAGCAATGAGATCGTAGAGATACAGGATGAACTGGAGTATCTGAAAAGATATGTGTATCTGCAACAGCAGCGGTTTGATTATTCGTTTATCTGCACGATTGACGTGGAGGAGGGTCTGCGACATTACCGGATACATAAGCTGATGATCCAGCCACTTCTGGAAAACACACTGGTTCATGCATTTCCGGGAAATACGGGTATGGATGAGGTCAATATCCGGATCGGACGTACGGGAAAAGAGGACATGCTGGAGATTGTTGTGGAAGATAATGGTGTCGGCATGAGTCAGGAACAGGTGGGGCTGTTTAATCATTTTGACTATCAGAAAGAAAAGATTGAGAGCAGTATCGGTGTGCGTAACGTGATCACCAGACTGAAACTTTATTACGGAGGACAGGGAAGCTTTCATGTGGAATCCTGGAAGGGAACAGAAAGAGAAGGAACCAGAATCACGATGAAGATTCCTTATGAAGTATAGAAACTCCCGGAGAACAGAAAGATTCCGAGAGTACATAAAAAATAAAGGAGGAACAGGCGATGCGGATAGTCATAGCGGAAGATGAACCAAAGTCCAGAGAAGGGTTGATCCGTCTGATCCGGAGATTTACGGATTATGAGATCGCAGGTGTGGCGGAAAACGGTGAGGAAGGATACCGGATGGTGGAGAAGGAAAAACCGGATCTGGTACTTTCTGATATCAAGATGCCGGTACTTGACGGACTGGGCATGCTGCAGAAGATCAAGGAGGCAGACATTGAGGTGCAGGCTGTTTTGCTGACCGGATATTCTGAATTTGAGTATGCAAGAAGAGCATTGCAGCTGCAGGTAGTGGAGTATGTACTGAAACCGATGGACATTGATCAGTTCCTGGGTGTGCTCAAAAAAGTGGAAAGCCGGATCGCAAAACAGAAAGCGGAGCAGGTGACACCGGAGCGTCTGTTATGGAATTATATCAGCAGCAGTGAAGAACAGAGAGAACAGATCCGTCCGATGCTGGAAGAAAAGATTGGTGTAACGAAAGACACGCAGTTTACCATGTTGCTGATCCATCCGGACAGTATGGCGAATGAATCCTATGGTGAAATGAAAGAAGAACTGGAAAATCAGATGGAAGCTCTTTGTATGGAAAACTACTACATGCTGATCCGTCCGGGAGAGCAGGGAGGAATATATATCGTGCTGGTTGACACAGTACGAAATCGAACGTTAAAACGGCTCTTTGAACTGCGGATCCTGCCAAAGATCCAGAACATCACTCCATGTGTGGCAACCATGGATCGCTTTGTGGGTATTATGCAGCTACCGGATGTGATGAATGAACTTTCGGCACTGCTGAAACACACATTCTGTAGTGGACATGAAGTGATCATGACAGAAAAAATGGCACAGATGATGGAATATGAAAAACTGGATTATCCGACAGCATTGGAGAATGAGATGGTACGGGGAATTCGCAGTGGTAAGAAAGATAAGATTGCAGAATCCGGGGAAACAATTTCGAAGCAGGTGATCTTAAGTCAGGCAACACCGGAATGCATCCGCAATTATACACTGCGTTTTCTGATGGGAATCGCCCGTGTGGAAGGAGAAATGCGGGGAGATGACAATCAGGAAGAGGAACTGCGATATATGATGGAAAGCGTTCGAAGCAGTCATACCCAGAAAGAACTGCAGTATCAGTTTCAAAAAGTGGTGAAGCAGGCCATCGCCTGGAACGAAGAAACAGAAGAAAATATTACAGAAAATGGTATTGTGCTGAATGCGATCGCTTATATCCGGGAACACTATATGGAAGCGGTCGGTCTTCAGGATGTGGCACAGTGCTGTAACGTGAGTCCGGAATACCTCTCAAGGATTTTCAAGGAAGAGACAGGTGTGAAATTTGTGGATTTTCTGGCAAATTTCAGGATCAGTATGGGAAAAAGAATGCTTGCGACAGGAAATTATAAGGTGGCTGAAGTGGCAGAAGCCACAGGATTTAATGATCAGAAGTATTTTCAGAAAGTCTTTAAAAAGATCTGTGGAATCTCTCCGGCAGAATATAAAAAGGAGAACAGCCGATGAGGTTCAAAAAAATATTATATATACTTGCAGCAGTTACAATGGTTATATTTGTTGCACTGTATGCAGGATTTCTCCAGAGTAATCAGCAGGAAGCGACAGAGAAAGAAGAACGCCAGGTGATCCGTGTGCTTGCACCGTATCAGGGGAAGATGCAACAGCAGATCCTGAATAAGGTAGCCGCAGAATACAGCAGAGATGAGTCAAAACCTGAAATTGAGATGATCTATGTGCCGAAAGAGAATCTGGAAAAAGAGCTGTCTGTACGGAGAATGACAGGAGAAAATCAGGTGGATCTTGTTATATGCGAGAATACGATGGTACAGGGGATGATCGGTCAGGGACTTCTGAAAGAAGTACCGGTCAGTTGGGAAATGAAGGAAGATATTGTAGATGACAGGTTCTGGCAGGCACTGCAGCACGATGGAAAATACTATGGATACCCATTGACCTGTGATCCGTATGTGCTGTATTACAATGCAGATATGCTGGAAGAAAGAAACGTTGATGTGCCAACAAGCTGGAGTGAGCTGCTCCGGGCAGGATATAAGGTGAAAAAATCAGGAATTCAGAGTATCGGGATTGCAGGAAAACGGGAGACAGAACTCACTAATCTGTATTGGATCATGATGTACAGCAGCGGAGGCAATCTGAATACTGTGAGTGAAGAATTATGGGAAAAGTGTTTTCAGAATTTCAGGCAGCTGTCAGTGGGAGAACTGACTTCCAGATACGCGACGAATTTTACACAGGAGGATCTTGCGCAGGAATTTGCCGAAGGAAGGGTAACGATGATGATTAATCAGATGAGCGTTACCAGTATCTTAAAAAGTAATCAGACAAAATTTACGGTAGGCATGGCAGAAGTACCATATGATGAAGCCGGAGGAACCTTCTGGTTTGGTGATGAAGTATGTGTGACAAAAGAGGCAGGAACAGGTGCAGTGTCTTTTGCACAATACCTGATAAAAAAGGAAATCTCAGAACGGATTAATGATACGATGGGAACATTGCAGGTATATACAGGAATTTCTTATAAGAAAAAGGGAAAAATCTATATGGAAGATACCAATAATTTATCTGCCAGGGCACGCCCCATGCTGTATTATCAATCCTGGTCGGATATCTGCGGAAAAATAGCGAGTGGTGTAAGCAGTGTTTTGAACAGTAAGCTGAGTGATGCATCGCTGGTAGCAGAAAAGACAAGAGATCAGATCCGGGTATCGATTATGTCAGATTCATGACTGTGAAGTTACTGAACAGCTATTCAAATGAAAAAGATCTTTTTGGATATTATGACAAAAATAATACCAAGGGGTCTTTTTTTGTCATGATTTTTCAAACAACATCAAAAATTTACCCCATTGTTAAAAATTTTAAATATACAAAACGTACAACGGTTGATAATATAGAACCATCAAATGACAACAGAGTCAACAAAGAAAAGGAGCGAACAACATGAAAAAAAGACAGATTTTAAGTATCCTTCTTGCTTCGGCAATGGTAATGAGCATGACTGCATGTGGCGGTTCAAACTCTTCCTCTGACAGCAGCGACGCAAGCAGCACATCAAGCAGCAACACAAAATCAGATGACAGTTCATCAGGAGATAAAAAGAAAATCACAATCACATGGCGTGATGACGGAACAGATATCAATGTAAACCCAAACTATGTTGCTATGCAGGAAGCATATGAAAACTGGGATAAAAAAGATGAAGTTGAACTGGATTTCCAGCCAATCACAGCTTCCGAAGGTGATTACTTCACAAAAATCGCACTGCAGTTAGGGGATTCATCCACTTGTCCTGATCTGGTTTGTGAAGATACTTTCCAGCTGCCAAACGACGTAGCAGCCGGCTATCTGACAGATCTGAGTGATTACGTGAGCGACTGGGATACATGGAATGACGGAACCTTCTATGACAAGATGAAAGAAGTTGTTACAACAGACGGAAAAGTATATGGTATTCCATATTGTACAGATACCCGTGGACTGTGGTACAACAGAGAAATCCTGACAACAGCAGGCGTTATTGCTGAAGGAGAAGACTGGGCACCGAAGACATGGGATGACATCCTGGATGCATGTGCTAAGATTAAAGATAAATGCCCGGATATCGTACCGTTCTGGTGCAACTCCGGTGTAGCAACCGGTGAAGCAACTTCCATGCAGACATATGAGATGTTACTGTACGGAACAGGTGAAAGACTGATCACAGATGACGGAAAATGGATCACAGACAGCCAGGGAATCAAAGATTCACTGCAGTTTATCTCTGATATCTACTCAAACGGATATGGACCATCCCTGTCTCTGGTACTGAATGGTTCCGCATCTACAACATCTGCTCAGCAGTATATTCCAGAAGAAAAACTGGCTATCTCTCTGGATGGTATCTGGATCACAGGTAACTGGAAAGATACAGGAGCTTCTCCATATGAAAACTATGGCGAGAAGATGGGATGGGCTGCAATGCCTACACAGAACGGTGACGGCGATGGAACCATCACAATGGCTGGTGGCTGGGCTTATTCTATCCCGGAAAACTCCGACAACAAAGATCTGACAATGGAATTCATTGAACAGCTGAATACATATGATGCATACAAAACATACATCATGCAGGCTGGTAACACTTCTGTAAGAACTGATATCGCTGAAGATGAAGATTATGCTTCTCAGCCTTTCATGGCGCAGGCAGCTGAGTTCCTGGATGTAGCAGCATTCAGACCACAGAATGACCAGTACTCAACAGTATCTACTTCTATCCAGCAGATGGTTGAAGCCGTAGCAAGTGGTGATACACCGGAAAATGCAATGAAACAGTATGCAACCAGTGTGGCAAATGCTGTTGGAGAAGAAAATACCACAAAACAGTAAGTAAGGATGACGGTGCGGGCTGCACATAGACCGGGCAGCCCGCATTTTTATACGAAAAAGTAATAAGAAAGTGCTTTCTCGTATAAGAATTGAGGCAAAAAAGAGTATGAAAAATAGGAGGAAAGGACCATGGCAAAACCGAATCGCGCAGCGATGATCAAAGATGAAGCTAAGAAGTCAATACTGCTTCTTCCAGCAGTGATTCTTCTGGTATGTTTCTTCATTGTTCCGATTATCCTGACAGTTTATTATTCATTTACAAACATGGCATTAACCGGAGCCAATGCGCAGAACTTCCAGTTCGTAGGCATTGACAACTATGTTAAGATTTTTAAAGATCAAAACACACTGATCGCAATCAAGAATACACTGGTATTCCTGATCGGAAGCCTTGCAGGACAGAGTATCCTTGGTTTCATCATTGCTTATTTGATGAAGGGAAAAGCAAAAGCCTTCCGTAGTGTTGTAGGACCGTGTATCCTGGTCGGATGGGTTATGCCGGAAATCGTAGTATCTCTGGCTATGCTGGCATTCTTTGATATGTCCGGTACCATGAACACTATGCTGACAGCTGTCCATATGCCGGCAGTAGAATGGATCTATGCACACCCGATGGCCACAGTAGTCATCGCGAACGTATGGCATGGTACTGCATTCTCCATGATGAACTTCCAGTCTGCGCTGGATAATGTATCCGGTGATATCGAAGAGGCAGCACGTGTGGACGGTGCAACCCGCATCCAGACGCTGGTTCGTATCATCGTTCCTTGTATCAAAGACACCATCGCAACCAATACCATGCTGAATACCTTGTCTACTCTGGGTGTATTTGGTCTGATCTGGGCACTGACCGGTGGTGGTCCTGGTACCAAAACAACAACACTGTCTATCTACATGTACAATGCAGGTATGAAGAACTTCCAGTTAGGACAGGGTACAGCAATCGGTATGGTACTGCTGGCAGTCGGCGCTGTATGCAGTGTCATCTATACAAAAGTAGTTAAGAGCGAAGAATAAGAAAGGAGAAAGATAAGATGAGTGAGAGAGTAACAAAAGCGATTCATTATGCAATACTGACGATCATTGCAATTATCTTTGTCCTGCCTCTGGTATGGCTGATTCTTGCAGCATTTGACTTAAATGCAAGCCAGGCCTTAAAATGGCCGTCACAGTGGACACTCAGTAACTTTACATCAGTACTGACAAATACAGATAACCTGAGAGGATTTGGTGTAGGTCTTACGATTTCCCTGATTCAGTCTCTGATTGTTGTACTGGTATCCGGTCTGGCAGCGTATCCTCTGTCCAGATATCGTCTGACATTTAAAAAACAGTTTATGTATGTCATCCTGTTTATGACAGCACTGCCAATGATCGCTGTTATCGTTCCGGTATACAAAATGTTCCTGAACATCGGACTTCTGGACAGCATCCCGGGAGTAATCCTGTATCTGACAGCTTCTGCACTTCCATATGGAATCTGGCTGATGAAGAACTTTATGGATGGCGTTCCGGTAGAACTGGAAGAAGCAGCATGGGTAGACGGAGCTACTACCATGCAGTCTATCAGAAAGATTGTAGCACCACTGATGTTCCCTGGAATCTGTGTAGTGTTTATTTACACATTCTCCGGAAGCTGGGGTAACTTCTTTATCCCGTATATTCTGCTGAGTTCCAAAACAAAACTGCCTGCAGCTGTTATGCTGTATCAGTTCTTCGGTCAGCATGGAACGATCGCATACGGTCCGCTGGCTGCATACTCGATCATTTACGCACTGCCGTCAGTCCTGTTATATGTGTTGTCACAGAATTATATGTCTAAAGGATTTACCATGGCAGGTGCCGCAAAAGGCTGATGCCGTTGTTACACTAAAAGAATAAGTAAGGTACCAAGCCATCACCGGATGCAGAGGGTACACGGTTTGTATGTTACGTGTTACAGGTTCACTGGTAATATCGCGAAGTGTGTTAATGGAAACGGAGTGAACAGTAACTATCACATACGGGCTGTGTGTCCGGCATTCAAAGATGGCTTTCTTTTTTGGAGAAGATATGGTATTATGAGGTAAATACAGTTACTTTGACTATTTTGAAAATATTGGGGGGAAAGTGACTGCATAATGGGTTTTACAAGGAGGTAGCAAAAATGATATTGCTAAAAGAAAGAATCGGTAAAATGCTGGAATATCTGCAGGAACAGGTATATCCGAAGCAGGTTGCGATTCCAAGTTACAAGATGATCCGCACAGATGAGAGATGTCTGGATGTAAACAATCTGGATACCTCATCCTGGACAGAGATTACCAACCAGGAATTGTGGGGCGGACACAGAGAATACTACTGGTTTGAGACCGTAGTGACAATTCCGGAAGAATTTGACGGAGAGTGTGTAGTGTATGAACTGAAAACCGGAAAAGAAGGAGAGTGGGATGCAATGAATCCACAGTTTTCCATCTTTGTAAACGGTGTGAGAGTACAGGGGCTTGATGTCAACCACAGAGAAATCATTTTGGCAGAGCCTGCCAAAGCAGGAGACACCTATCGCATTGTTCTTTCCGCATTTACCGGAGACCAGAACTTCAGTCTGAAGATGAACTCCAGCCTGAAAGTACTGGATCGTAAGACTGAGAAATATTACTATGACCTGGAAGTTCCGTACCAGAGTGCCAGACTGCTGAACACGGAAGATCAGGCATATATTACGATTATTCAGGCACTGAACGAATCTCTGAATCTGCTGGATATGAGAAAAGAAGGTTCCAAAGAGTATTATCAAAGCCTGGAAAAAGCACAGGAGTACATCACAAAAGAATTTTATGAGAAATATTGTGACGGTGAGAAAAGCCCGATCATCTACTGTGTAGGACATACACACATTGACTGTGCATGGCTGTGGACTCTGCGTGTGACAGAAGACAAGGCAGTCCGAAGCTTTTCTACCGTACTGGAACTGATGAAAGAATATCCGGAATATGTATTTATGTCCAGCCAGCCACAGCTGTACAAATATGTGAAGAAAAATGCTCCGGATGTTTATGAACAGATCAAAGAAAGAGTCAAAGAAGGACGCTGGGAGCCGGACGGTGGTATGTTCGTAGAGGCAGACTGTAATATCGCTTCCGGTGAAGCACTGGTTCGCCAGTTTGTACACGGACAGAGATTCTTCAAAGAAGAGTTCGGCGTGGACAATGAGATCCTGTGGCTTCCTGACGTATTCGGTTATTCCGCAGCACTTCCGCAGATTCTGCAGAAATGTGGAATTCCGTATTTCATGACAACAAAGATCAGCTGGAACGAGTTTAACAAGATGCCGTATGATACATTCGAATGGGAAGGTATCGACGGAAGCCGTGTACTGACACATTTTGTTCCGACCCGTGACTATAATAAGGCAGCAGTAGAGGGTGGTACAGAGACAGAACACTTTACCACTTATAACGGATATATCAATCCGAGCCAGATGAAGGGTGCATGGGCACGATACAGCCAGAAATATCTGAACGAAGAAGTACTTTGCAGCTTCGGCTTCGGAGATGGTGGCGGCGGTCCAACCAAAGATATGCTGGAGAATCAGAGACGTCTGGCAAAAGGTCTCCCGGGTATGCCGAGAACCAAGATGTCTACCGCAAAAGAATTCTTCCATGTGCTGGACAAACATGTAACCGGAAAAAAATATCTGCCGACTTGGGTGGGCGAGCTGTATCTGGAATACCACAGAGGTACTTATACTTCTATGGCAAGAAACAAAAAGTTCAATCGGAAAGCAGAATTTGCATATCAGAACGAAGAAATGTACGCAATGCTGGATGCACAGACCGCAGGCGGTGCATATCCGGAAAAAGAGCTGCATGAGGGCTGGGAGGTCATTCTGCGTAACCAGTTCCACGATATTCTGCCGGGATCTTCGATCAAAGAAGTATATGATGATTCCAAAGCAGAGTACGAAGGCATCTTTGCAGAGAACAAAGCGCTGACCGATGCAACACTGGCACATATCGCAGCAGGTGTAAAAGCACCGAAGCATTCTCTGGTTGTATATAACCCGAACAGTGCAGCAGCGTATGATCTGGTAACCTTTACTGTTCCGAAAGGAATGGGAGAACCTGCAGTTTACGATGGAGAGACAAAACTGGCTGTTCAGAAAACCGCAGACGGCGCATATGTATTCTTTGCAGCAGGCGTACCAGGAAAAGGATATAAGACTTATACCGTGAAAGAAGAAGCAGCAGATACCACACCGACGATGGAAGTATCCACCAAAGTGATGGAAAATGAATTCTTCAAGGTAGAATATAATGAAAAAGGTCAGTTTGCGAAGATCTATGATAAGAAAGCAGAACGAGATGTACTGAAACCGGGTGAAGCCGGTAACGTGATCGTAAGTTACGAAGACCGTCCGCACAACTATGATGCATGGGATGTAAACAATTATTATACAGAAAAATTCTGGGATATCGATCAGGTATCTGCGATGGAAGTAGTGGAAAATGGTCCGGTAAGAGCCTGCGTAAAAGTAGAGCGTAAATATCTGGATTCCACGATCACACAGTTTATTTATCTGTATCATGACATTCCAAGAATCGATATCAAGAATGTAATTGACTGGAAAGAGCATCAGATCTTTGTGAAAGACTACTTCCCGATCGATGTACATACCAACGAAGCTACATTTGATATCCAGTATGGTAACGTAAAACGTGATACCCATGACAATACTTCCTGGGATTTTGCAAAATTTGAAGTCTGCCACCATAAATGGATGGATGTGTCCGAGGATGGCTACGGTGTCAGTATGTTAAATGACTGCAAGTATGGTGTTGGTGTCCGCAATGGTGTGATCGGTATGTCCATGCTGAAATCTGCTATTCATCCGAATCCGGAAGCTGATAAAGAACTGCATGAATTTACTTATTCTATTTATCCACATCAGGGCGGCTGGCGAGAAGCCGGTACGGTAAAACAGGCTTACCAGATCAATAACCCTCTGACCTACAGTTGGAAAGAGAATGAAGGAGGAACACTTGCTCCGGAATATTCTCTGGTTTCCTCTGATCAGGATAATGCAGTGATCGAGGTTGTGAAAAAAGCGGAAGATTCGGATGCTGTCATCGTTCGTCTGTACGAGTGCTATAACAGAAGAACTCCGGTGACACTAATTTTCGGTAAGGAATTGACATCTGTTGTCGAGTGTAATATGATGGAGGAAGGAGCAGATCCTGTAGAGTTTACAGGAAATCAGGCGACTTTCGAGATGAAACCTTATGAGATTAAGACGTTGAAGGTTACGTTTTAAAAAAGGCGGGATTCCAGTCTGAGGTTTCGGAAACTGAATAGATTTTTGGTAGTAACCGGGGACTCCCAGTGTGTATGTTTTGCTTTTCCCCTTGCACTGGGAGGTCACCCGGCTATTATATTTTATTAAGATAGTTTTTTGGGACACAGGGGACGCCGTCAGCCCACCCCATCCTCCACCAGCTGCCAGGGTCTGCGGGTGGTTGGTGGAGGATGGGGTGGGCTGACGGCTGGGTGTTCAAAGGGGGAAGGATGCTGGTATGGGGAGGGGATTCAAATGGGGAGAAAAGAAAACTTGCCTGTGTGGGGGAAATATGATAGACTTTATGGTGTTGTGTAAATGGCGCTTATTGTGGCACTCGATGCGATTGCGAAGAGCAAAAGGCTATAAAATAAAGGAAATTTAGGAAAGAGGTATATAGTATGAAGTTAGGTATCGTTGGGCTTCCGAATGTGGGAAAGAGTACCTTGTTTAACTCACTGACAAAGGCAGGGGCTGAGTCTGCCAATTATCCGTTCTGTACGATCGATCCGAATGTGGGTATTGTGGCAGTACCGGATGAGAGACTGAAATTACTGGGTGATTTTTATCATTCCAAGAAGGTGACTCCGGCGGTGATCGAGTTTGTAGATATCGCAGGTCTGGTTAAGGGTGCTTCCAAAGGAGAAGGTCTTGGAAACCAGTTTCTGGCAAATATTCGTGAGGTGGATGCAATCGTTCATGTGGTTCGGTGCTTTGAGGATTCAAATGTTATCCATGTAGACGGAAAAATTGATCCGGTACGTGATATTGAGACAATCAACCTGGAGCTGATCTTCTCGGATCTGGAGATTCTGGAGAGAAGAATTGCTAAGACAACCAAGGCAGCCAGAATGGATAAGACAGCAGCGAAAGAGCTGGAACTGCAGCAGAGAATCAAAGCACATCTGGAAGACGGAAAACCGGCGATTACCCTGGAAACAGAAAACGAAGACGAAGAGGCATGGCTGCAGGAGTATAATCTGCTGACAGCAAAACCGGTTATCTTTGCAGCAAATGTTTCGGAGGATGATCTGGCAGACGATGGTGCTTCAAACCCGCATGTACAGGCTGTCCGGGAACTGGCAAAAGAGCAGAACAGTGGTGTGTTTGTTATCTGTGCGGAGATTGAACAGGAGATCGCCGAGCTGGAAGATGATGAGAAAAAAATGTTCCTGGATGATCTGGGAATTCAGGAATCCGGTCTGGAAAAACTGATAAAAGCAAGTTATGAACTGCTGGGACTGATGAGTTATCTGACTGCCGGTGAGGATGAGACACGTGCATGGACGATTAAAGTGGGAACAAAGGCACCGCAGGCAGCCGGAAAGATTCATACCGACTTTGAGAGAGGATTTATCAAGGCAGAAGTTGTCAACTATAAAGACCTTCTGGAGTCCGGTTCTTATGCCGGAGCAAGAGAAAAAGGCCTGGTCCGCATGGAAGGAAAAGAGTATGTGGTAAAAGACGGAGATGTAATTCTATTCCGTTTCAATGTATAAGTGAATAAACAGAAAAAAATACAGGCAACTGTTCGATAGGCAATATCCCGCGATGGTACCGAGCAGTTACAAATGCAGAAAAATGAGGAAAAGTTAAGCTTTTCCTCATTTTTTTTCCAAAATTTCCCCTTGTATTCTTTCTACATTTGGTTTAGAATAAAGAGCATAAGTGGTAGAAAGTGGAGAAAAGTGGTGCGAAAGGGAGAGTGTGTGGCAGCCGATTCCAGAAAGCACCTGAAATAAAAGGTTGGGGAGAACCGTTTATTTCATGATTCCGGGGAATTCCCCGGCACTCAAAGAGGGTAGATTCTATGTTCATGGGAGAATACAGTCATACAATTGACGCAAAAGGAAGATTGATCATTCCGTCTAAGTTTCGCGAAGAACTGGGAGATGAATTCGTGTTAACAAAGGGTTTAGACGGCTGCCTTTCTATTTATCCTATGGAACAGTGGAAGATCTTTGAGAAGAAACTGGAAGCTTTACCGCTTACAAACAAAAATGCGAGAAAATTTTCACGATTCTTTGTGGCAGGTGCGACAACA
The DNA here is from genome assembly GCA_019421285.1 of Clostridiales bacterium. Classification (GTDB taxonomy): domain Bacteria; phylum Bacillota; class Clostridia; order Lachnospirales; family Lachnospiraceae; genus Oliverpabstia; species Oliverpabstia tarda. Next base: position 100,314 of record JAHZFO010000005.1, read on the forward strand.
TGTGAACTGGATCGACAGGGGAGAATCCTGGTACCGGCAACGTTACGGGAATTTGCAGGTCTGGAGAAAGATGTGGTACTCACCGGTAATCTGAACCGGATCGAAGTTTGGAGCAAGGCGAAGTGGAGTGAAAATAATGACTATGATGATATGGATGCGATTGCAGAAGATATGCAGGAGATGGGAATTATCATCTAGATCCGGTGGAAAAAGGAGTAAGAGTGTTAGATGGAGTTTAAACACAAATCGGTATTACTGAAAGAGACCATAGACAATCTGAATGTGAAGCCGGACGGCATCTATGTTGACGGAACTTTGGGAGGGGCAGGACATGCCTCGGAAGTATGCAAATTATTATCTGCCACGGGGAGATTAATAGGAATAGACCAGGACGATGCGGCAATACAGGCGGCGAGTGAACGACTGCGGGACTATCAGGACCGCACGATGATCATTCGCAGTAATTATTGCCACATGGTCCCGGAATTAAAGAAAAGGGGAATCAACTCTGTTGATGGTATTGTGCTGGATTTGGGAGTATCTTCCTATCAGCTGGATCATGCAGAACGCGGTTTTACGTACCGGGAGGATGTGCCTCTGGATATGCGTATGGATCAGCGGCAGACCAAAACTGCGGAAGATATCGTAAATACTTACAGCGAGAGTGAACTGTACAGGATTATTCGTGACTATGGAGAGGACAAGTTTGCAAAAAATATTGCAAAACATATCTGTCTGGCAAGACAGGAGACACCGATTCATACCACAGGAGAATTAACGGAGATTATAAAAAGAGCCATTCCGATGAAAGTCCGGGCAACGGGCGGACATCCTTCCAAGAGAACATTTCAGGCGCTCAGGATTGAACTGAATCATGAGCTTGACGTTCTGCGTGATTCGCTGGATGGAATGATTGACTTTTTAAATGACGGAGGAAGGATCTGCATTATTACCTTCCATTCTCTGGAAGACCGTATCGTAAAGACGATTTTCCGAAGAAATGAAAATCCATGTACCTGTCCGCCGAACTTTCCTGTGTGTGTATGCGGAAAAGTATCCAAGGGCAGAGTGATAACAAGAAAACCGATTCTTCCGTCTGAGGAAGAACTGGAGTGGAACAGTCGCTCACAGAGTGCAAAATTGCGGGTATTTGAACGTCAGATATCCGAAGCTAAGTAAGGAGACAGCAACAATGGCCAGAAAGCAAAACAGAAGGGTAAATTCCAGATCGGAACGAACAGTGGAACAGTATGTGATAGATGGTAATACTGTCCGCAAGATTCAGGCCATACCACAGGAAGAACCGGAAGTGAGACCGGTTCGTCGGACAACTTCCAGAAATCGGGCAAGAACCAGAGCGATGAGCCGCGGTTATGTAATGTTTCTGGCAGTGGTATCAGCGGCAGCTCTGTTTATGTGTGTCCGTTATCTGCAGATGAAGTCTGCGATCACGACACAGACAAAGGAGATTGCCACTGCAGAGTCAGAACTGAGTCAGCTGAAAGCAGACAATGATGCATTATACAACAGTGTCATTTCATCAGTGGATCTGGAAAAGATAAAAGATAAGGCGATGAACGAACTGGGGATGACTTATCCGCAGGAAGATCAGATTTATCAGTTTGATACTGCAGGAAACAGTTATGTACGTCAGTATAAAGATGTACCTGATACGACAAAATAAGGTGGTTGCGTGCAAAGAAAGAGAAGAAAGAAAAGGGGGAATCCCCTTTTAACAAGAAAGATAAATAGTAAGATGCGTATGAAGCTGGTATGGCTGTTTGGAATGGTCGTACTGGCTTTCGTAGGTTTAGGTATACGAATCACAGTGATCAATGCCAGCCAGGGAAATCAGTACAGCAAACAGGTATTAAGTCAGTCGCAGCAAAAGTACGACAGCCGTGTGATTCCGTTCAAACGTGGAGATATCACAGACAGAAACGGGGTAGTACTGGCGACCAGTGAGAAAGTATATAAAGTTATTCTGGACTGCAAAGTAGTCAACACAAAAGAAGAATATGTAGAACCAACCATAAAAGCGCTGGTTGATGTGATGGGGCTTGATGAAGAAACTGTTCGAAAGAAACTGGAAGATGAGACCACAAAAGACAGTCAGTATCAGATTCTGCAAAGCAATGTTTCTATCAACCAGAAGAAAGCATTTGAAGATTATACCGATGTATCCGGCGAAGAAGCAAAAGAAAAACTGACAAAAGAAGAAATTGCAGAGCGTTCGAACATCAAAGGGGTATGGTTTGAGGAAGATTATCGGAGAGTATATCCTCTGAATTCCACAGCCAGTCATCTGGTTGGATTTACGTATACGGGAAACAGCGCGGACTGGGGAATCGAAGGCTATTATTCCAGTACTCTGAACGGAGTTAACGGAAGACAGTTCGGATATTACAACTCAGATGCTGATGTAGAACAGAATATTATCGATCCGATTAACGGCAACAGTGTGGAATCAACTATTGATCTTAATATTCAGCAGGTAGTAGAAAAATATATCAGCAATTTTATGGATGGTATGGCAAATGGTCCGAGAGGGGCCGAAGGAGCGGCAAATGTAGGTGTCATTGTTGCGAATCCGAAAAATGGTGAGATTCTTGCCATGGCGACGGATAATCCGTATGATCTGAACAATCCAAGAGATCTTACTTCCTATTATTCGCAAGATGAGATCAATGGGATGGATAATGATACGATGCTGGAGAATCTTTACGGTATCTGGAAAAATTATTGCATCAGCGATGCTTTTGAACCGGGATCGACGGTAAAACCGCTGACCATTGGTGCAGCATTGGATGCGGATGTGGTGCAGCCATCGGATACGTTTGTCTGCGACGGTTACCAGATGTTTGGCGGGACCAGAATCAGATGTTCTATCTATCCGGGAGCACATGGAACGGAAACCCTGTCAGATCTGATCAAGCATTCCTGTAACGATGGGCTGATGCAAATCGGCGCTCTTCTGGGACCGGAGGAATTCCTGAAGTACCAGAAAATATTTAATTTCGGTGCTACTACGGGTATTGATCTTCCGGGAGAAGCAACAGGTATACTTCACGCCGAAGAAAGTCTTTCATCGGGAAGTACCGAACTTGCCAGTGCTTCCTTCGGACAGGGATATACCTGTACGATGATTCAGGAGATTGCGGCAATCTGTTCTGTGATCAATGGTGGATATTATTATCAGCCACATGTGGTCAGTAAAATATTGAACGAGGACGGTGATGTGATCAAAGATGTGCAGCCTGTAGTAACAAAACAGACTGTATCCAGTGATGTATCAGCACTGATCCGCCAGTATATGGGGACTGTTATGGAGTCTGATGGTACCGGAGCAGCAGCGAAGGTAGACGGTTACAGTATGGGCGGGAAAACAGGAACTGCACAGAAATATCCCCGTGAGGAAAAAAAATATCTGGTATCATTTATCGGTTTCGCACCGCTGGATGATCCGCAGGTGGTTGTGTATGTGGTTGTTGACGAACCAAATACAGAATATCAGGCAGACAGCCTGTATGCACAGTATATTTATAAAGGTGTTATGACAGAGATTCTTCCGTATCTGAATATTTTCCAGGATGAAGAGGTAACGGATAAAGCAAATGCAAAGATGACTTATCTGGAAAATCTGATCAATCAGCAGGCAGAGTCCAACAGACAGTCTGACAGCACCGATGATACAACAACGGCTGCACCGCCGGAGGATGACAGTGAAACCAAGCTTGACAATAAGCAGGAGAGTGAAGGTATCACTGATGAAGAAGCGGCCATACAAAGTGGAAATTAAGTAAAAACAGGAATACGAATAACCTCGCAGAAGTGACCATACATTAAATGGAAAGCTTCTGCGGGGTTTTTATGGTGAAAAATAAAACATTTCATAAGAAAAAAACGCTGGTGGTTTTTCTGGGATGTATGCTTATGCTGACAGCTTTGATAGGGCGATTGGTCAATCTGATGGTAGTACAGTCGGAATATTATGCGAAAAAAGCCGATGATCTGCACGAAAGAGAGCGTAAGATCAAGGCCGCGAGAGGGCGAATTCTCGATGCGAACGGAGTTGTACTGGCAGATAATAAAACAGTTTGTACGATATCCGTGATTCACAGCCAGATCCAAGAACCGGAAAAGGTAATTGCGATGCTGACAAAAGAGTTGGGAATCGATGAGGCGGAAGCACGAAAACGGGTGAATAAAATATCCTCGATCGAAAGAGTAAAAACAAATGTGGAAAAAGAAGTGGGGGATAAGATCCGGGAATATCAGTTTGCCGGCGTAAAAGTGGACGAGGATTTTCGAAGATTTTATCCGTATGGCGGGCTTGCTTCCCGGGTACTTGGATTTACCGGAGGAGATAATCAGGGAATCATCGGACTGGAAGTAAAATACGAAGAAGTGTTAAAAGGAATCAACGGGACAATTCTTACAACAACGGATGCCCGAGGAATCGAGCAAAATGGAATCGGGGAAAAACGAAAGGAACCGGTAGAGGGATTCGATCTCTGTATCAGTCTGGATTATAATATGCAGATGTATGCCCAACAGGAGGCTGAACGTGTGATGGAACAAAAAGAAGCGGAGAAAGTATCGGTTCTTCTGCTTAATCCTCAAAACGGCGAAATCTATGCCTGTGTAAATGTACCGGAATTTGATCTGAATGATCCGTACACACTGCCGGAGTCTGTGAGTGTATCAGACCGTAAGGAACGGACGGATGCGCTAAATCGGATGTGGCGAAATACCTGTATCAATGACACGTATGAACCAGGGTCTACATTTAAAATTATCACGGCATCAGCAGGGCTTGAAGCCGGTGTGGTAACGTTGCAGGATCAGTTTTCCTGTCCTGGCTTTCGGGTGGTGGAAGATCGGCGGATTCACTGTGCAAGAAGAACCGGACATGGAGCACAGACTTTTGTACAGGGAATTGAAAATTCCTGTAATCCGGTTTTTATTGATGTGGCATTACGGCTGGGTGTGGAAAAATATTACGATTATTTTCAAAAATTCGGTTTATTGGAAAAAACAGGTATTGATCTGCCGGGGGAAGCGGGAACCATTATGCATAAAAAAGAAAATATCGGACAGGTGGAACTGGCAACTATCGCATTCGGTCAGTCATTCCAGATTACTCCTCTGCAGCTGGCAACGACAGCCGCCTCTCTGATCAACGGTGGGGAGAGAATCACACCCCATTTCGGAGTAAAGGTGCAAAACCGGGATGGAAAGGTCATAAAAACGTATTCATATGAGAAAAAAAAGAAAATTCTTTCGGGGCAGACATCGGAGAAAATGCGCTATGCTCTGGAAATGGTAGTGAAAGAGGGTGGAGGAAAAAACGGGCAGGTGGAAGGATATCGGATCGGCGGGAAAACAGCTACTTCTCAGACATTGCCCAGAAGTGCCAACCGGTATATTTCCTCTTTTCTCGGTTTTGCTCCGGCCGATGATCCGGTGATCCTCGGGGTCTGTATCATCTATAATCCGCAGGGAATCTATTATGGCGGAACAATAGCAGCCCCGGTGATGAAAACGATTTTTGAGAATGTGCTGCCGTATCTGGGAATAGATAAAACAGCAGTCGTGACAGAGGAGAGCAAAACAGAATGACAGAATCACGGAATTTTCGGAAGCATTTGTGTGAAGCGTGTGGAATAACGGTTGATGAATAGAGGGAAAAGTATTATACTTAGAGCGTAAAAAAACTGAACAGAAAAATGTTCATAATGTACGAGGTGAAGTATGGATTTTAAAATTGTGATACCGGTGATTATTTCTTTTGTGATCAGTGTGATTCTGGCACCAGTGATTATTCCGTTTCTGCGGAGACTGAAAGCATCCCAGACGGAACGTACCGACGGTGTGAAGTCCCATCTTTCCAAGGCGGGAACTCCGACCATGGGTGGTCTGATCTTTCTGATTGCAGTAACAGTGACATCTTTGCTTTATATAAAAGATTATCCGAAGATCATTCCGATCTTATTTCTTACGCTGGGATTTGGTCTGATCGGATTTCTGGATGATTATCTGAAGGTTGTGCTGAAACGCTCCGATGGACTGCTTCCGGCACAGAAGATGGCAGGCCAGATCGTGGTAACTGCAATTTTTGCTTTTTATCTGATTCGCTTTACTGACGTTAAACTGACACTGCTGGTACCTTTCAGTCATGGATATTACTGGAATATCGGCTGGGTGGCAGTACCGCTTTTATTTGTAGCGGTGATCGGTACGGTAAACGGTGTCAACTTTACAGATGGTCTGGATGGTCTGGCATCCAGCGTAACCGTAATGGTGGCAACATTCTTTACGGTAGTGGCAGTGGGAACACAAAGCGGTATTGAACCGATTACCTGTGCGGTTGTCGGCGCACTGATGGGATTTTTGCTGTTCAATGTATTTCCGGCGAAAGTATTTATGGGAGATACCGGCTCACTGGCACTGGGAGGATTTGTTGCAGGTACTGCTTACATGTTGCAGATGCCGCTGTTTCTGATTCTGGTAGGCCTTATTTATCTGATTGAGGTGGCATCTGTTATTATACAGGTTACGTATTTTAAAAAGACCGGAGGAAAGAGATTCTTTAAGATGGCACCGATCCACCATCATTTTGAATTGTGTGGATGGTCTGAGACAAGAGTTGTGGCAGTTTTCTCCATTATCACAGCAATCCTGTGTATGATTGGTCTGCTGGCACTCTAAGCACATTGAAAGAACGGGGAGAGAACCATGAAGTTAGAAGGAAAACGTGTATTAGTATTTGGCGCCGGTATCAGCGGTATCGGTGCAGCGGATCTGCTCTGTAAAGTGGGAGCTTGTCCGGTGATTTATGATGGAAACGACAAACAGGATCCGGAGGCGATCAAAGCCAGACTGGAACAGCCGGAGAATGTGGATATTATTCTCGGAGAACTGTCTGAAGAGGCGAGAAAAACACTGGATCTGGTAGTGATGAGTCCTGGAGTTCCGACGGATCTTCCGATTGTGAAGACACTTCGCACACAGGGACTTCCGATCTGGGGTGAGGTAGAACTTGCTTATCAGATGGGTAAAGGAAAAGTCCTGGCGATCACAGGAACCAACGGAAAGACAACGACAACTGCCATGCTTGGAAAAATCATGAGTGATTATCTGGATAGTGTCTATGTGGTTGGAAATATTGGAACACCGTATACTTCTGTAGCTCTGGACACAAAAGAAGAGACTGTGACAGTGGCGGAAATCAGCAGCTTCCAGTTAGAGACCATCCAGGACTTCCAGCCTGCAGTCAGTGCAATTTTGAATATCACAGAGGATCATCTGAACCGTCATCATACGATGGAAGAATATATCCGTGTGAAAGAACTGATCACCGGTAACCAGACCAAAGATCAGGTCTGTGTACTGAATTATGAAGATGAGGTGCTGAGAACTTTCGGGGAAAGTGGACAGGTGAAAGCAAAAGTTGTCTATTTTTCCAGCCTCAGAGAACTTCCACAGGGTATTTTCCTGAGAGGAAAAGAGATTGTTTTAAGAGCCGGAGAAAAAGAATTCGTGATCACGACCACAGACCGCCTGAAGATCCTTGGCCGACATAACCACGAAAATACAATGGCGGCAGCAGCCATGGCATATTATGCAGGTGTTCCGGTGGAAAATATCAAAAAAAGTGTGGAAAACTTTGTGGCAGTAGAGCACCGGATCGAATATGTGACAGAGAAAAACGGAGTGGTATATTATAACGATTCCAAAGGAACCAACCCGGATGCGGCTATCAAAGGAATCCAGGCCATGGACCGTCCGACACTGCTGATCGGTGGAGGATATGACAAACAGTCTTCTTACGACGAGTGGATCGAAGCTTTTGACGGAAAAGTCCGTTTCCTGGTGCTGATCGGTCAGACGAGAGAAAAGATCGAAGAGACCGCCCACAAGTGTGGATTTATGAATACGATTCTGGCTGATAATCTGGAAGAAGCCGTAAAGATCTGTGCCGAAAAAGCAAACAAAGGCGATGCGGTTCTCTTATCACCGGCATGTGCAAGCTGGGGACAGTTCGACAACTACGAACAGCGTGGTCGGATGTTCAAAGAATATGTATACGCCCTGCCGGAGGCAGATGCGTAACGAGAGCCGGAGGGTATGGAGCCTTCAGGTGGAAGAAGGAGGAATCGTACAGGAAGTATTGAGAAAACAGGCAGGTTTCACAAAAAAAGAAATCAGCCGTGCAAAATTCCTTCCTGACGGAATCCGGAAAAATGGTACCCGGTGCAGAGTCACAGAAAAAACTCTGCCCGGTGATATCATAGAGATCCTGTTGGAGACGGAAACACAGACTTCCGCTCATCTGGCAGTCAATACAGAGGTCCTGGATATTCTTTACGAAGACCAGGACCTTTTAGCTGTCAACAAACCGGCAGGTGTGGTCACTCACCCTCAGGGCGGCCACTATGAAGACACTCTGGCAAACCAGGTAAGTGCCTACTATGCTTTTCGGCAGGAGTCCCACACCGTCCGCCCCATCGGCCGCCTGGACAAAGACACATCTGGCATCGTTCTCTTCGCCAAAAACCAGACCGCAGCCGCCAGACTGCAAAAACAGAGAGAGCGGGGAGAATTACAGAAAACCTATCTTGCCGTGACAGAGATTTCTGTAAAATGGAACGATGATATCAAAAAACATAAGAAAGACGTCGAAGAGAAAAACAAAGTGGAAAAATTCCCCGGATGGAGTGAAATCATCCGGCGGATGGAAGAATACGAGACAACGGCAGATCCGGACGGATGGACTCGAATCGACACTCCAATGGCTCCTGATCCTGAAAACCGTCTGCGCATGATTCCTACCCCTCTCGGAAAACCCGCCAGAACCCTCTATAAATCCCTCTGGACCGGCAAAGCCAACCAATGCTTCGCCCTCCACCTGGAAACCGGCAGAACCCACCAAATCCGCCTCCACATGGCAACCTTGAAGTGCCCTCTGCTCGGCGATCCCCTTTACGGCGGAGATCAGACCCAACTCCACCGGGCAGCTCTTCACGCCTACGGAGTCACCCTGTATCAACCCTACACCGGCGAAAAACTCCATCTGACAGCTCCCATCCCGGAAGATATCCGAAACCTGGATCTGGGGTAAAAATACATTTTTCGTAACTGTTCAGTACCTTCACAGTTACGAGCCAAAAAGCATAAAAAATCACCTTCGGTGATGGCATTTTGGCTAGAGCGTGTCTGAAAAATCATTTCCG
>JAHZFO010000006.1:0-4066 GCA_019421285.1 Clostridiales bacterium
AGTTATTGTGTAAAGAAAAATCCTCTGTTAGCTGGTGAAATCTTATTGCTGTCTGAGCTTCCCGATATGTTCTGGTAAAGACTTGGACCATGGCAGAAGCTCTGTTAGAAAATCAGTTTTTTTATCCTCCACATGTTTAGGGATTTCTCTGAGCAGATGTCGAACTTTCCTATTATATAAGAAAATTCCGCATAGCCGCTGATGATAATGAGCTACATATCTTCCCGGATTTTTCTCAGCACCGAGCAGACTTCCAGTTCAAGTTCTTCCCCCAGGATCCTACCTTCCATCCTTTCTTTTCTGTCATACCCTGCTGTAAGTATAGCATAGACTTTTGTTTCCGACATTAAAAATTCCATCGACATCCGTTTCTGCACACGGTATAATAGGTATCATGTAAAGAAAAAGGAGGTTGTTTTCTTATGTTATCCTGCACCTACGAAGTAGTCGCCATCGATGGTGATTACGCGCATTTACGCCGCAATGACATCGAACCGGAGGACAATGAAATGAAACTGGTTGCCCGCGCACTGCTGCCGCCGGAAATTATGGAGGGCAGTATTTTGAAATACGAGATGCTGCAGTATGAAATCATTGGCTGATGCTGTTTTTCCGGCCGAGGTGTTTTCTCTCCCGCTCTTTCATGGCATCTCGGAAACCGGGCGGACGGCTCTTGTTTCGAGCGGGTGGCTGCGGACGTGTTCGTTTGAGAAAAACCAGACCATTTATCACATGGGTGACCGCGTGTCCGAACTGGGGATTGTGCTGTCCGGCAGCGTTTTCGTGGAGAATACGGATCTCTGGGGCAACCGCAGTATCTTAAGCAAGATCACCCCCGGCCAGGTATTTGCCGAAACGTATGCCTTCTGTCGGGAGCCGATGATGGTGAATGTCACGGCAGCCGAAGCCTCGACGGTTCTCTTTTTCAATCTTCGAAACCTCGACCAGACCGCCGATGGTGATGATGCATGGCTGTCCCAGCTTCGCAGTAACATGCTCCGCATCTCCATGCAGAAAAATCTTACACTCTCCAACCGCATTTTCTGCACTACACCAAAGACGATCCGCGAGCGCGTGCTGGTCTACCTCGCCGCGCAGTCTGCCAAAACCGGCACCGACACCTTTACGATCCCCTTCGACCGCCAGGGCCTCGCCGACTACCTGAACCTCGACCGGAGCGCCCTCTCCAAAGAACTCGGAAAAATGCAGAAAGAGGGAATCCTCGAATTTCATAAAAACAAATTTACGCTGCGTCATCCGTCTCTCTAGGCGGTACCGCAACGTAAATTTTTTACCGTTTCATCGTTTCAAATGCTTATTTTTCATAAACGAATATACACAAAAAGTATTTTCCGTGGTTATAACCACATACTTTTCCTGTTATATCCGATATTCTGTACGTGTAAATTATGAAACTCCGCGCAGATCTGTTTTTCCCTCTGCGCTTAACCCCTCGGAAATACCCTACAGGAGGAACTATTTTTATGGAACAGAATATGTTTTGCTACCAGTGTCAGGAAACTGCCGGCTGCTCCGGCTGTACAAAATCCGGTGTCTGTGGAAAGCGCCCGGAGACAGCGGCGCTGCAGGATCTGCTGATCTGGACGACGAAAGGACTTTCCGCCGTGACGACACAGCTCCGCCGCGAAGGAAAAACCGTCGATGCCAGCGTCAATCATCTCATCACCGAAAACCTGTTTACGACCATCACAAACGTGAACTTTGATGATGATACGATCCGCGCACGAATTGAGGCAACGCTTGAGACCAAAGCGCTTCTCGCTCAGCTTGCCGACTGCTCCGCTCTGCCGGAAGCCGCCCTCTGGAACGGCACAACCGATGAGTTTGCCGCAAAAGCAGTAACCGTCGGCGTACTTTCCACGGAAAATGAGGACATCCGCTCTTTACGCGAGCTCATCACCTACGGTCTGAAAGGACTTGCCGCGTACACCAGCCATGCCAATGTTCTCTTAAAAGAAAACGAGGAAATCGATGCCTTCCTGCAGCGTGCTCTCGCCGCAACGCTCGACGATTCCCTCTCCGCAGAGGAACTGACGGCACTCGCACTCGAGACCGGCTCCTACGGCGTGCAGGGAATGGCACTGCTCGATGAGGCCAATACTTCCGCTTACGGCAATCCGGAGATCACCACCGTCGATCTCAGTGTCGGCACCCGCCCGGGTATTCTCGTCTCCGGTCATGATCTGCGCGACCTCGAGATGCTGCTCGAGCAGACCGTGAACACCGGCATCGATGTTTACACCCACTCCGAAATGCTGCCTGCACACTACTATCCGGCGTTCAAAAAATATGAACATTTTAAGGGAAATTATGGTAACGCCTGGTGGAAGCAGAAAGAAGAATTTGAAGCCTTCAACGGCCCGATTCTGATGACGACGAACTGTATCGTGCCGCCGAAGGACAGCTACAAAAACCGTATTTACACAACCGGAGCGGTTCGTTATCCGGGATGCCCGCACATCGACGGCGTCATCGGTGATACAAAAGATTTCTCTCTGCTCATCGAACAGGCAAAGCACTGCGCACCGCCGACGGAACTCGAGCAGGGAACCATTGTCGGAGGCTTCGCCCATGCACAGGTACTCGCCCTGGCAGACCAGATCGTCGATGCCGTGAAATCCGGCGCGATCAAAAAATTCGTTGTCATGGCTGGATGTGACGGCCGTGCAAAGAGCCGCAGCTATTACTCTGATTTTGCACAGGCACTGCCGAAAGACACCGTGATTCTGACCGCCGGCTGTGCAAAATACAAATACAACAAGCTGAACCTCGGCGACATCAACGGCATTCCGCGCGTCCTCGATGCCGGCCAGTGCAATGATTCCTACTCTCTTGCCGTGATTGCACTGAAATTAAAGGAGGTCTTCGGCCTCGACGATATCAACGATCTGCCGATCATCTACAATATTTCCTGGTACGAGCAGAAAGCTGTGATTGTTCTTCTGGCACTGCTGTCGCTTGGTGTCAAGAACATCCACCTCGGCCCGACACTCCCGGCATTTTTAAGCCCGAATGTTGCAGCTCTTCTCGTTGAAAACTTCGGCATCGCCGGAATCGATACCGTTGAAAACGATATGGAATTGTTTTTCGGGAAATAAAGAAAACCCCTTGCTTTCTTTCATTTTTCCACGTATACTGTATATGTTCAGACAAAAATATCTTTGAATTTGGGCATATCAGAAAACGGACCTCAGATTCCATTTCTATACACGCCCGACACCGATGAGTCATCTCATCTTAATCACACATTTTTAGAACGTGCCTGGGAATTTTTTCAGACACGTTCTCATTCTATCACGGAGATTTATAAACTATGAGCATCATGAAAAATATCAATAAAGCCAAGGTTATGGTCTTAAAAGATCAGGTTTCCTACCAGGAAGGCCAGATCGTCAGCAAAACACTGGTACAGAATGAATCCGTCAGCATCACCTTATTTGCCTTCGACAAAGGCGAAGAAATCAGCACCCACGAGTCCGGCGGCGACGCCTTCGTCACCTGCCTCGACGGAACCGGTGAAATCACCATCGACGGCGTAAAATACGAACTCCACGAAGGCGAATCCATCGTCATGCCGGCAAAACATCCGCATGCAGTGTATGGCAAAGAGCAGTATAAGATGCTTCTGGTAGTGGTATTCTAACGTATCCTTTTTGAACCAATTATTGATATGCCTGGCAAAATAAGGCAGCATGCCTCAGGATTTCCTGTGATATGCTGCCTTGCCTTTTTATTCATTTACGCCTTTTCTATCAGGCATTCATTCTTTTTGGTCTTTTTATCATAATTAATTCCAACCAGTAGAATATCTCCAATATGCGGTTCCAATGATGCAATGTACTTTTTCTCTTTGATCTGATCCGTCTCCACCCACAGATGGGCTATGAGCTCCTCAGCAAATGGGATTCCACAAGACCATACGCCGAGGCGGCGCTCTACCACCATCTCTGGTACGACGAAAAAGGCGGCTATCCGCGCGAGTATACCTATAAAGGCAACGACAACGCCATTCTCTACCAGATCCTCACCTGCGCCGATTGTCTCG
>JAHZFO010000006.1:4166-106837 GCA_019421285.1 Clostridiales bacterium
AAAGGCAACGACAACGCCATTCTCTACCAGATCCTCACCTGCGCCGATTGTCTCGGTGCGGCAACCGATTCCGTCGGGCGGCTGATCACCGTGGAACGCGAACAGTTATACCGCGAAGTCTTCGGTAAAAACGTGGAGCTGGTTCTATAACTTTGGTTTCTGTTTATGGCGTTAATTCGTATATCCGTATATTGTAGTTCTTTTCAAGGTTCTGTCCGTCTCGCGTGGACACATTGTAAAATGCACAAATTTCATTCAGCTCATATGTTCATTTTGTTAATTTATTAATGAACGTGTTTTTTTCAATTTTATGTTTTGTGTTAATTTATGTTCATTTATTATTCATCATTTTGTGAACATTAAGTTGACATCATCAAAAGAAAATAGTTTACATTTTGGGAAAAATATACTAAAATAACAGAAACGGTCAAATCTCCGCCGAAAAAAACGGCGGAGATTTTTCTGGAAAGAAGGGCGAAAAACGTGTTGGAAAGACGATCGAAAAATTTCGAAGGAAATGCGTAGAAAATCCGCCCGAAAAGGTGAAAAACCAAGCATAAATCACAGGGAGGAACTCATACTATGAAAGAAATCATCCAGGGCTTCTACCAGAAGAAACATTTCTGGACCCGCCTGATTCTGGTCATCGCTGCCGTCATCCTGATGGGCTTTGCGCTCTCATGGCTGCTTCTCGTCGATCTCGGCACCGATCCATGTACCTTGTTAAACCAGACCATCTCCACCCGCCTCGGCATCAGCATCGGAAACTGGCAGGCGCTCTTCAATACCGTCCTGCTCATCTTCGTTATCATTTTCGGCGGCAGAAACTTAGGCTTCGGAACCCTCGCAAACATGTTTCTCGTGGGATATTCCATCGACTTTTTCTCCTGGATCTGGGCGAAAGTCCTTCCGGCAGACCTCTTCACCTCGATGGGTGTGCGAATCGCCGTGCTGATCCCGGCGCTGGTCCTGTTTATCCTTGCCGCATCCTTCTATATGGATGTTGATATGGGAACTGCACCGTACGACGCAGTATCCTTCATTATCTCCACCCACCTGCCGAACGTTTCGTTCCGTGTGATCCGCATCGTCTACGACTTCGTTGTCACCGCGATCGCCGTTCTGCTCGGCGGAAAACTCGGCATTGTCACCGTGCTGATGGTTATTACCCTCGGTCCGGTCATTGAATGGCTGGGAAATATCATGAAACAGCATCTGAATATTTTTGATGACTGAAATCATTGCTTTTCCGCGCTTTCTATACTACAATAGAACTACCAGATGATCTTTTTTCTAAAAGAAAAGCCTGCCTCCGGGACTCACATCTCTGTGGCAGGCTTTTCTTCCCTAAAAATAGCCGAAAAAAGACTCAAAAAGCAGAAAATCATTTATATTAAGGAGGTTTTTCCTATGAGCAACACCCCAAACCCTGTTTACGAAAAACTGATGAAATGCTACGAGAGCTTCCGCTCCCAGATCGATTTCCAGCCGGAAGTCGCACTGATTCTCGGTTCCGGCCTCGGTGATTTTGCGAATGATATCCGCGTTACCGCAACCCTCGATTACCACGATATCGAAGGCTTCCCGGTTTCCACTGTTCCGGGCCACGCGGGCCGTTTTATCTTCGGCTACGTCGGCGATGTGCCGGTTGTCTGCATGCAGGGCCGCGTTCATTATTATGAAGGCTATCCGATGACCGACGTCGTTCTCCCGACCCGCCTCATGAAGCTGATGGGCGCAAAAGCACTGTTCTTAACCAACGCCGCCGGCGGCATCAAACAGGGCACAAAACCAGGCTCTCTGATGCTGTTAAACGGCCAGATCGCCTGCTTCGTTCCATCTCCGCTTATCGGGCCGAACATCGACGAGCTCGGCACCCGTTTCCCGGATATGAGCCAGATCTACGACCTTGAATTCCAGAAAATCGCACGGAAAGCCGCAGCCTGCCTTGATATCGACCTGATGGAAGGCGTTTATCTGCAGCTCACCGGCCCGCAGTACGAGTCCCCGCAGGAAATCGCCATGTGCCGCACCCTCGGCGCAGACGCGGTCGGCATGAGCACCGCCTGCGAAGCCATCGCTGCACGCCATATGGGCATGCGCGTCATCGGTATTTCCTGCATTACCAATCTTGCCGCCGGCATCTCCCCGCAGCCTCTGTGCCATGCGGAAGTTCAGGAGGCAGCTGACATGGTTGCACCGCAGTTCAAAAAACTCGTTGCCGCAACGATTCAGGGCATCGCAAAGACACTGTAAACAGCACGTAAAATAAAGGAGAGATCTTTTTTGAATACACGTTTTTACAACGCCAAAATTCTCGTACTCGACGCTGAAAACCATTTTTCCATCGCCGAAGACGAACTTCATGTCACCGGCGACACCATCACCTATATCGGACCTGGTAGAAAAGCAGATCCAGATGCCGCAGAGACCTCTGTCTTCGACCGCGAAATTGACGCCCGCGGCAATCTCCTGATCCCGGGCTTTAAAAACGCACACACGCACACCCCGATGACCTTCCTCCGCTCCTACGCGGACGATCTCCCGCTCCACGAATGGCTCGAGCGTCAGGTCTTCCCGAACGAGGCAAAGCTCGCCGGGGACGACGTTTACTGGCTCAATATCCTCGGCATCATGGAATATCTGACGAGCGGCATCACCTCCAATTTCGACATGTACATCCAGCAGAAAAACAGCATCGCTGCCACGGTCGACACCGGATTCCGCACCGTTCTTACCAGCGGTCTCAACAACTTCGTCGACAGCCCGGAAATTCTCGAAGAGATGTATAACTATGTCAACGAACTCTCCGACCGCACCTCGTATCTGCTCGGTTTCCACGCCGAATATACGACCGGCGGCCCGCTTCTTGAAGCCGTTGCCAAACTCGCCGAAAAATACCATTCCCCTGTCTGGACACACAACGCCGAAACAAAAAGCGAAGTCGAGGGCTGTAAAGAGCGCTGGGGACTCACCCCGACACAGCTGATGGAACGCTTAGGCATGTTCCAGTACGGAGGCGGCGGCTACCACTGCATCTGGATGGAGGACCGCGATTTCGAAATTTTCCGCGACCGGAAACTGACGGCCGTTACCAATCCCTCCTCAAACCTGAAGCTCGCCTCCGGCATCTGCCCGCTGAAGCGTTTTTACGATAACGGCATCAACCTCGCCATCGGCACCGACGGGCCGGCCAGTAACAACTGCCTCGATATGTTCCGCGAAATGTTCCTGACCACCGGCCTTTCCAAAGTCCGCGAGATGGATGCCGCAGGAATCCCGGCCGACGCCATTCTCTACATGGCAACCGCAGGCGGCGCGCACGCCATGCAGCTTACTGACTGCGACCGTCTCGCTGCCGGCAAAAAGGCCGATCTCGTCATGATTGACCTCCATCAGCCGAACATGCAGCCGGAGAATAATCTGATCAAAAACCTCGTTTACAGCGGCAGCAAACAGAACGTAAAGCTTACCATGGTAAACGGTCAAATCCTCTACGAAAACGGCGAATTCCATATCGGCTTTGACCCGGAAGAAATTTATGCAAGATCCAACGCCATTATCCGAAGAATTTCCGGCTCGCATGCAGATAATTAGTGGATTTCACGCAGTTTTTCCTTTGCTTGACATACTTTTTTCTTCTATATTATAATGTAGCCATACACGCAAAAACGCTGTACCTCTTGAAAGGAGAATACTATTATGAAAAAGAAAGTAGTTAGCTTACTGCTTGCAGCCGCCATGACAACTGCTGCACTCGCAGGATGCGGTTCCTCCAACGGATCCTCTTCCTCCGACGCATCCACAGGCGCCGATTCCACCAGCGCAACTTCCGCTTCTGCTTCCACAGACGGAGAAAAAAAAGACGCCGCAGGTGAGAAAATTGCCATGATCACAGACTCCGGAGATATCACCGACGAATCCTTCAACCAGATCACCTGGGAAACTGTATGCGCCTACGGCGATGCAAACGGCGTAGAGTACGAGTACTACAAACCGGCAGAGGATACCGATGAAGAGCGTATCAACTCCATCGATCTTGCTGTTTCCGAGGGTGCTACCGTTGTTGTAATGCCAGGTTACCTGTTCGGACCTGCCATCGCTGAAGAGCAGGACACCTATCCGGATGTAACCTTCATCGCAGTCGATGTTACCGAAGGTGATATTGTAAAAAACGGCAAAGCTGTTGATCTCGGAAAGAACGTGTACATCTGCTCCTTCGAAGAAGAGCAGGCCGGCTACCTGGCTGGATACGCTGCAGTAAAAGACGGCTACACAAGTCTTGGTTTCCTCGGCGGTATCGCTGTTCCGGCCGTTATCCGTTTCGGTTACGGTTATGTACAGGGTATCAACGCTGCTGCTGAAGAAGACGGCGTAGATGTAAACGTAAAATATTACTATGGCGGCCAGTTCTACGGCGATGACTCCATCACCGCCCGTATGGAGGGCTGGTATGCAGACGGAACACAGGTTGTATTCGCCTGCGGCGGCGGTATCTGGACATCTGCTCTGGATGCAGCTGAGACACACGACGGAAAAGTTATTGGTGTAGACGTTGACCAGCGTTCCAAAATCGGCGAGCGCTGCCTGACTTCCGCTATGAAAGGTCTTCCAAGCGCCATCAACAACGCTCTGGATTCCTACTTCAGCGGAAACTTCTCTGAACTTGGCGGAACTGCTCAGCAGCTTGGACTGAAAGACGGAGATTACATCGGCCTTCCTACCGATTCCGAATCCTGGGGATTCACAACCTTCACACAGGATCAGTATGAAACTGTACTGGCTGGTATCCGCGATGGTTCCATCGAAATCTCCAGCGATACAGAAAATCAGCCGGAAGTAGGTTCTCACGTAACCGTTGATTACATCAGCTAATGTGCATACTGTTTCTGTAACAATATGCCTTTTGGGGAAGAGAATATTATTTCTCTTCCCCTTTTTTTCTGTCACACAAAATGCTATACTAGACATAATGAAAGCCCGCAGTTCTGCCCTGTTTTCCATGCCTTCGGCAGTCCTGCCAAACCACGCTTGAAAGGGAATATGTATATGGAAAATGAGTACATTATTGAGATGTTGAACATCACCAAAGAATTCCCGGGTATCAAGGCGAACGACAACATTACGTTACAGCTCAAAAAAGGAGAAATCCATGCTCTGCTTGGAGAAAACGGTGCAGGAAAATCAACCCTGATGAGTATTCTTTTTGGTCTGTATCAGCCTACCTCCGGAATCATCAAGAAGAATGGGCAGGAAGTCCATATCAACACGCCGAACGACGCCAATGATCTCAACATCGGTATGGTGCACCAGCACTTTAAGCTGGTCGAATGTTTCTCGGTTCTCGACAACATCATCCTCGGCGTAGAGCCGACCAAAGGCCTTTTCCTCGAGAAAAAGAATGCCCGTGCAAAAGTCATGGAACTGAGCGAGAAATACGGTCTGATGGTCGATCCGGACGCTCTGATCTCGGATATCACCGTCGGCATGCAGCAGCGTACCGAAATTCTGAAAATGCTCTACCGTGACAACGAAGTCCTGATCTTCGACGAGCCGACCGCGGTTCTGACGCCGCAGGAAATCGACGAGCTGATGAAGATCATGAAGAACCTCGCAAAAGAAGGAAAATCCATCCTCTTCATCACCCATAAACTCAACGAGATCATGGAAGTTGCCGACCGCTGTACGATTCTCCGCAAAGGAAAATACATCGGAACCGTCAACATCAGCGAAACTTCCAAAGAAGAGCTCTCCCGCATGATGGTCGGAAGAAACGTCAGCTTCTCCGTCAACAAAAAGCCGTCAAAACCGGGCGACACCGTTCTGAAAGTAGAGCACATAACCGTACCGAGCAAGGTGCACGGAAACAACGCCGTCAAAGATGTTTCCTTTAATGTAAGAAAAGGCGAGATTGTCTGCATCGCAGGTATCGATGGAAACGGCCAGTCCGAGTTCGTTCAGGGCCTCACGGGACTGGAAAAAGTATCCGGCGGTAAAATTCTGTTCAACGGACAGGACATCACGAAAGCTTCCATCCGCGACCGCTCCAAGATGGGCATGAGCCACATCCCGGAGGACCGCCATAAACACGGCCTCGTGCTGGATTACTCCATCGAGCAGAACATGGTGCTGCAGCGTTACTGGCAGCCGGAATTTGAATCCTTCGGCTTTATCAAATCAAAAGCCGTGCGCGAATATGCCGAGCGCCTGATCGAGCAGTACGATGTCCGCAGCGGCCAGGGTCCTGTGACCATCACCCGCAGCATGTCCGGCGGAAACCAGCAGAAAGCGATCATCGCGCGTGAGATCGACAAAGATCCTGATCTTCTCGTTGCGGTACAGCCTACCCGTGGTCTTGATGTCGGAGCCATCGAATACATTCACAGCCAGCTCGTTGCACAGCGCGACAAGGGAAAAGCCGTTCTTCTGATTTCTCTGGAACTGGATGAGGTTATGGATGTTTCCGACCGTATTCTTGTTATGTACGAAGGAGAGCTGGTCGGCCAGCTGGATCCGAAAACCGTTTCTGTCGAAGAACTCGGTCTCTACATGGCAGGTGCAAAACGGGATCCGGTTCCCGAAGAAGTATAAAAGAGAGGTAAGAAAAGCATGAACGAAAAAACGAAAAACGCTCTTCTGTCCATTGTCGCTTCTCTTGTATGTATTGTGATCGGTCTTCTTGTGGGATTTATCATTTTATACTGCATCAACGCGGAGAACGCAGTGGATGGATTTACACGAATCATCAAAGGCGGCTTTTACTTAAAGCCGAAAGGAATCGGAAGTGAAATCGCTCAGTCCGCTCCCCTGATTATGACCGGACTTTCGGTTGCATTTGCTTTTAAAACAGGTCTGTTCAACATCGGTGCTGCCGGACAGTACACCGTCGGTGTCTTCGGCGCCCTGTATTTTGCCATCATCCTCCACATGCCATGGTATGTATGCCTTCTGGCTGCTATGGTCTGCGGAGCCATCTGGGGAGCAGTTCCTGGTATCTTCAAAGCATACTTCAACGTAAATGAAGTTATTACTTCCATCATGTTCAACTGGATTGGTCTTTATCTTGTCAATGAGCTGATGTACAACACCATCCCGGACATGTATGATCAGAAGACCACACGTACTTACAAATTAAGCTCCGCTTCTCCGAAATCCCTGATTCCGGACTGCGGCATGAACTCCATTTTCCGTACCAGTTCCACAACGATTGCGATTTTCATTGCGATTGCCATTGCGGTCATCATCTACATCGTTCTGAACAAAACAACCTTCGGCTATGAGCTGAAAGCCTGCGGGTTCAATAAGGATGCTGCCAAATACGCCGGCATCAACGAGAAGAGAAACGTTGTTCTCTCCATGACCATCGCAGGTGCGCTTGCCGGAATCGGTGCAGGCCTCTACTTCCTCTCCGGTGCATCCGAGTGGAACCCGCAGGTATCGACAGCACTCCCGGCCATCGGATTTAATGGTATCCCGGTTGCGCTTCTTGCACTTAGCAACCCGATCGGCGTTATCTTCGCTGCTCTCTTCGTTGCTCATATTTCGGTCGGCGGTGCTTACCTGCCTACGAAATATTATCAGCCGGAGATCGCGGACCTGATCGTTGCCGTTATCATTTACCTTTGCGCATTCGTTACCCTGTTCAAGGGCATCGTTGCAAACCTGTTCAAGAGCAAAAAAGAGCAGAAAGCAAATGCCAATGCAGACAACGGAAAGGAGGAGAAGAAATAATGTTCCTTTTAATTAAATTTACCTTACTGTACGCCGTTGTTCTGATGCTCGTTGCGATGGGCGGTATGTTCTCCGAGCGAAGCGGTGTCATCAACATCGCGCTGGAAGGAATCATGGCGATCGGCGGCCTTGCCGGTGTCTTCGTCCTGGTTCTGTTCCCGGACCTCCCGGCTCCTGCACTTGTGGCACTTTCCATTCTGGCGAGCGCCGTATCCGGTATGATCTACTCTCTGCTGCTTGGCTTCTCCGCCATCACACTGAAAGCAGACCAGACGATCGGCGGAACCGCGCTGAACATGCTGGCTACTGCCATTGCCATCGTCCTGGTAAAAGCATTCAACAACGGCTCGGATGCCGGAAACGGTGCAGCTTCCGCAAAGCTGAACTACACCAACGCCGCTTTCATTTACAAGATCGGACCATTTACCGTGAACATCTTCCTGTTCATCGGCATCATCCTTCTGATCTGCAGCTACGTGTTCCTCTTCAAAACGAAATGGGGACTGCGCCTGCGTGCCTGCGGTGAGCATCCACAGGCAGCCGACTCTGTTGGTATCAACGTATACCAGTGGAGATACACCGGTGTTATCATCTCCGGTGCACTCGGCGGTATCGGCGGATTTGCCTACATCGTTCCATCCGTTACCACCTGGAACTTCGAAGTCGGCGTAGCCGGTGCCGGATTCCTTGCCCTCGCTGTTATGATCTTCGGTCAGTGGAAACCGTTCCACATTGCCGGAGCAGCCGTATTCTTTGCGGTATTCCGTTCCCTGGCAAACATTGCGGACTCCACCGTCCTCTCCCATCTGGGACTGTCCAAAAACATTTACAACATGATGCCGTTTATCGCATCCATGATTATTCTCGCCTTCACATCCAAGAATTCCCAGGCTCCGAAAGCCGAAGGTATTCCATACGATAAGGGCGCAAGATAATATATAACTATTCAGAGCCATGTGAAATGGAAGAAAAAATTGCGAATCATGCTTGCATGAATGAGCGGTTTTTTCTGGAATTTCATATGGCGAGCAGCCACATCGAGATGCAGCGCAGCGGAATCGAGATGTGGCTCTGAATAGTTACAATTTTTAAAGGCAGAGCCGTTAAATCCGAACTGTGTTTTTTCGGCTCTGCCTTTTCTCTATCATTCTGATTTATTTTTCATCAAAGAAAGGAAAAAATTATGCTGAACACCAAATTATTTGACCACACTATTTTAAAAGCAGACGCAACCGAAGCACAGGTTGCAAAGATCTGCGACGAGGCACTTGCACATGATTTTGCTTCTGTCTGCGTCAACCAGTACTACACCAAATTCGTTGCTGAAAAGCTCAAAGGATCTGACGTCAAAGTCTGCACCGTTGTCGGCTTCCCTCTGGGCATGTCCGATACCCGTGTAAAAGCGTTTGAGACCCGTGCGGCCATCGAAAACGGTGCACAGGAGGTTGATATGGTCATCAACGTCGGAGCCCTCAAAGACGGCAAATACGACTTCGTACGCTCCGATATCCAGACCTTAAAAGAAGTATGCGGCAAGGACATCGTTCTGAAAGTCATCATCGAGACCTGCCTTTTAACCGATGAAGAGAAAGTAAAAGCGTGCGAGCTCGCAAAAGAAGCCGGCGCTGACTTCGTAAAAACCTCCACCGGATTTTCTACCGGCGGTGCAAAAGCGGCTGATGTTGCCCTGATGAGAAAGACCGTAGGCCCGGATATGGGCGTAAAAGCTTCCGGCGGAATCCACAACGCAGACGAGGCACAGGCTATGGTAGATGCCGGCGCAAGCCGTCTCGGAACAAGCGCAACACTGGCTATCATCGGATAAAAAGGAGTTTCTTATGGATACGATACTGATAGGAATTGCCGGAGGAACCGGCAGTGGAAAAACGACACTGGCAGATAAGCTGGTAGAAAGTTTTGGACGCGATGAAGTGAGCATTCTGCGCCATGACAACTATTACAAACGCCATGACGATATTCCTTTTGAGGAGCGTGCCAAATTAAATTACGATCATCCCGATGCCTTTGATACCGACCTGTTATGCCAGCACATTCTCGAGCTGAAAGCCGGAAAATCCATCGAGATGCCGGTTTACGATTATGCCATGCATAACCGCTCGGATAAAACGATTCTGGTCCATCCTGCCCCGGTTATCGTGCTCGAGGGCATTCTCCTCTTCGTTGAGAAGGATCTCTGCGATCTGATGGACATCAAAGTCTTTGTCGATACCGATGCGGACGTGCGGATTCTCCGCCGGATCCTGCGCGATGTAAAAGAGCGCGGCCGTTCCCTGGACAGCGTTGTGACGCAGTACCTGACGACCGTAAAACCGATGCACGAGCAGTTCGTAGAGCCGAGCAAGCGCCGTGCCGACGTGATCATCCCGGAGGGCGGACAGAACACCGTTGCTCTTGAAATGCTGATCGAGCGGGTGCGTAAGCATCTGAATCTGGTGCAGAACCAGTAAACATCCGTTTATCGCTATAAAAATCTGCAAAAAAAGAACGAGGACTGAATTTTCTCTTTTTCCGTCCTCGCTCTTTTTATTTTTCCCTTACAGATGTTCCAGCATTCCCTGCAGCCAGATCTGGCCTTTGAAACGTCTTCCCACTTCCGGTACTCCAAATAAATCCTTTTCGTTGATACAGATGTCTATCGGCACATCGTTGCAGACGAGGCCGAGCTCATACACCCGCTCGCCCGTTACCGCGTTCTTCGTTGTATTCATCTCCGTAATTTCACCCATCACGCTGTACTGGTCACATTCGAGACCGCTCGGCATGAAAAAGCTATCTACAATAGAAAAGACATCTTCCTTCGTCAGACGCTGGGAAATCATGGCATATGTGTCAATATCATCCATGGTGAGACTTTCCATCGCATCCTCATCCCCGTTTCTGGCAGCCGAGATCAGTGAATTCTTCTGCTGCGTGCTGCGGCGCTCCTTCTCGACCTGTTCCGGGTCTTTCTGGATCGGAAGCAGAATTGTTCCTTCCGCTGCAAGACCGGAGACAGAAAGCGGGAGCGGAAGCGGCTGCAGCGCATTTTTCTGTTTCATCTCAAGATATTCCGCTGCATGCGTCAGATAAAAGATCATCGTGATGCCAAGCCGCATATCGTCGCAGGCGCCTGCAAACGATTCCTTATCGACGTGGCGCTCCACCGATACCTCCTCGTAGGAACTGATCTGCCCGCCCTCGAAATAGGGATAATAATATTCCATCTGGAAACGGTTGTTCTCATCAATTTCCCCACAGACCGTGATACCACAGTCATATGCATATTCTTTCGAAAATTCAGCAAAAAGGTGGTGTTCTTCTGTTTCCACAATCTTTTTACGGTCGTAGTTTTCTACTACATCACGAAGAATCTCCTGGAGTTCCTTCGTCGTCTTGATTTTTGAAAATCCAATGGTTTTCAGGTAAGCGTGCATAAGAACACCTCCTCTCATTCCTTTGTATTTCTTATGCGATTAGTGTTTCGGAACCAGTTTCTCTTTTCCGCCCATGTACATACGAAGAACTTCCGGAATGCTTACGGTTCCGTCTGCATTCAGGTTGTTCTCCAGGAATGCGATCAGCATACGCGGCGGAGCAACTACGGTGTTGTTCAGGGTATGTGCCAGGTATTTCTTTCCGTCCTCGCCGTTGACACGGATTTTCAGACGTCTTGCCTGTGCATCACCAAGGTTGGAGCAGCTTCCTACCTCGAAGTATTTCTTCTGACGCGGAGACCATGCCTCAACATCGACAGATTTTACTTTCAGGTCAGCCAGGTCACCGGAGCAGCACTCCAGAGTACGAACCGGGATATCCATGGAACGGAACAGGTCTACGGTGTTCTTCCACAGTTTGTCATACCACATCATGCTGTCTTCCGGTTTGCAGACAACAACCATCTCCTGTTTCTCGAACTGGTGGATACGATAAACACCACGCTCCTCGATGCCGTGTGCTCCTTTTTCTTTACGGAAGCACGGAGAGTAGCTGGTCAGGGTCAGAGGCAGTTTCTCCTCCGGGATGATGCTGTCGATGAATTTACCGATCATGGAGTGCTCGCTGGTTCCGATCAGGTACAGATCCTCGCCCTCGATTTTGTACATCATGGACTCCATCTCAGCGAAGCTCATAACACCGTTTACGACGTTGCCGTGGATCATGAAAGGCGGTACGCAGTAGGTAAATCCGCGGTCGATCATGAAATCTCTTGCATAAGAAAGGATGGCAGAGTGGAGGCGTGCAATGTCGCCCATCAGATAATAGAATCCGTTTCCTGCAACTTCTCTTGCTGCGTCCAGATCGATTCCGTCGAAGGACTCCATAATGTCGGTGTGATACGGGATTTCAAAATCCGGTACAACCGGCTCGCCGAAGCGCTCTGCTTCTACGTTCTCGCTGTCATCTTTTCCGATCGGTACGGAAGGATCGATGATGTTCGGGATCACCATCATGATCTTCTTGATTTCTTCTTCTACTTCTTTTTCTCTTGCAGAAAGAGCCTCGATGCGGGAACCGTCAACAGCTACCTGTTTCTTTACTTCCTCAGCCTCTTCTCTCTTGCCCTGGCCCATCAGTGCGCCGATCTGTTTGGAGATTTTGTTTCTTTTTGCACGAAGTGCTTCTACTTCCTGTTTGATGTCACGGTTTTCTTTATCCAGCTCGATGACTTTATCAACCAGCTCCAGTTTCTGATCCTGGAATTTATTTCGGATATTCTGTTTTACAACTTCCGGGTTTTCTCTTAAAAACTTAATGTCTAACATAATTTCCTCCTAGTAGATCTTATCCCCTCATTTTGGCGGGATTCTTTTTGTTCTTTCCAGCCCGGAACCACTGCCGTTTTTCCAGCATTTATGCGGGTTTGGCGCGTTCCAGTACCATCATATAACAGTATATGCATTTTTTCAAGCGTTCTTTCATGCTGTTTTTCTGCGGTCCGCTTTTACATCAGATCGATCGAATTCATCGTAATTGCCTGGCGCAGCGCGTCGATTTCCTCGGCGCTCAGCATGATATAGGACTCGCCTTTTACGATCTCTTTCAGATATAAAAAGCAGTTGTCACGGCTGTGGATTGCATTCAGGATAAAACCTGTGTTTTCTTTGTCGAGCATTGCCAGCGCAAAACTCATCTTTCCGCCCACATCGTCAAACGCATCATATTTTACGATTCCGTATTTGTTCAGCGTCATGCCCTGGATCTTTTTCAGATCCGCAAGATTTTTTTTCGTCAGCTCATTCTGCTTGTTCAGTTTGTCAATTTCCTTGAACCGCTGATGAAACAGCTTTTCGAGTGACTGGGCGTCTTTTCCCTTCATAAAGCTTCTGTACTTCTGGTTCAGTCTGCTCAGACGCAGCGACATGCTGACCGTCATAATCATCATCACGATAATCAGTACAATCAGAAGAAGTACAACAACGCCAAGGTCAATTCCTACCTTACTAAATAAATCGCTCATTATTCTACCTCTTACTGTATTGATTCAAACAGATCCATGATTCTCTCGAGCTCTTCCTGGGAATAATACTCGATCTCGATCTTTCCTTTGTGCTTTGCCCCGCGGTGAATGGAAACCTTCGTACCAATGATGCTCTTAATTTTCTCTTCCAGACCTTCGTAGATGGCTTCCTCTTCCAGATTGACTTTCTTTTCTTTCTTCACCTTCGGATTCAGGATCTCTTTGACCAGGCGCTCGGTCTCACGGACACTGAGCTTTTCATCGAAGATTTTCATTGCCGTATTGTACTGGAGCTCTTTATTCTCCAGCGCCAGCAGCGTACGCACATGACCGGTTGTCAGCATTTCATCGACAACCATCTGCTGTACCCTGTCGTCCAGTTTCAGGAGACGCATCGAGTTTGTAACCGCCGTTCTGCTCTTGGAAACGCGCTCTGCGATTTCATCCTGGCGGAGATGGAACTCTTCCATCAGGCGTTTGTATGCGTGTGCCTCCTCAATCGGGTTCAGGGATTCTCTCTGAATATTTTCAATCAGGGAAATCTCGACAACTTCCTGCTCGGTAAAATCTTTGATGATGACCGGTACTTCTTTGATTCCGGCAAGCTTTGCAGCCCTCCATCTCCGTTCCCCTGCGATGATCTCATAATAATCATCTTTTTTCTGCACCAGAATCGGCTGTAGAACTCCGAACTGTTTAATGGATTCCGAAAGTTCGATCAGGCCGTCCTCGTCAAAGGATTTTCGCGGCTGTTCGCGGTTCGGTTCAATTTCGGAGATTTTCAGTTTCATCTCAACTGGTTTTTCGACAACTTTTTCAACAACCTTCTCGACTACTTTGACCTCCGGTTTTACCGGTTTCTCTTTTGCTTCTGCTTTGGCCGAATGTCCCGGTGAAATCAGGGAATCCAGGCCCTTGCCTAAGCCTCCTCTTCTCGCTGCCATTACTCTTCATCCCCCCTGTGAATCACTTCGTCTGCCAGGAGACGGTAGCTCTCTGCACCGGTGGACCGCTTGTCGTAATAGTTGATCGGCATACCGTAGCTCGGTGCCTCCGCAAGGCGGACATTTCTCGGAATAATGGTTTTGTAGATATTCTGTTCCAGGCTGTCTTTTACGTTTTCTACTACCTGCAGAGAAAGATTCGTTCTCGCATCGTACATAGTAAAGACAACGCCTTCCATCTCCAGTTCCGGATTCAGACGCTCCTGCACCAGTTCAATCGTGTGCATAAGCTGGGATAAGCCCTCCAGTGCGTAATATTCACACTGAATTGGCACCAGAACGGTGTCCGCGGTGGTCATCGCGTTGATTGTCAGCATATTTAAGGATGGCGGACAGTCAATAATAATGAAGTCGTACTGATCGCGGACCTGATCAATTGCGTTTTTCAGGATGAATTCTTTGTCTTCCACCCCGATCAGCTCGATCTCCGCTCCGGCCAGATTGACATTGGAAGGGATAAGGGAAAGATTGTCAAAATTCAGAGGAATGATGCAGTCCTCCAGTTTTGACTCTCCAAGAAGCAGCTCATAGATGGTATTTTCCACTTCATTTTTCTCTACTCCCATTCCGCTGGTGGTATTTCCCTGCGGGTCCATATCAATGGTCAGAACTTTTTGTCCCATTTCTCCTAAACAGGAAGAAAGGTTAATTGCGGTGGTAGATTTACCTACGCCGCCTTTCTGGTTTGCAATTGCAATTGTTCTTCCCAAAATATGTATTGCCTCCTTTCATCTTTTTGTTTTCCATTTGCAGTTTTTCCTTTTTACAGGAAATGACCTGCCGGCACTTCTTTCAAAAAAATGATTCATGCGGCAGGTGTTTTGGCATATATATAGGAAAAATCTCCTTTTCTATGCCAGTCTATCTGAGGAATTCTTCAGATTCTATCTCAAAATTGCCCCAATTTGGGACAAAGATATTTTATCATACTACGCCGGATTTTACTACTGGAAATGTTTCACGTGAAACATTTTCTGCATTTTTGCATGATTAGGCGGTTTGAAGCATAAGAAAATTGGAGATTTTTGGCGATGTTTCACGTGAAACATTTTGAAAAGCACTGTTTTACAATAATTTTTCTCGGTTTTTACGCTGTTTAAAGGCTTTTTGGAATTTTTTCAGCGATGATTTTGCATTTTTTGATGGTTTCCAAGTAATTCTGCAATGTCAGAACATTTTTTTCTGTTTCACACAGTTTTTATAAAATGTTTCACGTGAAACATTTTAATTTTTGACGTTTTTGAGGTATAAATATACTGGAAACGTTATTTTAATCGTGTGATGCTCTTTTTCAAGGAAATCTCAGGTGATTAGGAAGAAAAAATCAACTTATCAGGATATTATTGATACATAGATCAGGAATCAAAACTGTTTATGGTTGTTCGGTGATCGTAAATGTCTCTTTTTTATATAAAATGTATTTTTATTCACCAGGGCTCTGTTTTTTCATCGTTCTTCCTCGCTTTTTTCAAATTTTCAGCATTTTTCTCTTTATTTTCATCAGTAAGAGGCATAATCCGTGAGACATCCTCTTTTTCATTTTTTCTCCAGTTTTTCTCTTTTCGGGCGGTTTTTCTTTGATTTTTTTTATTTTACAGGCCAAGCTGCACATTTTCTGTTTTTTATCGATTTATTTGATTTCACTATAATTTTTCTGTTTTTATGGTTTTAATATTTTTCTCTCGCTGCCACGTCTTTTATCCTCTTTTCCATCTTTCTGGCTTACCTTTCTCTTTTTTTTTGTAAACAATCTCACTTTTTCTCTTTTATCAACATTTTTTATTCCTTCTCTCCGTTTTTTATCCCTCATCGCCATTTCACACCATTTTCTTGCCTTTCACTGCCTCTCCCTCCCGTTTTTATTCTTTTCGCCCATGTCTATACTACATTTTCCCCTTTTCAGTCGTTTTTTGCCTTTTCTCAACTCATTTTTATCTTTTTTTGCTTTTTCCGCCTCTTCCATCGTTTTATACCCTCTTTTTGCCTTTTTTTAGATCGTCCTTCATTTTTTCGTTTCTACTTATGTCACTTTCCCCGTCTCATTTTTCACGTTTCACATCTCTCAAAATGTTTCACGTGAAACATCGTTTTTTACGATTTTCGGTCTTCGGCGATCAGTGAGAAGCGATTTGCTTCCCGGCTTTCCGAAAATCACTCTCATTTTTCACCTCTCTTATTTTTGAAACAATCGTATTTTCTATTCTATTTTTGATTTTCTCCGTCTTTTCTACATTTTTCCTGTATTTTCGCGCGTTTTACGCAGTTTTTCGTCTCTGTTTTCTCTCTTTTATTAAATTATTTAATTGTATTTTTATATTTTCATATGAATTGAACTTTTGCATTCGTTTTTTCGGATTTTCCAAACCATTTACTAAACGCATTTTGGGACCATTTTTTCAGGGATTTTTGCCAATCTGGAAGGATTTTATCCCATAGTGCCGTTTTCATGCTTTTATGTGTATTATTGCATCATTTTTTCTCTGTTTTTTGCAGTTATGTAAACCATTCAAATATGCCCTTCGCCAGTAGTTGACATAACGTAGTTCTCCTGTAATTGTCTGCGCTTTTCGCCGAATTGCGTCTTATTTTCGTCTCTTTTTCTCATTTTTCCCTTAATTTTTGCATTGTATCTTTCCCTTTTTTCGCTTATAATAAGCTCAACACAACGTTTTGAACCGATTCCTCCCCTCCGGGAGACCCCTGAAAGGAGTTTTATCATATGAAACACAGCAAAAAACTGGTCACCTTGAGTGTCCTCACCACGATGTCCGGCGCAGCGATTTACTTTCTGAATAAAACGCTCGATACCGCCGCCGTACGGAAAAACCTGCTCGCATCGGCTGAAAAAGAGAGCTTTTCCTGGCAGTTCGGCGATATTTTTTACACAAAAAAAGGCACCGGAACCCCGATGCTCTTACTTCATGACTTACATTGCGCCTCCAGCGGCCGCGAATGGCAGTATATTGAGGATGCTCTCGCCCAGGATCACACCGTCTACACACTCGATCTCCTCGGCTGCGGCCGTTCCGACAAGCCGGCGATCACGTACACGAACTTTTTATACGTACAGCTCATCGTCACCTTCATCAAACAGGTCATCGGATGTCCAACCGACGTAATTGCATCCGGTTTATCCGGCTCTTTCGTCGTAACCGCCTGCAATACAGCCCCGAAATGCTTCGGCCGAATCATGATGATCAACCCGATCGACCTTGCCAAGCTCAACAAAATCCCGGATAAACGCAGCCGCTTCCTGAAACGCATGATCGAGCTCCCGCTCGTCGGCACGCTGCTGTACCACACGCTCACCGGCCGCTCCAACATCGAGCTTTTATTCACTGAGAGCTATTATCACAACCCATTCCACCGCTCACCGGAGGACGTAGACGCCTTCTACGAGTCAGCCCACCTCCAGAGCAGCGCCGGAAAGTACCTTTTTGCAAGCCTTGCGGGCAATTACGTGAACCTCAACATCGGCCACGCCTTAAAGCACATTGACAACAGCATCTTCCTCATCGGCGGCGAGGAGGAGCCGAGCATCGCAGAAACCTTTGCGCTGTACACCGCGCTCAACACCTCCATCGAAACGCAGATCCTGCCGAAAACAAAGCACATGCCACAGATGGAAGCCCCACAGGCCCTCTTAGAGCAGATCCAGATCTTTTTCGCCCCGGTACAGTAACATCCCTTCTACTCCCGCCGCGAACAAAAAAAACGACACAAAAAACGGAGTATTTACTGATTTTTCCATGTCAGTAAATACTCCGTTTTTTGAACATATTATATATACGTAATAGAAATTGAATAATTACAGTATTTAAAGAAAAGCGGAAATATAAGCAATAATAGGCTGAAAAAAGTGCGACAAAATACGTATTGTATTACAAAATTAGAAAGAGATATAACAAAAGTATAAAAAATGCGTGCAAGAGTTATTAAATAAAGTTATAGAAATGAATTGCTATTTTAAAGATTAAGTTCTTTGCTACGAAAATAAAACTCGTAGCAAAAAACTGAATGATGTTGTCAAGATTGGTTGACACATTTTTCTCAAGGACATCATGGACTATGCTGCTATACGCAGAGAATCATAGTATCTCTGTCGCTTGATCATGGGAGGAAGACCACCATTGGTGGTGCAAATCCTCCGATTGTTCCAATAACTGATAAAGTATCTCCAGATTAGAGACTTCAGTTCAGATACAGTCAGGTTTTCACTGTTGTATCGGTCATACAATAATTCTGTCTTTAGACGCGCCCACATGCTTTCACAACGGGCATTGTCATGGCATCGACCACCGGCACTGTTCATACTTTGGATGATTTCATAGTTTCTCAGTGTGCTGCGGTAAAGCTCACTGGTATACTGGGTACCTCGATCGGAGTGAAGCACTGCTCCTCGAATTTCAGGATATGCGATAAAAGCGTTTTCTACCGTATACTGGCAAAGCGTTGCCTTCATCGTGGTTTCCATTGCCAGCCCCAGTACTGCTGAATCGAAACAATCAAAGATTGCTGAAACATAGAGTTTTTCGTCTTTTGCTTTGATTTCAGTGGTATCTGTCACGCATTTTTCAAGAGGCTTTTTTGATATGAGATTTCTCTTAAGAAGATCATCCGATTTACGAGCCTCACGGTCTGCTTTCGTAATTCCTTTCGGATTACGCTTACTCTTTGAATGGCATCGTGACAACTTCTGTTTGGACGAAACCCAAATGAAAACTCCTTGAACTTAGGCTCGTAAATCGCTTCCAGTATCTCTTTAAAGACACCTTGAACGACTTTATCCTCAAATGACGGAATACCGAGTCCTCGCATCTTGCCATTACCTTTTGGGATATAGGCTCTGCGCACGGGATATGACTTATAGGAAAACTTCTTCATTCTGACAAGCAGACTCTCTATGTTTTCTTCTAAGTTCTCTCCGTATTGCTCCTTGGTTATTCCATCCACTCCTACTGCTTTCCCTTTGGGTTGTTTGTTGTAGGACTCTTTGAGTGTGTCACTGTTGGCATATTTCATTAGCGACTGAACTCTGCCATATCTTTCTACGAGACTGGCTATTTCTGCTTTCTCTTTTTCCATAGATTTTATGCCTCCTGTGCTCTCTATGTTTTGATTGCAAAAGCAACTTATTGTCCGTCCCTTCCCTCCAGCGTCATTACTGCTTTCATCAGTACTATGGACGAATCCGACTCCTCGATGGTCTTCGTTCATACTCACCATTGCATTGGTCGATATTCCCTACTGTCTCATGTACAAAACCATCCAGGTCTCCCAGGTATGTCAAATATAACGATATCAGGTATGCCATGCTCTAGGACTCCGGTGTGTTTTCATAGTCTCGCTTTAACGACTAATCCTTTTTGTGTGCTTGTTTTGTCACCTACGTCCTCGATTTCATCGATATGATAAATACGTTTTGCCAGTTCCGCTTTCTCCAAGGATTATGATTGGAACTGGTTGCTCTTTATTTTCACATATTCTTCTCACTTCCCTTTTGATTCTCAGATTTTTACGCCCAAACACAAACCCTGACAGACCATTATTCAGACAGTCATTCACACATTTGATTTTTGAAAAATCATTGTATTTTATCCGTGATAGCACAGAATATATAACGTCTCGCATCTATTTCTCCCCATTTAAACAGCTTATTGATTACAGTTTCACCACGCGTCCCCACGGAGCACTATCCCGTCCGTCACTGCTGATCATCCACAAAATAGGCACTTCCATCGCATCCTGTTCTTCCGGCCAACATGCAAATCCATCTGTAAAAATCAATATTGCCTTTGGCATTTCCGGATACATTCTTTCCTGAAGATAATCAAAAATAATCTGAAAACTGGTTCCGCCGCCTCCGTTTGGAGTAATCTTCTTTAATTCAGCCTCCGACTCAAATGGTTCCGGCTCGGTAATATTACTATCAAAGAAGGATATTTTACCTTTCAGCCGTGCCTGACGCATGGCATCAAGAATTTCTGTCATTGCAGTCGCCAGTTCCTCCGCAGAAATGGATGCTGAAGTATCCACACACACCCAGATATCATTTGCCGAACCGTCATCCTCATCCACATTAAATGCCGGAAAATATAAATCTGAACCGCCATATCTGCGGTCGGGTGGAAGAAAAGTGTAGTCATGCTGATCAAACTGAAGGAAATCATGAAGCAACTGTTTCCAGTCCAGATCTGCACGATTTGCCAGTTCTTGTACCACTTTTCGGATGCTCTGCGGCATCCCAGCGGAATCGCCACATGCCTTTATCGCGTTTCGAATTCTGCCATTCCAGTCATCACGAAGCTGCGTTTTATCACAACTTCCCTGCCACAGATCGTGCCTGTCAAAAGAGGACACTTTCGGGACCTTCCCCTGCTTCTGTAACAGCATATGGTAAATTTCTTCCGCGCTATAAATGCGGCCCTCCTTTCCATCCGGTGCCAGATGCATTGCCTCTTCACTAACGACCTTGAACGTATCGAGTCCCCACATATCCAGAATAGTTGAATTCACCACGATGTCGCAGGCAATATTAAACAGCAGCGAATGAAGATTTCTACCTCTGATGCAATGCTCCAGAACACAGTGCATCACCTCATGAAGTGTCACAAACTGCAGTTCCTGCACAGAAAGCTGTTCAGCAAACTCCGGATCAAAGATCAGACGCTTACCATCTGTACAGACAGTCTCACATGGGGCGCAGGCGAGCTGTAGCCCCATAGCCAGATGCCCGAAGAAGGGATTATCTCTTACCAGTGCAGCGCGTGCCTCTGTCATGCGTCTTACAGTCTGTTTTACTTTCATTTGATCCATACGGTTCCTCCATTTCACGACTCATGATTTTCACAGGTTATCACAATGACTTGTTTATAAGAATCTGCGGTTCTTCTTCATCCATGCCGCAAAACTTGATACTTTTGTCAGCTGCATGTTCATACCCTCAATCACCAGCAGTCCGCGAAAGAACATTGCAGAAAAATCAGCAGGGAACTGAGAGGCATAAGCACATACATTTTCTAGCTCGCGAATACTGATCGTATCTTTATGGCTTGCAATGCTGGTCAAAAGTGAGGAAATCAGCGCATAGATAACATCAGATTCCTTAACTCTGACAGTGCATTTGCCCGCCAGAATATCTGCCACCTTCGGAAGCTTGCGATACACCTGACACCAGTTTTCGAATTCAAGGGCATTGGATACACCAACGCATCCAGAAATCAAACCGTGCGCTTCCTTCGGAGACTTTCCGGTCGTCTTCAGGAGTCTGCTGACAAACTCCCAGCTTCGCGGTGTTGGGAAAGCCAGTTCCTCGATATCAGGCTCCGTATTCAATCGGCTATTATCAAAGTCCAGATAACCGATCACTCGCTCATCAATGTCATGCTGCAACGCCCATTCATACCAACTGTCATAGTCAGAAACGATTTCAAAATGAAGCAGACGGTTGGCCAAGGCTTTCGGCATGCGGAATGCCACGGAGCGGTCTGTCGTACGGTTGCCAGCACAGATAACAATACAGTTCTCTGGCAGTTCAAATTCGCCAATACGCTTATCCAGAGTGATCTGGTAGGCTGCTGCCTGAAGAGACTGTGGAGCTGCTGAAATCTCATCAAGAAAGAGTATGCTCACCCCATCCTCCGGCAGATCAAAGATCTTCGGCTTCAGCCAGACTGTAAATTCTTTCTCCGCGTCTGCAGTTGGAATACCACGCAGATCGATCGGCGAAAAGTTCAGCAGGCGAATATCGGTTACACCAATTTTCATGCCAAGCTTTTCCGACATCTGCGCAGCCACTTTCTTCACCATTGTCGACTTACCGACTCCCATCGGACCCCAGAGAGCCACGGATGGAATCTCAGCAAGCATGCTGCTCTGATAAGCGGTACTGTAAAGCTCTGTCAGCTGCTCGATTGCACTACTTGCTGTTACAGATGGGATATTATATGCGTTTGCCATAATCGCTACTCCTTTCTTATGCCGCCTCATTTTCATTCGCACGGCTGTTCAATTCTTCATCAATATCCAAAAGTTTCTCAGACATGCTGACTACTTCAGCAGTATAGCTGTTGCCCTTCTTGATCTCAGCCCTAGCATGCTCTGCTTGGGCATTTGCCCTGTCATTCTCCAGCTCAACAGCCTGCATACGCTCGTTAAGATGTGACAGGATATGTTCCACACGCTGGATACATCCACCCGGCTTTGCGTCACGCATGTCTACATCATATCTGTTACCAGATATACCCTCGATCAGAAGAGTAGGGCGCTCGTACTTCATGTAAGCCGGTAGCAGAATGCGGAAACCATGCAGATCGTCGAACCAACGTTCTGTTTCAACGTAGAAATTGCCTTTCAGTGCATCAAGGGCCTCTTCCCCAAAAGCATTGCGGTCATCCCTGCTGAGGCTCTCTCGATGGGCAATGAAATGCTGATAATCCTGCTCCAGACGCAGCTTACGCTCCTCAAGCTTTGCCAAATTTGCAGGCAGATTTGAAACAACACTTTCCATGGTCTTCAGTTCCTGCTCTCGCTGTCTACAGTGAATTTTCAGACGCTCCAGTTCATTAGAAGTCTCAATTCTGGTCTTCAGAAGCGGGTCACCCACCGAAAGGGCCTTGATTTCTGCATAAGTCAGGACCGTGTCATCAATATCGCATACATTTCTGCAGAGCAGATTATTGCTCATGAACTGAGAGATAAATCGCTGCTTATTCTCCAAAAGCTGCCAGGAGTAAGCATCGAAGGTGCCAGCTGTGATGTATCGGAATCGAAACACTTTATCATTGGTGTTGCCCTGGCGGATCAGGCGACCTTCCCGCTGCACGATATCACTCGGCTTCCAAGGAATATCCAAGTGATGAATAGCCACTAGTCGCTCCTGCACATTCACGCCGGTTCCCAACTTGGACGTACTGCCAATCAGGACCCTTACAGAAGCATTGTTGACAGCCTCGAAGAGCTTTCTGCGTCTGGCATCTGTTGTTGCATCATGCACAAAAGCAATCTGTGAAGCTGAAATCCCCATCTCCTTCAGGCGCTTCTTCAACTCATCGTAGACATTGAATCCCTTCTTCGGCGTTCCAAGATCACAGAAGACTAACTGAGCCGTATCCGGATAGGCCATCCACAGCTCATAGACCTTTTCAGCACATGCATGCGCCTTTGTGCTGTCAGGATCCGGTTCCGCTGTCGGATCTGCAAGACGGATATCTAGAGCAGCCGCACGGCCATCATGCGTTACCTTAAGCAGGTTGTCCTCTGTACCACGCACATGCTTCTGCCGGATCTTTTCGGTCCGGTCCACCAGATCATCGATATAAATCTCCTGCTCGATAGATTTCTCAACGATCACATCCGTATAGCCTTCACTTTCCGGCAGATCCATACCGCCATCATCATTGCTGTAGAAGTCACAGACGCCTGCGAACAGGCTCGTCAGCTCAGGAACGTTATGGAAGCTATTAAATCTGGTCCGTACACGGTAGTTCTGGGAATCCACGTCCACTTCAAATCCAGTCTGACGAGTCGCAAAGTTGTTAATCCATTCATCGAAATGGTTCAGATGGAGGAGCTCGAGCTGCTCCGGCTGTAAAAACATCTGCAGTACAAACAGGTCAGATATAAAGTTGGTCAGCGGTGTGCCTGTCGAAAAGATAATGCCACCGCCCTGCATTCTGACATACTGAACCTTCTCAAGCATTTCATCACACTTCTTGCTGCCCTTGGCGTGCATGCCTACAACCCCATCTGCATGAGCATCAATGGAGACATTTTTGTAATTGTGAGCTTCATCAATGACGAGAGTTGTAATACACAGCTCATCAAAGGTAGTGAATTCATCTGCAGGAATCTCCTCCTGCATCTTCATAAGTTCCTCGCTCAGATGAGATGCAATCGCCTCTAGGCGCGAACGTTCCCATGTCTCGGAAGCATTGGCGGCCTGTGCTCTGCAGGTACGTATCTGTTCTCTCTGCTGCTCAATCTTGTATGCTTTGCTCATGCCAAGTCTTTCGAAAGAAGAAAAGGCCATGTAAACCGCTACATAATCACCATCTTTGATCTTAGTAAGAACTTCCTGTCTGCAGTCCGGCTTGAAGTCTTCCGGATGTACCACAAGAATGTTATCCTGCGGATAGAGTTCTCGATGTGCACGCTCAAAGGCCTCTAGCACGTTGTTCGGTACCACAATCAGATTCTTATCCGACAGGCCAATACGCTTCCTTTCATGAACACCCATGATGATGATACCAGTCTTGCCTGTGCCCACTTTGTGATTCAGCAGCACGTCTTTCTCAAGGATAATCCTTGCAACGGCATCTTTCTGATGAGGGTACGGGGTAAAGTGTTCAATATCAAGATCCGGCAGCTCCAGAAAACTGCCACTGTATCTTCCGGATACATTGCAGGCGTATGTATCGTAAAAAATCTCCTTCATACGCTTCACACGGGAAGGATCCTTTCTGACCCACTCCTGGAACACGTTCTGCAGCAGTTCCTGCTTCTCCTGAGCCGCCA
Source organism: Clostridiales bacterium (assembly GCA_019421285.1). GTDB lineage: Bacteria > Bacillota > Clostridia > Lachnospirales > Lachnospiraceae > Oliverpabstia > Oliverpabstia tarda. The sequence continues at coordinate 28,875 of JAHZFO010000006.1, forward strand.
GTGTCTCAACCTTATTCAAAACTTTAGCTACACCGGATTTGCGTTCCGGTCGGGAGACCTCATCATAAACCTTCACAGTTCCGCCATTTAAAGTCGTCTCCATAATCTGCAGTGCAGTCAGGCGCTTCGTGCCATAGGTATAGATATTCTGTACTGCATTGCGAGCCTTTGGAGAGATGACGATCTTCCAGCGTCCAAGAGCTGTAGAGTAATGAATCTCCGGAAGGCAGAACAGGCCAAGCACTTCTTTGGCAAAAAGCGAGTAGTACTTCTCTGGAATCCAGGGACTGCCCAGGCCAAAACCAATTACATCGAAATCCACCTTTGCCGGCATTGCCGCTTTCAGTGCATCAACGTTTGCCTCAAAACGTCCGTTATACTTGCTGTTCAGTTCTTTCGCCATCTCCAGCTTCGTTTTGATGTTACCGGAAAGATACTGAGCTCTCAGCATCCAACCCTGGTCATCTGCATGGTAGATATCATAAACCTCAGGATCTTGGTAAATAGCGCCTTCCAGAACCTCTGTCAGCTCATCAAATGCAAGTCCGGACGCATCCATCATCCATCCAAGATCAACACAACCGTTGGTATTGATACAGGATGCCAGTGCGGCAACAGCGTCCTTCTTCGCACCTGTAAAGTTATCAATAGCAGCGTCTGTTGTGTCATATACTTCTTCAATACCAAAGAAGTCTTCCCATTCTTTGTTCATCATGGTATTATCCTCCTTAAAACAAGGCATAATAATGGCTACACTATTTGAATACTACAAATTTTTATATTCACAAAGATTGGTGTTTTCCCAACATTGAAACTTATAAAGGAAACAGCTGAAACTAACAAAATACCCAGACAAATCAATTGAGGCTGATACCTTATCCTGTATATCGACACAGAGCATTTCATGGCGGATATAAACCTGCGAAATCAGCATGGTGCTTCTATCCGGGTTTTCTCTGATCTTCTTTATGATTTCGTGGGCCAGGGTTGTCTTACCACTGTTTGCCGGCCCACGAATGATGATTGCTTTTTTCTGCTCTGCCATATCCATACCCCACTATCAGATCTCATTTATGCGTACCGGATTTCTGATCAGATAAACCCGACCAACTCCTGGGAACAGGATTTCTGTCTCAGTTTTCTAAGCGCCTTCGCCTCAATCTGACGGACGCGCTCTCTTGTCACACGAAATACTTTACCGACCTCCTCCAGTGTGCGGCTGCGGCCATCTTCGACCAGACCAAAGCGTAACTGGATGATCGTTCTCTCCTTATCAGTCAGCGTTCCGAGTGCCTTGTCAATGTTCTGTCTGAGCATTACCTGCTCCGCTGCCTTCTCCGGCGAATCAGATGTTTGATCCGGTATAAAGTCTTCCATGGTATTATCGCCGTCATCTCCCCCGGACTGTCTATAGAAACAGGATCCAGTGAAATCATCCTGAATTCATTTACAGTTTCCTCAGGGATATTCATTGCATTAGCTACTTCACGGTCTTCCGGTTCACGTTCCAGCTGCTGTACCAACTGACGGACCGTTCTTCGATACTGGTTGACCTTTTCATACATATGTACCGGAATACGAATCGTGCGGCTCTTATCCGCAATTGCACGGGTGACAGACTGACGGATCCACCAGGTCGCATATGTGCTAAAGCGGAAACCCTGCCTGTAATCATATCTTTCTGCTGCCTTCAGCAATCCAAGATTGCCCTCCTGGATCAAATCCTGAAGGCTGCGTCCATTGCCTGAATATCGTTTAGCAATGCTGACCACCAGACGAAGGTTGGAGTTCACCAGTTCCTGCTTTGCCATTGCATCCCCAAGCTCAATTCTCTTTCCCAGCGCAATCTCTTCATCCTGATTAAGAAGCGGAAATTTACCGATTTCGCGAAGATACTGTCTCAGAGAGTCACTACAGAAAGTATCTCCGGAAACAGTGAGATCAGTGGAATCCTGCTCCTTTTCATCCTGCTCCTTTTCATCCTCCTCGTAACAATCACTATCCTCTTCTTCATTAAAATACTCAAGGCAATCCGCCTCGGCCTTTAATTGAAGGATTTCTTCATCCTGACAGCACTCTGTCCCAGCTGCCATCATGTTTTCCATTGCCATCTCTGCATTCATCATAGTCTTCATAAATGCCGCCTCCCTACTCAAACCTGTGATTTTTGATTATAAGTATATTTTAAAGGTTCCTGAAGGTTTCTCCTATGTCACCATAACTTTGACGTAGAAACTTACAGACTGATATTTTGAAACTACCCGCCTATTCATGTTTACTCTGACTCCGCCCTCCTTTTATCGATCTGCCAGACGATATGATACATATAACTGTCTTTTCCCTTATAATCATTAAGCTGCTGCCATTTAGGACATGCAAGTTTCCAATGTCTTTCTGCCATCTCCCGTACCGGCACTGCGCACTCCGACAGTTTTCCGATTCCACAGATCAGTTCCACATCCCTGGTCTCATTATCAAAAGGACGCACCGTTATCTCATCCACGCCCCTACAGTGTCTGCAACTGAAGCAATTGCACATCTTCGGAGAGAATTTACACTTATGGAGACGGTCCGTTTTAAATAGTTTGCCGCACCAGATACACTGGTACATGGTCACCTTTTCATATTCATCATTTTCCCCAATACCGTTATCTGTCATGCTGTCTCCTCCACTTTCGAATAAACTCATCCCTTCCTATACGGATGAGTCCGTTAACCGGGCCAATTCATCTTCTTTTTCACGAATCATTTCATCGTAATACTTGTTGAGCATTACAAGGTCTTCTAACTCCAGTTCATCCAATATATCCGGATTGTCCAGAGTCTTCGCTGCCAGCTCGGCTATTCTGTCCAGTTCAGCGACTTCTTCCAGTCCTGCTGCAAGTTCTGCGTTATAGAATTTGTTCATTCTAGGCACCTCCATATCCCTCCGGGTTATCTGTAAATATATTTTGCCATCGCATGTCTGTTTCATCAGCCTCAGTTATCAATCGAACTGAAAACTGTTTTTTGAAACTGTTTTAGACATATAAGCAAAAGCCAGATTGGATCATCTTTTGAGTCCCATCCGGCCATTACCACCGCCTTTCTATACTTTTCATAACCAGCCCACATCACTCATTTTTTGACAGGATATTTCTTTCCGTTTTTGTATATTTTATCCACCAGAATTTCTCCCGGATCAAATCCAAATGTCGCGCAGAAGCGCAGAATAAAAAAGTGTGTATCTGCCAGTTCTTCACCTACATGCTCCCGGTGTGCCGGATCAGCCAGGATTTCCGCGACCTGCTCCTCCGTTTTAAATCTGAAAATATCAAGCAGCTCATTTCCCTCTGTGCTCACACCAATAGCAAGATCCTTTGCAGTATTTTTCTCCATCCAGCCTCTTATACTGCAAAACTGCTCTATGCGTCTTGAAAGGGCTTTGACGGAATCCTTATCATCCAACCTGTCTGCGATAATCTGGAGACTACTTGCGCAAGTATCAAGATCATAAACGTTCATCATGTCATCCGTAATCAGCATAATCTCATCGGCCTCGGATTTTCCTTCAATACAATACCGATAAGCTCTGTATAGCCTGCTTACTCCCTGTTCCAACTTATCATTGGTGATTACTTCGTCATAAGATTTCCCTTTTCTTATTTCCTCTGCGCCAATCCGCAACCGCTCGATGATTTCTTCAATAGATTCTGTCTGGCGATCGATCAGTCTTTGGTAGATTGTCTCTGCCGGTGCAATAACAAAGACAGATATCACCTGACAATTTTTCCACATTTTCACGGCTTCCAGCACCTGATCATGTCCATTTACGTCGATATCAAGAATTGGCACATAACCTTTTTTTAAGGTCGACTGGACATCCAACAAAGGTGTTCCGTAATGACAGCCCTTTGCATATACATTACTCTCCATTAGCTTCCCCTGAGACTGCATTCTTTCAAATTCTTCAGTAGATACAAATGTATATGGCTCCCCATCATATCTTGGTTTTCTGTCAGTTACAGACTTCACAAGTCTAAACTCTTCTCTTTGTTTTACCAGTTCTGTTATCAAAGTACTTTTCCCTGTGCCTGAAGGGCCACTTATAATCAAAATCCTTTTCTTCATAGATCAATCCTCATCTGCTGTCCCAAACAGCTCATCAAAACGTCGTTCCAGTTCTTTCTGCAAGTCAAGTTCCTCCTGTCTAGACATCTTATGTGATTCCGCATTCCGCTCTCCTCGCACTGATTTCTTCGGTTCAGGTTCGGCTGTTGATAGTCTAATACTCTTTATAAACTCCGCATGCTTATTATTCTTCACTGCTACCTCCGTTTTTATAATGGTTCTCTCTGTGCATAGGCATCAATTTCATATCGGTTTCCATCCTCATCCGTAACTACCGAGTGTCCTTCCGAAAATCCTGCGGCATTTGTATAGATTGCGGAAATCACTTCTCTTCCTGATTCGTCAATGAATCCGATTTTCCCGTCAGCAGTCTCAAATCTTGCGATTGTACCGGTAAACTCAAAATCTTCAGCTGCAATTCCGGCAAAGGGTCCTGCCAATAACGTTCGATTGTCTTCGTCGAACAAGTATGTCCCATAATCATTTGTGAGAACACCTTTTGCTGTCATATCAGTGCCCTCCCAATATTCCCAGTATGCATCATAGGCCGTTCTAATCGAACCGGTTGCACATCGCAGTAAGGCACGCCAGGCGGTTAGAAACACCGCCAGGCACATACCGATCACGACAATGAGCAGTATCTTATTATCCAATAGCAGATCTCTAAATCTATTCATCTTCTTCGTCATACTCTTCCTCCTCTAGGTCGTCACAGATTTCGTCTACCATTTCTTCTAACCAGGCATCCCATTTATTATGCAAGCAGCTTAGAAGCAACAGACTCATACACATGGAATCCATTCTAATTCCCACATTTCCTGTAAATAAAGGAACAATGGTGATGGGGATTCCAAACGAATACAATGTTCCAGCCACCAGGCGAACTACCAGCGCTGCCCAGGCTATACAAAGCATGACATCCCGTCCATCACGACGCTTGTTGCGTATCAGAATTGCCCCTGCAGTCAACACAAAGACAATTGATACAAGAACAAGAAGAATTGCCGCACTCCAACCACCGTAAAACAAAGCGCCAATGATTGGATTTGTTCTTTCCATCATGAATTCTGCAACATATGGATTCTCTAAAAGCGATGAACTCTGTCCAACAAAAGCTGCTTCCCTCATGATTGTCCTGACATTCGAGACATAGCTGCTTGAAATGGATGCATCACTCAGATTCTGTATCCCCATAAATTCGGCAATTGTCTGGCCACTGTAGGTAAACATCGACATGAGCAGAACCCAAAACAGAATATATCCGATCAACAGTGCAACTACATTACCTTTCCTGCTGGCATTTCTCCACAGGTAAGCTTTTACAGCTATCACAAGTGTTAGACTGTTGATAAATGCCATTTCCAGAAGCCAGATGTTCGGGAGTCGCATATACAAGAGGAATCCTAGCAAAGTCAACGTTAGGATTTGAACCGCACCCGACATCACTGCTCCGGCTGCGCATCGGCTTTCCGCTATTTTTCGAATAATAAATGTAGTCCAAAGAGGGAACAACACAATCATCAGCACATCGAAGATGTACTTTTTATTAAAGGTACAGAAACCAATTTCCATGTAAGTCCTGTCACTGAACAGATCAATCCAGCCATTCCATTCCGCTGATGCAAAGGAAAACAGGCAAAACGCTGCCAGAATCATCACTACCAACAGTGATCTTTTCAGAGCTGGATTCTGTGCATTTGACTCCTCATGGATTCTATCCGCAAGTTCACGAAGGAACTCGTCCTCTTCCTCTGCCTCTTCATCCATTATCTCACCATCATCTTCTTTATCGTTATATTCTTCCAGTGAAGTTTCTTCATCATCCTCATAGAAGAACCCGATTTCGTCATCCCAGGCAAAGATATTAGCTCCATAAATGAATGTACAGGCTATTGCAACAACTGAAGACCATAAGATGCTCCAAACAGATGTATCATCCATACCACTGGCCATACCTGTAAATGTTCGGGCCCAGATCAACAGCAGCCAGGCGACGATCATGATCACCATGCTCCATTTACTTTTTAACAGTTTCTTAATCATGCTTCATCCTCTCCCTTCTCCATTTCGTTTGTGATATATTGCTTCGGCAAGGCCGTCGATCGGCCTCCTATCCATAGCCTCTGGTCTCGCCCAGATATTTTCTTGCCCGGTCTCTGATGTATAAAATTTCTTCCGGGCCATCTTTTGTCACTTTGACTCCATGCCCCCAGACTGCTTCCTGCATTGCGATCAAAGACTGATTGAGGAGATATAACAAATTTGAATCATCCTCAGGCAGCTCCTTAAGATAATCAACTGCCCTCTCGATATACGCCATGGTATTCTGCCCGATTACGCATACAACCTGTTCTGTAAAGAAATGGTTCAAGACATTCACATGAGCATCAAGTCTGACCAGAACTACTATGATCTTTTTCTTCAGGAGTTCATCCTTAAAACCAAATCTGCTTGATTCCAGCTGGTATGCGAGTTCCTCACACTCTCAAAACTGCATCATGGCATAACAGTTACACAGGAACATGTCCTGTATGTCACGATCCAGCATTTCAAGGTAATCACAGATCATACAGTGAATCTGGATCCACATGTATGTTTCATCTTTATCCATCGGTATCGTTTGAAGAATCTGATTTAACTGTTTTACCATCTTGCAAATATATGCCAGTTCATTCTTATCCGGGCTGCCGCTTAACCTCGTGCACCACATCAGATATTTTCCAAGCTGTGCATATGTATTCTGTGCCTTGCTTTGAGCCATAACAGATCAACCTCCCATCTCTTTCATTTGTTAACTATACTTTCCCATCTTTCCGCTATTTCATCATCCCCGGTTCTCTACAGGATTCGAAACTATCTTTGAAACTCACCCGAAACAAACAGGGCCTGAACAGCAATGCGTAAACATCCCCATCCAGGCCACAGTCTTAAACCACCTTACTTTCTTTTCCTATCGCTATGTAAAGTCTCAAGCATCTTCTCATACAAATCCAACCCGTCTGTGGAAGCAAACGCCTGTCCTCCACGATGCCGGTCCGAAGCCACAGATGCAAGCAGTCCATATTTCTCCGCCATTTTCTTCAGGAATGTCATCCGGTCCTGGTTTCTGACATAGAGTTCATAATATACCTCCATACCTCCGACGTTCCCTGCTGCGGTTTTAAAATCAGAGATCAGAGTCTCCATTTCTGCTTCATCCATTGCATAGCCATAAGGATGCGCAAGAACTGGAATCCCTCCGGCTGCCCTTATCCTGCTAACAACCTCGTTCAGCGGAGCATAGTGGACATACCTGGTCGCAGAAATATAGAACGGTGAGAAATTTCCGATATGGCGATCAAAGGCATCGTCCATATCTTTCGCATAGCCCTTCTGAATGAGGACATCTGCAATCTTGTGCCGTCCCGAATGCCCTGTCCGTATGCTGGCTGCCTCCACTTCATCAAGAGTAATGTCAATCCCACGTTCATTCAGCTGTTTCAGAATTGCCTTAACATACTGCTGCTTTCCTTCATCAAGATCAGCAAAGATGTCCGCAAATTCACCCGGGTCCACACCATCCGGGAAAAGGCCGATGATGTGGATCTCCGTTGTCTCTCCGTTCCACGCCGGGACTGGATAGGTTGCTGAAAATTCACATCCAGGAATCATTGTCATCTTCCACTGTTCAGACATTTCGCATTGAGCCACGTCGACGGTTACCGGTTCAGCGAGAGAGATTTTGTTATGGTCTGTCAGGGAAATGACCCAGAGGCCCTCCTGTGCAGCCAGTCTGAGTACCTCATCCGGGGTGTTATCCCCATCGCTGTTTGTTGTATGAAGGTGGAGATCAATCCTGCCACCACCGTCTCTGAATTTCTGAATACCGCTCATATACTCACCACCTCCTAACGCGTGACCTGTGTTTTTTCTTTCTCGACATGTCTCTCATAGGCTGCAGTCACCTTCTTATACATCTCGTTCTGAAAGATGTTATATCTTCTGGTAAAGATCGGCTTCATGCCGCGACGGAAGATAATCTCTGACCCAATCGGCATATACAGGACGTCCTCAAGGGGTCTGTTTGCTCTCATGGAAATGCTCTTGCCCGTTTCGAGATCCATAGATCCGAGGAAGACGATCGTGTCACAATTGTTAATGATAGTCGTTGCCTTCTCGCTACCATAAAGCGAACTCAGCTGCGACTCAGACTGGATCAGTACAGTGACAGACAGACCTTTCTCCCGGAAAATCGACACATACTGTTCGAACATATTCACCGGACAGCCGGTTGCAAAATCGTCCGCGAGGACATCAACCGGCACAGGAAGCCTGCCATCCGCCTGCTCTTCTGCAAACTCAAAAAGATCTTTAAATACCGTTCCATAGAAGGAAGAAATAAAAGAGTTCAGCGAAGAATTCACAGGACTTGTTGTTATGAACAGAACGGTCTTTTCCGATGCCAGCTTTTCAAAATCCACCATCGTCTTCATGCAGAACATCTCTTTGAGTTCAGGAGTGAAAATGGAATCGATTGTAGTGTTGAGTGCAGAAAAGATGCACGATGCCGTTTTCACAGGCAGCTGCTTAAATGACTTCCAGCAGGACACTGCAAAAGATGAAGGGTTCTTCTCTGCAAGATACTCAAACTTCCGGTCATAATTCGTTGCGATGACATCGTTGCGTTCCTCAAAAGTCAGCTTGTTATGAAAATCCAGAACATCCGCAAAAGTGGCATTGTCCTTGGTCTGCAGGATATAACAGATTTCTGCCGAAAAGAGTGACGTAGCACCATCGTCCCAGTACGGATCTGCGTTTGACTGTGCCTTCTGGGGATTGGCCAGAACGATGCTCCTGGCCAGGAAGGTAATATCATTATAGGAACCGATATGCATCAGAGGGTCATAACCGCAGTTCCCCTCACTGGGATGCACGAAATTCAGATCCAGCACTTTATAACCACGTCTTTTCATTACCACAGAGTACTTTTTCACGATCCTTCGCTTTGTCACCGTGGCAATGAGACTCCTATTGAATGTTTCCAGAATACGCGGCTCCATGATACTGACCGTCTTTCCGCAACCTGAAGTACCGATTACAAGGATGTTATTATTCAGTCCGGTTTTGTTCGAATCCGAACTGAAGATACAATTCTCCCCATCTCCAAGAATCAGTCTGTCTGTTTTATCACCTCCATCCGACTTTAATTTCGCCATCTCATCAAAAGAGATATCGCTTGTATTCATCTGTTCGTCCTTTTTGATCATGCACAGCCCTCCATCATTTCCTTAAAGTCCTTAATACCGTCTGCCAGGCCCATCTCAACCGCTTCCTGGGCAGAGAAGTAATGATCATAAGAAGTCAGTTCGTCCATCTCTTCCTCTGTCTTGCCTGTGTGGAACGCCAGTAGCTTATTCATCATGGACTTGGTCTCCAACAGGCTTTCAGAAATGGATTTGATAGAAGATGCATTGCCACCGATCTTACCCCCAAGGAGCGGTTCGTGGAGCATAAGCTTACTATGCGGAAACATATATCTCTCTTTTCCGCAGGTAAACAGGACAGCACCCATGCTGTAAGCGCATCCACTGCAGAAGGTACGAACAGGAGCCTTGGAACCGACAATCGCATCATAAATTAAGAGACCGTTATCGATTTCACCGCCTGGAGAATTGATAAATACTGAGATTGGAGTTCCGTCATCCTCCAAGTTCAAAAGCATGATCTGCTTAAAGAAATCCATGGCGCTGTCTGCATTGATTTCGCCGGTAATGAATAATCTGCGGTCACTCATCAGCTTTGACTCAATCGCAACTGTCTGAACGCCACCACTGCTCTTTAGTAATACAGGTGTACTCATCAGGCCTCACCTCCTTCCGCTCCGAAAAGATCCATCTTAATGTGTGACTGACCGGATACTCCGCCTCCTTCATCTGCGAATGGATTCAGACGGATGCCTTCTGGTCTGTCGTCGTCTTCATGATTCTCATCACTGTCCTCGCCAATGCCAAGTTCCGATGCGAGACGGGAAAGTAATGCGCCGACAACTTCTTCACTGACATCTCCGCCAAGCGCTTCCTCCAGAGCAGACATAAGCTCATTCTCTGTCGAAGGAAGATCGCCCTCACACTTAGTAATGGCATCCTTTGCTTTAGCTCCGCCAAAGATAATGTCCACGATACCTGCCGCGTAGCACTTAAACATCGCAGCCGTACAGTGCACGCTGTTCTTGACCACGGAAGTGGAAGGAAGCAGATCCTCACAATCGACAAAGCTTCTGAAGCGAATTTCACCGTCTCTGTCCAGCTCAAAGCATCCATTCTTCATTCCATAATTTGCGCGGCAAATGAACTCTGCCATCTGTGCCATCATCTCAGTATCCTCACCATCAGCACCGATAGGGCTCATGCCATAGGTGATAAACTCATCTTCATGCACATCGATCACATAGCTGATGCTCTGAATCTTGCCTCTGATTCTGAGGCTAAATCTGAAGATGCCTGTTTCCTCATTAAAGGAATAATGCCAGTCATCATCATCCAGGAATTTCTTAACAACATTAACGATTTCGTCTGAATATTCATATTTACGCATAGCTTATTCTCCCTTCATCTATCTCAAAATACTCTTATCTGCACTATATAAAGCCATCTCCGATGCGACCTGCCTCATGCAGACTGCATCAGCACCTCTGATTGTTTCTTGTCTGTTACCCATAGAAGAACCTCCTTTCTGTGCCCTCTGCGGTAATGTCTTCGCTGCCACCTCTATGTTAATCACACCCATACGTCCGATTCCTCCTTTCCAGGAGACCCGAAGGCCTCCCTATGCACTCCTTTCCATATCGGTAACCATCTCCCGTTCAGGCAGGCTGTACCAAGCGCGGTTTCCTGCCTCATCCAGCTCGTACAGGGTCTGCAGTGTCTGCTGAACATAAAACAGATCCTCGGTATAGAGCAGGCTATCGGTCTCACTGATCAGGCCCCTGCTGCGAAGATACTGATCAATCTTTACACAGTGCTCATAGCTCTCGCCACAGATGACCAGCTGCGGTACAGCAGCATAACCGTAATAGTTGTCCTCACGATAACGGCTGTCATTGATCAGAGTGTAGTAGCGGCTCACCTTGTCTGCCAGTTTGCGCATCGCGTGCGGAGTAGATCTGACTACCTCATACAAAAGGATTGACTCCTCGTCCAGTTGAATATTGACAGCTGTACGAATGATACAGCCGTCTGTAATCGGAAGCTCCTGTGCCGGGCGCATCGTCTCCATAATACCGAAGCGCTCACAAGCCACTCCATTCATAAGACCGGCGAGAGAAATCATGTTGCCGACAAGGATTCTCTTGATATCCTCTGCTGTGTCGAACGCATCCAGTTCCTGCTTCTTTGTATAACTGAGATATCGATTGCCTTTATGGAAGAGCACGCCCCTGTCACGGGCAATTCGAAAACCTTTAAAATCCAAGTCATATACTTTTAATCCGGCAGTTGCATCCGGTGTCTTCAGTTCGTACTCTCGAATCACTCTCAGCTTCATCATCTTGTTCAGACGATTGCGAATACCCTGACGCATTACCGTGAGACCACGGAGACTTACAAATTGATAAATCTGAAGAGAACTTAAGTACTTGCTGCGTCCGATTTCTTCGACAACCGCAAAATCCACCGCATCAAAGGATGCTTCGATTTCCTCAACCGGCGTATTATTAAAAGGAAGTATGGTCATGAAGACATCTTCCCCATCGTGAGCCGCATATACCGGTTTCTCTGGCACATGATCAGCCCTGAATCCATAATCAAATGCTCTGTTACTGTAATTTACAGTGTCATTGAACTTTTCAACCTTCTTCATATATGCCACGCTCCTTTCACGCTGCGAGGTCATTGATGACCATCTTCGTTACTTTCTCCTGAAGAGTATTTCCCGACAGGTTACACACATAGTAGTCACAGAAGTACTCGATGCATTCTGCCTTGCTGTCTGAGATATAAGAATCTACCAGGAGCAAGCGATCCGGGACGATGTTATAAGTCACTCCCAGTTCAGCAAAGCTGCCCCAGTCGGAGAAGCATTTACCACTCTTGCATTCCACGATGTACCAGATCCCATTGAACTGGAAGGCAATGTCGAATTCATTCTTCAGCCTGCCCTCTCTGTCCGCCACACGGACATTACGATAAATCTCATATTCCGCATGATATTTCACCGACAATTCCTGAAGCACATCCTTAATGGTCTGATAAACCGCCAGTTCCAAATACCGCCCTGTCAGGAACATCTGCGCCTTAGGCATCACAACCAGCGAGCCATTGATCGACTGGAACTCTGAGAAATAACGGACATTGCTGACCAATCCGGCCATGTCCTGAAACAGGGAAATGATCTGCTTCTTCTCTGCATCGCTTCTGCCTGCCAGTGACAAACGGAATTCTTTCTGTCCGCGAATGTAAAGCTGGCGAAGTTCATGCATCAAATCCTTGATGAGATCATTGTTCTTCATCATTCTGATTGCCAGCTGTCCTACCGCTTCCGGTATCGTTTCATCACTGCCGACCGACTCGATCACGATGTTCTGCATACCGCCGATTAGGTCACGAAGGCCATTGCCATGTGTGTCAGCTGCAGGGACCGGAGTTTCCATCACTGACATCAGTGGTTTAATCTCTGGAGCCGCATTGCCATTCGCTGCACAAAGTGCTTTTGCTTTCAACATATGAAGCATCCCTCCTCTCTGATGAGATAGCTGTTTTCCTTTACAAGTACAGTCTCTCATAGTGTTTCTGTTTCATCATCGTTCGGCTTCTTTTTTTACAGAAACCTGATTTCTGAAATTTCATACTATTTTTGAAACTACTCATGCGTACACGAGCCCGACCCTCCACTGACAGTCTTACTGACCTGTCGGCAGAGGGCCGGAGCCTGTACCTATTCACTTAAAATTTCCTTTGCCGTATCACTCGATGCATCAAGCAGCACTACCTTGCGATTTCCTGATGCAATGCTGCCCTCATATCCGGCGCCATATACATGCCATGGATCACTGGAGCCGAGCCCCATAGTAACAATTCGGGATTCATCCACCCCTAACTGAACCAGGGTGCTCCTGACCGCATCTGCCCTCTTCTGCGAAAGGGTCATGGTATAATCACTATCCTCATCTCCTGCCGTAGTACCAGCAAGCAGAACCGTGATCTGCTCATGTTCAAGAAGGTAATCGGCAATCGGCTGGATCGTCGCAACTGCCTCATCCTCATCTAAGTAAGTGGCCTTGTCCGGTACGAAGGATACCTGCTCTTCCGTAAGCATCACAGGCTCCTCAAGAAGCCTCTCGTCTCCTGTGTCAAACATCGCTGCGTTAAAATCAACAGGTGTTTCCGCAGGAAGTTCCACCGTATCTACCGCCGGATAGGTTGCTTCTGTATCGACTGGATTCGCCATGATGTCATTGTAAACAAAGGTACCGCCGCCGCGTTCTACAATGCCACCCCAGATTTCCTGCAGGCGTTTTCTCTGTGTCTGTGAAAGATCTTGTTGCGGAAGTGCCACATCTCCCATCTGCTGCCAGACTACCGTAATGCCGGTAAAATCCGGAATCTCATCCTTTTCCTCCAGCTGATCCAGCACAGCCTCCGGCTCAACAGAGAGGAGATTGTTCTGGAAGTTAAGCGTTCCCTGTGTAGAAAGTCCAGTTCCGATGACCACGATGGTCTTAGAATCATAACCTTCCAATGAGGATAAGGATCGTACTGCCATCCTCAGGCCTTCCAGATAGTCTACCTGGGCATCATTGGCCACCTGACCCTCCATGTATGTGATCAGATTTGTTGCCTTTGCACGTGCATCAGTTTTCAGCTTATCCTTTGAAGCCTTTTTATACTGGGCATCGATATCATAAGAATCTGCTGCGACCATCTCCGACTCACCGTCAACAACAACCACCGAAACATATCCATAATTGAGGATCGTATCATAAATCGTATCCTGGACCAATGACGAACTCATATTAAGGCCTTGGGAATTGGCTGTCGGTGCAATGGCGTAGCATACGGCATTCATTCCGCCTTCCTCTGCTACAGAGGTCTGGCTTCCGCAGCCAGTAAGACCGACTGCAGATACTGCCAAACAGATAATTGTAAGTATTGCTGCAAATCTCTTTCTCATAGGTTTCTCCTCCTTAAGCTATAGCTTTATTGGCACGGATCATTGTATTGTAAACATGTTCTTTTTCTTCCTGCAAATCGATTGCAGAGGGTGTAACAGTCTTATTATTCGAGGCAGCCTGCGTATTCAACATTCCCAGTTCCCTGTCCAGTCTGGCAAGTATGGTCTCACAGACGGACTCAGAAAGGACGTTGTTGGAAGTCGGATTGCCAAGCTGTTCCTTCAGACGCTCTCTGACATAGTCGCAATAGCCGATCACCTGCGCCTTATGCATCATCTGCATTTCCTGATACTTAGCCTCGTCTTCCGCCTCAAGGTTCTCAGCGAAATCAGGCTCGGCATCATAGTCATCCAGAATGGCATCAAAACGTCTTACCTCATCACGGGTATCTTCCATCATTTCAGCTGTTCGCTGTTTTTTGATTCCCAGCGGATTGTAAGTGATAAAGCTGATCAGACAGCTACCAAGAGAAGTTACAACAGGGATACCCATACCGAAAATTGTAAGTGCGATAGCTGTTGCATCGATACCGGAGTCTGCAGTTTCCTGCGTTACAGTACCCATATAGCTTGTTGCCGCACTGGCCGTCGATGGTGAAATAAGGTCGATGGTCATAAGACGAAGTGCAATGTTTATTGCAAAAGCCAGACCACAGACAACCAATGCCATAATCAATACGAATCGGTCCTTCGTGATCCCCTGTCTCAAACGCTTATACTGAATTCCGATAAAAATCGGAACTACATCAAAGCCAAAGAGGAAACCGGCAATCTGTACTCCGAGCATCATCGGACTGTCATAGGAGATTCTGCTGAACAGGCTGTAAAATACCACACCGTCTACGGTTGCACAGAAAAGCATAATCAAATAAGGTACGATGTTATTATCGAACGGAGTATCCGACTTAAAACGTTTGCGGTTGTTATGGTGGAGGCGTTCGTTCACGATCTCACCTGTAGTTGTATCCACTGAATAGATTGCTTTGTTGTTTTTACTCATAATACTTAACCCTCCTCTACAGCAGCGATTCGGCTGCAAGTGTCTTTATATTCCTGTTCCAGGAGTTCCAATTCTTCCTGTCTCTCCTCGCGAATCCTTGCGAAATCTGCTCGATCAGAAATTCTACGGGCAACCAGACGTCGATTCATATCCTTATGGTTCAGACGCTGAACATTCAAGTACGGCACAGACTCTCTGTATGGGCCAAATATGATGTTGTCCAACATATCCCCGTTAGCATCATCCACATTGCCGGCGAACAAGGCCTCCAGATGTTTATCTAGCTTCGGTTTCATCGCCTCCTCACTGAGACCTGGGTATGATCTATAATCTGCCGCCCTGTATGATTCAAACAGTTGCTGCATGCGACGCTTAAAATCGTATACAGTAACTCTTGAATCATCCATGGTATTAAACTGCGCCTCTTCCTTCTTCTTTCTTCCGAACATTTACGCCACCTCCTTTTCTTCTGCGTCATCCTGAATGGCATCATGGATTGCCGCTGCTCGCTTCATCAGTTCCTTATGCGGGCGAAGATATGCTTCTTCCGCCTCATCCTTAAGTTCAATCATCGGTACCACCGGCATGGATACCCCCTCCGTATGATGTCGTAATGCGGAATTCCAATACACGTCAAGACGCATAAGAATATGATCCCTGACACGATGGCAGATCAGGCGGGTCGTGTTGTCATCCTCAACCAGCTTACTATGCAGATTTGAAAATGCTTCTTCAGCATCCTTCAGCTCCTGCTCCAAGCTTGCCACCTTGCTCTTTACCGGAGCCAGTTTCTTTTCCTTCTCTGTTTTGCGTCTTGAACGAACCTGGGCATCAGTCAGTTTATCTTCACCCTTCTTTCGAACAACTTCCGAGTCGTTCTCCTTCTTGACAGTGACTGCCAGGTCGGCTCTCGCCGTCTCCAGAAGGCCTTTCTTCTGACGAATGCCGTCCACAAGTTCTTCAAGGCGGGCATACTCACCCTCATTTTCAATCTGAAGGCTTCCCCAGGTATGACTGCAAAACTCCTCAAAGCTATTGACTTCTTGGTTCATGAAAGGGGAATACCAGTCCTTGTCATCTGTCTTGCGCGGGAACCCCTTGCGACCATCACAGAAGCCCTTGATTTTCAGACTAATGCTCTCAAAAAATCCGACTTTCTTACCCTTTCCAGTGTTCACCTTTTTGTGGCGCTGTTTGCGCATCTTCTCTCTATCCACAGATGCAGCCTCCTTTCCTCTTCCGGTCGATACAGTGCTGTTAGTAATGTTAACAATATTATCTCTCATAGCAGATTACCTCCTGTCTCGCTGCTACAGTCTTTGCATTGGTTAATGAATGCTCCAATTCACGGAACAGTGTCGTTACCACGCTGGTAAGCTTCTTGTTGTACCAGGCCTTGAAACCATAGAGCTCGCCGATAGTACGGCCATGGCAGCCAAAGTACTTCTTGACCGAAAGGGAGAACGGAATCTCGTAAAAGCAGGTTGCGCTCTCTCTTCTGTTGCTGTTGTTATAGTAGAACTCGATACGGTCACCGGTGTTATAGATGGTGATGTGGTCGGTGTTCTGGATTGCGAGTTTTGCATTGAGTTTTTTCATGGCTGTTGCCCTCCCTCTGTGTTTTGGTTTTTTGATGATTCTATTAAATCATTAAAAAGGAGTTGTTTTAATTTACGTAAGTTCCACATTTTGGCAACTTACATATCATTTAATCTGTCATTTTTTGAAACTTCGGCTATATCATTACGAGGCAATAACATCATTGCTAAATATCAAAGTGTATAAATAGCTCCAGAAGCTGATGAAATCTGACAGTTGTTATCCCTTTAAAACGTCAGGAAAATATGATACTATAAGATAAAATAGTGATAATATTTTCATTTGAACACTTAGCCATTTCTATTGCACTGATACGCAATTTTTATCAATATATCCGAGAGGAGACCAACTATGAAAATCATTGATCTTGAGAAAAGTACTAATGGAGAACTGATGATTACATTGGGTGTTTTATTCCCCACCAATTTTACTGACAAGCTAAAAATTTGTATGGATAATTATTCTATCCATATGTATTTAGGAAGTGAATCCGCTGAAGGATTTGATTCTGATGAAGGTGAAGAAATGCAGAAAGTTCTTGTCCGCATGCTTCTTGATAAAGAATATCGCTTACGTACAAAAGATGGTGTCGATATTACCGACAAGAAAAAATCTCAATTCAATAAATTTTTTAACAATGCACAGGGGAAAAAAGATTATAACGCTGTAATCACGCATATCTTTAACTGCGCCAAATCAGGAAACTATGATTACTACTCCTTTCCTTTTACGCAAGAACTCAAGCAAAAACTGACGGATTTATTTGCACATCTTCCATCAGACTATAAGAAATCATATGAGCAAGATGTTCATGCCCTAATTGAACAACACTTTGACAGCCATAAACAATTAGCCTGTTATAAAGATACTCTGCTAAAGGCCACATTTTCTGATCAGATAACCTGCCTTGTCTGCATTGCAATAACCTGGCCAATATGGAATGAAAATCCAAAGCAAGCTGCCGATTTAGCAAACTTTATTTTCCCATTTGAGTTTTCAGATGACACGGTTTTCTCTGAGAATAATGTGGAGATAACAGATTATGTTGATTCAGAAAAGAAAAATGCTGCTGCAAAGTCAGCAACTGCCCATCAGTTTTTTGATAACAATGACTATGAAGATGCAGCGAGAGTTTTCACAGAAATACAAAATTGCAAATTAGCTGATGACGATGTTATTGCTGATGCTTATTATTACTGTGCCCTGTGTATTCTAGACCATAAAGTGCGTATCAAAAAACGAACTGCCAATCATGGAGCAAAAGAGGAACTGTATGTTAATGCCAGACATTTACTATTAGAAGCTGTTCATCTTGGCAATTCTAATGCCATTCAACGTTATAAAACAGAATATAAACAAGATTTGGAAACAGTACCACTCATACGCGATTTTTCGCAAACGCACGGGAAAGCGAGAATTATACTAAATGCGGTAAATGAATATACCGCCGCATTCAAAGAATCTCTGCCAAAAGAAATGCAGGACGAAGAGGAAAGGAAAAAACTGATAACCTTTGCAGCAACCAGAGCCCAATGGGAACAGGAAGTTAATTCCATCAAAGATCTGAATACGGACTGTCGTTTTCTATTATTGGATGATGATTCAGAAAAAAATTTTCAGGACTTGATATATATACTAAACCATATATCTGCTTTGCAGAAGAAAACAGAATTGGCCAACCATACAAAAACCCTCCTTCGTTGGCACAAAACAGTAATTTATATAAGAGCAAAAGAAGCAGAATACTCTGCACTAATCGATACTGCATTAAAAAGATTAGGCGATTACACAATCCGAGTGTATATCATTGATGATAATAAATGGGCAGCACAATATCTGTTGTATCAGCATCCGTTGTTCCGCCCTATTCAGCACATTAATGCTCAAACCTTACGAAACACGGCTATAACACTTTCTTTTACCATTATTACTGATCAAAATCCAGACTTGGCATGTTGGTTGGTAAAAGAAGCCTTCTGGCTTGGATGTTTTAATTACAGCAAACTTACGTTTTCAATTAGTATCATCGGACCTGATGCAGCAAAGATTGATCAACGACTGCGTTATGACTGCCCTGGCATATATGGCAAAACTGCTGACTCTGATTCTATTTCCAAGGTCATTATCAACAAGCCATATGTAGTGGATTCCATTCACTCCAGCGATGCACTCAAAGCAATCCGCGAGTGTCAAAATCCTGTAAATGCATATAACTACTATGTGATAAATGTCGGTAGCAGTGCTGAAAATTTAAATTTTGCAATAAAACTAAGGGCTTTATCTATTCGTAACCTTGTTAATTCGAATCAGAAACCTCAAAACAGTTCACTTCCAATGATAACATTTTACTGTCCAAGCTTAAACATCGCTCACCTATCCGAGCATATGGTTGTTCAAAGTGTAGACAGTGGCGATCAGTGGTTCAATAACTATAATGTGAAACCTTTTGGTATCATAAATGATCGGTATTCTTTTGAAAAATTAGATGGTGGATATTTGGAAAAGGTAGCTCAATCTACACACCTGCAGTATTGTCGTATTGCAATTTCTGACTCTCGCACTCTGAAACTAGAAAAGCTGAAGGATTATTTTTCATGGAGTTATAATCGAGATTCATCTATGGCAGTAGCTCTTTCGATGCCATACCGCTTATTCCAAGTTGAAGCAAATACCAACGGACATATCATATCATCAGATTTAAGCACCACACCAGCTTTGGCCCCAAGTGATATAGAAGAAATGGCAAAAGCCTTTACTTCAAACTACTCATCTTGCAAGCAGAGCCTTCTGATGTATGAACACTCAAGATGGATGCGTTGGGTTCTGTCTCGTGGTTGGGAACCTGCTTCTTCTGATCAAGTTCTAAATTATATGAGAGCTGGGAATCCCAAACACCAGCTACACATAGCAAAATTGCATGGATGCATATGTGGATTGGATGAATTGAAAGATTTCTCAAGAGCACTGTGTAATGAAGCTGAATTTAGTAATATGCCTACTGCTCAAAAGAAACGCTATGCTAATGTTGGTGAAGCCGGCATTATAACACCGTTTGATTTCAAGGCCACGGACGACTCAAATATTGCATCAACCACTGAAATAATAACCACAGCACTATATCCGGAAGAATTCATCGAAGAAGATAATGTTCTGACTGAAAAATAAATAAACAGTTATTCAAATAGAGAATTCAGGGATGTTCTCGCCAAACGGAGACTTCCCTGAATTCTTATTCTAAAATTTCTATATTCACTTTTTCCACAACGCTCGCACAGCCTTAATCGACGGTTCAAATACGCTGCTCACATCTCTCAAGTCGTCTTCATTACTGTACTTCATATTGTACTGTTCGATTCTCGGCTTTAAATTTAACACTAAATCTTTGAACTCCACAGCGTCTCCATTCCCCAAAGTGTAACATTCATCTGATTAGCCCGTTCCGCAAACGCAGCCCTGCTTTTGTTCCTATAATCCGAAGAAACTGCCAGAACACCTTTGGACTGGAAGTGATCAGACACTGCCCTGATTTCATACACCCACTGCATATTATCATTGTCTGATGTCTTACAGGAGACCATTGTGGCATTCATTCCACTTAAGGCGATGATATCAATCTCATTTTTTACTGACTCAGCTTCGCCAATAATAGCCTGCTTGATTACTTCTCCCCTGGCTTTTACATACTCGCTGTATCCAAAGCAGGATGGACCCTTTCGATCTAACGCCTCGATTAGCAGCTGTTCCTGTGCAATGTCTTCTGCATCCCAGGCAATTTTGACACCAGTTTCCACGTCATCATATTTGCCAGATTCACGCATCAGGTAATAGACGATCAGTTCGAAGATTAGTCCCTGTGTTTTCATGAGACGCATTGTGGCTGTATCACAAAACGCAAAAGAAACCGTATCATCCTCCGCATTGATCTGCAAATTTTCAATATACCTTCTTTGCAGAAGATCCTGAAGAAAAGCCAACTTCACCTTTCTATGTGCTTCTGTCTCCCCGGAGGATACGATTGGTGCCTGCTGCACAAGGCGGCTTGAAACTTTCAAACCACCATTCATCGGAATAAATTTTAATGACTTATATCGTTCTTCTTCAGTTATCTGCTCATGTTCAAACTGCTGCAGCAAATTGCCAATCTCTGGATTTATGTATTCAAAATCAACCGAAACTACGTCCTCGACAGTATCTTTCTCATAATCGCGAATGATATGATACGTCTGCAATTGATCCAGCACACTGCCAATCATTGCATTCCTGAAAACGTCTTCAGAGAATGAACCAGAATAATGCAGTTCATCAGCTTCCAATTCCTGCTTTATTCCATCTCCGTAATTCGTGTCTTTTGCCGACTGGGAAAAGAATTTTGTAACTGCTGCCCACGTATTGAAGCTGCCCTGAGCTTTCCCTCCCACACCTTTGAGTCGCGTAGGTTCGCAGTATTTCTTAAACAATGCCATGATCGACTCGTACTCACTGCTGTCATAAAGGCCGGCATATTCATTGGCAATCCTTCCGCCCATAAGCTGAATATATTCAGCGAGCGAAAAATTCTTATCATCCAATCCTACGCCGACATTTTTATCTGTGGAAAAGGATATGATAGCCATATTTTGCAGATACTGCACAGCATTGATATTTCCGGAATACTTTTCCATCAGCCGCCCGATAGCAAGGGCCGCGTCATATCCCCAATTCGGCACGCAATTTATGATGATATCGTGATGTCCATACTTTACAAGTTGCTCCTCAAGGCAGGTATATATCGATTCTACATCCATGGCCGATAATGTTATGAACTCAGGTGCGGTATTACTTCCGCGGCTCTCAAAATACTTTTCAATCGCATTCTGGTATTTGCGGCTGTTAACCGCTTTTCCAATAAACACTGCATAAGCTATTCCCCCATCTAATGCATCATCGATAAAAATTCCACGAAAAATTCTAATCCAGTTCGTATCGCTTTATCAAATCTATCAGCTCTGCTTTTTCTGAATTTTTTCCAAAAAACCAGTTATATGTATCCCTGTTTGTATCATTTATTTCGTTCCAACAGTAAGCAAGCTGAATCAATTATACCTCCGAACTGGATTTTGACTGCAAGTACAACCTACCAGGGCACCAGCTGATTTCATTATTCATCGTAGAAGTCGGTCCATTTTCTTGCATTCTCGAGCAAATTTTAAAATCTGACATATTAAAGACGGTCTCGTCAACAAAAGCATACGCACTCTGCGTAGAAAAAACCAAATGAATGCCCAAAAGCGTTGCATTCATTCTGCTTCCCAATTCTTTTAAACGAAAGAATATCTCAGGGTATATCATTTTAAAATCACACGCTTCGTCGAAAAAGATTACCATATGCGGCATATCTTCCATCGGATACACTGAATTTTTCTGTAATTTCAGATATTGATATATATTAGAGACAGAATACTGTTCTAATATTTGATACCTATGCTGAACCTCTTTTTCAATAGCAGACATAAATTCTTCTACAGAGACATCTGATGCCTGTGATAAACAAATCCCGAGATGTGGAAGGCCCGCCAATGCGTGCACATGACCTCCCCCTTTCAAGTCGATAACATGAATTCTGACTTCTTTTGAAGAGAAGAACAGACACAATGACAAACTGAGCGTCAACAAAAATTCACTTTTCCCGGAACCTGTTGGTCCAACGATCAGACCATTAGGCCCATCGCCCTTCTGATGTAAGTCGAGGTAATCGCGGCTGCTATAACTGATAAAAATCATCCATTTACCCCTTAATCCACAAAAATCGGGCCGCCGTTTACCATCTCATACCTGATCTGCTTAACTCCTGCTGTCATCTCGTCCAAATCAACCACAACTGCCAACGGGCGTCCTTTCTCCAATGCCAGTTTCTCATATTCCCATTTACTCTCGTCTTCAGATACATACAGAAACGCTAGCTTATTTTTGGTGGAATCTAGCAGGAAATAAAGTTTCATCGGCACCTGCTCCTGTATCATCTCCAACAGCTGCATGTTCTGAGGACTGGATGATACACGATTGACTACACCGACCACTGTGCCAAGTACTGATCTCAGCAAACTGCAACAAATTTCACCCTCCCGAATATATACCCTGGTGATATCGAGATCTGACATGAGTCCGGCATTTTTCAGGATTTCCAGGCGTTCCGAAATCTCCGTATCAAGTGCAGAAAGTCCATTTACATGAGCATCACTCCCTGGCATGGAAGAATATACTGTATCATTACTTCTGTACAGGGCACCTTGGTTGGTATCCACACGTATGAATCCCAGTTCATTTTCATAGGTATCCATATCCACAACCTGCGCCATGACACCAGATGCTGTCGGTCTCTCCTCCAGCCAATGATTATAATCATCACTGACAAACAGCAGTGAAATCGTATTTCCTCGCTCAATCACATGATAAACGAGATAGGATGTCTGCTCTTCAAATGCCTTAACCACCTCCGCATAGCGCTTGTCATAATTGATTGTATCAATACTACCAAGAAAACCCCCAGTAATATAGGAGTAGTACAGTTTGCCTTCGCTGAAATATTTTTTGATTTTGGGATTTATCTCGTAAAGATTCTCCAAAGTGATAAGCCGCTCCATGGCTTCCTTAATCTGTTTACTTCTGTCCATCGTCTCAGATGGATTTTCCTGATCCATGGAGCCCTGCAGCACCCTCTGAACCATGGCCATGATATCATCCGTCGCTGCACATCCAACCTCATCTGGTATATCATACTTCTCAGCAAAATCTGCCAGATTATTCAGATTCTTTTTGATAAACGCCATGGTCCTATCCTGCTCAAAATTATACCGTCCGGGATGCTCAGGATCATGATCGGAACCACAGCAGATCAAAAAAGTTATAAGCCCAAGCGAATCCTGCGTTGCCCGCATAAAGTAAAACCAGGGAATCCCAGCCTCCACAGACTGCTCAATCCAATTGACCACTTCCGGAATATCCGGTATTTCTCGCGGATCATCATCATATCCTAGGAAGAAAACTTCCCAGCTGTTTCTCATCTGAAGTAGCTGCTCCCTGTCTGAAACAATATTGTCAATCAATGTTTCAATATTGGTAAAGTCCTCCATAAGGACATCTATCTTTGGAATTGGTACCATACATGTATCTGCCATTTATCTTTCCCCCTTGTATATTAATCCGGATAGCACCGTTGGTACATCTTCCGGCAAAGATCATATTGTTTCTGATAGCCACGGTCTGATGGATTCTGATCAAGCAGCCATTTCCAACCGTCTATTGCGTACTGCAGATAACATTTTCCCGAATAAGTATCAATCTTAAATCGTTCAAAAGCAGCCTCAGTAAAAATTCTATGACAATCTCCTTTGCGATCTTTTACCAAGACAGGAAACAATTTTTCCACAGCCTCTTCATACTCTGCTTTTGCGCTGTTGCCGTCAAAGAGGTGCTGGCTTGCCCCTGCCTTAAAGAAAAGAGTCAATGCATATTCATAAACGGCTTCCATACTCCTGATTTTTGTCAGGATTTTTCGACGCGTTTCCAGGCTTTCGGTATAAAACTCACGAGCCTGTGTAAAATTCCTCTTTTCCTCGCATATTTTGCCACAGCGGTTTAAAGTCACAGAATAAGCATACCGTGCCTCTATCGTACCATATTTTTCCGCTAGGCTTCCAAAGATTTCTCTTGCCTCAGAAAAGCAGTTATCGGCTTCTTCAATTTTCTTATTAAGCAGTAATGAGGTACCCCTTGAAAGAATAGCTTCGCCATACTGCCTTTGATGTTCATCCGTATCTTCAGCTACAAGGATTCTATCTCTTAACTGGACTGCTTCTGCAAATAACTGATCAGCCTTCGCATAGTCACCATGACGAATATTGATATCTCCAAGCACTAACAGGCTGGCAGACAGAGTAAACGCTGACTCAACAGACTGCAGCTTCTCATCAATTTTTCGATCTATCTCCAACGCTTTGATATACCATTTTTCAGTCTGCTCGAAATCGCCAACAGCATAGTAAACATCTCCGACCCGTTCACAGGCAACAGAAATATTGTGCAGATTATCGCTTGAAGACTTCTGTTCGTATCTCTTTTCTGCAAGTTTATGGTACTTGCTCGCATAAGCAATCGCATCATCATACAACCCCAGCCTTCTGCAGTTCTTGCCGCAAAGGTCATATGCCAGAGCATGATAATGCAGAAAATCTGAAGAACCGGAAAAGGAAGTAATCTGTTTCATCAGCTTGGCCAGCTGTTTCGCATACAATAGTGAGTCTCTGAAAGAGTTCAGTTCATATAGGCATGTAGCTAGGTTTTCAAGCGCCTGAATATATTTAAGCATTTCCTCTGGATCTTTTATCTCGTCAAATTTTCGTTCATAGATATCAACCAGTCGTTTTCTCCAAAGGATTGAATTTTCATAGTTGACTGCAATGCCATCACCCTTCCAGTACATTTCAGCCAGCTTCTTAACAGCTTCAGGAAGATTCTGCCGTGCAGAAGCCACAATCAGCGGCACCGCTTTTTCCGTATCGCGTTCCATATCAATACCGTTAAAAAATGCCAGACCTATCAGGAAATCCTTCTCCGGCGTTGATTCTGCCTCGGACGTTATTTCCTGAAGTGCATTTTCCAACTCATCGGCATCATCTCCATCCACAAGCACTCGGAGCCCTGGAAATATCTGTCTTAATTCTTCAATATCCGGCGCTTCCGTCTTGTCTTCATTTTTACCTGCCGATACAATCGTCTTCCCTTGATTTTTGGCAGAGGGATACTCTTCCCGAATCACATAATTGTCTGGTTCTGTAATAGACGGTGAGACTAGCAAGAGAAACACATCGCTCTGTTTCAAAGCGTCACCGATCTGGTCACTCCATTTTTCACCTGCAGACATAAACTCATCAAACCAAATAGAAACATTCCTTAACGATGGAATACTATGTATCGTATGCATCAGCTCATTGGCATATTTTCGGTCTTTCTTGCGATAACTTAAAAATATCTTTCCACTGAAAGCCTGTTTTATTCGTTCAACCTCCTCATTTTCCAGAAGAATGGCTCCCAAATCCCGGGCCAGTTTCTGGTAATATGATATTTCTGTCCAATCCGTCACCTCAGATCTGAGAAGCTGTATATCCCCATACCCATCGTGGATACAATTCATCTCCACAGCAAAATATTCCTCCAGACCGGATTCCACGGCGATCGGGAGGACAGGTATATGGTGTTCCATAGCAAATCCATATTCCCAGTTTTTTGCCAGACTGTCATTTGCCAGATAGTTTGTTGATATGATGACCACGAACAGCTTCATCTCCTGAAGTTTCATTCCCAGATCATCCAGATCGATATCATCTGCTGCCATAGAATCTTCATGATACCAGACAGCACAATTTGATATATCCAGTATATCGTCTGCAATCTTCACCATCTGATCCATATCTTCCGGATAGAAGGAGAAGAACACCTTCTGCAGACCATTTGGAGAGAAATCTCCCCTTACTCTGTATGAAAAATCGATGATTCTATCTCCCATGCATCTTTCACCCCTTCGTCAACAGGAGTTTCCTGTCTCATCTCTTATCGGCCATACAGCCTTTTATCCGATTCTCATCAGATACCCCATCGGTGAATCCAGCCGGATATCGCCAAATTCTCCGTTATCCAATCCATCTTCAATGATATAGGTATAAGACATGATAGTTTTCCCCGTCAGTTCCTCCACTGGTCAGTCATCCTGATTATCACTGACATACAGAAAGGAGAGCATCTTTCCAAACTGCGTTTCCGCTTCTACCGCATGATAAACAAGGCACCTATATCGCTTTTCGAACGCTTCTGCACTCTCTGCATAACTTGCATCATAATTTATAGTATCCATGGAATATCCGTACGAATAATAGAGTCTATCCTGACCAAAGTGGTTTTCCAACTTTGGTCCTAGATCGAACTTATCTGCAAGTACATGAAGTCTTCGGAGTGCTTCCTGCTTCTTCGCTTCTTTTGTTATATTCATTAATTCCCCCTAAAATAACCTACCCAATCACGCTGTATGTCCTCTCAAATTCGCCTCTCTCGACGAAATTCCAGTCACAGTCGGTCACATCGCCTGCATCATCATAAGAAATACTGTAGAAGACAATTATTGCATCCTCTGCAGCTACTTCTGTGGTTCCCCAAAGTTGCGCTGTATATCTCCGGTCTGAAGACGCCTCATCAATAACCAACCCCTTCTTCTCTATAAGAAATGCCACCTCAGGACACATCTCCAGCTTTGCATCCCATGCGGGCAGAGCCTTCGGTAGCTGTTCGAAGGTATCGCCTTCGATATGTCTGTTATTTTCCTCAAAGTATTCCTTATTGTTAGGATATGGCCTGCCGGTACTGTCGAGTTTGATCCAGTCACCTGCTATTGCTTTTTCTCCGCCGACGGCTCCATTGACTGCCTCCTGTGAATGGATTTCATAGCTTCCATCCCCAAGATCACAGATTTTTCCTTTTTGTATCAGTTCTTTTATAACGGCATTATCGCTTCCCAGTTGATAAGCCTCTACATATTTGCTTTTATTTTTAATCACTTCATACATGATCTTTTACCTCATAATGTCACATCAGCCCTTGCTTTTTGTGGATTTTAGGGCTATTATCAAAGTTTAACGGAGAAGTCGCCAACAGTTGACTTATTGTATCACAGATTCTTCTCATGAGCAATTGCCAAACACTGTTCGCCCCTCCGTTCTTTCTACAGTTACAGAGTTACCTCCGTCCTGATTTTTGGTGATCACCTCCTTAGTCCTGGGTACGGAGCTTGATATTATACAGTTTTCTCAGTCTTATTGTAGTTTTCCACCTCCTTCACCATGCTTCCCACCCCTGCTTCCGCAAGGTTAATGAACGATAATACACGGTCGCTCCAGCCGGCAATGAGGTTAAAGCGTGCTCCGCAGAACTGCTGTGTGCCATAGCCTTGAAGATCTACACCATGTACCCAGAAGTCTTTGTTGTACTTGCGGCGATATTTATCCGCAAGACCCTGGATAGTGGTTTCAAGGCCACGATTGCACTCGTTGTCAGAGAAATAGATAACTCGGTCGAACGGTTTGAAGCGCTTGCCCTTGTCGACTTCCAATGCATATTCCATCGGAAGGGAAAGGTCCGTGCCACCGCCTGCAAACGAATTCTGCAATGCGATTTCAAGAACAGAATCATACTTGCCGTAATGAGCAATCCGATATCCGCTCTCTTCGCTGTCTTTATACATAGACTCCGGGAATTGCATTCCACGTCGTCTGTAGTATTCGCGATAAAGCGTCTTCGATGCTTCAAAGTAGCATACGGTTGCGTCTTCGCAAAGCTTATTTGCCATTGCTCCAAGCAAAGAAGCGATATCAGCGCATCGGATGTCACTCTTTGCAGAAACTCTTGAGCTCATTGAACCTGACACATCAACAGCGATAAGTGTTCTGCCCTTGATTTTCTCCATGTTATCGACAGAAGCAGTAACTGCACTCTCAAGAGCACGGTGGATTTCGTCGGTCATAAGTCCTTCCTTCTCAAGCATGCGATATGCACTGAAGAAACGGAACGGAAGCTGCTTTGACTTCTTCACCTGAATCGGATTGGAAAGGGCCGCAAGCACCGGAGTGATATCCGCACCGGATTTGATGATATTGCGAAGGTTACGAAGCAATGCCATGTAGCCGACTCTGCCGGATGCGATAAGCTCGTCCCAGACTTCCTTCGTGTTTCCGCGAGCCGAAAGCTCCGTTTCCCAGGTATACGGCGTCACAAGTGTATCATTTAAGATCTTTCCGAAGAGTTCCTCAACTTCTTTGGACTTCGGGCTCGGATGCGTGATACGGAGAATATCACGTAACTTCATCTCTTTGGAACCGCCATTGTATTTTGCAAGCTGATACTCATCAAAGTTCTGGATTGCTTCTGCTATTCCACGCTTCAATGCGTTCGGAAACGGCTTGCCATACATGTTTTTGTAGCAGGCCATGATCTCTGTCATGTCATCCGGACGTTTAACCACGCAGCGAACAACCTGACGGGTAAATGCAGATGCCTCGCGCGCGATTACTACAGTAAGTACATGGCTTACGGTACGCATATTGAAGACTTCACGGGCAAAACATGCAAGATTGTTTACGAACTCCGGATGCTTCTCACAAAGGTCTGTTGCAAGTCGAACGATTTCGTTGTCTGTAGAGCCGTAGTATTTTTCCTCACCAAACATGGTGGTAACGACTGCAGTCATAAGCTGTTCCTTCTTGCTCATGCTATATGCTGCATAACCGGAATGGTTTTCGGTTTTGATTGTATTGGTTGTGTTGAACTTAGCCATTGGGCACCTCCATCTTTCTTAAGTATATGGGGAAATATGTGACTGTTTATATAAATAACATGCAGAGAATAGGCGATAACAGTAAACATAGTGCTTTCCCCTTAAGCTACAGAACAGCTACGCTGCTCCAGTGGGATTCGAACCCACATCCCTCGATAACCAGACTCGAAGTAACTGTCATCTGCACTGCTGCATGATATTTAACTTTTCTAATGAAACTGCCGAACCGGTGCATCACTTAGCCCAGCAGCCTCTACATATAGGAGAATGATCGATAACAGAAAACAAAGCGCTCGACCGTTAAGCTACGAAACAGCTTGGCCGTCCCGGTGGGATTCGAACCCACACCTCTCGATAACCAGACTCGAAGTAACTGTCATCTGCACTGCCTATATATAATTACCAATGTATCTGATGTGTTTCGTCGTAATTTTCAACGACTCATCAGGGGCGTTACACCCGACACATCTTACAAGTACTTCAGAAGGGGTTCCGCTGGATCGTGCACTATCCGGCTTCACCACGCTGCGTTGCGCACCGCAGCACCTTTCTACGTACTGTCCTGCCTCTCTGGGGCGGGTAAGATATCAACCCTACCTCGTTGAATAAAACCTGATCTGTACATCTGACCATCTCCTCTCCTTTCGATGATTCAATATTAACCCCTTATTCCTGTTTCAACATCCGGGACATCCCACCGAAGCTGAAACTGCTTTTGAAACTTTGGAAGCACAATTTCGTTAAGTCTAATCTACCATTAGGCATCGGCAGGAAGGACTTCGTCCCCCCTCCGGTACAATCTTGATCACGATATCTTCGATATCACCCGACAGAGTAACCCTGCGGCCTTTATATCGGCCGATATTGCGATCATATACAGTAGCTGCTGTGATTGCTTCTCTCACAGCGTCTCTGACTCCTCTAGCGCCATATTTGCTGTGTTGTTCTTTCAGTTGAACCATTAGCGCCTCATCCATATGCTCCAGTTCCATCTCGTAGTTCTGCAATTCTTCCACCACAAATTTGCTTACAATATCCGTGAGCGCATCTACAGGAAGTTCGCGGAAAGCCAAACAGTTTGTAATCTTGCCGGCAATTTCCGGATGTCCACAGGCCTCGGCAAGCGTGTTTCTACAGATTTCCTTCTTTCGGAATGCTGACGCCTCCTCATAAGCCTTCATATCTACCGGAATATTGCTGGTTATAATGAAGATCACATGACTTAAATCGATCTCTGGAGAATTGTCTGCAAGACGAACCACGCCGCTAGAAAAGCATTCCATAAGCCCAGTGTAAATGCGGTCTACCGCCTTCTCTATCTCGTCCAGAAGGAAAACTTGATACGAATTAGAACGAACAGGCTCAAATACGGTAGGATCCTTATAACCTACATAGGAAGGCGGAGATCCGAAGAAGCGATTGACAGAATGTTCTCCTATGAACTCGTTTAGAGCAATCTGATGAAATCCATAAGTCTGTCCTGTCAGCTTCTCCAGTGCTCCCGGCAAAGCTTTTCCAACCTCGGTTTTTCCCACGCCAGTCGGACCAAATAAAACGATGACCTCAACCTCCGGCTTTTTCCTGCGAAGATTTGCTGATATCAGCTCGCTGATTTTCTTAATAGCCTCATCCTGTCCGTATATATCCCGCATTAATTCAGCGGCCAGTTCATCCGGCCAAACAGTTTTTGTCTGCTTTTTCTGCTCAAGCTCACGGACCTTATCCTTGTCCACAATACATTTTGAGTTGTCTCTCGACGTTTCCTTGGCTTGCGGCAAAGGACCTGTAGGATAGTCCGAGTCCTTCCCTGTCATCTGTTGATTTTCCCTCACCGAATAGCTCCATACCTGATCTGTATTGCAGATAGTTACGGTTCCGCCATCTACCTCTGGTTTAAACTCGATAATCATATCTATAGCAGGAACATCCTGTGGCAGACTGACATGCCCTACATCAATGCAGGTTTTATCGGCGAAATTGACATGATAGATGGTCATTTTATTTTTGCCGCGGATACCTTGAATTTTTTTCTTTAATCCGCTTTTGCCATCCATCAGAATGACAGATGTCAAATGAACCAGATCCTCATTGAAGCCAATGACGATACAGTCTTTATCTGAATATCTCATGCGAGATCCCCCTTTCATTTTGAACAGTCTGTGTCCTATAGTTACAGGTATTTACAGAGAAGTTCCACATTCGCCTTCTCATACTCATTGAATTCGCTTACAATTTCTTCGTCACTTTTGCCGAATACCGGTTCATACCAGTCTTGTGCGCTGAAATAATCGATATTGTCCCGGCTCTGGAATTCTCTGCCGTGCCGCGCATAAATCTCATTGATAATCAATTGGATCTCATCGTGACTGTAGTTGTCAATATCTGACGCTTCCAGATAACGTTCAGCACTATCCGGCATCAGATAAGCTGCCACTTCTGCAGTCTTTTCCGTCTCTTCTGCATCCCAATCCCACACATCATCTGAAGAAACGCTTTTGGCCTCCACCGTATCGATTGCAGCCTGGGCCTGCTGTGCATTCATGTAATTATTAATCGCCTGTTCTTCCGAAGAAATATGAAAACGATTATAAAAGAATGCTCCGATAAACAGCGCAATTACGGCACAAACAATGACAACCTTCCACGGAATTCCTGTTCCTGTAGTTGTTCTGACCGTATGATTTGTATTGACCGGATTTGCTGCCGTTCTGTTATTACCATTACTGTTTACAGCGGATGATCGGCTCGTTCCAGAGGTTCTCACCACTCCTTTGTTTTTTTGTGCTCTGCGGTCTGCTTCCACCTGAGACACATTATCGAGCGTAACCCTTCCGGTCCGGTCATCTTTATAGTAGCGTTTGCCATCAATTAGGACATAACTCATGTTAGGCACCTCCTTATGACCAAATCCTTACTCACAGGACTCATAATGAGCCTTGATACGAGTAAACACATCCTCATCAGTGAGATGACCAAGGACAGTATCATGTACTCTGTCCATCTCTTCCTGAGTTACCAGTCCGCTGATTTCAAGGAGGCCTTCATCAGCCATATACCCATTTGCAATGACACTGCATACCGCGCACACACCCGATCCCTGCCAAACTGTGTTGTCTTTTGGCTTCGGGCGACCTGCCGGCTCGTAATAGCAGATCTGCATTCCAAAGTTTTCAAACGGAACACCTGCCTCTCTCAGCAGATTATCCAGTTTTTTTAGTTCGTCGGAAGCATTGCATTCAGCAGAGCCACCGGAAAGAGCCAGCATCAGTTTAAGTAAATCCATTGTATTCATTTTGTGTTCCTCCTGTCTTTTGATGATTCAAGGATAACCGCTTCTGTTCATTTCATCATCCGGTAGCTTCTCATTCTGCTGAAACTACTTTTGAAATCTATGCCACAGTATTACCCCCAACGTCAGTGGGTACTTTCTCTACTCCACAATGCGAACATGACTCATTTTTCTGTGCCGATCCGGACTTCCAGGTAAACGGTTTACGTTCATTTTCCTGTCCAAACAAATGCATGTACGGATTCATATCCTGATCCACCGGATAGTTAAGCAGCACGGTACACTGATTGATGTACGGAATCAGTTTCGGCGTATACCCTGCCTCAGTTTCCATCAAAAGGTCAATGGCCAGCTTTGCCTCAAAAATTGCTGTAAGCTGGATATCCAGATACATTCCCGGTTGGAAATGAAGCTTTTCCAGTTCTGTTTCTGTCGCATAGAATCGCCTGCGCACTGCCTGATTGCTGTAATCGACGCCCTTATCTTCGCCATATGCGCAGGTATAACAAGCCATTCCTGCATTTGGTTTATACCAGAACACCTCTCCTGTGGAGGCACGCGGACCGCATCCTGCATCAATCATCGGGATACCATATTTATCTGCCAACTCATTGCAGACATAGCCACAATGGCGATTATCCGCGCAACAGAGAATAATGGAATCCTTCCAGATTAACTTTTCGAGTTCAGCAGGATCCACATGCTGAATCAGATCTCTGAAAGTGTATACCTTACAGTTCGGATTGATATCGGCAGCTCTTTCTTTGAAACAATCGACCTTATAGCGCCCCACATCGTGGATGCCGCACTCATGACGACAGACATTGTGATAAGCAAGGATGTCATTGTCTGCCACAATCAGGGAACCGATACCAGCTCTCACCAGTTCCAGACCGACCTTGAAGCCACCGAACCCAGTGCCGGTAATAATAGCTTGCTTTGATGCCATTTTGTCCTGCTCTACAATCCCCTGGTTTCTGGAGAAGACATCCTGTCTGGCGGAGTAATAATCGATATTAATCTTTGCGCCAGTATCATCTCTAATGGAAACTTCTGCCTGTTCTTCGTTCCAGATAACAGAAAGTCCGAACTGACCGGAAATGTCACCGGCTTCTCTCCCCATGTTCTCTTTTCTGAGTGCCACACCCAGGACGCTCGCATCTGTTCTTACGTCGTACAACGTATCCTGCACGATGTTATAGGTTTTAGTCTCCGGATGGTAATAGCCATGAAGTTTGCCCTCATAGCGCTGCTTTCGATGTCTTCATGACCATACTCCCTTCTATCTAAACAAAGATCTGATGATATACCTGATGGCAAATACCATAATCACGATCGGCATGACCGCATTAATCCAAGCCCAGGTGTTATTTGCAAATGCCGTTACGATAAACTCCTTATATTTGACACAGCTGACCACCACTAGCAGTGCTCCTGCTATGCTCCAGCCGATCAGGAACCGTTTGATCACGGTCCACACTGTAACTGCCTGATAATCCATATCCATCACCACCCCCAAAAACTTCTGCGAAGCTTCCACTTCAGCCGCACAACAAAATAAACAACTGCTGCTATCACGATCAGGATTGGAAAGCCAGAGGACAACAGATTGGCCATGAAAATAGCAATTCGTGCGGTTACCGCCCCAAAGTTAGCAATAATGCTAAATGCTGCCAGTCCCGAAAGCACAGAACAGATAATCAGCGTCAGCCTCTCGCCCGACAATGTTCTGACTCCGGTTCCTCTGTAGCTTTCCTGCTCAAAAACATTTCCACGTCTCATGCGTGTTCCACCTCCTTCAGTCCTGTATCTGTATGTGATGCCATCTTCCTGACCTCCTTTCGTTTGTTGTTAAGGATATTGTAAGGTCCGGAATCTATTTCTTATAGGTCTGCCTTCCGCTGAAGTTGAAATTTAAATTTCAGCATTTTTTGAAACCATTCCCTAACCTTACAGCAAATATGCACCGATAGCCTCACACCACGGCAGGAACTCCCGCCACTGCTGGCAGGAAATCCGATGTGCGGATCAGATAGACATTTGCATTTGCAGTAGTCTTAACAGCAAGATACTCTGATGTTCCACCAAATAATCCTGGTTTAGCGTACATATCCTGGCTCCGAACACGAAGACGTTCTTCAGTCTGAATCTGCCAGTGGACTGCACGCTTGAATGACACGAAGATATGCGGTGTATCTCCTGCAACAGGCACTGGATAATGGTACTGATAAGATCCGAACAAATCCCTGGACATATCGTCCGTTGCTGGCGGTGTACCATGATGGAACAGGACTACATTCGGAAAATCCAATTCTGCACTGCCATGCATTGCCTTTCTGACATTCTGTGAGACCACTATCAGTTCAACCTTTTCCTGACGTTTCACCTGCATGAGATACTGCATCAACTCATCGTTTTCGTCTGCGAACTGCATTTCATCGATGATGATGCGAACCCGCGGTACACGCTTCAAGGTATGGAAAATTTCCTCCTTCAGATATGCATTGAAAATGTTCTGATTACAAGAGCATGCGTACATGACCATTCCAGCCAAGTTACCCTTTGCACCGCTCTGAAAATTGTATTTTGTATCGCTGCCAGGAGTATAAATATCTTCAAAGATTTCCTCCAAGCGTTCGAAAAGTCTGCGAAGTACGATACCCGCCTCATGATTAGCACGGATATTATCGGCAATGATATTGGAAAGACCTACCTGTAAGGCAAATTCAGAGATAAAATCATCATCCTCATTCAAGATCTTTACAACAGCTGGCAAGGATACCGGATATTTTGCTGCAACTACATTCAGAACGGCAGCCGCATAGATCATGACCTGATCGGTCAGAATACCATATCCCATCTCTTCCGCTATCATCCGTATAAAGCGAAGAATCTGCTGCGCAGACATGCCGTAAAAAGGATGGTAATTCTTATCCGCCAGACAAGATGTCATAACACGGTCAATCTCATGCGCACCAACCTTCTGCTGTACAGCCGTCAGCAGTTCCGGATGACTGGAAAGCAGGATTGTGGGCATATCATTTCTCTCCAGACAGCCACAAAACAGATCCAGCAACATAGCCTGATTGCCTGCCTCCACACCACTGATCAGCAAATCTCCACGGATATTGCGGAAAAAAGATGCGCTGTCAACACAGCCTTCAAGCACGTGCCTAGTAGCATTCAACCGCTTACATTCATTGATAACCATTCCCTTATTACTCATAGTTTCACTCCTTCCAGCCAGACACATTCGCAGATATATCCGGCATTTAAGCATTTACAATTGTCCCTATTACCCCTATAGAAGCATTTGCAAAAATTGAGCAAGTCGCTCTTTACTGTTTCCATACGAACACCCTTAAATGATAAGAAAGCCTGTTAATCTGCAGTTATCAATACGCCCCTGCGGCAATCCTGCCACAGGGGGGATACATACATTATTAGATTAGCCGTACAATGGCATTGTGAACATGAACGGATCTTCGCCAACCAAAGAAACTACCGCTTCGCCATTCTTCAGCTTCAGCAAATTCCAGTCTTCCACTGTGTGACCTTCCCTCTGGATATTAAGGTTGGCCTGTTGCACGGAAAGACTGATATTCTGATAGTTCTCCCCCAGTCGGGCCGTGACAAATTGTCTGGTATCGTAATCACCAGATCTGAATGCCACAATGTTCTGGAAGGAGGACAAAATATTCTTTGCGCCTGACTCGCCATACTGCTCTTCCAGTCCGCATGTATTCTGCAATCCACACATCATCCTGACTCCAAGAGAGCGACCGAAGTTTAAACTATCGGACAAATGTTCGAGTTTTGGAAGAAGAAGCATTTCGTCCAACAGGAAAAACTTGTTAGTTTTTGTCTTCTGTCTGCCTCCCAATGAGTTCGCAAGAGTTCTGTCGATGAGGATGCCATACATAGGAGCAAGCAGACGCCCTTTACGCATATCATACTCTATGAAAACAACCTTGCTCTTTCCGCTACACACAATATCTCTCATAGAGAACTCTCTTGATGGATCAGCCTGTGCAAACGGACCAACAAACATCTTCTTCAACATAGATCCAACATATGAGTTCACGCCCTGTGTCTGGTTTCCCTTGCCTGAGATATAGTCAATACAACTATGCTGATCAGCCATGTAATCCAGACTGAGAATCTTCTTCAGATCCTCATTAGTACTATGTGTGAAGAAACTAATAAGCTCCTTGTTGTTCAGTTTTGACTGTTCAGAACTCCAGTATGTTCTCATGAAAAAAATCATGACAGCCGCCACCACCTGCTCGGCCATCGCAGGAAAGATGGGTTGGGTTTCGCTCTGCATAGACTGAAACAACTGCTCGCAAATCTCCAGTGCATCCTCATCAGATTCAGGCGTGTAGACGAGTCTGCCGTCATCCCCTCGCGGCATTACCTCTGCGAAAATGTTATGATACGAGGTAATCCTGCGATATTCCTCACCATTGCCAATGACAACCTTCATACTATCCGGAATTCTACTGCCGAACGTTTCAAGGTAATCTCCCTTGGTGTCAAAGATGATGAGCACTTCTCCTTCCTGCATGGTGGCAAGCATACGGTCCAGTGTCATATTAAAGAAATTGGTCTTGCCCGTGCCTGGGGCTCCAAGAGCTAGCAGGCCGTATGCAAGCATATCTCTGTTGAGACCAAAAAGTTTCTGCGTCTTTGGATCCTGAAACGCAACGAACGGCTTTCGTGACCGATCTGCTGTCCATATAGGAACAGGGTTATTGCCAATACTCTGTCCTAAAATAGTCTTCGTATACATGCCGCCATTTCGCTCCTGATTTCCACCCGCGCCAATTCGATTCTGGCCAAAATTATATGCCATAGTTCACTCCTCCTTTAAATGTCCATACCATCGCCATCATTATCTACGCCGCCACCTGAACCATCATCACCAATACCGCCTTCGGACACACCAGAATCTACAGAGCCATCAGTCACATCAGAAATTCCCGTCGTATCCAAGGTATTGGAGCCCGCCTGAACTCCATTCGACTCAACAGTCGAAGTTCCTTCGTTCGCGCCAACACTGTAGGTTGTCTGCATTCCCTGTGATTCCTGAAACTCCTGAACCGCATCGAGGTACTTTTCACTCATCTCTGCAGTAGACTTAATTGCATCCTCCTTGGACATGGTCGGATCATTCATGGCATGCACATAATAAGCATTAACTGCGCCTCTGAGGGTTGCATTATACTCATCAAGACTTACCGGATTTGGATTAAATGACATCTTTGTGTCCTCCTTTGTTGAAATATTGTTCTGTGTAATTTGCTGCTGAAGGCCCTTGTAGGTCGCTACCATCTCTGCCTTCACTACTGCCTCTGTATTCTTGTCCACAGGAACGTTGGTACCAAAATACTGATTCTGGAGAGTCTGATTAAGATCCCGCTCAAAATTCAGATTCTGGAACCGCGCTATGGCTTCCTGTGCTGTTGCATGATATCCTGTCGTTTCTATCGATTTCGCATACGCCGCAAATGAAGATTCTGTACCATATTTTTCGGTAAGAGCATTCAGTATCGCTCCCGTCTTCTCTTCCGCTCCCAAGAACGCATCTCTTTCTGTAGCCTGAAAGTAATAACAATAGTACCCATTCGCCGTCTCACCGGTTAAATACTGACTACCAAGCTGATACCTTCCATCCTGCAGAACAGCGCTAGAAGTAAAGCTGTTTGCCTGGTACTCTACTGTCTTTCTGGCATCATCAATGGTAATCGTCCCATCAATGATTTGATCTTGGAAACAATGAGTATTCTCATGAATGACGGTATTGAGACTTCGCACATTGTAATCACTGACCACATGCTGAATGGTTTGGCCGTTATATTCAAAGGACTGAACTCCATTGACAGCCATATCCTGGTTTACATTGATCACTCCATTGGCCGCATTACCACTCTCATTTGCCGGCAGATCCGCGAAACGTACTTCCGGCGAACCAACCTCACCTTTCTCAAGAGCATCACGATTCACTGTCTCTTGAAGAAGATCCAGTTTTTCGTTCTCTCCAAGATTGCTATAAACTGATTCGCGGAACATGGCATAGAGCTGATCATTACTCAGATTCCCGTACCGGGTGGGATGTATTCCATACGCTCCCATCCAGTCTACCTCCGCATATTCCAGATTTTCAGCTCAGCGATTTCAGTATTGCCTTTGCCAAGCTCGATCATAACTTCCAAAGCCTTCAGAAAATCTCTGCTATTCCAGATAGCCAAAATCATCGGCAGAGAATACTGACCAATGTAGATGTCCGTCAGCTTCTGATCTTTTGCCCATTCCTCAACGTTTTGAGCCAATACCGGAGGACTGTTTTCCAACATCTGCATGGCTGTATCCTGTGCAGCCTCCCTTGTAAATCCATATTCCTGGCAGATTCTTTCTACCAGATTCGTGACATTTCCTTTCTTCATGTCATCACGCTCCCTTCTGTCCTACTGTTCGCACGACTTTTATCCTCAAAGAATACAGATAACGGCGCAGCGCCATCACCTCCTTATGCCGCCATCTCAGCTTCATAATCTACAGAATCGACACTGACCAAGATGTCCTTGTCTTCTTTGGCTGGCTTTCTGATCGTGCACATAACCTTGGTGCCAACAGGAAGTCTTCCTGTCCAGTAACCGAATGCCGGAACAATCTCATTATGATTATCGATATCGTTTTCGATATTCAAATCAATATACACCCCTCCTGATTTGTTCTGTCCTTTTACAATGCCATTTACAGAATCTCTTAAACTGATCATAGTTTCTTCGTTGTATCCAAAATCCCACATGCTTTTTCCTCCCTGAATCTGTGTTGTTTTCTGTTCTGATATAACTATCTCACCTGCCGGGAGTTTCATCACTCACGTTAAATTTCATCCTTAGAAATAGCTCTTGAAACTTTATCCTCAACTGTGGTCCGGGTAGTTGTTCTGTTTCTTACGATTGGTCAGCATACCGCAGTGTTCCACATAGTAGGCTTACCTACTTACCTACCTATTCTGCACATATCTATACAGGCAACAAATTGATTCTCAATAGCTCGTTTAACCTTGGGATAAATGTGTCCCGGAGTCAGAGAAAACAAGGCCCAGAGTACAATCCAGAGAAGGCTCTGGTATACCCCAATCTTCAAGCCAATCTCAAAAAGAACACTTCCAATCAATGAACAAATAATACTGCTCACGATAATGATTGGAATGCTGGAGTCCTCCATGTATGCCAAAAGCATCAGGCTTCCAATAACAGTCCCAATAATTGTCAAAAACAAAATCCTAAGAAAGCCATATAGAGTATCCCAGCGCTTCATATATCGGATAGAAAGAAGATTTCTATCCGAGTAGAAGGATGCAGCATTTTTCATTGCTGAAGCCAGATCGGATGCATTCTGGATATTCACAAATACACCGCCGGTAGTTTCGGCCATTTTTGTCATAATCTCACGGTCAACAGAGCCAAGACCTACCGTGCTGATGTTGATATCCAAATCGTAATATTCTTCAATTGCAGCATTAAATTCCGGCATATTTCCCCTGAACCAGAGGAAACCATTACTTAAATCAGTTGCTGATCCATCGGTAAGGAAGACAACCTTCGGATTAGATCCACCATCCCATACGCCATTTTTATAGTCTTGCAGGATTCTGATGATTGTGCCACATATGGCGGTACCGCCATCGCTGTTAACCGGAATTGGCTCATACTCTGCATCCAATGGCGCCATATCTCGAATAATCTGTGTGTCATCAGAAAAGGTGTATACCATATAAAGGAAACCCTTCTCTGTTGCTTTCATTATCTCAGGAATCGCTTCATAGCGAAGACCGCCAGGATCATTGCCACTCATGGAGCCGGATTCATCAATAACGAAGATATAACTGGTTGGTTCAATGGATTTGATATTAGGATTGCATTCATAAATAAATTCCAGTCCCATTACTAAAACAAATATGCCAATCAGGCTGCAGATGAAGTATGCGGCCATATGACCGAAATCCACAAAAAGTTCACTCTCTTTGTTAAAGGATCCTGTTATCATTGAGCCCAACAGCACTGTAAGGAAAACAGCCGCAAACAGGACGGCACAGAGAGAACCAATCATTACGGATTCCGATAACTTATCACTATAGGTTGTGTAGATATAGTGGCAGCCAAACCAGGAGAGAACACCTGCAAACACGCTCATGAGCGCAACGGTTTTGTTGATGTGCGATTTCATTACATTTCTCATATAAATCCTCCTATTACACCAGGCAACCAGCATCGGACTACTAGCTGTCTAAAATTATGTATCGATGCATCCTAAGATCCAGATAATTGTCTTCCCCCTTGCGATTGGTCAGCATACTGCAGTGCTCCGCATAGTAGGCTTCCACATCTGTCTTATGGAATCTGCAGGGAACCACCGGAGAAAACAGTCTTACCTTATCCTTGTACAGAAGTTGCACATGTTCATATGTCAGGGGACCAGCCGCCTTACCATTTGCCTGTGTCCTGAACAATTTCAGATAAGAATCATAATCTCTTACCTCATCGATCATCCCCGCTCTAACCAGACCCACAAAGATAGCAGCAGATCTAGCCTGACAATTCAATGATTTTGTAGCCAAATCTGTAAATGCCGTGTACTTTTCCTGAAGAAGTTTATTTTTTACCTCCTCATTTTCTGGTTCCAGAAGGGCATTCAGATAAAGAAAGTCATAAAACTGAGAAATATGATGGGCTGGCGCATAAAACGTTAACCCATCAAGCTCATACTGATAGGAATGCATTTCCTTCGCCGCCTCTTTAACCAGCTTCTTACACTCGCGCCCTGGAAGGAATCTATATTCTGGAAAAGGACCAATTCTCTTTGCACCATCACCGTAAATACGCGATGATTGAAAAGCACTTTCTACTGTAGTGATTCCCTTCAGAGTCCTTTTGTTCAAATGCATTGCGCTTAGTTTAGCTCCAAGTGACATCAGACTCGAAGATGAAATCTCCAGAATCTTTTCCTTTGGATATTCCATTAGGAAATTCTGATGTAAACCAATTTGACATTTTCTTTTCTGGCTCAGAGCAAAACCTCCAAACCAATCAATATTTACGTGAACCTCTTCAAAAAACGGATATTCCACCTTACTGATAAATACACTCTTTTCAGCCATAAACTTTCTCCTCTCTGAATGAAATGCTCACTCTTCATTCAAAATGCATTGTCGTTTAATCTGATATAAGTATTACATGTAAAGCCAGTTTCTTCATCGCCATAGAATTGCAAGGATTGAAATAAAAATGCTGAAATCTTGAAACAATCCACAAAATTTTAAGCAATAAAAAGAGCTACAAACAATGTTGTAGTAAATAACAACAATATCTGTAGCTCTTAATATCATTATATTATCATATATATTACAGAATACAATTATTTCAGCGGCTGTATTCGGGCAAATTGATTATTATACTTAATAAATTACTTCTTTTTTCTTTTCTTAGTAGCAGACCTTTTTTTCTTTCTGCCTAATACGGCTTTAAAAGCACCCTTGTCCTTTTGTGCCATTTTTAGAGATGTGAATAAAGCCTGATCTAAATATTCTTGGCTTTTCTCTACCTCTCCTATCATGCCAACATTCGCAGCCATAATAATGTTCGTAAACATTCTTGACTCTAAATCAAGTGTTTTGTCCGCTAATCGTTGTTCACATATATCCATCATTGCCGGATAATAAAATTCCTTTGCACTTTCACTATCTTTTGGATATCGTTCTGCCAGACTATATCCCATCTCAAACATAAGCTTAACGAACACAGTTTGCTTTTTCATATCTGGCCATATATACTTATACAAAAATTTAAAGATTCGATCCACAAGAATATACAAATTTTCTGGCACTTCTTTATTATCTATTATGCACTGAAATATACCTATTAACATATCCATTACAGCATGCGCTTGTTTTTGTTGAATAAACTCATTTCTTGTATCCTCCAATGTATCGAGACATTTACATAAATATGCTACTGCAGTTCTAATTTCTGTTATCTTTCCCTTTTCACTGAAAAGCAAATACATCTGACCAGTCTCACTATATGCCCTTGCAAGTGGTATTGCATACCGTTCTCTATTGACTTCTGTAAGCGTTTCCAACAATGAAATTCCT
This sequence comes from Clostridiales bacterium, assembly GCA_019421285.1. Classification (GTDB taxonomy): domain Bacteria; phylum Bacillota; class Clostridia; order Lachnospirales; family Lachnospiraceae; genus Oliverpabstia; species Oliverpabstia tarda. The sequence continues at coordinate 71,536 of JAHZFO010000006.1, forward strand.
TTTTCAGAATAAGCTATAGCTTTTTCATTGTTTTCAAGTGATTCATATGTATTAGCCATCTGAATGTAACATTCTGCAAGTCCTAGCCCACCACGTATAGGATTCTTTTTATACAGATACAAATACACATTTTCGCACTTATTCAGATTTTCAAGTGATTGAGAATAATTTTTACCATAATAAATAAAATACACGGCTTTATTATTATATACATCTCCCAATGCTTCTGCATATTTCTCTGGTGTTATTTGATAACCTTTTTCTAATATACTTATAGCTAAATCATGATAATAACTTACATTGGTTCCATACACTCGTTTCACATCATTTTCTCTTATTATTTCTGCAAGATTATTATACACATCCGCAAGGAGTTGATCTGAAACATTATTTTTTTCCAACAACTCTTTCGCCCTTGTAAATGATTCAATTTCCCTTTTCCAATCACAATTTTGGTACAAACAGCCCCTTTCATAATAATACCTAGCTAGTTCAAGCTGGTGCTCTGCTGATTCAGTATTGTCCTTACAAGCCTCTATTAATATTTCTAATCCTTGTTCTATATAATTAGCTTTATTTGATGTACCAATTCGGCTGTATTTCAAGCAAGCTTTTGCATACTCAAACGCAAAAGCTTGCTTATCCGTATTATAAAGATTTTCTATTATATCCAGATACCTCTTAAGATATTTCTCAGCCATAGAACAGTCATACTGTTTTAAATAATACATTCCAGATACAGCATACAATCTAGCCCATGTTATCGGCTTTATTTGCCGTTCCGGATTATTGGCTAAATATTCAACTTTTCTGATTATTCTTTCTGACGACTTTGAACTTTGATTGTCAAGATATTCTACATAGTCTAATATAACATCAATATCTACATCAACCGATGCATCCACATATTTCATTATTTCCTCATAACAAGAAATAATTGTATGTATTGTATCCTCTGATTCTTCCAACATTTTCTGAATATGAATTGAATACTTATACATCTGGATAGCATCCCTGATTTCCTGACTCAAGTTTGTGATTTGAGCGTTTAGGTATTCACTGTATATCGCATCTACAGTCTGTTTATTCAGAATTTTTGATGCTTCTACAATCTTTCCCGCCTCTAGATAACGATAAGCCTTTTTTACTATTTGTTTCATTTCTCCATTAGCCACGCTCCTATGCATTTCAAAGAGCATCTTCAGGGTTTCATTTTCCTCCTTATGAATTTTCTCACTTACTATATTCATCGCATCATCAATCTCTGACAGCTTAACAATCAGATCACGTCGTTCATAATCATTCGAAAATTCCTTTGCAACATTTTCATACTCATGAGATAAATTGTCCAATTTTTTTCTAAGATTGATTAAGGTATCATTTTTAGAAAATATGTTCAAACTACTAACATCAAGTAAATCTTGGCGTTGAATTTCATCGCTAATACGACCGTCATCAACAGATATACTAAATCCTGGAATATGCTTGTCTGCCAACTGAATAAGAATACTTAACTTAATACTATCAACATTAGAAAATTCACTATAATAATGATTCATTTCACAATCTATGTATCTTTTTAAATTCACTATTTGCTCACTTTCTGTGAGTACTTGATCAAAAAAATAGGTGAATATTTTAGGATATTTTTTCTTTTTGAAACTCTCTACTGCATACTTGAAATCTTTTTCAAGCAATGTGTCAATTTCAGAAAAAAACAGAAAAAAAGCTATCTCTGACTCATCAATTAAAATTTTATGTTTTTCTATTTGTACAGTCCAATTAGTTGAATTATTAACAATATCTGGCTCAGCCTGAATATAAATCCCCCTTTTTAACATTTTCTCATTTAAACTCAAAATAAATCTTAAGATTTCGTTTCGTTCATCTTCATATTGAAGTTCAGATGCTCCCAAAAAAAATAAAATTTTTGTTAATTTTTTATCAGGTACAGTGTTGATGTCACTTTTTTTAATATAATTTTGAAAATATGATAACAGATATTGTTCAACTTCTGTTTTATAGTTTGAATAAAAAATAAATTCTCCTTGATTCCCAATCGTATTTTTAATTCGTTCAACATAATCAGAAAGCTCGGTTGTGTCTTCCCTACAAAAAGCCAAAATTCGTGGTTTATTTTTACTATGCAGCGCCACTTCAAACTCTTCCATAGTATAATTTCCACATTCAGAATCTGTTAACATAACAAACAAATCACTGTTTTCGATATATGAATTATACTCATCCTGTTTTCTTTTTTCTGGCACTGCATTGTCAAGTTCTTCACAGAATTTCACATCAAAAAAAATAGATTTATTAACAAGTCTATTGTTCCATTCACAAAAAAGAGCTCCCATTCGTTTTCTTTCACTGCAAAAAGAAACGATTGATGACGCAACAAATATTCGTATTATCCTCATCATTTTTCACCTCTATTTTTCTTTATATCGCGGTCCTATCTCATATAATTCCCCCAAATTTATGTATGTAGCAAAAACCTTATTTCCATCAATGTCATATTACGATACATCATGGCTTCCTTTTTCCCAAAGATAATCAAATTCCTCAGAATACAGCTTATATGATAAATTTGATGAATCAAAAATACTCAGGCAATCCTTTTCCGGATATGGATTTCCATATGTGTAATATGAAATTTTCATTTTTCCTTTTTGTTCTCCATAAACATTATAGTATCTACGCATCAATGGTACTTCTGCTAAGTGTACAGAGACTAATTCCGAATATTTTTTTGAAAGCTCCACCCAATTGGAAACATTTTTATCATAACCATAATATTTTCTAAGGTTATGCCTCATGTGTTTTGCAGTTTCTTCCACCGTATCTTTTTCATTGATAATAACTCTTAACTTAATTCTTTTTTCAAGAAGATGCAATAACAATTCAACCACTGCAGAATTAAGGTGCCATTCCGACCCACCTCTAAAATACATATCTATTCCAGAGACACTCGTTATATCATTCAAACACGTTGTAATAAACGAAACCGTATCTACAGATTTACCAGTTTTATTCGATAGATTAAACACTTGCCTTTCACTCAGCACGATTGCTTGATTCCACAAATAATCAAACTCGCTTCGATATAACATAAAATATGGGGACTTGCAATTAAAAATCGATTGAAAGTTCTTATCTGGACGAGCATTATCATAAGTATAATGCTTCACATTGACAGAATCCTTATGTGCATCTTTCATATGAAACGAATAATATCTTCGTAATATAGGTATATCTACAATTCGAATCTCAACTAAATCTGGATATTCCCTGCTCAATTCTTGCCAATTTCGAATACATTCTTCGAATTTCATATAATGTTTGTGTTTATGACGCATATGCTTTGCCACTATTTCTGATACATCTGGGAAATTCAATAAAACCCTAACCTGTATTCTCTTATCAAGAATGGTGTATAACTGATCATTTTTCTCTATACTTGTAAACCATTCTGCTCCAGCATGAAATGCCATATCTATTCTCTCTATACTTTCACTATTTACAATACAATCTCCAAAATATTTCTCGGTAGAAATAAACTCGGTTTCTATAGTAGTATCTCTTGTATTCTCTTCCATCTTTCTTGTATCACTTACAAAGGTATACTTCAAATGAATCAATTCCTGTGGCATGTAACTTATAATTTTATCAATCATAGCAGGCAAATATTCTTGCGTTCCAGAAACCCCATTATTTTTCTCAAGACCATAAAACTCTTTCGGAATTTCTGCGTTCCACTTTTTAGGCCATTCAAATCCATCATACATTATTGGTATAATTACCTTATCACAACGTACTGCTTCAATAATTTCCCGTCGAACCCAGTCATCCTCATTCACACATCTGTTCAAAGCATCTTTTGGAAGAATCAAAATAAATGTGTGCGCTTCACGAATTGCAACCAATATCTTTTCATCAAACTTTCCGGAGCGTAATTCCTGAAGATCAAAAAAGCATTGTATCCCCCTTTCTTTTAATCTGTCATAAATAACCTGTGCCATCAAAAATCCATTTTCTCGTCTATAACTAATAAAAGCATCATAATGAGTACTTTCTACCATACATATCGCCTCTTTTTATATCCAGATTTATCTAAAAATTCCTGTTTTTTATTTATATTTATTCTACACTGTCCTTACACCCAAATCAACTCCCTTCTCCGGCTTACTTCACCGGGGGAATATGTAAATGTTTATGAGATAGCAAGCGAGAAAAGAGATGAGAATGAGCCAATGCTGTTTAGCTTAGGAGAATAGATTGAAAATGAGTCAGACGCGGAACCGGAGGAAATGATAAAAATTTATAATATGGATGAGATAAAAGACGAAATGGAAACATATGTAACTCCGCCAACGGATTTTCCAGGCGCAGATGAAACAGAGGAAGAACTGGATTTATCAGAGTGATTTAGAAAACGGAGGATTTACTGAGATGAGAAAATCAGTAAATCCTCCGTTTTCAATTTTAACCAGCCTTTAATGACTCTTTATTCCGCCGAATCCGAAGAACTGTCATCTTCCGTCTTTGCCGCAAGCAGTTTCCCGTAATTTTCCAGCATGGTCTTCACGTTATTTTTATTCACAAGAGACGGCACTCCGTCCTCATCTACCGTGTAATAGAAGCTCGAATCATACGGGCTGTAAGCAAATGTCAGGTCGCCGTCTGTCATATGGAAGACTGCGGTAAACTCGGCATCCTTGGCCTGTACGAGGCTCTCATCCTTCGTCTGCGCCTTCTGGCCAATGAGTGAAGAATAGAATGTGGTAAACGTTGATTTATCAATCGTTTCATCGCCGCAGGTGTAACTGATTTCCTGTGTTGTGGAATCGCTGTCGTCATCCTTTTTCTCTTCCACATGGCGTACATACGTCTTCGTCTCGCCGTTATACGTAATATCAAGACTCGTCAGATCCGATACATTTTCCATGCCGATATACATGTTCCAGAAATCAGATGCCTTCTTTCCGGTGAAGGTTTCAACGTTCGAAGCCGTCATCAGATGAACTTCATTCGAGCCGTCCAGCTTCACGTAATAAGAACCGCCGTCCTCATTTGCATTGCCGACATACAATACCAGATCTTTCTCCACCGTAACGGTTGTCGTTTCGGAAGAAGAGCTCGTTGCAGTGCTGTCGCTTGATGCAGAATCTGTTGTGGAATCCGAAGAAGTATCGGCCGTCGTCGCATCATCCGAAGCAACCTCCTGCTCTTCTGTGTAATGCACGCGAATCGTCGTCTTTGGCTGATCCAGTCCGTACTGGGAAAGATCCGATGCGTTGTACGTAACAAGATCTCCAAAGCTAAGAGATGCCACTGCACTTGTCATGGTGCCGATCGAATCCGCATCACCGCCATGTGCCGCTCCATCTGCGTCCACAACCTGCCATTCATCCGTCTGAAGTGCCGAATCAGCAGCGCTTACTTCTTTTGTCAGCGTATATCCGTTCTCACCCTCCACCTGCAGCTTTGTAATGTTTTCCGCCGTCACAGATGGCATGGATTCCGTTGTCGCCCACTCCATCATATCGGACGGGAACATCGTTCCAAGCGATGTGCTTACCAGATAAACCTTACTCGTATCATCGTTCAGATAAATATAGTATCTGCTCGAGCTGTTCTTATCTCCGACATGAATCGTCGTTTTCTCGTCTCCCGCAGTCACTACAACCTCCTGAGACGGCGTCTCGAGCCCGAAATCGGCCATAGAATCGATTTCATCGCCTTCAATGACTCTTTCTGCTGTCATGCTGCTAAGAGAGCTTAAAACGCTCGTTATCTTGCCCTCATCCAATGGGAATCCATCCTCCTGGTCGTATGTCCAGATATCGGTATCATCGTCTCCTGCTGTTTTCGTAAAGGACACCGTCTCTCCGTTGATCTGGAACGAAAGCGCCGTTACATCATCTTTTGAAAAATCAACCACTTTTTCGGCGTCTGCACCAGAATCCGAACTGCTACTGTCCGCATCGGCGGTGCTGTTTTTCTTCGTCAGCACCACCAATACGGCAAGAAGCAGTACCAAAAGGATCAGGCAGGCCGCCATCTTTCCTTTTTTCTTCATCACTGTTTTCTCCTCTTCATCCAGATCATCACGCCAATCACAACAAGTACCAGCGGAATTCCCGCAATGGTAATAATAGACCAGGTGTTAACTGCTCCCTGTGTAAATACCAGGTTTGTATAGCTTGTGCTCTTGCTTGGAATAACAACGGTCTGCTCCACATCACACATGGAGGTCAGTGCAGTCGCTGCCAGCTTCGAGTTCGCACCGCTGATTGCCTGGTCAATCTGGCTGCTCAGCATTGATGCACTCGAGAAATAAATAATCTGTGTCTCTTTATCATCTACAGTCTCTGTGATGGAAACGCCAAGGTCAAATGCGCCCGTCTCACTGTCCGCGTTCTTCGACCAGGTGCTGTTCTCCGGGTCATTTTCAATATAAGCGTCCTCGGTGGTCGTCAGAAGGCTCTTGATCGTAATGGTATCACGATAAGAATCAATCTTCTGAATTGCCTGTGCAACCGGCATCAGAATGTAATTACTCTTTACTTCGGTTGTAATGTCATCACTCTGAATGTTCGGCAGCAGATAATACGGCATCTGCGGATAATAATGCTGGGAATCGGTCTCCACAACAATTCCGCTGGAGCGTTTCACGCCGTAGTTCTCCAGTATGGAATCCAGATTCGGCATATCCGTTCCGGTATAGCTGGTGAACATCAGAAGTTTTCCGCCGTTTTCCAGGTAGGTAATGACTTTATTTGCCTCATCCTCGGAGAAATCGGTGGTCGGGGACATGATCACAAGCTCCTCGGCATCCTCCGGGATATCGTCTGTCATCAGGGCAAGATCACTGATTTCCACATTGTTTTTGTTAATGGCATCACTGAAGTTTGTAGAGAGATCACTCTCGGAAGCCTCGCCGTGGCCGGTTACCCAGTAAACCTTCGGGTTGTTTTCACTCGTCACATACGTGATGGCGCTGGTAATCTGACCCTCGCCGTCAAAGCCGGTTGTCTGTGTCTGATAGGTCTGATAGTTTGTGGAAGTCTCCCACATATCACTGTTGCTGACCACCTTGCTCTTATCGCCGCATACGACAATTACACTGTTTGCAGCTACCGTCTGATCGGTATACTGACTCGTAAATTTCGGATACAGATCCGGGTCTTTTGTCTCTACTTTGATATGGTCAGAAAGCTCATCGTAGTGCTCCAGCAGCTTCTCGATGGTGTCATCCTCACTGCCCTTCTGCACAATATAATACAGGGTAACGTCTTGATCGAGATCCTTTAATGCCGTTTTCGTCTCATCTGTAATGGAATACATTTTCTGCGTACTCAGGTCAATCTGTGTTTTACTGGTCGGAATCTGCGCCACAATCAGGTTAATAACCACAATCACAGCCAGAACAATCACCGTCATAATTGAAGAATAAGAGCCCTGTTTCAGGTGCTTTTTCTGCTCCTCTCCGGTAAACACTTCCTTCAGATGTTCTTTGGAGAACGTCTTTTTCAGCTTTTCTTTAATATTAAAATTCATTTTATGCTGTTTCTTTTCCTTCTTTTCGCTGCTCATCGTCTCCACCTCCTAATTCCAGCGTTTCTTCTGCAGGGACTGCATTGCAAGGAAAGTGCAGATTGCAATGACGGACAGGTAGTAAACAACACCGCCAATGTCCAGAATACCGTTCACAAAGTTATCCATATGGCCCGCCATGTTGAATATACCGAGCAGATCCTGGATTTTACCCTCGAGAAAGGTGGATTTTGTGAAGTAAACTGCCGTCAGCGCACCCTCGCCGATCACGGCAATCACACCGGTAATGATCGGGTTTTTAATCATACTGCCGATCCAGAGGCATACCAGCGCGATGATGATAAAGAAAGCAAAGAAGGAGCTTCCGGCTCCCTCCGGGAAGAAATTTGCAATACCGCTCTCCACATAGCACAGGAACAGGATCACAAAGCCGACAACGGCTGCGATGACCTGACTCTCGGTGATGGAGGAAACAAACACGCCGACCGAAATATAGGCTGCCCCCAGCAGGAAATAACCAAGGATCGAAGTGTAGGATACGGCGTAGGAAACCGTTCCGTGGGTTCCAAGAAGCAGCGGATACAGGCACATAATCAGCACCGGAATCACATAAATGGTGAGAAGCGCCAGATATTTTCCAAGGATAATATCGGAAATTTTTACCGGTGCGGTAAGGAGCAGCTGATCCGTTTTATTTTTCTGCTCCTCCGACAGGACACGCATTGTCAGAACCGGTACTGCGATCAGCAGAATAAATGCGGAATTCTGCAGCGCATATCCGATCTCCGGGTAACCCTGCTGCAGGTTGATGGCCGTAAAATACAGGCCGAACAGCGCCAGAGTAAACGCCATAAACAGATATCCGACCATGCTTGTCAGATAGCTTTTTAACTCTTTTTTATAAATCGCCGTCATTGTGCGTCTCCCTCCTCCTGTTTTGTTTCAGCGGCTGATTCCGCTGCATCTGTGCTTTTTTCTTCCGACACTTCCCCGACAGCCGTTTTGTCTGCTTCCGGTTCACATTCTTTTTCACGTTCTTTTTGCTTCAGCTGTTCTTTCTCTGCTTTTTTCAGCTTTCTTGCAGCCTTTCCGGAATCATCGGTCAGCTCCAGGAAGACGTCTTCCAGAGACATCGAGGAGGAAGTCAGCTCGAGGATCGGGCAGTTGGCCTTTGCCAGTGCATAGAACAGCTCCTCGCGGATATCCTTATCCTTTTCCGTGGTAATTTTTACCTTAATCTGCTCCTCATTCGGCGTATTTTCATATTGGATCTCTTTTGCATCGAGCGCATTAAGCGCCGGAACCAGCTGCTTTCTCGTTCCGTGAACGGTACATGTAACCGTGTTTGATCCAAGCATCAGTTTACTTAAGTTTTCCGGGGTATCGCTCGCAACAAGCTGTCCCTTTGCGATAATCATGACGTAATCGCAGACGGCGCTGACCTCGGAAAGGATATGGGAACTTAAGATAACGGTATGTTTTTTGCCCAGTGATTTAATCAGATCGCGGATCTCAATGATCTGCTTCGGGTCCAGGCCTACCGTCGGCTCATCGAGGATGATGATCGGCGGATAACCGAGCACTGCCTGTGCCAGTCCGACCCTCTGTCGGTATCCTTTCGACAGGTTCTTGATCAGACGGTTCTGCATATCGGTGATCTTCACCAGATTCATGACCTCAAGAATCTGTTTCTTTCTCTGATCCTTTGGAATTTTCTTTAATTCCGCCACGAATTTCAGATATTCCAGAACGGTCATGTCCGTGTAGACCGGCGGCAGCTCCGGCAGATAGCCGATGCATTTTTTTGCCTCCTCCGGCTCCTCCAGGATGTTGTGCCCGTTGATCAGCACTTCGCCCTCCGTAGATGCCAGATAGCCGGTGATGATGTTCATGGTCGTTGATTTTCCGGCGCCGTTTGGGCCAAGGAAACCATAGATCTGGCCTTCTTCTACGGTAAAACTCAGGTTGTTGACAGCTACGTGGTCGCCATAGCGTTTCACCAGATTTTTAACCTCTATCAATGTTCCTTCCTCCTTGTTTCTTAAAGCAGTTCCGGCCTGGCCTTTCTGGCAAAAGAGCCGGAGATGCTCTCATTCTCTAAAGACACTTTATCTTATTCTGAAAATGTGATAATTTGCTGGAAAATTTGTGAAAAAACGGTGAAGCCATGGAGCAATTTGTTTGTTTTTCGACGAAAAATCAATTTCTTTTACCATAAGAATCATGTATACTATAACGTATCCGCGGACGGACGCTTTTCCATTTTTGTTCCGCCGCGAAACATTACGCCGGACTTTTTCCCGTCCGGGACTGGAGATTTTAGGAGACTCTATGAATAAAAAAGACTACTACTGGGCCAAGTATATGCTGATTTTCGGCTTTTTCTGCATCTCTTTTGGCACCTCGATTTTCCTGAAAACCGAACACGCCCCCGATGAGGCGATGCGGATGCTGATTCCGGAATACATCGTCTCACACCACACACTGCCGAACGGCATGGAAGAATCGGTGCGCCATCCGCTGTGGGGATTCTCCTATGCGCTGTATCCGTATCTGACCGCGATCATCAGCTCCGTGTTTATGGCCATTACATCGCTGTTTACGAAAAGTGCAGCGGCTCTTTTAACTGCCGCCCGCCTCACCAGCGTCCTTTCCGGCACCGGCACACTGATCGTTGTCTTTCTGATCGGAGAAGAGCTCTTTGAACGCCGCGAATCGGCACTGCTTGGCGGTATTTTCGTCGGTTTCCTGCCGCAGTTCGTGTTCCTCTCCTGCTATGTAAACAACGATTCTTTTGCTGTTTTCACGGTCGCACTGATCATCTACTTCTGGATCCGCGGCATGAAAAGCGCATTCTGCAAGAAAGACTGCATCGGCCTTGGAGCAGGCTGCGGACTCTGCGCGCTGTCGTACTACAACGCCTACGCGTACCTGCTCTGCAGCATTCTTCTGTTCTTCGCGCTAATGATACATTTCAGAAAACCGGCAAAGGAGATCTTCGCCAAAGCGTTTCTGGTTTTTGCCATTGCCTTCCTGATCGGCGGCTGGTTCTTCATCCGCAATGCCGTCATCCACGACGGAGACCTGCTCGGCATGCGCACCACAAAGGAATCCGCATCGCTGTATGCCACTGAGGAGTACAAACCGGAAAACCGGCAGACACCGGCATCCGAAGGCTGGAGCTTTAAGCAGACGTATTTACAGACCCCGGAGGGCCGTACCTCCAACTGGCTGTTTTCAACCGTCAGCAGCTTCATCGGCTCGTTCTCCTACATGACCGTCCATCTTCCGATGGTGCTTTACCTGCTGTACGGTGCGCTGATGGCGTTCGGATTCCTGCTGTTTCTGTTCCTTGCCATGGTCCCGCACTGGCTCCGCAAAAAGCCGCAGCTTCTCCTCTTTGTGATGCTGCTCCTCGCCTGCCTGATCACGCTGTTCATGGACATGTACAACACGTATTTCAGCGATTACCAGTCGCAGGGCCGCTACCTGATGCCGGCGCTTGTCCCGCTGATGGTCTGGATCGATGACGGCTATTCTTCACTCACTGCAAAACTTCCCGCTGAGTGGAAACGCGCCTCCTGCCATCTGACACTCCTGCCGGGAGCAGTCTGGCTTGTACTGTTTCTCATCAGCTACATCGGATTTTTGATTCCGGGCTGTTGTGGATAACGAAGAAACAGGTGCTATCTCTTTTTCTCAGATAGCACCTGTTTCTTCATTACAAGCTTTTAGTTTTTAGATATGTTTCATCCGGTCTTTCCTTTCACTTTCTTTGTTTCCTTTTAATTGCTAAAATAGCTATAACACCAATTGCCAGAATCCCAATTCCTAAAATAATTACCAACATCTTATTTTGATGTTTCACCGGCTGATCTGCAACATCAAGGACAATATTGGTTCCTCCTTGTGCATCGTCAGTTTCGATATAAGACGAATCAGCAACTGCAAAACAGTAAATCTCCAATGTCTGGCTGATCGGAATATTTTGTTTTCGTAATTCTACACCATAACTGGATATGACCTTTATTTGCTTTTTTATACTTGATTTAATACATTCTTTTTTGTTACACAATGCCCTACAATTTATTTTTTCTTCTTTTCCTCAAATATATTAATATTCCAGCAAAAACTAAAATGCTTAATATTACTAACATAATCTCTTTTCTTAGACTCTCCTCTATCAATGTATAAACGCTAAAATGTGATGTTTCAAATGTAAATTCTCCATTTTTTATTTTCACATCCATTTCTGTTAAGGATCCATCCGCTTCCACCCTGTAAATTTTTGTTTTTCCAAGATAGGCAAAAAGCTTCATTTTTTCTGGAATTGGAATATATACCTGCACATTTTGTTCTGGCTGTATTTCTTCTCCGCTTTCCATAAGTGAAATATTGTATGTGTAAGATGTTCGATCTTTAATCGCATTGTAAGCCGCTAAATTTGTTTTCTTTAGTTCCTCCAATTTTTCAGAATCCAACTCCACTTTAAAAACGCTCAACGATGTTTCATCTGAAAATCCATTTTTGCTCTCCACCCTGATCTGCTGCGATGCCCGAAATCCTTTTTGATTTTGGATATAAACAGAACCCACGCCCTGCGACCTGATAAAATTCATATGCTGCAAAAATTCATTTTCAACTTTTCCCATAACAAATATTGCATCTAAAGCTTTTCCTGCAGGACCAGATACAAAATGAAATATTTTTTCGCCAATACTCACACCGAAATCTTTAGCTGTATCCTCAATGACCTCCATCAAATCAAATTCATTTAAATTTTTTATAATGGTTTCGCTAAATGAACCCAACGATTCTGTCGAAAAAAATACTTTATCTGAAACACCTTTACATAAATTTTGCGGAAGCTCGCTTCCATCTTCAATTAAAGTCACAAATGTTTTACTTTCCAGCAGTTTTTTAGTCAATGCTTCGCTAAATACTTCACTGTCCACATCAAAATTTTTGATCGTCTTTGCCAGTTTGCCAATGCCAATCAGGAGATCCGCTGAATTTATAATATTGACCACTGCCGAATCCTGTGGATCATTGCTGATTTTAATATACCCATCTTTTGGTATTTCTATCTTGACTGACGTCTTTTTTGAAAATCCACTTTTCTGTCGATAACTTCCTATTGTTCCATCTTTCAAATCAGAAATCAATCCACTTGTGTTATCCCACAATGCACCTTTCATACTCGTATTACTGGAACTCATCTTTTTAATCAAAATCACATCTTTTAAACGTCCATTTTCATCATACGTCTCTACACTTCCATATATGTAACTGCTGTTGTATACATCAAACGATACACTTGCTGTCCTATTATCTTTATTTATTTCATATGCATAATTGTCAATATATAAACCATTCATATTATAAATATTGGTAGCATATTCTTTTTCAATATATTGTACAGGCACAGCATTTACCGTATAGGAATACTCATGGTCTTTATACACTGTAACTGGAATCTCACTCATATACCCTGTATTTGTGTCTTGAAAAAACACATGTGCCGTTCCCGTCTGAATTCCTTTCCATTCTGTATAACGTCGTTTATCTGCCACACCTGTTTTTTTTAGTTCAAGAACTGATGAATCATCTACCCAAAATGTAATTCCGGAAACATCATCCATCAGTTCTCCATTGTTGAAAATTCCAGCACTTAACGTAATGATATTATCTTTACAAATACTCAGACTGGTATAATCTGAATAAACCGCTAATCCATCTTCTGGTGTGCTTTCCTCCTCATTCTTCTGCTGTTCCGTTTCCTCTGCTCCACCCTGATCGAGACTTAAAAATTTATATTTTACTGTATACTGCATATCCGCATCATATCCCTGATACTGCATAGATGCCTGAAAGTCCATAAGAATTTCATCAATCTTTCCTGTTGTTTTATCTATGGTTATTTTTGTTTCTACATCGCTGTATTTTAAATTTTCTACTCCCTCTACCATCTGAGCAGCGGCTACTCCTATCTCATTCGCTTTCTCTGCCGGAATTGTAAAGGTAATCTCATTTCCAGAAATTTTACTCTTTTTCATCATATTCTGCGTTAATGAAGAGAACTGAAAATAATTTGGATTCATCTCAACATCTACCGTTTTGCTTACTGGTTCCTTATATTCATAATGAGCCGTCCCATCTCGATACGTCATATTCCATATATATTTTTGTCCAAGTACAGCCATACTGGCAGAGCCTGTCATTTGAACTGCAGAACTGTCATTCTCATCATAACCAGATACCGCTGTAACTGCATCCAATGTAACTTTCGTTTTCGTTTTTGCTTTTCCCTGGATAATTGTCATATCTGCATCCATATCCAGTTCTTCTTTCCAGTTTCCTGACACGACTGTTTTCTGCATTGCTTCCTGATATGCCAGAAAAGCATCTTTCCCTTTTCCATATACCGTAATCGGAAATACTTGAAACCCTATTATCAACGCGATCAAAATATTTCTCATTTTCTTTTCCATTTGTGCTCCTTTCAAAAAAGGACCCCGTATAAAACATACAGAGTCCTTTTTTCATCTGATTTTTCTTCTAAAACAGGTTTCCCATTGTATACAGATCTAAATACCAAGAACGATCTACTTTTATTACAGATATTTCCAGAGAATTGCTTACTTCTGTTTCATCTCCTTTCAAAGTAAACTCAACCTCTACAGTTTTAGCTGCAGATACTTTTACGTTTATATCTTCATAATTGCTTTTTAAATCATCCAGGTCATCATCTGTCACATCTTCAACATTTGTCATTTTATAAGACAGTTTCCAGTCATCTCCCAGAGATTGATCCAAGGAATCCACTTGTTTCTTGAGAGAATCATTCGCCTCATCTACCAACTCTGTTTTGCTATATCCTGTCTCCTCTAATGCTTTATCTACTACCTTTTCCGGAAGCAATTCTACAATAGATTGTGCATCTACCGCAAACTGCGACGTTACAAATGTATCTATTGTCTTTTTGTAGCTTCTTCCCCCAAGTGTATAAACAAGAAGTACGACTGCTACAATCACACACAATGCTAATACAATACCCTTTTCTCTGTTTTTTTTTGCAGGTGACTTTTCATTTAGCGCTTTTCCACATTTACTGCAATATTTTGCCCCATCTGGATTTTCTGTTCCGCATTTTTTGCAAAGCATTTATTTCCCTCCACATTTTTAAATTTTTATCACGAACACTATTTTATTTGGATTCGGATTGCCACATTCTTTGCATCCCTTCCATAATTTCGTTCAGCTCTTGTTTTCGGCTCTGAACTTGGTATGCAGATACCCACATACATAAAATAAATGGCGCATCCATAATTAAGAAAAACAATGCCATGATTCCGATTCCATTAATAAGCGTTCCTACCGCCGCTACCAGCATCAATACTGACATTATTATTCCTACAATTTTAAATCCTTTAGCCCGTTTTTGGTATGCTTCTATCTCTGCCGTAAGTTCATCTGGATTTCTAAATTTTCTTCCACATTTTTTACAGATCCAATATGTCTTCTGTTGTAAGCCACTCGCTCCGGCTAATACTCCAGCTTTCGTACCAGCAAATACAGAAACACCCATTCCGCTTGCTACAGCACCTCCTATATCCCGATCTCCTATAATATTTAAGTCTTTTTCTCCACACCGTGGACAACAGATTTTTACATATGTAGCTGTTCCCATATCCTTCCTTCTCTCTTAATTTATTTTTTTATCTATTTTTTTGCTGTTAATAGCCGAAACGATTGAATTGTAATTCCCCGATATTCCAGGATGCCTTCATCTCCTACTGCAATAAATATGGTGTCTGCATGAAAACTTCTAAGCTTTTTACGCTCTCCATTTTCAAATTCAACCACATACCATTCAATGTTTCCTTTTTGTACTGGTTTCTCAAGAATTTTTACTTTCGATTTTTCCAGTGGCTTGGAATTGTCCTTTGATTTCAAAATAAAGTATCCAATCCAGGAAGCGATTCCTATCACTAAAACAACTATAACAAACGCAAAAATATCTTCATCAGAAAAACTGCTGCCACCGATACGTATATATGTCATTTAATTTTTCTCCTTCTTTTAAACATTAACCATAAATTATTCTTTAAATTCGCTATAGGGAATCGGATCATCATCAAGCCGGTTTGAGTAATATATCACACTTACATCTTGGGCTTTTCCTTGCAGATACAGAAAAACTGAATCTGATTTCCATACTACTGAGTTGCCGTTTGCCAAATTTCCCACATGAATTATTCCACTTGCTGCACCACTTAAGCTGATATTCTCTGTAGATGTAAAATCAAATAAACTCTCTACAGTACTGCCCTCTGGAACTTGAACCACAATGCTGCCATCTGTAACTTCTTTGGTTCCCGATGTTGACTTACCACATCCAATTAGCATCATCATGCTTAAGACCATTAAAAACAAATACATCTGTTTTTTTCGTGTCATAACACATTCCTCCTGCTTCTATATCTTTGGTTTTGGACTTCGATTTTTTCTTTTTCATCCCCCCTACCTAATACCCCCGTTTTCAGAAAGTGTACTTTTGCAGATCAGAAAATACATTCTATTTCTTTATATATTTTCACTAAAACACATTGTTTTTTTCTTCCTAATATTGTATAATACAACAAAGCAACTTGAATTTTCAGAATTTGCAAAAGTACACATTTACAAATTCTGCTCTCCTGTCATTTGCTTTTCATCTTCCATTTTTCTTATCTTCCCATAAAACGTCCCAACCGGCATGTCACATGCTTTCGCAGCTTCCTTTAACGTTATCTTTTTTTCTCTCCATTCCCTATGAACTTCATCAAAATTATCCGGTACCGACCGCGACGGTCTGCCAAATTTCACTCCTTTTGCTTTTGCAGCTGCAATTCCTTCTGCCTGCCGTTGACGAATATTTTTGCTTTCACTTTCTGCCACAAAAGACAACACCTGTAAAACAATATCGCTCAAAAAGGTTCCCATCAGATCTTTTCCCCTTCGAGTATCGAGCAATGGCATATCAAGGACAACAATATCAACACCTTTTTCTTTTGTCAGCACACGCCATTGTTCCAAAATTTCCTCATAATTTCTTCCCAGTCGATCAATACTTTTTATATACAACAAATCATCTTTCTTTAATTTTCGTATCATTTTACGATATTGCGGACGGTTAAAATCTCTGCCCGACTGCTTATCCAGATAAATATTCTTTTCCAAAACACCAATTCGTTTCAACGATAATAACTGCCGATCTTCATTTTGATCTCGGCTACTTACTCGTATGTAACCATAAATATTCATAGCGTGTTCCCTTCTTTATAAAATTTTGCATCACAGAAAATTTTACATGCTCGACGTGAATCTTGTGATCACAAAATTTCATCAACTTCTCTTTTCAAACACATTATAATAAAGCATCTCTGGGAACACATATTTTTTGTATGATGGTCTATTATGTTCACTTATCTGACCATTATTCTCCCAACGAAAAAGCAAGGCAGCATGCCACAAATTTCTCTGTGGTATGCTGCCTTGCTTTTTTATTCAAAATTTTGCGCGTCTAACTCATCATTGAAGTAACGAGAATGCGACTCTCAGTTTTCAAAATATACTATTCTTTACTGAATCGGCTCCTTCGCCGGTGTTCCCGCTTTTCTCGGGTACTTTTTCGGCGTTGCCTTCCCCTTCTCGATGCAGACAAACGATCTCTCGTCCTCAGTTCCCGTAAGCTGGAAATAAACCGGCTCTTTTGCCTCGCCGCCAAGCACATGAATCGCTTTTTGGGCCGCAGTAAGCTCCTCGCTTAATTTGCCCGATTTATACGAAACAAACCGTCCGCCCACCTTCACATACGGCAGACAATACTCCGAAAGCGAACTCAAATTCGCCACCGCGCGCGATACCACGAGATCAAACTGCTCCCGGTACTCCTTCTGGCGTGCGAAATCCTCAGCTCTTCCATGAATGGCCGTAATTTTGGAAAGTCCAAGCTGTCCGATCACTTCATTCAGGAATTTCACCCTCTTATTCAGCGAATCCAGCAGCACGACTTCCACCTCCGGAAACGCAATTTTCAGCGGGATTCCCGGAAAACCGGCTCCCGTTCCCACATCGAGAATGCGTCCCGCCTGTGCCACATCACAGACCTTCACCAGCGACAGACTGTCGAGAAAATGCTTTGTAATCACCTGATCGAACTCCGTAATCGCCGTCAGATTCATAAACGAATTCCACTCTACAAGCAGCTCATAATACTGCAGAAACTGCGTTTTCTGCTCCTCGGAAAGTGTGATTCCAAGCTCAAAAAGGCCGCGCTCAAATCCTTCAAGATTGTATTCTTTCATGTTGTTCTCCGTTCTACTCTATTCTTCCAAGTGCCCGCTGCACTTTTTGTTCCTGTCCACGCAGTATCAAAACACTTGCTGCTTCGCTGCATAAGAACGTAATTCAGGCATGCATATCTGTCCTTTATTTATGTCCCAGATACACCAGCAGAACCGAAATATCCGCCGGGGAAACGCCCGAAATACGTGACGCCTGGCCGATGTTGATCGGACGGTACAGGTTCAGCTTCTGTTTCGCCTCGATGCGCAGGCTCTGGATCTCGTCGTAATTGATGTTCTCCGGGATCTTCTTCTCTTCCATCTTTTTAAACTGCTCCACCTGCTTCATCTGGCGCTTAATGTAGCCGTCGTACTTGATGTTGATGTTGACCTGCTCCTGCACATCCTCCGGCAGCTTGGGTCTTTTCGGATCTACTTCCGCCAGCATCTTATAATTCAGCTCCGGCCGGCGGATCAGCTCTGCGAGCGAACTTCCGCCGGAAAGCAGCGTTGATCCATACTCTTCCAGAAGCTCATTGATGTTCGAGCTCGTTCCCACATACGTATTCTCCACGCGCTCAATCTCTTCCTGAATCCGCTGTTCTTTTACTTTCAGTGCCTCATACTGCTCCTCGCTGATCAGACCCACGCGGTAGCCGTATTTGCGCAGACGCAGATCCGCGTTGTCCTGACGGAGCAGCAGACGGTATTCCGCGCGGCTCGTCATCATACGGTACGGCTCATGGTTCTCTTTCGTCACAAGGTCGTCGATCAGAACGCCGATATACGACTCCGAACGGTCGAGCACCAGCTCTTCTTTTCCCTGCACGCGGAGCGCTGCATTGATGCCCGCGATCAGGCCCTGCGCCGCAGCCTCCTCGTATCCGGAACTGCCGTTGAACTGGCCGCCGGAAAACAGATTCTTGATCGCCTTGAACTCGAGGGACGGCAGAAGCTGTCTCGGGTTGATGCAGTCGTACTCGATCGCATACGCATTCCGCACGATTTTTGCATGCTCCAGACCCGGCACGGTGTGATACATCGCAATCTGCACATCCTCCGGCAGCGAGCTTGACATGCCGCCGACGTACATCTCGTTCGTGTATCGTCCCTCCGGCTCCAGGAACACCTGATGGCGGTTTTTATCGGCAAATTTTACAACTTTATCTTCAATGGATGGACAGTACCGCGGGCCTGTTCCCTCGATCATGCCGGAATACAGCGGCGACCGGTCGAGGTTTTCGCGGATAATTTTGTGCGTTTCTTCATTCGTATACGTCAGCCAGCAGGATTCCTGATCGATCTGTACGCTCTCCGGATCGGTCGAGAATGAGAACGGCACAACGCGCTCATCGCCAAACTGCTCTTCCATTTTCGAAAAGTCAATGCTCCGCTTGTCAATACGCGCCGGTGTTCCTGTTTTAAAACGCACCATCTCCACGCCGTTCGCTTTCAGGGAATCCGTCAGATGCGTCGCCGCCTGCAGGCCGTTCGGGCCGGTATACGTGCTCACATCGCCGTAAATGCACCGTGCATTCAGATAAACGCCGGTACAGAGGACGGCAGCCTTACAGTGGTAAACCGCGCCGGAAACGGCCTTTACACCCGTCAGAACACCGTCTTCCACGATCAGCTCCGCAATCTCCATCTGGCGGATCGTCAGATGATCGGTATTTTCAAGAACCTCGCGCATCGACTGGCTGTACGCCCGCTTATCCGCCTGCGCACGCAGCGAATGCACCGCCGGTCCCTTCGATTGATTCAGCATTTTCGACTGAATAAACGTTTTGTCAATATTTTTACCCATCTCGCCGCCGAGCGCATCGATCTCTTTTACGAGGTGTCCCTTCGACGTGCCTCCGATGTTCGGGTTGCACGGCATCATGGCGATGCTGTCGACACTTACCGTAAATACAACCGTTTCCAGCCCCATCCGCGCTGCCGCAAGTGCTGCCTCGCATCCCGCATGGCCTGCGCCGATGACGGCAATATCAATTGTTTCTTCTAAAACTGCCATTTTTCTTTTATCCTCTTTCTCTATCTACAGCTTCAGATTCTGTCTTAAGCTTTTTACTCTGTCAAAATCCGGCTGTCGTTCCTTGTAACTCTATTCCGGCAGATCTTCGTAATCTGCATTTGCTGCCTTTATTTACCTGTACAGAATTTGCTGAAAATCTCATTCACAAGGTCTTCTCCCACCGCTTCACCGATGATCGAACCCAGCTCCTCATACGCATTCATAAGATCAATGGAAAAGAAATCCTCCGGCATACCCATTTCGATGCTGCCTGCCGTCAGCTCCAGACTCTTTTTTGCTTCCAGAAGCGCCTGTTTATGGCGCGCATTCGTGATGTAAACCTCATCGTTGAACGAAATTTCGCCCTGGAAAAACATCTTTTTCATCTGTTCCTCCAGCTCTTCCATACCCGTCTCTTCCCGCGCGGAAATGCTGATGACCGGAGCGCCTGTCTTTTGCTCCATCTCCTCTTTTTCGATCACCGCAGTCAGATCCGACTTATTCAGCAGCACAATCGCCTTGCGCCCTTTCAGGATTTCCATGATTTTTGCATCATTCTCATCGAGCGGCACGGATGCATCCACCACATAGAGAATCAGATCTGCGTCCTTTGCATGCTCCAAAGCACGATCCACACCGATTTTCTCGACCGTATCCGCCGTTTTTCGGATCCCCGCCGTATCCAGAATCCGAAGGGAAATGCCCTTTAAGACCAGATTTTCCTCGAGCACGTCGCGTGTCGTTCCGGCGATATCCGTCACAATCGCTTTTTCCTCGCCTGCCAGCAGATTTAAAAGCGATGATTTTCCGGCATTCGGTTTTCCAAGGATCACCGTCTTGATGCCCTCCTGGATCATCTTGCCCTCATCCGCAGATGCAAGCAGCTTTTCCACCTGCTTTTTCTGCTCCGCAACAACCTGGGCCAGCCGCTTTGGATACCCGTCCAGGCTGATGTGCTCCGGGTCATCGAGCGCCGACTCAATAAATGCGATCTCGTAAATCAGCTTCTTGCGGATTGCCCGGATCGCCTTTTTCACCGTTCCGCGAAGCTGGCTCTCGGAGCTTTTTAAGGCATAGGCACTTTTCGCCGAAATAACATCCATGACCGCTTCGGCCTGCGTCAGATCCATTCTTCCGTTCAGAAACGCCCGTTTCGTAAACTCGCCCGGATCTGCCGCCCGCGCACCGGCATTTAAGACTGCCTCGAGCACTTTTTTCACCGCCAGCACCCCGCCGTGACAGTCGATCTCGACGGTATTCTCGCCCGTATATGTTTTCGGTCCTTTCATTACCATGACAAGGACCTCATCAATCACTTCCTCCCCTTCGGTAATCCAGCCATAATGAATGGTGTGCGATTTGACCGCAGAAAGCTTTTTTCCTTCTTTTTTTGCACGGAATACGCGATCCGCCACTTCGAATGCATCGTTTCCGCTGATTCTTACAATACCAATTCCCGCCGGCGCCATCGCTGTGGACACTGCGGCAATTGTATCATCCAAATGAAATCCTGCCATTGTTTCCAGTCCTTTCTAAAACCTCTCTTTTTGGGGATCCCAGTATTCAGATCCACATTTTTTCTTTCCTCTCGCATGGCTCTGAATAGTTCCATTTTAGCAGAAAACCAGAAAAGACGGTACCCCGTATTTTACACAGGTACCGTCTTTTTGCATATTTTTTACGCTTTCTTATCGTTTCGGCGCTACAACAACGTGGCGATATGGCTCGCTGCCCTCGCTGTAGGTCTCCACAAATTTATTTCCCTGCAGTGCAGAGTGGATGATTCTTCTCTCGTAAGGATTCATTGGCTCCAGAGAAACCGGTCTTCTGGTCTTTTTCACTTTGTAAGCGATGTTTCTTGCCAGGTTTTCCAGTGTTTCTTTTCTGCGCTTGCGGTAATTTTCCGTATCAAGTTTGACACGAACGTAATCCTTCTGCTCTTTATTGACTACAAGGCTGGTCAGATACTGAAGGGAATCCAGCGTCTGTCCTCTTTTGCCGATCAGGATGCCCATATCCTCACCGGCAAAATCAACTTCAAGAGAACCGTTCTCGGCATTATACTCCATCTGGATCTCAACCGGGAGCTCCATGGCTTTGAATACACCGCTTAAGAACTCAAGTGCCGTTGCCTTGATCTGGGCGATTTCCTCGTCTGTTCTCTGAACTACTTCACGCTCTTCTCTTGGCTCGGAGCGTCTTGCAGTTTCTGCCTGACGCGGAGCAGATTTTCTTTCCGTTTCTTTCTTTACAGCTTCTTTTTTCGGCGCTTCTTTTACCGGTGCAGGAGCTGCCTCTTTTTTCTCTGGTTTCTGGGGTGTTTCCGGTTCTTTTTCCGGTGCGGCTTTTACAGCGGCACGGATCACAGCCGGTTTACTTCCGATTCCAAAGAATCCGGAACTGCCTTCGCTGATGACCTGGATCTCCAGTTTATCGCTGGCAGCCTGAAGCTCGATGCAGGCTTTTGTAATGGCGTCGTCCACGGTTTTTGCGGATACTTCGATAAACTCCATAAAGATTTACCCCCTATTTTTTCTTTTTGCTGTTCTTTTCATCAAACTGTTTTACCATGTTTGCTTTCGCAGCGATGCTTCCGGCGCGGTATTCCTGATTGCTGTTGTAATACTCAGTCGAAGCCTTTCTTGCTGCCTCTTTTTCCTCAGCAGACGGCTCTTCGTTCTCCTGTACCTGAATATTACGCACACTCTGCGTTGCAGCCTGTGTGATTTTCTGCGGCGGAAGGCCGGCTTTTTCTCTCTTCTTTGCAGCTTTTTCCTGGTTTTTGCGGATCACCTCATCCATGTCGATCGAGGACATATGGCGGTTGATGATAACCTGCTGTACACTTCGAACGAGCGCACCGGCGATCCAGTAAATACCAATACCGATGGAGAATGATAAACACATAAATGCGGAGAAAACAGGCATTACCGTGTTCATGGTCTTCATGGAATTTTCCATGGAGTTTGCTGTCTTATTTCCGTTGTTGGAAGATGGTGCCTGCGGCATCAGCTTGTAGTTCAGCCACTGGGTAAACCATGCCAGAATCGGCACCAGAATTGCTCCTGCAATCAGAAGCGCAGATCCGTTTGCCATACCCTCGCGGATGACATCCATCGGAGACTGTGTGATATTAAATCCAAGGAACATGTTGATATGCTTGGACTCCGCGGCGGTTTTTGTAATGGTATCCGCAATACCGGAGAACTCGCTGATGTCAGCCAGCTTCGTCCACTGGGACGGTTTCAGCACATAAAACATGTCCAGAAGGTTATTTTCGGTTAATGTTTCACTTACTTTACTGTACATGGTAACACGGTTATCTGTGATAAACTGTGTCAGGATGTCAGAATATCCTGATACACCCATCATCTGTGTTGTCAGTCCCTGGAATACATTGCGGACACTTCCGATATATCCCGGAATATGATAGATAACCTGGTACAGTGCAAGCAGAATCGGCATCTGAATCAGCAGTGTACTGCAGCTTCCTGTCGGGGAGACACCGTATTTCTGATAAACTGCCATGGTTTCTTCAGATTTTTTCATCTGAGAAGCCTGGTCTTTTTTGTTCTGATATTTCTTTTCAATTCTCTGCAGATCCGGCTGCATTACGCTCATCATCTTCGACATCTTCTGCTGCTTGATCTGAAGCGGCGTCAGAACGAGATAAATGATAATCGTATACAGAATAATCGCAATACCGATATTCGGAATTCCAATTTTTTCCAGACAAAAATAAATTCCATTGATCAGCCAGCCGAGGATCTGGCATACCCACCCGATAATCGGCCACGTTGATTTACTCAGTACGATATCCAAAACGTCTTTTCCTCCTTATTTATCTACGGCACAGGGTCGTAACCTCCGTGTGAAAACGGGTTACATCTCAGTATTCTCCATAATGCCAGCAGACTTCCTTTGAAAGCACCATATTTCTGAATCGCTTCCAGCCCGTACTGCGAGCAGGTCGGCGTATAAGGGCAGTGCACCCTCTTCAGAGGAGACAGGTACTTCTGATAAAACCGGATACCTTTTATCAATACCGTCTTCATTTTTCTGTTTCCTTTAATATATGATGTAGTCTTCCCAGATGCAAAAGTGCTCCCTCTATCTCGAAATACGTACAGTTTTTTGCATTAACTCTTGCGATCACAACTACATCCATTCCACACTGAAATTCCTCTTCATGCAGACGATAACTCTCCCGGATCAGTCTCGCCAGATGGTGGCGCACAACGCTGTTTCCCACCTTTTTACTTACTGAAATTCCAATCCGGTTCCGTCCCAGCTGATTTTTCTTCACATACATGACCAGAAATCGGTTTGCAAACGATGTTCCCTGCTTATAAACCAGCTGAAAATCTCTGTTTTTTTTCAGGCTTTCCGAATATTTCATGAATCCATTCTTTCCTTCATGATTTGTCTAAATTTTCTTTTCATTGAATAGCTTTAGATAGAAGAAAAGACCACATAAATTTTATGCGGCCTTTGGTTTTATGCTGATAATTTTTTTCTTCCTTTTAATCTTCTTGCAGCTAAAACTTTTCTTCCACCTTTTGTGCTCATTCTTGCTCTGAATCCGTGAACTTTAGCTCTGGATCTTTTTTTCGGCTGAAATGTCATTTTCATAAGATAAGGCACCTCCTTTAAATTCTAATCAATAACTGCCTGCGAGGCAGTATTTCACTACATGTATGACAGAAAACATCATTTCAATTATATTCATAAACCCCCATTTCGTCAACCCTAAAATCAATAATTTTCGCAGTTTTTTCGGGAAAAATGCCGCTCTGACGCGGTTTTCCGGTCTGCCGCTGCCCGTGCCTTCCGTGTGCTGATTTTCGGTTTATCCACAACTTATCCACACTGTCCGCCGCACACGTACAAATACCAGTTCGATTTTTGCGCTTTCCACACGATATCTTGTAACCGTAATCAACATTATCCACAATCTGTGGATAACCTTGTGGATAACTTTCGGTTTTGCTGTGTACAACCTGTGGGCATTTCCAATTTTTCCAGTATTTACGCCATGTATAATGTGTATATAAGTTTTCCAGACTTTACACATTTCGGTTTTTCCAGCCCTCTATCCACAATTTTATCAACATAAGCTTCCCTGTTATCCACAAACTATCCTCCATTTCATCAACAGGAAAATTTTTTACACATTCTGTGGATAAAAAAATAATTATCCACATTTTTGGGTTGAATAAAACGGCATTTTATTATATCATATAGAAGTAAAAATGCGACTATTCGGGGAAAATTTCGTTTTTCAGACAGAAGTTATCCCCAAAAAGCAATGATTATAGAAGCGGAGCGACAGAAAAAGCATGGAAATCGTACAAGATAAATGGAAAGAAATACTGCAGAGAGTGCGGGACGAGCACGAATTATCTGAGATCTCCTTTACTACATGGATTGAACCACTTACGATCCATTCGGTTGAGGACAATCTGATCACAATCCTGGTTCCATCCGAAAAAATGGGTCTCGATTACGTGAGCAAAAAATATACTCTTCCTATTAAAGTGGCCATCGCGGAAATCACAGGTGTCAACTATGAGATCCGCTTTATTCTTCCGGAAGAAGTGAAACAGGAAAAAGCGCCTGCTCCCGTCCAGAAAAATCTCTATGTGCCGAACCTGAATCCAAAGTATACCTTTGATACCTTCGTGGTCGGCAGCAATAACAAATTTGCCCATGCAGCTTCTCTCGCCGTGGCCGAATCCCCGGGAGAAATCTACAATCCGCTGTTTTTATACGGTGGTGTTGGACTGGGCAAAACCCATCTGATGCATTCGATCGCACATTTTATTCTTCAAAAGAACCCGTCTTCGCGGATTCTCTACGTAACGAGTGAAGAATTTACAAATGAAGTCATCGAGGCCATCCGAAACAGCAACAACACCGCAATGACCAAATTCCGTGAGAAATACCGCAATATCGACGTACTTCTCATCGATGATGTGCAGTTTATTATAGGAAAGGAATCAACACAGGAAGAGTTTTTCCATACCTTCAATACGTTGCACGGCGCCAACAAACAGATCATCCTTTCTTCGGATCGTCCCCCGAAAGACATGGATATCCTGGAAGACCGCATCCGTTCCCGTTTCGAATGGGGACTCCTTGCCGACATCCAGAGCCCGGATTATGAAACGCGAATCGCCATCCTCCGCAAAAAGCAGGAACTCGACGGCTATTCCGTCAGCGACGATGTGATCGAATACATCGCTTCCAATATTAAATCGAACATCCGTGAATTAGAAGGCGCTCTCAACAAAATCATTGCATACGCAAACCTTGAAAAACGTGAAATCAACATTGATCTTGCAGAACAGGTGCTGCGCGATATCATCTCCCCAAACGAGAAGAAGGTCATCACGCCGGAATTTATCATCGACACCGTTGCAGATCACTTCGATATTACGCCGTCCGACATTGTCGGCAGCAAGCGGAGCAGCAAAATCGTATTCCCGCGCCAGATCGCAATGTATCTGTGCCGCGAAATGCTCGATGCCCCGCTGACCGGAATCGGAAAAATGATGGGCGACCGCGATCATACCACTGTCATGCACGGCATTGAGAAGATCGAAAAGGAAATGAGTGCCAAAGACAGTGTCCGCAACACGGTAGATATCTTAAAGAAGAAGATTAACCCGTCTAAATAAGCGGCATAGCTGTAACTCTGTCAAAACAGTTCGAACCGATCTACATTTATATAAGAAGAAACGCATCGGTTTACAGGCCCTTATTTATGCACAAACCGATGTGGAAAGCCTGTGGATGAATTGTGGACAAATTTGGAGCCTGAAGTTATCAACATTTCATACACAGGTTCACGTTCGATTATTCACAGAGTTATACAGATCCATTTTTCCAGTATTTCCGCATTCTCGAAGGGGTTATCCACATATCCACAGCCCCTACGACTAAGACTACGGATTTTTACTATATTTTTTCTTTATAAGCATACTCACCCAGCCGTGAGGAAAGGAGAGTTATCCACAATTATGAAATTAGTGTTTGACAAAGCAGACCTTGTAAAAAGCGTTGCCATTGCGATGAAAGCTGTTTCCGGTAAAACTACGATGCCAATTCTGCAGTGTATCCTGATTGATGCATCTTCCAGCCAGATCAAGTTTACCTCCAACGATATGGAACTCGGAATTGAGACCCTTGTCACAGGTATGATTCTGGAACGCGGTGTTGTTGCTCTGGATGCAAAGATTTTTTCTGAGATTGTAAGAAAACTTCCGGATAATCAGGTTACAATAGAGACAGATGAAAATCTGGTAACAACAATTACCTGCGAAAAAGCAAAATTCAGCATTCCGGGACAGTCAGGAGAAGATTTTTCCTATCTGCCGATTCTGGAAACTTCCGATTGTGTTTCCATTTCCCAGTTCACCTTAAAAGAACTGATCCGTCAGACCATTTTCTCCATTGCAGCCAATGAGAACAACAAACTGATGACCGGTGAGCTTTTTGAAATCAAAGATAACACACTTCGCGTCGTATCTCTGGACGGACACCGTATTGCGATCCGCAGAATTGAGCTGAAAGATTCGTATCCGGACCGAAAAGTCGTTGTTCCGGGAAAAACCCTGAACGAAATCAGCAAAATTCTGTCCGGCGAGATGGATGATCAGATTGATATTTACTTCTCGGAAAACCACATTATGTTCAAGTTCGATGATACAACGGTCGTTTCCAGACTGATCGACGGTGAATATTTCCGCATCGACCAGATGCTTTCGAGTGATTACGAGACAAAAGTGACGATCAACAAAAAAGAATTCTTAAGCTGTATCGACCGTGCGACGCTTCTTGTCAAAGAAGGCGACAAAAAACCGATCATCATCGACATCCAGGATGGAGCGATGGAACTGCAGATCAACTCCGCGATGGGTTCCATGAAAGAAGAGATCGATATCAACAAAGAAGGCAAGGATATTATGATCGGTTTTAACCCGAAATTCCTGATCGATGCACTTCGTGTTATTGACGACGAGGAGATTTCGATTTATCTGGTCAACCCGAAGGCTCCATGTTTTATCCGGAACGAAGAAGAGAGCTATATCTACCTGATTCTGCCGGTAAACTTCAATTCCGTGAGATAAGTCACATAAGTTTGAAATCTGCCGGAACCTTTTCTGAAAGAACTTTCAGCGGTTTTACAGCCACACAGGTTGAAAACTGCGAACTTACGTGAGGAAAAGGCACGGCAGTGCAGGAGGAAAAAATGGAAATTATTACGCTGCGTGAAGATTACATCAAACTGGGCCAGGCATTAAAAGCTGCTGCTCTGGTAGAAGACGGCGTGGAAGCAAAGCTCGTCATCAAGGACGGCGAAGTGACCGTAAACGGTGAAGTAGATACCCGCCGCGGCCGCAAGCTCTATGACGGAGATGTTGTCTGCTACAATGGAAATGAGATACAAATTAAAAAATAAGGCTTAAAAACTTAAGCTGATTTTTCACGGACGAGTGCTCATGTATATCAAATCTTTAGAACTGAAGAACTATCGGAATTATGAAAACTTATGCATAAATATCAGCCCCGGAACGAATATTCTCTACGGTGACAATGCCCAGGGAAAGACGAATATTCTCGAGGCTTTATATCTCGCGGGTACGACAAAATCGCACCGCGGCAGCAAGGACCGCGAAATCATCCAGTTTGACCGGGAAGAAGCCCATATCCGGATGATGGTGGAACGGAACGGCAGCACGCATAAAATCGATATGCATCTGAAAAAAAATAAATCCAAGGGAATCGCCATCGATGGAGTTCCGATCCGCAAAGCGTCGGAACTTTTTGGCATTGTAAATATTGTGTTTTTCTCTCCGGAGGACCTGAATATCATCAAAAACGGTCCTGCGGAGCGCCGGCGTTTCCTCGATAGCGAAATTTGTCAATTGTCAAGACTATACATGATCGAGCTTGCCAATTATAATAAAGTGGTGGCACAGAGAAACAAGCTGCTTAAAGAGATTTCGTTTTCCGGCAGAATGGCGGATACGCTCGAGATCTGGGATGAGCAGATGGTCCGCTATGGAAAAAGCATTATTTCCGAGCGGAAAAAGTTTATCAGCCGCCTGAATGATATTTTATCCGAGATCCATCAGAATCTGACCGGAGGAAAGGAGCAGATTCTGATTACCTATGAACCGAATGTGTCCGAGGAAGCGTTTTCCGAAGAGTTAAAAGCCGGAAGAGAGCGTGATCTGCGTTTCGGACAGTCCTACACCGGGCCGCACCGGGACGATTTCTGTGTGCGGGTCAACGACATTGATATCCGTAAATACGGTTCCCAGGGGCAGCAGAGGACGGCGGCGCTTTCGCTGAAATTGGCGGAGATCCGTCTGGTCGAGGAGGAAATTCACGATACACCGGTTTTACTGCTGGATGATGTTTTGTCGGAGCTGGACGGCAGCCGGCAGAATTATCTTCTGCAGAGCATTCACAGCATACAGACACTGATTACCTGTACCGGACTGGACGAGTTTGTCGAAAATCATTTTGAGGCAAACAGCGTATTCCAGGTGGTCGAGGGATCTGTGTTTCACAAAGAAACAGGAGGAATCTAAATGAGTACAGAGAACATGGAAAAGACAGAGTATGGTGCAGACCAGATTCAGATTCTGGAGGGTCTGGAAGCCGTACGGAAGCGCCCAGGTATGTATATCGGCAGTACCTCCGCACGGGGACTTCACCATCTGGTCTATGAGATTGTCGACAACTCGGTAGACGAGGCACTGGCAGGATACTGCAAAAATATTGACGTTACGATTAACCCGGACAACTCCATCACCGTCATCGACGACGGCCGTGGTATTCCGGTCGGCATCAATCATAAGTCGGGCCTTCCGGCCGTTGAGGTTGTCTTTACGGTGCTGCACGCAGGCGGAAAGTTCGGCGGCGGAGGGTACAAGGTATCCGGCGGTCTGCACGGCGTTGGTGCATCCGTTGTAAATGCGCTGTCCAACTGGCTTGAGGTGCGCGTTTATCACGATGGAAAGGTTTATTTCCAGCGGTATGAGCGCGGAAAAACCATGAATAAGCTGGAGGTCATCGATACCTGTCCGATCGAAAAAACAGGTACCGAGGTCCGTTTCCTGCCGGATGATACGATGTTCGAGGAGACGGTTTATGATTACGACGTTTTAAAAACAAGACTCCGCGAGACCGCATTTCTGACCAAGGGACTGCGCATTGTTCTGCGCGATCTGCGCACGGATCCGGTAGTGGAAAAAGCATTCCACTACGAGGGCGGTATCAAAGAGTTTGTCAGCTACCTGAACAAGAGCAAAACGGCGCTCTACCCGGACATCATCTACTGCGAGGGAGAAAGAGACGGCGTTCTCGTTGAGGTTGCGATGCAGCACAACGATTCCTATCAGGAAAATACGTACGGTTTCGTCAACAACATTACGACGCCGGAGGGCGGTACCCATATCGTGGGCTTCCGGAATGCGCTGACGAAAACCTTTAATGAATATGCAAGAGCAAATAAACTGTTAAAAGACAGCGAACCGAACCTGACCGGAGAGGATATCCGCGAGGGTATGACGGCGATTGTCAGCATCAAAATCGAGGAGCCGCAGTTCGAGGGCCAGACAAAGCAGAAACTTGGAAACAGCGAGGCGAGAGGAGCAGTCGACAATATCGTGAGCACTCAGCTCGAGCTGTTCCTGGAGCAGAACCCGGCTGTCGCAAAAACGATCGTTGAAAAGTCCCTGCTTTCCCAGCGTGCGAGAGAGGCTGCAAGAAAAGCGCGTGACCTGACGAGAAGAAAATCCGCACTGGACGGTATGTCCCTGCCTGGAAAACTGGCAGACTGTACCGACAAGGATCCGAAAAACTGTGAGATCTTCCTGGTCGAGGGAGATTCCGCGGGCGGTTCCGCAAAATCCGCGAGAAGCCGTGCAACGCAGGCGATCCTGCCTCTGCGTGGAAAAATCCTGAATGTAGAGAAAGCACGTCTCGATAAAATTTATGCCAATGCCGAGATCAAAGCGATGATTACGGCATTCGGAACCGGAATCCACGACGATTTCGATATCACCAAACTGCGCTACGACAAGATCATCATCATGACCGATGCCGATGTCGACGGCGCGCACATCGACACACTGATGCTGACGTTCCTGTACCGCTTCATGCCGGAGCTGATCAAACAGGGCCACGTTTACCTGGCACAGCCGCCGCTGTTCAAGATTGAGAAAAACAAAAAAGTATGGTACGCATACGATGACGATCAGATGAATCAGATCCTCAATGAGATCGGACGCGGAGATAATAAGATCCAGCGTTACAAAGGACTGGGAGAGATGGATGCGGAGCAGCTCTGGGAGACCACCATGGACCCAGAACGCCGTGTTCTGCGCCGCGTTGTGTTCGATGAAGAGTATTCTTCTGAAATTGATCTTACCTTCAATACGCTCATGGGCGACAAGGTAGAACCGCGCCGTGACTTTATCGAAGAGAGAGCAAAATACGCAAACAACCTGGATATCTAAAAAGTCCTGTGAACTGAAGTGGAGGAAAAGATGGAAGATAATGTTTTTGATAAAATTCACGAGGTCGATCTGAAAGACACGATGGAGGAATCCTACATCAACTATGCGATGAGCGTAATTGCATCCCGTGCACTTCCAGACGTCCGCGATGGCTTAAAGCCGGTACAGAGACGTATTCTGTACTCCATGAGTGAACTGAACAATACGCCGGATAAGCCGCACCGTAAGTGCGCGCGTATCGTCGGTGATACGATGGGTAAATATCACCCGCACGGCGACAGCTCTATCTACGGAGCACTCGTCAACATGGCACAGGACTGGGCAACCCGTTATCCGATGGTGGACGGCCATGGAAACTTCGGTTCCGTCGACGGCGACGGCGCTGCGGCTATGCGATACACCGAGGCACGTTTAAGCAAAATCTCGATGGAGATGCTGGCGGATATCAACAAAGACACCGTAGACTTCGCCCCGAACTTTGATGAAACCGAAAAAGAGCCTGTTGTTATGCCGGCCCGCTACCCGAACCTTCTGGTAAACGGTACTTCCGGTATCGCAGTCGGTATGGCAACGAACATCCCGCCGCACAATCTGCGCGAGGTGGTAAGTGCCATTGTAAAAATTATTGATAATATCATCGAGGAGGACCGTACGACAGATCTCGAGGAGATTCTCAGCATTGTAAAAGGCCCTGACTTCCCGACCGGAGCAGAAATCCTCGGCACCCGCGGCATCGACGAGGCCTACCGTACCGGCCGCGGTAAAATCCGTGTTCGTGCGGTATCAAACATCGAGACACTGCCGAACGGAAAGAGCGAGATCATCGTAACCGAGATCCCGTACATGGTAAACAAGGCGCGCCTGATCGAGAACATCGCCGCGCTGGTAAGAGATAAAAAGATCGACGGCATCACCGGCATTGCGGACCACTCCAACCGTGAGGGTATGCGCATCTGTATCGAACTGCGCCGCGACGCCAATGCAAACGTCATCTTAAACCAGCTGTACAAACATACCCAGATGCAGGATACCTTTGGTGTGATCATGCTTGCACTGGTAAACAATCAGCCGAAAGTCATGAACCTTCTGGAGATGCTGACGTATTATCTGCAGCACCAGGAAGAGGTTGTGACGAGAAGAACGAAATACGACCTGAACAAAGCGCAGGAGAGAAGCCATATTCTGGAAGGACTCTTAAAAGCGCTTGACCATATTGACGAAGTGATCCATATCATCCGTGCATCCGCGAATGCGGCAGAGGCAAAGAAGAACCTGATGGAACGCTTCGATCTGAGTGATGCCCAGGCCCAGGCAATCGTAGACATGCGTCTGCGCGCTCTGACCGGTCTGGAACGGGAGAAGCTCGAGAACGAGTACAAAGAGCTGATGGCGCGCATCGAGCAGTTAAAAGCCATCCTCGCAGACCGCAAGGTGCTTCTTGGCGTTATCCGCAGGGAGATTCTGACCGTATCCGAAAAATACGGCGATGACAGAAGAACTTCCATCGGCTTTGATGAGTACGATCTCTCCATGGAGGATCTGATTCCGCGCGAGAATACCGTCATCACCATGACGAAACTGGGCTATATCAAACGTATGACCGTTGACAACTTCCGCAGCCAGAACCGCGGCGGCAAGGGAATCAAGGGCATGCAGACCATCGAGGACGACTACATCGAGGAACTTCTGATGACGACGACCCATCATTACCTCATGTTCTTTACGAATACGGGAAGAGTCTACCGTCTGAAAGCATACGAGATTCCGGAGGCGTCCAGAACCGCAAGAGGAACGGCGATTGTCAACCTTCTCCAGCTGCAGCCGGGAGAGAAGATTACCGCTGTTATTCCAATGCGCAAATATGAGAAGGGCCATTATCTGTTTATGGCAACGAAAAAGGGACTGGTGAAGAAGACGCCGCTCGAAGAGTACGAGAACGTCAGAAAAACGGGTCTTGCTGCCATTGCGCTCCGCGATGATGATGAACTGATTGAAGTTAAGACAACTGATAACGAGAAAGAGATTATTCTGGTAACGAAATTCGGCCAGTGTATCCGCTTCAAGGAAAACGATGTGCGTACGACAGGCCGTGTTTCCATGGGTGTACGCGGCATCAACCTTCTGGACGGCGATGAAGTAGTCGGCATGCAGATCTGCACGCAGGGAGACTATCTCCTTGTCGTATCCGAAAACGGCATGGGCAAACGGACGCCGATGGCAGAGTTTACCGTACAGCTCCGCGGCGGCAAGGGTGTCAAATGCTATAAGATTACCGAAAAGACCGGAAACCTGATCGGTTCCAAGGCAGTCAATGAGGATAATGAGATTATGATGATTACCACAGAGGGAATCATTATCCGTACACCATGCTCCGGCATTTCTGTTATGGGACGTATCACGTCCGGTGTCAAGCTGATGGATGTGGACGGTGAAATCAAGGTTGCCAGCATTGCAAAGGTAAGAGACAAAGAGGCATCCGAGGAGACTCCGGTTTCGGTGGAAGAGACCGAAAGTGCTTCTGAGGAAACGAAGGAATAATACAGCGTCGCAAAACGTGTCTGAGAGAAAAAAGCTCAGGCACGTTTTTCTCGTTTGGGGAAGGGGAGAAAAATATGAAACGAATTTTACTGATGGTGCTGCGGAATCTGCTTCTGGTTCCGTGGATGTGGTGCCGGCTCTGTTACCATGCAGCGCATCCGGACAAGTACAGTCTGGAAGAGCACTTTAAAATGCTGCGCTTTATTGTACAGCGGGCGAACAAAGGCGGAAACGTCATTGTGGAATCCTATGGAGCAGAAAATCTTCCGGAGCAGGACGGTTTTGTGATGTATCCGAATCACCAGGGACTGTACGACGTGCTGGCGATCGCAGGGGCATGCTCGCGTACCTTTACGGTTGTTGCAAAAAAAGAAGTAGAGCATGTTCCGTTTTTAAAGCAGGTCTTTGCCTGTATTCATGCGCTGTTTATGGAACGGGAAAATCTGCGGCAGTCGATGCAGGTGATTAATGAGGCAGCGGATGTTGTAAAAGACGGGAAAAATATCATTCTGTTTCCGGAAGGAACGAGGAGCAGGAAGGGAAACCAGCTGCTGGAGTTTAAAAGCGGCAGTTTTAAGATTGCGGTAAAAGCAAAATGTCCGATTGTGCCGGTTGCGTTAAAAAACTGTTTTGTTCCGTTTGACTCCAATACAATTCGTCCCGTAACAGTCGAAGTTCATTTCCTCGATCCAATCCCGTATGAGGAGTACCAGGGAATGAAGACGACAGAGATCGCAGAGATGGTAAAGAAGAGAATTGAAGCGGTTGTAACCGCGTAGCGGTAAAAAAAGAGCGTATCATGCGCTCTTTTTTTGACGTTATAAGAGGCTGGCAGGGCTCTGTAAAGCGTATTTTCTATTATGGTAAGAAAAAAACAAAAAAATCGAAAAAATGGGTTGACAAGAAGGTAAGGTTTTTGTATAATAAACCATGCGTCACGAATGAGTGACCACACATATCATTTTATATTTAGGCATTTGGAGAAGTACTCAAGTGGCTGAAGAGGCGCCCCTGCTAAGGGTGTAGGTCGGGTAACCGGCGCGAGGGTTCAAATCCCTCCTTCTCCGTTTAAAAGCCAAAACAAAATGATATTTTTTATGGAAAAAGTTCTTGACAAACCGCTTCACATCTGATAAGATAGCAGAGTTGGTGATGGGTTTGAAAAAACTAATCTCCAAAAATAAATTAAAAAAGTTCTTGACAAAAGCAAATAAGTTTGATAAAATAAACGAGTTGCTGATCGAAAGAACAGCAAAGAAGTTTGAAAAAACTTCGAAAAATAAATTAAAAAAGTTCTTGACAAACGAAAAGTTCTGTGATAAAAT
>JAHZFO010000007.1:0-94913 GCA_019421285.1 Clostridiales bacterium
ACTGTCCGCATCCACCGTGGTGGGTATCGCCTTCCTGAAGCTTCAGTAATGCACGGCCCTCCTGGGTCTTATACATCTGGCTTCTCTTCATAGCCTGATCGAAATCAACGAGATGTCCGTCGAACTCCGGTCCGTCTACGCAGGCAAATTTGATCTCATCACCGACCTGGAGACGACAAGCGCCGCACATACCGGTTCCGTCAACCATGATCGGGTTCATGCTGACAATTGTGTGGATACCAAGCTTCTTGGTAAGAAGACAGACAAATTTCATCATGATCATCGGTCCGATCGCTACACAGACGTCATAATGCTTGCCCTCGTTTGTCACAAGATCCTCAAGAGTCTTTGTTACCATACCGGAACGGCCATAGGAACCGTCATCTGTTGTAACATAAAGATTGGAAACAGCGCCAAGCTCTTTCTCAAGGATAACCATATCCTTAGTCTTGGAACCAAGGATAACATCCGCTGTGATGCCGTGCTCATGGAGCCATTTAACCTGCGGATAAACAGGTGCGGTACCGACACCACCGGCTACGAATACCATTTTTTTCTTCTTAAGTTCTTCGATATCCTCATGAACGAACTCAGACGGACATCCCAGAGGTCCTACGAAATCACGGAATGAATCTCCCGCCTTCAGTGCGGACATCTTAATGGTAGATGCTCCGATCTCCTGGAATACGATGGTAACTGTACCGGCCTCGCGATCGTAATCGCAGATGGTAAGCGGGATCCTCTCTCCCTTTTCGTCAAGTTTCACAATGATAAATTGTCCTGGCAGACAGTGGCTTGCCACACGTGGTGCATGCACAACCATAAGATGGATCTTAGCTGCCAGCGTTTCAGCTTTTAAAACCTTATACATGGTCTTCCTCCTCGCGCAAATTATAAACCTTTATTAATAATACGCTAAAAATCAGCATATGACAAGAGTAGATTTACAATTTCTGTCAAATTTCTTTACCACAGCACAGCGCAACCATGTTAGTCTTATACAACTAGCATCATCAAAAGCCACATACAAAACTGGTTATTTCTGTGTTTTTTTCCTTTCGATAAGGGTATACAATCGGTCCAGTGCCTCCCGGATCCCTCCTACTTCATCGATGAGTCCTTCCTTTACCGCTTCCTCACCCTCCAGCATAGTCCCCACATCTTTTACAAGCTGGGAGGTATCCAACATCAGCTCCTCCATCCGTTCTGCCGTGATATGTGAATGTCCGGATACAAAGGCAATGATCCGGTCCTGGATCTTTTCCATATTGCGGTAGGACTGCGCCACGCCGATGAACATTCCGTTCTGGCGTACCGGATGGACCACCATGGTAGCACTTGGCACGATAAAGGAATAATCTGCTGATACCGCCATGGGTACACCTATGGAATGTCCCCCGCCCAGCACCAGGGAAACCGTAGGGATACTCAGAGACGCGATCATCTCCGCAATAGCAAGCCCTGCCTCCACATCTCCTCCTACCGTATTTAAAAGGATCAGAAGTCCCTCGATCTCCTCATCGTCCTCAATGAGAGCCAGCTTTGGCAGTACATGCTCATACTTGGTTGTTTTGCTGTGAGACGGCGCGGATTCATGACCTTCGATTTCCCCGATCACCGTCAGAAGTTCCACTTTATGCTTCCGGGAATTTCCATCGAGCACTGCCTGCCCGGTTTCCCGGATCTGTTCGTTCTGGCTCGCTTCTCGGTCCAGTTCCTTCTGTTTTCCCTCTTCGCTCTTTTTTTCCATAAAAAAATACCTCCGGAATCTGAAATTCTGGAGGTATTATATGCAAAATATTACTTTCTATTCAGAGATCATTCGTCCCAGTTTGTCCATACGTCAGTAACGTCGTCGTCATCATCAAGAAGATCCAGTGTTCTGTGAAGATCTTTGATAGCCTGATCATCCGTCAGCTCCACATAGGTCTGCGGGATCATGGCGATCTGTGCTTCTACAAGCGGGATTCCGGCTTTCTCAAGAGCCTCACGTACAGCACTGAAATCGTCCGGTGCTGTGATGATCTCAAAGCTGTCCTCTTCCTCGTTGAAGTCCTCAGCACCTGCATCCAGAGCTGTCATCATCAGCTCGTCCGCATCCATCTCGCCGCACTCATCCTCAAGCTCTTCCTTATCGATGATGATCTGGCCCTTCTGGTCGAACATAAAGGATACACATCCCTGTGTTCCGATGCTTCCGTTACCCTTGGTAAACGCGTTACGTACATTACCTGCCGTACGGTTCTTGTTATCTGTAAGAGTCTCTACGATAATAGCAACACCGTTCGGACCATATCCCTCATATACAGCCTTCTCGTAGCTGTCTGCAGAATCCGCACCTGCTGCCTTCTTGATTCCACGATCGATCGTATCGTTCGGCATGTTGTTCGCTTTTGCTTTTGCGATGACATCACGAAGCTTGCTGTTGTTTGCAGGATCCGGGCCGCCGGCCTTTACTGCCATAACGATCTCACGGCCGATGACTGTGAAGATCTTACCCTTCTTGGCATCATTTTTCTCTTTCTTATGTTTGATGTTGGCAAATTTTGAATGTCCTGACATGGTATCTTCCTCTCCTTGTTACCGTATATTTTCTTTCGTGCCCTGCTCATTTTGGGTACCGTTTTACATAATTGCAACTCGGTTTAATATAGCACTTATAAAAGATTTCGTCAAGAATCAGAAAACAAACCGGTCAAAATTCCTCATGTTCCCCTAAAAAGTCAGTTCCAGACTGATCTCAAGCGCATGATTCACCTTATCAAGCATAGCACTGTCCAGATGACACACCTTATCCTTCAGACGCCGCTTGTCGATGGTGCGGAGCTGTTCCAGAAGGATCACGGAATCCTTTTCGATCCCGTAGGCGGATGCATCGATCTCAATATGTGTCGGCAGCTTTGCCTTATTCATTTTTGATGTAATTGCCGCACAGATCACTGTGGGACTGTGACGGTTGCCCACATCGTTCTGGATGATCAGCACCGGACGGATGCCGCCCTGTTCACTGCCCACTACAGGTCTTAAGTCCGCGTAAAAAATATCCCCTCTTTTTATAACCACACAATTCACACTCCGATTCTGGTCCGGCTTATTTGCAAGCCGTATTCCTTTTTACAGATAAGTATTTCCACAATTTCTTTGTGTATACCATGCGTGGTACTTTTTTACCGGCCTTATGTCTGACCCGGCGTTTTCCGGATCCGGGTATTTACGGATCTACTGAAAAAAGCTCTCCTCTTCTCCGCATTCCTTACCGTCTTTGATATAAACCCGCGGAACACGTTTACTGATCCCGCAGACAAATTCATAGGAAAATCTTCCGGAAAGATCTCCCAGTGTCTCCACACTGATAAATTCCTCTCCATCTCTTCCCATCAGGGTGACCTCATCCCCGGCCTTCACCTCCGGGATATCTGTGACATCAACCATAAACTGATCCATGCAGACACGTCCGAGGATCGGAGCTTTTTTGCCCCGGATCAGGACCCAGCCCTTATTGGAAAGCTGTCTCGGATAGCCATCTGCATAACCTACGGGGATCGTTGCCATTCTGGTAAAGCGTTCTGTAACAAACGTTCCTCCATAGCTTACCGCTGTTCCACGTTCCACATTTTTCACATAGGATACATGACTTTTCAGCTCCATTGCAGGTGTCAGCTTCACAATATCACGTTCTACCTCCTCTGACGGATAAATACCGTAAATGGTGATGCCGGCACGAACGACATTGAGATTTGCTTCCGGAACACGGATGATACCTGCACTGTTGGAGCAGTGACGTACCGGAATATGAACGCCTCTTTTTTCCAGAAGCTCTGCAAAACGGAGATAACGGTCCAGCTGCACCAGTGCAGGAGAACGGTCGGTCTCATCCGCCCTGGCAAAATGGGTAAACATTCCCTCGATCACCAGATTCGGGATTTTTGAGATTTTTTCGATCTTTACCGCATTTTCCGGAATATCCGCATATCCGATCCTTGTCATTCCCGTATCCAGAGCCAGATGAATATGTACATTTTTTCCAATGCGTGCACCTGCTTTTGCATATTCTGCCGCTGTATTAAGATCCGATATGGTGATCCGGATATCATTGGCTGCAAGCTCCTCATAATATTCCTCAAATACAAGGCCAAGGATCAGGACAGGCTTGGTGATCCCTGCATGCCGAAGCTCCAGTGCCTCCTCTGCAGTAGCTGTTGCAAATCCCCAGATATAGTCATAGTCCTGGATCAGACGGGCAATAGCTCTGGCACCATGACCATAACCGTCCGCCTTGATCACAGCGATGATCTTTGTCCCTTCTTTGACATTTTTATGCATTTCCTCAAAATTGTGGGCAATGGCATCCAGTGATACCAGTGCTTTTACTCTCTCGTATTTTTTCATAATCCCGACTCCTCTTCACCTATAGCTAATGCCTTGGGCAGATATTCTATGATATCTCCTGCCAGCATACTGCGCTTTCCTTTTTCAGCGGCTGCAAGATCACCGCAAAGTCCGTGAAGATAAACACCTAACGCGGCCTTTAAAACCATGGGAGGCTGTTCCTCCGTTTTCAGATACATACATAATACTGCTGCCAGGATCCCGGAAAGCACATCTCCGCTTCCTGCAGTTGCCATTCCGGAATTACCGGAAAGATTCAGATACATCTGGCCTTTTTCATCTGCGATCAACGTACATGCATCCTTCAATACGCACACAGAGCCTGTTTCCGCAGCACATTTCAGCGCAGTATCTGCGATCTCATGCTGGATCTCCTGGATCGTTCTGCCACTGAGCCGGCTCATTTCTCCGATATGCGGTGTCAGGACTACATGCTCTCCCAGATACTGATACCACTGTGGATGTGCAGCCAGAAGGTTCAGGCCGTCCGCATCCAGGATCAGCGGCTTTTTCTCCCGGGCAGCCGCCGTGAGAAACCACTGTTCTCTCTCACGGCTGGCCACTGATGTTCCAAGTCCCGGTCCGATCACGATCACATCACACCAGGATAGAAGCTGTTCATTGGATTCCTGATCAAAGCGGCTGCAGACCATAGCCTCCGGAAGGAGTATCTGCAGTGGGATCCTGTTGGCTTCCACAGTCTGGATCTTTACCATTCCCGCACCGGCACGAAGTGCTGCACTGGCGCTTAAATAAGCGGCTCCGCACATTCCCTCACTTCCGGTCACAAAGAGCACTTTTCCGAAGGTACCCTTGTTTCCGCCGGGATCACGTTCCGGAAACAGCTTCAGATCTTTATTTTCCAGACAGGCGGCAGATGCAGTCACAGCTTCCTGCTCATAGATCCCGATATCGGCGGTAACGATCCTTCCTGCATACAGTCTTCCCGGATAAAAGCAAAGGCCTCTTTTCCGGTAGGCAAATGTGACAGTCAGATCGGCGCTGAAGGCAATTCCCATTTCCAGGCCAGTATCTCCGTTCACTCCTGACGGGATGTCAACTGCGATCTTTTTGGCCCTCGCACTGTTCATCTCATGGATGATATCAGCATAATGCCCCTCGATCGGACGCGTCAGGCCTACCCCAAACACGGCATCTACTATAGTAGTATATTCACTCCACTGCGGGTTATTCACCTCCGGGACACGATAACCGGAAGCGATCTTATACTGAAGAGCTGTCTCTCTGGTCATTTTATCTTTGTTTCCGACCATATAAAACTCTACCCGGATCCCCTTCAGATGGAACAATCTGGCAACAGCGATACCGTCACCGCCATTATTTCCGCTTCCGCAGACTACCAGGATCCTTTCGTCCTTCTGGAGATACTTTTCTGTTTCCTCTACCACCTTCAGTGCTGCCCGCTCCATCAGAACCTCGGAGGGAACTCCGATCTCACGGATCGTTGTGGAGTCCAGATCCTTCATTTCTTTGCAGGTAACAAGCTTCTTCATTCTGTCTTCTGCCTCCCCTCTATCATAGAGAAAGCTGCCGTTTCCGGCAGCTTAACAATTCTTACTTATCCACATGTTCCTGCCTGTATTTACTGAGATTATAAGACAGTGTCATCAGACTCTCGGAAAGATGAACGTTCTCTACGATCACATCATCCGGTGTCTCAAGATCGAGATGTGCAAAATTCCAGATTGCCTTGATCCCGTTCTCCACCAGGATATCTGCCATTTCCTTGGCTTTATTCTTGGGAAGTGTCAGAATCGCGATCTCCACGTTATTCTCTCTCAGGAAAAACGGAAGCTCACTGAGCATCTGGATCTCAAGTCCACGGACTGCGATGCCCTCAAGCACAGGATTTACGTCAAAGATACCAACCAGCCTGAAGCCACGCTTCTCAAAATCCACATAATTGGCAAGTGCCTGTCCCAGATTACCAGCACCCAGGATGATCATCGGATGAACGGTATCCAGTCCCAGGATCTTACCGATCTCTGTATAAAGATAATGTACATTATAGCCATACCCCTGCTGCCCAAAACCGCCGAAATTATTAAGATCCTGACGGATCTGAGAAGCTGTGGTATGCATCTTCTTACTTAACTCATTGGAAGAAATACGTTCTACATTGTCTTCCATCAGCTCTCCTAAGTAGCGGTAATAGCGTGGCAGACGCTTAATCACCGCTTTCGAGATTTGTTTTGTCTCCACGATAGTTTTCCTCCTTACCTTACACTAGGTTAATTATAACGAATTGACATTTTCCTGTCAATTAAAGTTGTCTATTCTGTACAAATTTCTTTATAATTTTTCTAATAATTGATTTTTTCTTTGAAATCCCGGCAGTTTCCGTTATAATAGGTGGAGGATTTTTCCCTGTTCAGGCATAAACAGGGGTGATTCTTTATACAGGAGGACAGTTTTTATGATTTTATCATGTCAGAATATATGCAAGGCCTTTGGCGAAAAAGTAATTTTAAATGATGCATCCTTTCACATTGAAGATCGTGAAAAGGCTGCTCTGATCGGATGCAACGGTGCAGGAAAGACCACACTGCTGCGGATCATCATGCAGGAGCTTTCTGCTGATTCCGGTACCGTGGTGCTTGCCCGGGATAAAAATATCGGCTATCTTGCCCAGTACCAGGATATCCA
Organism: Clostridiales bacterium; assembly: GCA_019421285.1. Taxonomy (GTDB): domain Bacteria; phylum Bacillota; class Clostridia; order Lachnospirales; family Lachnospiraceae; genus Oliverpabstia; species Oliverpabstia tarda. The sequence goes on from JAHZFO010000007.1 coordinate 7,057, forward strand.
TGGACATCATACCATCTACGAGGAGCTTCTTACCACCAAGCAGCACATCATCGATATGGAACGCCGTATCCGCAATATGGAACAGGAAATGAACACCGTGACCGGTGATGATCTGAACCGTCTGATGGAAACCTATACCCGTCTGACTCATCAGTTTGAACTGGAAAACGGATACGCTTACAAAAGTGAGCTGACCGGTGTCTTAAAGGGTCTCGGCTTCACGGAGGAAGATTATGACAAGCAGATCGAAACTCTTTCCGGCGGTCAGAAAACCCGTGTGGCACTGGGCAAGATGCTTCTTTCCAAGCCGGATATCCTGCTTCTGGATGAGCCAACCAACCACCTGGATATGGAAAGCATCTCCTGGCTGGAAACTTATCTTCTGAATTATCCGGGAGCTGTTTTTATCGTCTCCCATGACCGTTATTTTCTGGATAAGGTGGTCACCAAGGTCATTGAGATCGAAGCCGGACAGACTCGCGTATACAGCGGCAACTATTCTGCCTATGCTCTCAAGAAGGCTCAGCTTCGTGACGCACAGTACAAGGCATACTTAAATCAGCAGCGGGATATCAAGCATCAGGAAGCCGTTATCGCCAAGCTGAAATCCTTTAACCGTGAAAAATCCATCAAGCGTGCGGAAAGCCGTGAAAAAATGCTGGACCGTGTACAGAGGATCGAAAAGCCTCTTGAGCTCCAGGACCGGATGCGTATCTCGCTGGAACCACGGGTGTTAAGCGGAAACGATGTGCTCCACGTGGAAGCGCTTTCCAAGACCTTTCCGGGACAGACCCTGTTCTCCGATATCTCCTTTGATATCAAACGTGGCGAGCGTGTGGCACTGATCGGAAACAACGGAACCGGAAAGACCACCATGCTAAAGATCATCAACGGTCTTATTGAGGCAGATGCCGGCAAATTTTCCCTTGGTTCCAAGGTGCAGATCGGTTATTACGATCAGGAACATCATGTTCTGCATATGGACAAGACGATTTTCCAGGAGATCTCCGATACTTATCCGACTCTCACAGAGACCGAGATCCGAAATATGCTTGCTGCATTTCTCTTTACCGGAGATGATGTTTTCAAGGAGATCTCCGCACTTTCCGGTGGAGAAAGAGGCCGTGTTTCCCTTGCAAAGCTGATGCTTTCCGAAGCCAACTTCCTGATCCTTGACGAGCCTACCAACCATCTGGATATTGCCTCCAAGGAGATCCTGGAGGAAGCACTGGTCAGCTACACCGGTACAGTCCTTTATGTATCCCATGACCGTTACTTTATCAATCAGACTGCGACCAGGATCATGGAGCTGACAAACCAGGCAGTGGTAAATTACATCGGTGATTATGATTACTATCTGGAAAAGAAGGAGGAGCTGACCAGTACCTATGCACCGGGAAGCACTTCTCCGGAGGCACCTGCCGAAGAAAAAGCGGTTTCCGAGAACAAACTTTCCTGGCAGCAGATGAAGGAAGAACAGGCAAAGAAACGAAAACGAGAAGCCGAGCTGAAAAAAGTCGAAGCCCGTATCGAAGAGCTGGAAACAAGAGACAGTGAGATCGACGAAACCATGGTCCTTCCGGATGTCTGCACCAATGTAGCGGAATGTACAAAGCTGAGCCGCGAAAAAGCAGCTATCGCTGAAGAACTGGAAGAGCTTTATGAAAAATGGGAAGAGCTGGCCTGACGGTCAGCTCTTTTTATTCCCTTATGTTTTTATGGAAGCAGCATGCCAAGATGCTTCTCAAAGCATACACCATCGTTACGGTCTGTTCCTTCCTCCACCGCATCCCGGATTGATGCCGAGATAAAATCCACGGCCAGCTCTGCACAGGTTTTCATGGAATATCTTTTTACCAGTCCTGCACTGAGCACGGATGCAAAAAGATCTCCTGTCCCGGAATAGCTTCCGCCGGATTTCTCTGCAAATACCCAGGAGCTGTTTCCGTTTTCCAGGACAAGATTCCCCATTTTCAGAGGCTGCCCCTCCTCCCTGTGATCCACTCCAGTGATCACAACGGCAGGAAGTGAAAATTTCCGGGCAAGTCCGCACCCGATCTCCCGGATTTCTTCCATCCGCCGGGCCTCTGATACCTTTTGCAGTTTATTCCAGATCTCCTCCATTTTTTCTTTTCCGTAGAGAAGAAGGAGGGCTTCCGTAAGGTTCGGTGTGATCACATAGGAACGACGTGTCAGTTCGCAGAACCGGCTGCGGAGTTCTTCTGTATAGATCGGATAAACCGCGCCGTCATCCCCCATCACCGGATCTGTAAGGATCAAAGTATCCTTTCCTGCAAACGCATCCATAAATTTCAGGATCCTGTCTGCCTGCTTATCATCAGAAAGAAATCCTGTATAGATCCCATCCGGGAAAAATCCTCTTTTTTTCCACTGCTCCATATATGGTTCCATATGCTCTGTGAAATCCTCACAGAAATAACTTTCATAACCGGTCTGGTTGCTTAAAACAGCGGTGGGAAGTGGACACGCCTGGACTCCCATCACCGAGATCACCGGGATCGCTGCTGTCAGTGAACATTTCCCCAGCCCGGAAAGATCATTGATCACTGCTATTTTTTTCATGGTAATTCTCCAGTCTTGAGTTTTTTTCTGTAATATTATAGAATGAACTGTCAGGTTTACGCAATCATTTTTGGAAGGAAATCATCATACTTATGTTAAATATATCCGCTGAACACAAAAAAGAACACCTTTATCTGGAGGTTTATCACTATTACCGGAAGCTGATTCTGGAAGGCCGTCTCCTTCCCGGAAGCAAAATGCCCTCCCTCCGCAAATGCGCCCAGGAGCTGAAGCTGAGCCGTACCACCATCGAAAATGCCTATCTTCTGCTGGCAGCAGACGGCTATATCATCGCCAGGGCACAGAGCGGCTATTATGTCACCGGCATTGCTTCCAAGCAGCATCTGCTTACCCCCGAAAAACAGGATAAGGATATCACGCCCTGCCTTTATGATTTTGCCTCTTCCGGTGTTGACCGGGAAAGCTTCCGTTTTGATCTGTGGCAGCGTTACATCAAAAGCGCCCTCCGCCAGGGCGACCGTATGCTTTCTTATGGCGAACCCCAGGGCGAAAGCGATTTCCGGGAGGTTCTCGCAGACTATATCCGGGAACGCAGAAATGTGATCTGCTCCCCGGATGACATTGTAGTAGGGGCCGGTCTCCAGCCCCTTCTCCAGATCCTCTGCCCTCTGATCCATGAACGGAAAACCGTTTCGTTCCCCACACCGTCCTTCACCACATGCAGCACCATCTTTCAGGATTACGGCTTTGATGTCCATTACCGGGACAAAAGCTGCGATGTGATCTATGTTTCTCCTGCTCACATGACGAAATGGGGCGAGATCATGCCGGTAAAACGACGCCTGGAGCTGATCCGTCATGCGGAGATCGATGACCATCTGATCATTGAGGATGATTTCGAAAACGAATTTGTTTATTTCCAGAAACCGACGCCTTCACTTTTCGGTCTTGCAGGTGGTGAAAACGTTGTCTATATCGGTTCCTTTTCCAGGCTGCTGCTGCCCTCCATCCGTGTCAGCTTCATGGTACTGCCACGCTCTCTCCGGGAAAAATATACAAAAAAAGCAGCCTTTTATAATCAGACTGCTTCCAAGGCAGAACAGATCGCGCTCTGCCAGTTTATCCGCGACGGGCATCTGGCTTCCCAGACAAGAAAGCTCCGCCGCCTTTATTCCCAGAAGCTGAAGGCTCTTTCCCAGGCTGTCCGGGAAACCTTCGGCCAGGACTGCCAGATCCAAACAGGAGCCGCAGGAACCAGCCTTGCCCTTACTCTTCCCTGTTCTCTCACAGGCAGTGAACTGACAGACAGAGCCCGGAACCGTGGTCTGGGACTGGAGGTTCTCAGAGAAAACGGAGCCGAGGTCACCCTGGTCCTCTCCTGCTCCTCTATTCCATCCAAGGATTTTCTGCCTGCCTGTCAGCTTCTGAAGGAGGTTACCGGCTCCTAATCTCTCCGGTTATCGATCATGTAGAGCAGGGCATTTACAATGCACGCAGCAATATTGCTTCCACCCTTGCGTCCTTTTGCCACAATATAAGGCACATCTGCGTGCATGATCAGCTCCTTGGACTGCACAACATTCACAAAGCCTACCGGCACACCGATGATCAGCTCAGGAGAAAGCTTTCCGTTCTCAATAAGCTCATAAAGACGTACCAGTGCGGTAGGTGCGTTCCCAATGGCAAAGATCAGCTTTTTATCCATCTCTGCGGCCTTGTCCATGCTGGCTGTGGCTCTGGTAGTCCCGTTCTTTTTTGCAAGGGCAGCCACATCCTCATCGGACATGAAGCAGTAAGCCTCACCGCCGTAGCGGGCAAGTGCACGCTTGTTGATCCCGGCCTTTGCCATCTGGGTATCTGTGACGATACAGGCACCGTTGCGGATGGCGTCCATGGCCATCTCCACTGCCCCCTCCGAGAAGCAGAGATTTTTTGCATAATCAAAATCTGCGCTTGTGTGGATGCAGCGTTTTACGATCAGCTCTGTTCCCGGAATCAGGGGAGTATCCCCCAGCTCTTCTGTGATGATCTCAAAGCTTCTTTTTTCGATCTCCATGGGTTTTACATTTTCAAGCTCAACTTTCATTTCTATTCTTCCTCCGTAATCCCGTTTTCCAGTATCTCATAGATTTTTTTCATATCCAGATGCTTCCGCAGCTCTGCAGCCAGGATATCATACTGCTGTTCCTTAAATGCCGCAAAATCCACGCCTGTCATATTTTCCACATCAATACCTTTTTTCTCGCCGATCACGCGGATGATCGCCTCTGCAGATGCTTCCTTATCGAAAACGCCATGGATATAGGTTCCGCACACATTTCCCGCAAAAGCACCCTCTTCTTTTTTCTTACCGCTGACGCTGTCTGTGATCTTCGTGGCTGTTCCTGCATTGTCCTTCAGGATGCTTTCGCCCATATGGATCTCATAGCCCTCGATCTCCGCACCGGAAAGAGGAGCAAACACACCGGACAGCTGACCGAAATACCCCTGCACCCTGGTCCTGGTTTTCTTTTCGGCAAATACCGTTTCCATAGGAAGAAGTCCCATTCCTTTCATGGAACCGCCATTTTCAACGCCATGAGGATCGCTTAAGGTCTCGCCCAGCATCTGATAGCCGCCGCAGACACCAAAGATCAGCTTGCCTCTGGAGGCTTCCTTAAGAACCGCTGCCTCCATTCCGCTTTCCCGCATCCAGATCAGATCACCCATGGTGTTCTTGGTTCCAGGAAGGATGATCATATCCGGAGAGTGAAGATCTCTCGGGTGTTTTACATAGCGGAGAGAAACTCCGGGAATGCTCTCAAAAGGATTAAAATCCGTAAAGTTGGAGATCCTTGGTGTACGGACCACTGCGATATCAATGACACCGGCTTCCTGCTTCCGGTCAAAACGCTCCGTCAGGCTGTCCTCATCCTCCACCTGGATATCCAGATAAGGCGCCACCCCCACCACCGGGATCCCGCTTCTTTCCTCAAGCATGACAACACCAGGGTCCAGAATAGTCTTATCTCCGCGGAATTTGTTGATGATCAGCCCCTTTACCATAGCCTTCTCATCGTCCTCCAGAAGCTCTACCGTACCGATCAGCTGGGCAAAAACACCTCCACGGTCAATATCTCCCACAAGAAGGACCGGTGCCTTGGCCATCTTTGCCATACCCATATTTACAATATCCTCATCCTTGAGATTGATCTCGGCAGGACTTCCCGCACCTTCGATGACAATGATATCGTTTTCCGCTGCAAGAGCGTTGTACGCCTTCATCACATCCGGAACCAGGGTCTTCTTATATTTGAAATAATCCCTGGCACTCATGGTTCCAAGAACCTCTCCGTTTACGATCACCTGGGAGCCTACATCATTGGTAGGCTTCAGAAGGATCGGATTCATAAGGACAGACGGCCGGATCCCGGCTGCCTCTGCCTGCATGACCTGGGCCCGTCCCATCTCAAGACCATCCTCTGTGATAAAGGAATTCAGTGCCATATTTTGTGATTTAAAAGGAGCCACACGATATCCATCCTGCTTAAAGATCCTGCAAAGTCCCGCAGCCAGCAGGCTTTTTCCGGCATTGGACATGGTTCCCTGTACCATTATTGCTTTTGCCATAATATACCTCCCTCAAGTACTTCGATCAGTTTTACATTTTCTTCATGGCGCTTTACCGCGATCCGGTAATACCCCTTTGTAAGACCCGGATAATTGCTGCAGTCACGGATCAGGATCCGCTTGCGCAGACAGAAGTCAAAGAGCTCCTCCGGTCCTTTAAAGAAAATATAATTTGCTTCCGACGGAAATACTTTATACCCAATGCGGACCAGCTCATCCTTCAGCCACTGTGCCTCCCGAAAAACAAGCTGTCTTCCCTCCTCTACATATTCCGTCTCTGTAAGTGCCTGGAGCCCGGCTGCCTGGGCCATGGTGGAAACATTCCATGGCTGAACGCAGAGCTCCATCCTTTCCATCAGCTTTCTGTCAGAACAGAGGCCATAGCCCAGCCGCACACCGGCCATGGCATATCTTTTTGTAAATGCTTTCAGGATAAAAAGATTATTGAACCCGGAAAGAGAATGCTTCAGAGAATACTCTTCCGGTTCCTTTACAAAATCAAGGAAACATTCATCTACCACCAGCAGGATATCCAGCTTTCTGCATTTTTCCAGGATCCTTTTCAGAAGCCTGTGGGGGATCAACATGCCGGTAGGATTGTTGGGGTTACATAAGAAAGCCATATCCAGTCCCTTATGGAGGATATCCAGATATGCTTCACTGAGCACAAAACCGTCATTTTCCGTCAGCATGTAATATTCCAGCTCACAGCCAGTGCTGGCCAGAGCCTGTCCGTATTCCGCAAAAGTAGGCGCCGGGATCAGAGCCCGCTTTGGCTTTACTGCATGACAAAGCGTAAAGATCACTTCTGCCGCTCCATTACCGCATATTACCTCTTCCGCTTTTACCCCTTCTGATTCTGCGATTCTTTCCCTGAGAACGCCGCATCCTACCTGGGGATACTGTGCAATATGATCCAGACTGTGGATAATGGCCTGCTTCACACTTTCCGGTGTTCCCAAAGGATTCAGATTTGCCGAAAAATCCAGGCAGTCTTTATGTTTATATACGTCTCCTCCATGTATGTGTTTTGTCATTGGTCATTCTCCTGTCTGTATTTATTGTTACCTTAATAGCCCGAACCGGATCCCCGCACTGAGCAGTCCAAATACAACCACACCCAGTATGGATGCCGCGTACATCAGCCGGTTAGCCCTTTTGATATCCTCCGGCTCCACCGGGCGGATCGGATCCCCGATCGTGGGTTTTTCATATAATTTCCCGAAATAATATGCATTTCCCGCAAGCTGTACATCCAGCGCTCCGGCCATGGCAGCCTCTGTCTGAGCAGAGTTGGGGCTTGCATGATTTCTCCGGTCACGTTTGTAGATCTTTGCCGCATTTTTTGTATCCATTCCTGTAAAAACAGTTCCTGCCACCATCAGCCATCCGGAGATCCTGGCAGGGATATAATTGGCCACATCATCCAGCTTTGCCGCAATACGGCCGAAATAAAGATATTTGTCATTTTTATATCCAAGCATGGAATCCATGGTATTGATACCCTTGTACAAAAACATCAGCGGCACCCCGCCGACAGCCATATAAAGCATGGGGGCGATCACGCCGTCGGATGCATTTTCCGCAACTGTTTCCACTGCAGCCTTTGTCACGCCGGTTTCCGTAAGCTCTCGGGTATCACGGCCTACGATCATGGACACCGCATAGCGTGCCTCGTCCAGAGTTCCGTTTTTCAGCCGGTCATAAACCTTCATACTCTCATCTTTCAGGGAACGGGTGGCAAGAAGCTGATAGCACCAGAAAACCTCCAGCACAAATCCGGCCACCGGCAGATACCGGTAAAGATAATAAAGCACCAGAAGCGGCACCCCGCCGCTGAACAGACAGACAAGCACTACGATCAGAAAGCCTCCTGTCAGCTCACCACCGTGATTTTTCGGAAAAATCTTCCGGATCACCTTTTCCAGCACTGCGATCAGATTGCCGATGACACAGATCGGATGATAAAGCCATCTGGGATCTCCGATCAGAAGATCCAGCACAAATCCTATGACCAGTGCAGGAAGACTATATTTCAGCATCTTTTTTCTGCCTCCGTTCCTTCTTATATTCCAGTGCGTTCTTCAGAAAGCGTGCCGGAACCCTGGGATTTCCGTAATAATAAAGATGCGGAAATCCTGCCATCAGCCTGCCCCGGTCATGGATACAATCCCATCCTCTTTTAGATGCCGGCTTTGCCGCATGAAAATCCTCTCCGCAATCTGTGGAATCAAAATAATGGAATTCATGAGCCGGGATCTCCCCAAGTCCGGTATCCTGTTTTTCCGTAAGGGTGATATAACCGAATCGGTTCAGCTTCGGTGTCCGGTAAGCTCTTCCAGGGATCACCCCGCAGACTCTGCGCTGCTTTCCTTCCATATCCTCCATCTCCTGATGAAGATACATGAATCCGCCGCATTCTGCCAGACAGGGCATTCCGTCCAGGATAACTTCCCGGATCCGGGTGCACATTTCCTGATTTTCTTCCAGCGCCTCCCCGTTTAATTCCGGGTAACCGCCGCATAAAAGAAGCCCGTCCAGATCCTCCGGAAGCTCTCTGTCATGAATGGGTGAAAAACGCACCAGCTCCGCTCCCATCTGCTCCAGAAGATTTAAATTATCCGCATAGAAAAAGCAGAAGGCTTCATCATCTGCCACACCGATCCGTACCTTTTCCTCTGTCCGGTATCCGAAGGCAGTATCCTTCTGTATAAGCATTTCCGGCTCCGGCGCCGCAAGCTCCGGTGCTCTCCCTGCAAGCTCCAAGATCCCATCGATATCCAACGTTTTCTCCAGCACCTCGGAAAGCTTCTGCAGACGGCTTTTCAGCTCCGGGATCTCCTCCGGAAGCACCAGCCCCAGATGACGGCTTTCGATCACACAGTCCTCCACCTTCGGAACATATCCCAGCACCTTTACGGAAAGCTCCTCTTCCAGAAGCTTCTTCATCCTGGGATACAGCATGGGAGACATCTGGTTAAAGATCACGCCGCAGATATGACTGTCCTTTTTGTATTCCAGAAAGCCCTTTACATAGGCAGCCAGGGAAACACTCATGCCACGGCTGTTTACGATCAGGATCGCCGGTGTATCTGTGGTGGAGGCCAGATCATAGGCGCTGGCTCTGGAGGTGATCCCTCCTACACCATCATAATACCCCATGACTCCCTCCATCACTGCGATCTCACAGTCCGATGCGTTCTTTGCCAGAAGATACCGAGTTCTGTCTCCATCTGTAAAAAACGTATCCAGGTTTCGGGATCTTGTACCGATCACACGGCTGTGGAACATAGGATCTATGTAATCCGGGCCGCATTTAAAAGAAGCCACCTTAAGGCCACGGTTCACCAGCGCCTGAAGCAGCCCGCAGGTGATCAGGGTTTTTCCGCTTCCGCTGGCACCTGCCGCAAGAAGTATTCTCGGGATCTTCACCTAAATCTCCTCCCCTCTTCCGCTGCAGGAAATGATATAGATCGGATTCTCACCCATCATCATATGATACCTTCCGATAGATTTGGATCTTGCCGCAGACAGCTGTACGATATCCACATCCGTCAGGCTGAAATCTCGTATGGCATTCATGGCTTCCGTCACAGTCTCCAGGGTGATGCAGTTGATCACGATCCGTACTCCCGGATTTTTGTCCAGAAGAAGCCGGATGATCTCATTCATATTTCCGGAAGACCCGCCGATAAAGGCATGTGTCGGAACAGGCAGTTCCACCATCGCTTCCGGTGCAGTACCCGGCACGATCTCCAGATTGTCTGTGGCAAATTTCCGCCTGTTCTCCTTCAGAAGAGCAAGGGCATCCTCCTTTTTCTCGATGGCATAGACCTGCCCCTTCCAGGCACGAAGCGCCATCTCAACAGAAACCGAGCCTGTGCCCGCTCCCACATCATAGCAGACAGAATCCTCCTGAAGACGAAGCTTGGACAGAGAAACCGTACGCACCTCTTCCTTTGTCATAGGCGCCTTCCCACGAAGAAATTCCTCATCACAGATCCCGTGAACTGCGGGCAAAGGTACTGCGTTTTCATTGCACGCAGTTACCACGCTTAACGCATCTCCCCGGTATTCTGTAAGCTCTGCCGCACTGGCATGAAAGATCTTTTCATTTTCGTAGGAAAGATTTTCGCCCACATAGAGGGTCACATCACCCATTCCATACGCAACCAGTCTGGAAGCCAGCCGGGCTACCCCATCCTCTGTTCCCAGAATGGAAAAAACCTTGGGGTTATGCCGGATCAGGGCAATCAGATTGCAGTCTCTTCCATGAGCACTGACGATCTTCGCATCATCCCAGGAAAGACCGATCTTCGCCATAAAATAAACAACGGAAGAAATCCCGCAGATCACCTGGACATCGCCATCCAGAAGATCCATCAGCTTCCTTGCGCCGCTGTAGAAGCCCACATCGCCGGAAAGGGCAATGGCTACGGTACGGTACTGTGGATGTGTCTTAATATACTCCACGATCTTATCACTGCGATACTCATGGAGAACCATCTGCCCCGGCCTCTGTACGGCATCTGTCATACGCTTTGCACCGATCAGAAGCTCCGCCTCATCAAAGGCCTTCTTTCCTTCCAAAGTCAGGGTTTTTTCCGCACCCATGCCGATGCCTACAAGAGAAACCCTCTGTGACAGGGTAAGGCCGAACAGCTTTGCCAGAAATACCCTTGCTTCCGGCAGGGACAGCCCCTCCTCCTGCAATGGTCTTCCGATGATCACAGGTGTGACGCCGCAGCGCTGACAAGCCTCCATCTTTTCCGGGAATCCACCTGCCAGACCGGTATCCTTGGTGACCAGATAGCTGCACTGAAACTGTCGAAGCATGGCTTCGTTGATCTCTGTAGAAAATGGCCCCTGCATACCGATGAGATGCTTTCCTTCGATCCCCAGCTCCGCACAGGAGCTGATCACGGAAGGGATGGACAGCACCCGGGCAAAAAGCCTCTCCTGGTAATCCGGGATTACTGTAAATTTAGACAGCTCCTTGCTTCCTGTGGTAAGAAAAATGTTCCCCTCTGTACCGGAAAGAAGCTCTGCCGCCTTCTCCGTGCTTTCCACATAGATGGCTTCCCTGTTCTTCTCCCCCTCCGGGCGAAGGACACGCTGATAGCGGATGCTTCCGTTCTCACAGGCAGTCCGGATATTTTTTGTCACCTCTGCTGCATAGGGATGAGTGGCGTCCAGAACGATCTCCGGCGCTTCCCTCCGGAAAAGCTCCTCCATATCTTCAGTTTTCAGCCTTCCGGCGCTGACATGGAGAAATTCATTTTCCTTCAGAAGAGAGCCGCCATATTCCGTGGCTGCACAGGCATAGACCGGAACATGATTTTCCGCAAGGAACTCACAGAGCGCATAGCCCTCGGTGGTCCCTGCAAAAACAATGGCTTTATACATTCTTATATCCCCTTGGTGTTACCATCTTGCCGTTTACATTCTTAGTCTGTGAATTTCCCACAAATACGGTAGTAAACATATCCACTTCTGTATCACGGAGCTCCTTCAGTGTCATGACCTGTGCAGTCTCGCCGTCACGTGCGATCTGGGCAACCGTGCCGCAGACAGTATCCGGAGACTTGTATTTCATCATCAGATCACAGGCCTTCTGAAGATAATCCTTACGTTTTCTGCTGGACGGATTGTAAAGGCATACCACAAAATCCGCCTGTGCTGCTGCCAGAAGCCTTGCCTCGATCTTCTCCCACGGAGTCAGAAGATCACTTAAGCTGATCAGGCAGAAGTCATGGATCAGCGGTGCACCCAGCACTGCGGCGCCGCCTGTGGCTGCTGTCACACCCGGGATAATGGTCAGCTCCACATCCGGATAGTTTTCTCCCACCTCATACATCAGACCTGCCATGCCATAGACACCGGCGTCACCACTGCAGATCATGGAAACGGTTTTTCCTTTTTTTGCCTCGTCAAAAGCAAGTACACAGCGGTCTACCTCTTTTTTCATCGGTGTGGTCATGAACTCTTTGCCTGCAAAATACTCCTTTACAAGATCCACATACACCGTGTAACCGATGATCACATCACTTTCATTCAATGCACGGATCGCTCTTCCAGTCATCTGGTCATACGCACCCGGGCCAATTCCTACAACATAAATCTTACTCAAAACGTATCCTCCGATTTCCGGCTGCAAGGGCGGTGGTCACACCGTCCCGGCCTGTTTTTTTTCTGATCAGTGTACCCTGTCCGCAACCCAGAACCGCGCTTCTCTCACAGACATTCTCTACACCTGTTATCTTTTTTACAAATTGTGACGGGGTAAATTCACCCTGCACTGCCTTCAGCTCTTCCTCTGTAAAGGTCAGAAACGGAAGCTGCCAGGCTTCTGCCAGAGAAAGAAGTCCCACCTCTTCCTTCTTCAGATCGATACTGGCAATAGCTTTCAGTGCTTCTCTGTAAACATCCGATCCCTTCAGACATTCCTCTGCCGCCTTCCGGATGGAGGCTGCATCCTTTCCCCTGCGGCAGCCCATTCCCAGAACTGCAGCGGGCGGCACCACATGAACTGTATTTTTAAAGGGCAGGCAGCCTCTGTGGATCGTCACCGCAATACCTGTTTCCGGTGCCTCACCGGCTTTCTCACCATTCCCCGGATCCGCTGCAGCTGAGGGCCTTCCGTCCTTCCCGCAAAGCACCAGACCCTCCGGCAGCTCTCCGTCCCATGGAAACTCACTGTAAAAGCCAACGCTCTCTCCTGCAAGAAGGGCTGCAGAAGCCTCCTTTGCAGCCTTCATATGAAAAATAGCACAGCCATTCTTTTTTGCAAAAACATCCACTGCAAAACGGCTGTGAAGATCTGTGGCTGTTGTCACAACCGGCACCGCCTTAAGATATCCGGCACAGCGAAGAGCCAGCTCATTGGCTCCGCCCAGATGTCCGGAAAGAAGAGCAATGACAAATTTTCCGCATTCATCGATCACCAGCACAGCCGGATCCGTCTTTTTTCCGACAATGTAAGGTGCGATACTGCGCACTGCGATCCCGCAGGCACCAACAAAGATCACGCCCTCTTTTCCTGCCCGGAACTGTTCCCCTGCCCACTGGGAGGTGGAAACAGAGATCGGATCCGGAAGGTACCGGCTCTTTTTTGCAAGGGTGACACTCTCACCCTCTTTTTCCAGCGCCCTCTGAAGCCTTTCCCCTGTCTCCAGCCCTGTCATACTGAAGCAAATGATGGAAATGTTCATATTTTATTTCGTAGCCTCACGGAACTCTGTGGTAAAGCCCGGATCATACAGCTTGGATCTGTCATAGCTTGCAGCATTGACCGCATCACCTACCAGCATAAGCGCTGTTTTTGTGATCTTGTTCTCTTTTGCTGTCTGGGCCAGAGTACCCACTGTACAGATAAACTTCTTCTCATCGGGCCAGGTTGCCTTGTAGACGATGGCAGCCGGTGTATCCTCACGGTATCCGCCCTCCACCAGTCTGCGGCTCAGCTCCTCCAGCATACCTGTACTGAGGAAAATGACCATAGTCGCATTATGAGCGGCAAAGGACTGAATGCTCTCTTTTGCCGGCACCGGTGTCCTTCCTTCCATTCTTGTGATGATCACACTCTGGGAAATATCCGGAAGTGTATACTCCAGGTTCAGTGCAGATGCAGCTCCGCAGAAGGCACTGACACCCGGGCAGGAATCATAGGGGATTCCCTTTTCATCCAGGATATCCATCTGCTCACGGATCGCACCATAGATACATGGATCGCCGGTGTGGAGACGAACGGTCATCTTACCTTCAGCCTCTGCTCTCTCCATAACAGAGATCACTTCCTCAAGGGTCATCTTTGCACTGTTATGGATGGTGCACACATCCTTGGAATACTCCAGAAGCTGGGGATTTACAAGAGATCCCGCATAGATGATCACATCTGCCTCTTCCAGATACTGTTTACCTCTTACTGTAATAAGATCCGATGCTCCCGGACCTGCTCCTACAAAATGTACCATAATCTATTCCTCTCTTCTGTCTTTGTTTTCTTTGATAATGATCAGGGAATAATATCCTGCATCCTCAGGGATCTCCTCCACGGTCCGGTAGATCTTTTCATCCGGCATTCCGCAGTTTTCGATCATCATGGCCTCTGCCCCCTGGGAAAGAAGCTCCGCCTTCACATCCTTCATTTTCTTTCCGGCCTTCATAAGGACCTTGGTACCGGAAAGCTTCAGCGCATCCTCGATCTGATAGGAAGCCGGGATCACGTGAAGAGGCTCTGCCTTCTCCACAAGTCCAGTGTTCAGACGGGCGGAAACTGCACAGAAGGATGTGATGCCACAGACGATCTCCGTCTCATAGCCCTGCGCCACAAGTCTGTGATGGATATAGAGATATGTGGAATACACGGTAGGATCTCCCAGTGTGAGAAATACCACATCTTTCCCCTGGTCCAGGACAGCCTTGACTTTTTCTGCTCCTGCATCGTGATAGCTTTTCAGCACCTCCGGATCCTTGGACATTGGAAAAGGAACTGCAAGAAGCTCCTTCTTTCCAAGCTCCGGATAAGCCCCCTCCACGATCTTAAACGCTACCGTATCCTCCGGAACCTGTCCCGGAAGTGCGATCACCTCTGCCTCCTTTACAAGACGAAGTGCTTTTAAGGTAAGAAGCTCCGGATCTCCCGGTCCTACACCTACACCATATAATTTACCTGCCATATTTCTTTCCTCCTAACTATATTTTCCAGACAGGATAAAACCTGTCTGTTATTTATATCAAATTTTGCCCTGCTCTTAAAAGATTCCATTCGGACCGGGGATCTGTCATGAAATATCATCCACCCGGACTGCCTGCTCCTGTATCTTATGGATCAGCTCTTCTGCATCCCGAGTCTGCCCCAGCAGTCCGTATACATTGGAAAACACCACAGCGCCCAAAAGGATCTGCTCATAGGACCTGTGGTCCAGATAAAACTGGATCTTCTCCATGACCACAGCCATAGTCTCTTTCAGGATACCATGGCTGTCAAGAACAGCCAGCGCCTCATCGGTAGTCCCCGCCTTCAGGATCTCTCTGGCACATTCCAGAGAGCCCCCTGCACGGATGGCGCTTGCACAGAGAACCTCCATCCTTCCGTCAGCACAGTGGGAATGCGTATTCATGATCCCGGCGGCAACCTTTACAAACTTACCGATATGAGCCACAAAAAGAATGCCTTTTACACCCATGTCAATGGCCATGTCAATGGTCTCTCCTACATAGTTGCTGCACTTGATATTGTTCTCAAAGGGAATGGACATATGCTCCCTGAGATAATCCGCACCGTAATTCCCCGGTGTCACCAGGATATAATTTTCTCCCTGGCAGAAATGCTGCTTCATCTCCACATGGATGCTTTCGATCAGAGCCTTCTCACTCATAGGCTCTACGATCCCGCTGGTTCCAAGTATGGAAATCCCGCCAAGAATGCCAAGACGGGGATTAAAGGTTTTTTTGGCGATCTCCTCCCCCCGGGGAACGGATACGGTAAGCTTCAGACCTCCCTCGTAGTCATATTCCTGGGCCGCCTCTTCGGCTTCCCGCAGGATCATGGCTCTGGGAACCGGATTGATCGCCGCCTCGCCCACGTTCTGGGAAAGTCCCGGCTTGGTGACACGCCCCACCCCGATCCCTCCGTCCAGGATGATCTGAGGCCGGGATTTCTCTGCTTTCTGCTGCTGCCCGGCCTGTTCTGCCGCTGAAATAGAAAACTTCTCCGCTTTTACATAGACCAGGATCCCGTTGGTGGTATCCGGATCATCCCCTGCATCCTTCTGTACAGCACAGGAGACATAGGTTTCGCCCCGGGTAATATCGTGAAGCTGTAACGTGAGGGTGATCCCCTTTGGGGTATCAAGCTCTACCTCGGAAAGAGTCTCTCCCGAAAGCAGCATCCGGACTGCACCCCTGGCTGCCCCGGCTGCACAGGAGCCTGTTGTGTAGCCATAACGGAGGCGCTTGTTGTTTTTTATGACATACTGGTCTTCCAGTCCATTCTTCATATATACGATGCCCTCCTTTTCAGATTACCTTGTGCTCCAGCCATTTGCGGCTGTGGAAACGCCAGGTAAAAATGATCCCACGAACAGTCCAGTCTGCAAACATTCCGATCCAGACACCCATAGGCCCGAAGCCCAGGACACGGATCAGGAAAACACAGAGACAGAACCTGCATGCCCACATGGTACAGCAGGAGGTGATCATGGAAAACTTCACATCACCAGCTGCACGAAGACCATACCCCGGCACGAACGCCATTGTCCATACCACAGGCTTTACGATGGTGATCCATGTGATCATGTGGATGCACATGTCCGCACTGGTACGCTCCATTCCGCCAAGGACCGTCACCGGTCTGACCAAAATATACACGATCAGACAGCTTACGATAATAACTGCCTCTGCAATGACGCAGAGTTTTTTTATGTAATAGACCGCCTCATCCTTTCGGCCGGCACCAAGACACTGGCCTACGATAGTCATCAGGCCCACACCTACTCCGATGGCTGCGATACCATTCAGGTTCTCAAGGATATTGGTCATTGCCTGCGCTGCGATAGCTGCTGTTCCCAGTGTGGAAACCGTAGACTGGATGGCAAGTTTTCCAAGCTGAAACATGCTGTTCTCAATTCCCGAAGGGATCCCAAGTCCCAGAATACGTCCGATCATGCTCCAGTCCGGACGGATCTTCAGATAATCCTTCACAACGACAGGCTGGCGATCCTTACGCAGTTGCCAGAGAACAACCACTGCACAGAAAATACGAGAAACCAGTGTGGAGATCGCCGCTCCTGCAACACCAAGGTGGAAAACCCAGATCAGAACCGCGTTTCCGCCAATGTTCATGATATTGGAGATCATGGAGATGGTCATAGGCCCCTTGGTATTCTCCTGGGCACGAAAGATCGAAGCCGCAGAATCATAAGCCGCAATAAAGGGGAATGACAGTGCCGTGAAAAAGAAATAAATTTCCGATGCACGCATAACATCCGCATCCACTGCACCGAAGATCAGCCTCAAAAGCGGCTTCTGAAAGATCAGACAGACTGCAGATACCACTACAGAGATCGCTGTGATGATAAAAAGCACCTGCCTGGCAGACATATTCGCCTTCTCATAATTCCTCTGTCCGATATACTGGGCGCAGACAATGGCGCCTCCCGCTGCCAGCGCCGAAAAAGCCTGGATCAGAAGCACATTGATGGAATCCACCAGCGATACCGCAGAAAGAGCCGCAGATCCCACATTGCTGACCATCATGGTATCTGCGGTTCCCATTATCGAATTCAAAATCTGTTCCAGCACTACCGGCACCAGAAGATTACGGATCATCCGGTTGGTAAACATATGCTGCTGTTCCATTGTTACATCCTCCGCCTCACTTATTTATGACCTGACAAAGCAGAAAAAAACGTCTGTATTTTATCAATCACACTTTCTCTGACATTATACCCTTTTCCCGCTCTTTTTCCAATATATTTTCTGTGTTTTTTTATTATACAATTATGTTCCAAAGTCACTCGGATCACATCATACTTGTTAAGATGCTTTTTAAAGTCGACCTCCCTGCTTATCTGCAATCCAGAAAACATCTGCTCAGAATCTGCGCCTTTACTATAATCCTCGAGCTGTCCAAGGATGTTTTCTCTTGTACCAGCTCTTTTTTTATGTCTAATCGACATTTCCATTCCCAAATGCTATACTATATCCGCAGGCCGCGCGATCTGGCTTTTGGCCTGCCAAATTTCAGAAAAGGATTTTTTTCTATGGAGAGAATTATTACCTATACGATCTCAACCGGGGAGTCCGGGGAAAATGTTCTTGGATTTCTTCGGAAAAAGGGTTTTTCCAAACATATATTGACTACTATGAAGCGGGCGGAGCAGGCGATCCTGCTGAACGGGCAGCCGGCTTTTGGCAGAACGGTCCTGAGGGAGGGGGATGTTCTTCGGATCCTTGTTCCGGAAGAGACCGGGGACGGAGCGGAGCTTTCCATTATTCCGGTACCGCTACCTCTGGATATCCTGTATGAGGATGAGGATATCCTTGTGCTGAACAAGCCTGCTGATATGCCTGTGCATCCCTCTGCCGGGAACTACGAGAATACGCTTGCCAACGGTGTTTCCTGGTATTATAAGCAGCAGGGGAAGGCTTTTGTCTACCGCTGCATCAACCGGCTGGATCGGGATACCACCGGGGTGCTGGTGCTTGCCAAGAACCCTCTGAGCGGGGCTCTTCTCTCTGCCCAGATGAAGCAGCGCCAGATCCGGCGTACCTATCTTGCACTTACTGACGGGATCCCGCCGGAAAGGGGGACGATCTCCGCTCCTGTTGCGAGAATGGATGCTTCTGTGATCACAAGGGAGGTTAATTTTGAGCGTGGAGAGACTGCCGTGACTCATTTTGAGCGTCTTGCAGTCAGCAACGGATATGCTCTTGTGGAGCTGCATCTGGATACGGGGCGGACTCATCAGATCCGGGTGCATATGAAGTATATCGGCTGTCCGCTACCGGGGGATTTTCTGTATCATCCGGTTTTTGACCGGATCGGACGCCAGGCCCTGCATTCCCTCCAGCTGGAATTTGCTCATCCCATTACCGGGGAGCCTATGTGTTTCCTGGCACCTGTGCCTGAGGATTTCCGCAGAGCATTTGCGCAGTAAAAAAATCAGCTGTCCGGTAGGTGTTTCCTGCACCGGCAGCTGATTTTTTTATTGTTTTTATTTATTCTTTTTGTAGATCACAAGGAGTCCCTTGAGCAGAAGGTCCTCATCCAGAATGATTTCTTTCTTACAGTGAGAAATGATCTTTTTTGCAAGACCACCTGTTGCGATCACAGTTGTTTTCTCACCAAGCTCTTCTTCCACCCGGTCTATGATCCCGTCGATGGCTGCTGCGTTGCTGTAGAGCACGCCGCTTTTCATGCATTCGATGGTATTGCGCCCGATCACATGCTTCGGGGCATCGATGCTGATCCCGCTGAGCTGGGATGCTCTGGCTGTCAGTGCATCCAGGGATATTCCGATGCCAGGAAGGATCATTCCGCCAATGTATTGCTTTTTACTGTTGACAACCGAGACTGTAGTGGCGGTTCCCATATCGATCACAATAAACGGAACCGGATATTCATTTAATCCTGCCACAGCGTCTGCCACAAGATCCGCGCCCAGCTGTCCGGGGTTGTCCATCATGATGTTCAGACCTGTTTTTACTCCTGGTCCCAGGACCATGACTTCTTTTTTGAGGATCTTTTCTGCTGCCAGTCTGGCAATGTTGGTGATCTGCGGGACTACAGATGAAATGATACAGCCTTCTATGTCTGCCTTTTTGATGTGGTAGATTTCCAGTAAGGTTTTCAGGTCTACGGCATATTCCAGTTCTGTTTTTGTTCTTACGGTAGCAAGTCTCTCGATGAAGTATGTTTTTTGATCATCGATGCAGCCCACGACTATGTTGGTATTTCCAATATCAATTGCTAATATCATAATTTTATTTTCCCTGTCTTTATGCTTTTGTCTTCTCACGGCTGATCTGTGCGGATGGGATCAGATGTGCCTTGGAAAGTGCAGCTCCCACTGCTCCTGTGATCACTGTGGAGGAAATCATTTCGCATACTGCGTTGATTCCTACCATGAGACAGCAGCCGATGATGATGTTATGACCGCCCATCAGATTTTTTACATAATCGGTATTTCCGAACAGTCCTACAAGTGCAGCCATGAAGAACAGTGTATTCAGGAATGCGGAAAAGAATCCGGTTACTGCACATGCCACATAGGTATTGCTGACCTTTCGCATGCCTTTAAAAATATATCCGAGGCAGATACCATCCAGAAGACGTGGGATGAAGCGCTGGATAAAGGCAAATACCGGATTGATACCGAAAAGCACAACTCCCATTGCACTGGAGCCGCCTACTCCTATGCACTGGAGAAAGCTGGTCAGGCCGAAGATCGCACCTGCCACGGCTCCTCCTACGGGTCCGAGGACGACTGCACTGATGGCTACCGGGATCACGTTAAAGGAAATGGCCAGTGGCCCGATGTTCAGATATCCCAGTGGTGTGTAGGCCATCAGCAGAAGGATCGCTGCCATCAGGCCCAGTAATGTAAGCTGTGCTGTTGTAAATCTGTTGTTTTTCATTTCTTCTCCTCCTTGTTACCGTTCCGCTCTGTGAATATTTCCGGAAATACAGCATTTCCCGGCGTTTTCTGCGGATACAATACGGTGATGGAAAGCGGTGATCTTTTTGTTCCGCTTTTCGTTGTTAAAACCGGCTCTCTGACCGGCTCTGTAGCTATGCTTCTGCCTTTGTGGTAAGCAGAAGGATCTTATCCAGGATCTTTAACGCTGCATCCTCCTTGCTCATAAGCGGGAGTGACACTTCTTCATCCTGTGTGATAAGAGTCAGGACATTGGTATCTCCCTGGAATCCGGCGCCTTCTACCTTCAGGTTGTTGGCTGCCACCATATCCAGGTGTTTCTTCTCAAGCTTAGCTCTGGAATTACGGAGCATGTCTCTGGTCTCCATGGAAAATCCGCAGAGGAACTGGCCCTGCTTTTTGTGCTGGCCCAGATATTTCAGAATGTCGTCTGTCCTCTCGAGCTCTATGGAAGCCTGATCGTCTTTTTTCTTAACCTTGTCTTCGCTGACCTGCTTCGGACGGTAGTCTGCCACTGCGGCAGCCTTGATGATGATGTCCTGTTCATCACTTAAGCCGGTGACTGCCTCGAACATATCTCTGGCAGATGTCACAGGTACGACCTTCACAAAAAGGGGCGGCTCAATGGCAGTAGGTCCGCTTACCAGCGTAACCTCCGCTCCTCTGAGCATGGCCATTTTTGCAATGGCGTATCCCATCTTTCCGGATGAATGGTTGGTGAGACAGCGGACCGGGTCGATGGCCTCCTGGGTAGGCCCTGCCGTTACCAGGAGCTTTTTGCCGGCAAGGTCTTTCTGGAAGGCGGCTTCCCTCAGGATATATTCCAGAAGGGTTTCCGGCTCCGGCATTTTTCCGGCTCCGGTGTCCCCGCATGCCAGGTAGCCGCTGGCCGGTGTGATCACCTCATATCCGTAGGTTTGCAGCCTCCGGATATTGTCCTGCACCACAGGATTCTCATACATGGCGGTATTCATGGCCGGTGCAAGGATTTTTTGACACCTGCAGGCCATTACCGTAGTGGTGAGCATATCGTCCGCAAGGCCGTTGGCCAGCTTTCCGATCACGTTTGCACTGGCCGGTGCGATCATCACAACATCTGCCTTCTTGGCAATGGATACGTGCTCTACCTGGAACTGAAAGTTCCGGTCAAAGGTATCCACCAGGCATTTATTCCCGGTCAGTGTTTCAAATGTGATCGGATTGATAAAGTTCGTTGCATTCTCTGTCATCAGTACATGGACATCTGCATGAAGCTTATGTAATGCACTTGCCAGATATGCGATCTTGTATGCAGCAATACTTCCTGTGATGCCAAGAAGCACTGTTTTCCCTTTCAGCATCCTTCTCCCTCCTGTCAGTCAACCATACGGATACTCTCGATCACCGGCTGCTGATCCTTTGCAATAGTTCCGTTGCCGTCTGTCGGCTTGGCATCCTTGCAGATCTGATCTACAATGTCCATCCCGGAGGTCACGTGTCCGAATGCAGCATAGTCGCCATCCAGATGTGTGGAATCGGACTGTACGATAAAGAACTGAGAGCTTGCGCTGTCCGGATCTGTGCTGCGGGCCATGGAAATGGTTCCTCTTACATGAGAAATATCGTTCTTCACTCCATTGCTGGAAAATTCGCCCTTGATGGTATCCTCTGCTCCGCCGGTTCCGTCTCCGTTTGGATCTCCGCCCTGGATCATAAATCCGTCAATGATCCGGTGGAAGGTCAGACCGTCATAAAAATTGTCCTGTACCAGCTTTACAAAATTTGTGACTGTGATAGGTGCGGTGTCTGCATCCAGCTCTACATCGATCTCACCATAGTCCTTAACTGTGATGGCAGCATGATGGGTTCCTGTCAGCTGCTGGCTGGTATCAATCACAGTTGTTCCTGCCATCTGGGCATCCTCGGAACCATCGGAAAATTCTCCGTCTGCGCTGTCTGTATCCTCTGTACTGTCTGCAGAGCTGTCTGCAGAAGCTTCGGTTTCATGTGAAGTGTCCTCTGCATCACCGGAAGCCTCCTGATCATCGGCGCTTTCTTCATGGTCTGAAAAGCCTGCCGCCTCAGCCTCCTCCTCGGATACTGCATTGGCTGCTGTCTCTTCATCTACGCCTGTCTGTCCTTCTGAGGTTTCTTCCTCCAGAGATTCTTCCTTCTGGTCTGCTTTGTCAGAAGTACTGTCTGTGCTTCCGCATCCGGAAAGCATTCCTGCGGTAAGAGCTGTCGCGAATAATACGGCTAAAACCTTACGTTTCATATTTATAAGTCCTCCTTATCAGATCCCGAAAACGCCTGTTCCGGCATTTTCAGGTGAGCTTTTCACTCTCCCCCTGTAAGCTTTTCTCAGTTTAACATCATCTTTTCATAAAGTCAACTTTGCACGGAACCAGGTGCAGGATTCCCTTTGTTTTGCCTTGTATCTCTTCCGGTTCTCTGCTAAAATCATGTATGGAGCTTATTATGGGCTCCGTACATATAAGAAAGTGAGGAATCAACATGGAAAAGATCACAAGTTTTACCATTGACCATATCAAGCTTCAGCCTGGCGTATACGTTTCACGTAAGGATCCGGTTGGAGATCAGGTGATCACTACCTTCGATATCCGTATGACTTCTCCCAATGAGGAGCCTGTTATGAACACAGCCGAGCTTCACGCCATGGAGCATCTGGCAGCTACCTTCCTGCGGAACCATAAGGAGTTTGGCCCGAAGGTCATTTACTGGGGTCCTATGGGCTGCCGTACCGGAAATTATCTTCTTCTTAACGGGGATTATGAATCCAGAGATATCGTTCCGCTGATGATCGAGATGTTTGAATTTATCCGAGATTTTGAGGGTGAGATCCCGGGAGCTTCTCCCAAGGACTGCGGAAATTATCTGGATATGAACCTTGGCATGGCAAAATATCTGGCAAAGAAATTCCTGAACGAGGTTCTCTACGATATCAAACCGGACCGTCTTGTTTATCCGGAATGATCTGCGGGTACGATCCGCTGGCATGATCCTTGTGTTCTGAACGGACTATATGCCGAAACAAAAAAACAGGCTGCCTGTATCGATGTATTTCATCAGATACAGCTGCCTGTTTTTTATTATATCAAGGAGATATCTGCAATTGAAGCAGGATCAGGATTTCCCTGATCTGGTCAAAGCCTGTAGTCTGTGCTCTACTGTGCTGCTTCTGCGGTAGTATCTGCTGCAGTAGTATCTGCTGTCACTGCGCCCACCGGCGGTGTTGTGCTGACATAATCACCGGATGCGTAGCAGGTCTGGCCATTATAATCCACACGGATCCATCCATTGTCACAGACACCGGTACACTTCAGGGATTCTCCGGAAAGGACACCTGCCACAAATTCTGCCTCTGCATTGGCGTCAGAACGTAAATTCACACCCTCCACTGCATAGTAGGTGGCATCCTGAGCCTGTACGTTGATGCCGCTTGGGGTCTGCTCCGTAGCTACTGTCTGTGCTGCGGGATCTGCTGCCGCTGCTGCTCCGTCTGCCGTGGAATCTGCTGCCGCTGCTGCTCCGTCTGCTGTGGAATCTGCTGCCGCTGCTTCTGGTGTAGGTGTTGCAGTTGCCTTCGGCTTCTCTGTGGGCTCCGGCGTCGGTGTGGAATCTACTACTGTTACCACTGCATCGGTTCCTTCCTCATATCCACAGCCCTGTGCAAGGAAAGCCGCGCCTATTATCAAAGCCATAATACATTTTTTCTTCATGTTATCTGATTCCTCCTTATACGCCGGTAAAAAATTCTCTGCGTCCAATATACACGATTCTGCAATATTATGCAAGTCCTGGCCGGTTCTTTCACATATTTACCGGCTCAAAAAGCACCCGGACAGTTCCGCCGCAGATCATCCCCAGATCTCCTGCCCCCTGTCCCAGCTCGTAAACCTTTGTTTCCGTATTTCGGATATTTACTGCGTGTTTTCCGGCTTCAAACTCCACTTTTCCGCCGCCGATGCTTCCTGCCGTGCTTCCGTCCCGGAATACGAACATCTTGCTCCCAGTTCCTCTTGGTGAGGAGCCCTTCTTCTCGATGATCGTGACCATGGTTCCCGGTGTCCTGCGGCGTACTGCTGCCTCCACCTCCTCATCACAGTAGGTGCGGAAATGCCGGTTCTTTTCCTGCACGATCTCTGCCATGATGCTCACGGCGATCTCAGCCGGCATCTGTCCTCCGATGGGAAGTCCGATGGGGGCATGGATCTGATCCAGCTGTTCCTCCGTAAATCCCTCTTTCAGGAGCTTTTCCCTGGTGATCCGCACCTTTGTCCTGCTTCCGATCATTCCGAAATATGCAAAGGGTCTCTTAAGGATCGCTCTTGCACAGGCGGAATCTCCCAGATGACCTCGTGTCACCACTACATAGTAGGCGTTTTCATAGAGAGGGATCCTGTCGGACAGGGTATCAAACTCTCCAAAGATCCTCTCATCTGCCATGGGAAATCTTTCCTCCGTCACAAATTCCTCCCGGTCATCCATGACTGTTACATGAAAGCCCAGCATCCTGCCGATCTCTGCTACCGGAAGAGAAACATGGCCGCCACCCAGTATGATCAGCCTGGGATTCTTCTCGTAGGTTTCCACAAATATCTCCCGGTCTCCGTTTTTTACAACGCCGGTTTCTACGGCTGCTTCCACGGAAGCCTTCAGGAATTCTTCTGCTTCTTTTTTTTCTTTCTGCTCCCTCCGGATAAAAAAAGCTGTTTTCTTCTGCAAGATATTTCAGTCCGGCATCCTTTCCGTTCAGAAGGATCCCTGTTTTTATGCGTCCTCTTTTTTCTACCACATCATATATTGTCTGATACATGTTTTGTGTCCTTTCTGTCCGTCTTTCGCTGTTTATTCCGCGGCAAGTTCCTTTACCGCCCCGGCAGCAGTGTCCACCTCTTCTTCCGTATTAAAATAAGAAAAGCTGAAGCGGACGGCTCCTGTTTTTTCGGTTCCCAGTGCTTTGTGCATCAGCGGTGCACAGTGGCCGCCGGCTCTTACACTGATCCCGTACTCTTCATCAAGGATCATGGCCACCTCTGCCGAATCCATCCCTGCAATATTCAGAGTCACCACAGGGGAGCGTTCTTCCCGGGAAAAATCTCCGTACAGGGTGACTCCCGGAATTTCCTTTACCTGGTCATAAAAACGCCACATCAGCTGCTGCTCTCTTTTTCGGATCTGTTCTGTTCCGGTTTTCCTGATCCAGTCCATGGCTGCGCCAAGACCTGCGATCCCATGGCTGTTCAGGGTGCCTGCCTCCAGTGCCTCCGGCATATCCTGCGGATGCTCTCTCTGAAAGGTGAGGACGCCGCTTCCGCCTACCTTCAGAGGCTCCACAGATACCCCCGGCCGAACACAGATGGCTCCTGTGCCCTGGGGTCCCATAAGGCCCTTATGTCCGGAAAAGCAAAGAATATCTATATGATCTTTTTTCATGGAAATCGGAAATACTCCTGCTGTCTGGGCAGCATCCACAATAAAAAGCTTCTGGTGCTTCTGTGCGATCGCACCGATGGCGTGGATATCATTGAGATTTCCTGTCAGATTAGAAGCGTGGGTACAGACGATCACCTTCGTCTCCGGACGGATGGCTGCTTCAAGCTCCGTAAGGGAGATCCGTCCCTTGCGGTCTGCCGGCAGGATCGTAAGCTCCATGCCTTTTTTTTCCAGGCGGTACAGCGGACGGAGCACACTGTTGTGATCCATCTCCGTACAGATCGCATGGATAGTTCCCTCCTCTGGATGAAGTGTTCCCTGCAGGGCGATATTGAGCGCTTCCGTGTCATTGGATGTAAAGGCCACACATTCCGGTCCCCATACGTCAAACATCTCTGCGATCTGGCATCTTGTATTAAAAATAAGCCTGGAGGCTGCCATTGCTTCGCCGCTGCTGCCCCTTCCGCTGTTTCCTGCATGCTGCATGGCTTCCGCCACAGCACGCGGCACACAGTCCGGCTTATGAAAGCTTGTAGCCGCGTTATCCAGATAAATCATTTCATCCTCCTTGTGATTTTTATCAAATACCTTTATAATAAACTCTGGCTTTATTTTATACTATCCGAGGAGGTTTTCCAATGAAAAAAACATCTTTTTTCAACAGCCTGCCATTTAAGCTGTTGGTCGCCGTGATCCTGGGGATCATAGCCGGGCTTATCCTGAACCGGTACAGCACCAACGGAATCTCCATGGCAGTTCTTAATATCACAGTTACTATCAAGTACATTCTGGGCCAGCTCATTACCTTCTGCGTGCCGCTGATCGTGCTGGGATTTATCGCTCCGTCCATTACCAGGCTTGGCAAAAATGCTTCGCTGATGCTGGGTGTTGCGGTTGTCCTCGCTTACGGCTCCTCTGTTGGCGCAGCGCTTTTTTCCACAGCCTCTGGCTTTCTCATCATTCCACATCTGTCCATCCATTCCTATGCTGCAGGACTGAAGCGGCTGCCGGAGGTGATCTTTGAGCTAGAGATCCCGCAGATCATGTCCGTTATGAGTGCTCTTGTTTTTGCAATGATGCTGGGACTTGCCGCCACCTGGACAAAGGCAAAGTTGATCACTGGGCTCCTGGATGAATTTCAGAAAATCGTTCTTTCTCTGGTGGCTCGGATCATCATCCCCATTCTTCCGCTGTTCATCGGCACTACCTTCTGCGGCCTTGCCTACGAGGGAACCATTACCAGACAGCTGCCTGTTTTTCTGAAGATCATCGTACTGGTGCTTGCCGGGCATTTTATCTGGATGGCTCTTCTTTACATCCTTGCAGGCATCTATTCCGGAGAAAATCCTCTGGAGGTTGTCCGCCATTATGGTCCTGCCTATCTGACTGCCGTAGGAACCATGTCCTCTGCAGCCACCCTGGCCGTTGCACTGCAGTGCGCCTCCAAAGCCAAACCGCTCCGCAAGGATCTGGTCAGCTTCGGGATTCCTCTTTTTGCAAACATCCATCTATGTGGCTCCGTTCTGACAGAGGTTTTCTTCTGTATGGCGATTTCGAAGATCCTGTACGGTTCCGTTCCCACGCCGGGTACCATGGTTCTGTTCTGCCTTCTTCTGGGTATCTTTGCCATCGGAGCTCCCGGTGTTCCCGGAGGAACTGTCATGGCATCCCTTGGCATCATCACCGGGATACTGAAATTCGACAGCTCCGGCACTGCATTGATGCTTACCATCTTTGCACTGCAGGACAGCTTTGGTACCGCATGCAACGTGACCGGCGACGGCGCACTGACACTGATGCTTACCGGCTATGCAAAGCGCCATCATATTGAGGAGGATGATATAAGTAACTAAATATATTGCAAAAAGATATTAAATGTGTTTAAATATACTTATGGAGGTATATTATGGACACATCAAATATCACAAATTATAAACCAAAAGATTTTGCGGAATTATTAGGTGTTTCTGTAAAAACGCTTCAGAGATGG
The DNA here is from genome assembly GCA_019421285.1 of Clostridiales bacterium. Lineage (GTDB taxonomy): Bacteria > Bacillota > Clostridia > Lachnospirales > Lachnospiraceae > Oliverpabstia > Oliverpabstia tarda. The sequence continues at coordinate 34,798 of JAHZFO010000007.1, forward strand.
GACAGAGAGGGAATCTTAAAAGCAAACCGAACTCCAACAGACAGACGTTATTACACATATGACCAGTATCTTCAATTTAAAGGTATAAATATAGAACATGATAAACGAAAAGTTGTTATTTATGCAAGAGTATCTACCAAAAACCAAAGGGATGATCTTCAAGATCAGACAGCATTTCTGCGTCAGTTCTGTAATGCCAGAGGAATGATCGTAGACCAGTGCATTGAAGACTATGGAAGCGGACTTAATTATAACCGCAAGAAATGGAATGGATTACTGGACGAAGTCATGGAGCAGAAGGTCAAAACCATAGTGATCACGCATAAAGACAGATTTATCCGTTTTGGATACGACTGGTTTGAAAGATTCTGCATGAAATTCCACACAATGATACTGGTGGTGAACAATGAAGAACTGTCACCACAGGAAGAACTTGTACAGGATATTATTTCCATCCTTCATGTGTTTTCCTGTAGATTATATGGACTTCGTAAGTATAAAAAACAGATAGAAAAGGATGAGGAGATTGCTGAAGAGCTTCAAGACAGAGATCGATCCTACAGAAGAGCAGAAGATCAAAATACATAAGACAATCGGCACATGCAGATATATTTATAATTTCTACCTGTTTCATAATAAAGAACGTTATGATGCCGGTGAAAGATTTATGAGCGGCAAGTCGTTCAGTGTATGGCTGAACAATGAATACCTTCCAAGGCATCCGGAATATTTCTGGATCAGAGAAGTCAGTTCCAAATCGGTAAAGAATGCAATCGAAAATGCCTGTACCGCTTTTTCAAGATTTTTTCATCATCAGAGTAGTTTCCCGAGATATAAGAAAAAAGGAAGATCTGATGTAAAAATGTATTTTGTAAAGAATAATCCCAAAGACTGTCTCTGTGAACGTCACAGGATCAAGATCCCAACACTTGGCTGGATAAGGCTGAAAGAAAAAGGTTACATTCCGACCTCTAAGGATGGATATGTGATCCGAAGCGGGGCAGTTTCCATGAAAGCAGGCAGATATTATGTGTCTGCACTTGTCGATATACCTGCTCCGGAAGCAGATGGAAATTTCACTGATGGGATTGGAATTGATCTGGGGCTGAAAGACTTTGCAGTTGTATCAAATGGAACTGTATACAGAAATATCAATAAAACAGCACGGATTAGAAAACTTGAGAAACAATTAAGACGGGCACAGCGAAAGCTTTCCCGTAAATATGAGAACTTAAAGAAAGGGGAGACCACTCAAAGAGCAAATATATGCAAACAAAAGCTTAAAGTACAGAAACTTCATCATCGGATAGAAAATATCCGTACAGATCATATCAACAAGGTAATATCTGAGATAGTGAAAACCAAGCCGTCTCATATAACGATTGAGGATCTGAACATATCCGGGATGATGAAGAACCGGCATCTCTCAAAAGCAGTTGCGTCCCAGAAATTCTATGAATTCCGGACAAAATTGAAAACAAAATGTGCTGAATATGGAATCGAACTGAGAGTAGTTGACCGATGGTATCCATCTTCCAGGATCTGCCACTGCTGCAGCTGTATTAAAAAAGATCTGAAACTTTCAGACAGGATCTACAGATGCACATGTGGATATATTGAGGACAGAGATCTCAATGCAGCACGGAATCTGAGAGATGCAGAGACTTACGAAGTTGCATGATCCCGCAAACGTAAGTATGTACCGAAGGCTATTTCGGGAATTAACGACTGTGGAGTGTACTTAGGATCTGTGAGTAGAGATAACTCCGGTTACTCAAAAGCATACACAAAGAAACAGTAAGCGGTATTCGTGAGAATCCGCATTATCTCGATGTGAGTATGTTTAATCACATTTTGAGTGGCAGCAGCAGCTTGATGTGGAATTGTAAGTTCGGAGCTAAGTCAGGCGGATATTCCCGATCCGCTTCGTTGCTTGCTCATAACCGGATATCAACCAGATACCAACTGGATGTCAGAAATGCCGCAGGCTTCAAAATGGCTCTGCGGCATTTCTGTATATTTCTATTTGTTTCTGTCTGCTTCTGTAAGTTTCTATATGCTTTTGTTGTTTCTATATGTTTTTCTGTTTACGGGCGGATCACTTTTCCTGCTTTTGTGAGCTTTTCCGCTATGGTATACATATTTGTTACGGTTCCCACTGCCGGTTCCTTCAGTCCGTAGAAGTTCACGCAGGTTCCGCAGGTCAGGATCTCGGTTCCCTGCTCCTGTAAGGTCTTAAGGTCTTCGATACATGGTGAATCCTGTGCGGTAAGTCTGGCTCCGCCATTATAAAACAGCATAACTGACGGCGGTGTCTCCAGCTGTGTCAGTGCATACACAAATCCCTTGATCAGGATCCCGCCAAGCTCCGGATCTCCATCTCCCATCTTATCGGAAGTGATGGCAACGGTATAATCTCCCTGCGGAACAGCCGGTGTGCAGACGATCTCAGGCTCTGCCTGACTTCTTGCAACAGAATCAGATTTTACTGTCATATTGATCTCGTAACCACCTTCTGTTTTTCTGGATACGAAGCTGCATCCGGTGCTTCCGGCAAGTCTGCTCAAGTTGTTTACTGCTGTTTCATTGTCTACCAGGATCAAGATCTCGTCTCCCTGCTCAGCCTTGTCAAGGATCTTCTTGGTCATCACCACCGGGATCGGACACTGTTTTCCCATTGCATCTACTGTGTGTTTCATATTCACTCCTCCTGTATTCTGTGATTTTTTATAATTGCTGTTTTATCATTATTGCTTTTTCGCTGTTTTCTTTTCTTTGATCTTTTATTTCTGCTCCAGCTCATGGGCCTGTTTGAAGATCTCACAGGCGCCTGTGTTTACACATCTTTCATGCGCGCAGTCCATAAAGGTCAGCTTCCTGCTGCTGTCCTCCTGCCGTGTATACTCACAGCAGACGGTTTTGCCCCCGTTCATGGTACGGCAGAAACCGGATATAAATTCCTCTTCGATCTCCATTCCTATCCCTCCGTCGGATTCTCAGTAATCTGGGCAGGTGTGATCTCCTCCAGCATTCCTGTTTCATTGTAGGCTTCAAACTGTTCCTCGATCTTTCCAAGGATATCTGCATACTGACAGAAGGCCTCCGCAAGCTCATCCCTATGTTCCGGAAGCTTCTTGTAACAGACACGGTGCTCCATGCTTGCCCAGAGATCCATGGTCATCGTCCTCAGCTGGATCTCCACCGGAAAATACTCCATGGTATCCAGATAATACACCGGAACTGCAATGATCACATGAAAGCTGCGGTATCCGTTAGGCTTGGGATTCTGTATGTAATCCTTTTCCCTGATAAAGATCAGCTCACTCTGCCGCTTCAGCGCATTTACAAGATTGTATATATCATCAATAAAGTAGCAGATCACACGGATCCCGGCGATATCCCGGAGATGATCCTTGGCATTCTGCACACTGTCCGAATGTCCCAGCTTCTCCAGCTTCTTTTCGATGCTCTTTTTGGATTTGATCCGTTCCTGGATATTGTGGATCGGAGATACGGAAGACTTCTGATACAGGCTTCCGTTGAGCACCTCAAGCTTGGCGCGCATGATCTGACATGCGTTCTGATATGGCTGGATACAATCGTAATACTGTTCGTTTGTCATGAAAAACCCTCTTTCGCGTTTGCTCAGAATATACTTTTATCTTACCGGACAAATGTGAGCAATCTGTAGTGATTTCCTAAGATTTTCCTGACCATTTTCTTAAAAATCTATAAAGCCTCCGGCATCAGTCTGAAAGCTTATGGATAAAAAGACCACTGCGGAGCTTCGGCTCAAACCAGGTGCTCTTTGGCGGCATAAGCTTCCCCTCGTCTGCGATCGTCATCAGCTCCTCCATAGATGTAGGATACATGGCAAAGGCAGCTCCTCCTGTCTCATCTGCAGCTGCTGCCAGATCTTTCAGCCGGTGGTTTCCTCCCATAAAGCGGATTCTCTCATCGGTACGCGGATCACTGATCCCCAGAACCGGACCCAGGACCTTATCCTGAAGAATAGACACATCCAGCTGACCTACGCTGTCTTTACCCGCATAGATATCCGGATATGCCTTCAGATGGAACCATTCTCCGTCTACATACAGCCCAAAGCAGTGTTTCTCCACCGGTTTACATGGAAATCCCGGCATTGCCATCAGCTCAAAATTAAACTTCATACTTCCGATAAAGGCTTTGGGTTCCATGCCTTTGATATCCTTTACGATCCTGTGGTACGGAAGAATGGTCAGCTGGTCATATGGAAATACCACTGACAGAAAAAAGTTAAATTCTTCTTTTCCGGTGTAGTCCGGATGCTCCGCTCTTTTCTTCTGTCCTACCTTTACTGCGGAGGCTGCTCTGTGGTGGCCATCCGCAATATAGATAGATGAGATCCCGCCAAAAAGGCTGTCTATGGTCCGAATCGTTTCTTCCTCATCTACGATCCATACACGATGTGTGATCTCGTCATCGGAAGTAAAATCATACACCGGAACATGTGTATCTTTCCATTCTTCCATAAGAGTAAGAAGCTCTGCCGGATATCTGCACGCCAGAAAAATAGGGCCTGTGTTGGCATCACAGACATCCACGTGACGGATGCGGTCCTGCTCCTTATCCTCTCTTGTAAGCTCATGCTTTTTGATCACACCATTCATGTAATCATCAATGGAGCTGACACCTACGATCCCTGTCTGGGATTTTCCCTTACGAATCAGTTCATACAGATAATAGTTCGGTTTCTCATCCTGGATCAGGATCCCTTCTTTCTGGAAACGGTCCAGATTTTCCCTTGCCTTCTGATAAACCATCGGATCATAAAGATCTGTTTCCGGATCCAGATCCATCTCTGCACGGTCTATATGTAAAAAAGATTCCGGATTTTTTTCCCCGATCTCTCGCGCTTCCTCTCTGCTGACTACGTCATAAGGAAGTGCCGCCACCTTTTCTGCTTTTTCCGAAGCAGGTCTTACTGCCCGAAATGCCTGAAATAAAGCCATTGTGTTTTCCTCTCATTCCTGTCCGGCCATACGCCGGCCTTTCTTAATATTTCTGCTTAGTCTGCAGAAAAATCGTCCTGTCCATTCTAACACATATCAAAATTTCCCGCAAACCTTTATCCGGCCCGTTTGAGGTCACTGTTCAGCTCCGGCAGTACTGTCGCCAGCATGGTAAAAAAGCATGCACAGCCGCCTACAAGGTTGGAAACCGGTTCCGCCCAGAACACGCCATCTGTTCCCAGACCATTCACATGAGGCAGCAGAAGCGTCAGCGGTACCACGATCACTACCTTTCGGAACAGAGAAAAAAAGGTGGCCTTTTTTGCCTTTCCAAGTGCCACGAACACGCTTTGTCCGGTAAACTGCAATGCCATAAAGCAGAAGCCAAAAAAGTAAATATGAAGGGCGGGAACTCCCTTTTCCAGAAGCCCGGGATCGCTGTTAAAGATCCGGATAAAAAATTCCGGAAGCAGCTTCAGGATTCCCCAGCCTGCCAGGGTATAGATCACACAGACAGCTGTAATAAATTTAATTGCTTTTTTGACTCTGTCGTATGCTTTTTCTCCATAATTGAAGCTCATGACCGGGGAGGCACCTGTGGTAAGCCCATGGACCGGCATAGTGAAAATATCACGGACAGAATTTAAAACTGTCATGACACCAACGTAGATATCACCACCCCAGGTCTGGAGTGTGGCATTGCATACCACCTGCACAAGACTGTTTGTAAATGCCATAAAAAAACCGGACATACCCAGGCTTACGATACTGCCCACTCTTTTCCAGGAGATCCTCATGGCGCTTTTTTTCAGGTTCAGAATCGCCTTTTTTCCTGTAAGGAAGCGTAAGACCCAGATGGCGGAACAGAACTGGGAAATGATAGTCGCCAAAGCCGCTCCCCGGACTCCCATGTGCATTCCAAAGATAAACAGGGGATCCAGAAGAATGTTCAGTACAGCACCGATCAGTATCGTGAGCATCCCTGTGTTTCCAAATCCCTGGCTGTTGATAAACGGGTTCATTCCCAGAGTGATCATCACAAACAGGGTTCCCAGAAGATAGATCCTTATGTAATCTGCCGCATAGGAAAAGGTTACATCACTGGCGCCAAAGGCATAGAGGATCGGTCTGTAAAAGATAAGGCCAATGGCTGTCAGGATCGCTCCTGTGCCGATCAGCATCACAAAGGTGTTTCCCATGAGCATTTCTGCTTCTTCCTGGTTTCCTCTTCCCCGTTCCATGGAGCAAAGCGGTGCTCCTCCATTTCCAAAAAGATAGGTAAATGCGGTGATCAGGGTGATAATAGGAAAACACAGTCCCACTCCTGTCAGTGCAGTGGCTCCGATTTCAGGAATCCTTCCGATATAGATCCGGTCTACAATGTTGTAAAGGAGGTTCAGGATCTGTGCAATGATCATCGGCACAGCCACTTCCATAATGTTACGATAGACATTTCCTGTTGAAAAGTCTGTCTGATGTATCTGCATTTCTTTACACCTTCTTGCTATTTCTTATTTAATTAATATACTATATCCGGCGTCCAAAGTAAACTTTGCGTTGCTGTTCTCTTCATGAACTACTGTTCACTCCGTTCTCAGTAATACTTTGTTATCTGTGTATTTATTTCTTGCTATTTTTGTCTAAAAAAGTTATAATAAATCCATAAAAACGGTAATGATTCCACGTAAAACCGGTCAAGAAACCACATTACTGGAATCTGTTCCGCATGGAGGTATTTTTATGGATAATAATTATAAGGGCATGGCTGTAGGTGTTTTTGAGCTGGATAACCTGGTTGCCTGTTTTGTTGCTCTTGATGCTGCTTCCAAAGCAGCCAATGTCAGGATCCAAAGTGTTGAGCGTAACCGTCTGAAGAGTGGCGCCTGTGTCAAGATGCGTGGTTCTGTTTCTGACGTTAATGCAGCTATGGAGGTTGCGCTGGAGGCAGCCAAACCTCTTGGTAAGGTTGTTTCTCATACTGTGATCGCTTCTCCTTCTGAGGATACTGAGATTGCACTGAAGATGACGATCAATAAATAAGGGGGGCGACGGATTTATGAATTATGGTGCTTTTGGTTTAGTTGAGGTTGTTGGCAGCAGTAATGCGATCCTGGTGATCGACCAGATGCTGAAGACTTCTGATGTTTCTTTTCTTACCTGGCAGACGAAGTGTGGTGGTCATGCCACTGTTTTTCTGACTGGTGATGTTTCTGCTGTTACGGCTGCGGTTGACAGTGTAAAGGGGAACCCGCCTTGTGAGATCGTAGCTTCGGCAGTGATCTCCAATCCTTCCGGTGAGACGGTTCGTCTGGCTGAGGAAGAAGCGGCTAAGAATCATTTTATGTAGGATATATCTATTTGTATATTTAATATTTAACGAACGTACGCAGGGAACCGCCCTGGCGTAGCGGGAAGGGCTTCGTCGTCCGCTGGCTTCTAAGGTGCTGCGGCTTCTGCTAAAACCATTCCAAAAAGTTCTGAACTCGCGTCCAGACGCTCAGACAGCAGAACTTTTTGGAATAACGCAGAAACCACACCACGTGAACTACTCGGCAACTTAGTTACCAGAGTATCTGAAATCCGGCGGGATACCGCCTTTTTTCAGGGTGCGTCCATGACACCAATACTGCTTGCCTTTCGGCTATACAGCTACTTTTATTATTTCTGGATTTTTTAGTCCGGTTACGGACAGTGTCTTCTCTTTTCCGGATACGGAAAGATATTTCCGCAGGATATTAAATGCGCCTACTGCATCTGCATTGTAGCTTACTCCGTCAGTTATATACATACCCCGTTCTTTTCGGTTTAATGCTTCTGCATATCTTTTTGATACTTCCGGTGATAATGGACTGCACTGGCTGGTATAGCTTTCCTCCTGTTTTATCAATTGGATCCCATACAGTTTCAGCTTATATCCCAGCATGATATACAGCCTGTTATATGGCAGTCCGTGAAACTTCTGGTTGGTCTTATGCCCCATATCTTTCTCTTTACGGATATTTCGGATATCTCCCACAACCACACAACGGATATCTTCTTTTCTGCAGTATTCTGCAATCCATCTGGTTACTTTGTGAAGATAATCCTTCACTGCATTCTGCTTTTTTCTGTAAAGTCTCTGGATATGTTTCGATGATCTTGGATATTTTATCCCTCTTTCCGATTGCTGCGCATACCAGACAGACTGCACTCTGGCGATCCCTTTATGAAAATATCTTTCCAATGAAAGATATCTCCTTCCAAGGATAAAAGTCCGGCCGTTTCCGGAATCATAACAGGTCATAAGATTATGAAGTCCAGGATCAATAGATAAATAATGTCCATTCTGGGAAAGCTGCTCTGGTCCTTCAATCTCATAGGTAACGATAAGGTCACATTTTCCGTTTTCCGGCGGATAGATCTGCAATTGTTTTATATGATCCATGTCCCTGAAAATCTTATTTTCAAGATATAGAAATTTTTCATGGATCCCGTAGGTTTCTTCCATATAGCTTTTCAGATCCTTTGGCAGAGACAGGCGTAGCTGGTCTGAACCTTTCTCATGCCGGATTCCCATCTGCATGTATGTGACCGGGATATTGTCCTGCTTAAAACGGGGCGGATTTGGATCTTTGATCCCTCTAGTCTTTTTCAGGACATAGAAAGATCTCCATGCTTTGTCCAGCTGCTTGCAGGTCTCCTGTGCTGTCTGTGATGGAAGCTGTCTGTACCACAGATCTCCTTTATGCGCTTTTTTCTGATAATACCAATCAGGATACTTTTCCAGTCCCAGCTCTTTATAATGATGACGTTCGTAGTTGCAGACATTCCAGAGTTTGGAAGCTGCATAACACATATGCCCTATGATATTGGAATATTCCGGCCGGATCTTTACAGATGTTCTGTGTGACAGCAGCATTCCTCTTCCCCCTTTGGACAGCTATGCAGATAGAGATCTACACTCCACCTTGATTTAATACGACTTGCTCTGATGCTCAATATAACGGCGGATATTCTCCTCAGATACAGATCCGATCGTTTCCACATAATAGGAATGGTTCCACAGCTCTCCCTTCCATAGCTGGTTTCTTATTTCCGGAAAACGTTCGAACAGTTTTCTGCCGGTGATTCCCTTCAGATACTTGACGATTGCTGTTATGGACAGCTTTGGTGGAGCTGATACAAAACAGTGGACATGATCACCTTCACCACATTCAAATAAATAAACAGTAAAACCTTTATCCTCAGCGATCTGCTGCACCAGTTCCTTTAGGTATTCCTCAATTTCTGAGTTTAATATCTTCCGCCGGTATTTCACCGACCACACCATATGGTAATTAATATTACACACACAAGTCCTATAATGTATTAGATTTTCTTTCATACATATAGTATAACATAACAAGTAGAAATGCGCAGCAAAAATCGAACATATTTTCGATTGATTATATGCCGGTTACGGCATTAATATCAAGGGATTGGGAGATTATTATATTATTTCAATGTGCAGATATGCACAATCCTGCGCTTTCATCTCGGTAATTGAATTGCCGAGAATTCCCGCTTATTGTCCTAAGAATCAGCAGGACTCCTGCAGAGCATCCCGCCACGCCAGGGCGGTTCCCTGCTAGCTTTTGTATGCGTGAAAATTGCCTCAGACACGGTGATTTCGTCATTGATGCTCTGCTTCTACAAACTTCACACTTTCACTCTAGCCTATCTCCCCTTTCGCACGTCAGCCGGCGAGGTACCGTCCGAAAAATCCACATCCACCATCTCCCGTCCATCTTCCACCTTCATCACAGCCACATCCCCCCGATGTGCCACAACCACCCTCTTCCCTCCGACATCACCGGAAAGTTCCATCAGCTCCCCATAATACTTCTTCGAAAAAACACAGGGATTCCCGGTCTTCCCATCATGCTCCACACAGGCGATCCCCTTCCCCTCTCTCAAAAACACATCCACCAGTCCAAAAACCGTCTCCCACCGCAACCACGGCTGATCTGCCACCGTAAACAAACAAGCATCCATCTCCCGGTTGACCCGCAGCCCAATCTTCAATGAGGAAGATATCCCCTCATCCGGATGCAGATTATAAAGAAACCTCGCGCCAAGCTTCTCTGCTTCCTGCGCGATTTCCTCATACTGTGTGACAACTGTGATCTCACACCTGTGCCCCTGTTCCTCCAGTGCTGCTTTCACTTCTTTCAGTTCCAGGAGGATATGCCTGTACATCGGCATTCCGTCTATCCCGTACAGCAGCTTATTGCTTCCAAACCGCCGGCTGTTTCCTGCTGCCAGCATGATCAGTCCCAGTTTCATATCACCGCTCCACTTCCTTTTGATTCTAGTACAGCGAATATTAAGTAACCGCCATATTGACTTGCCTGATTTTTCATCTGCTGCGTTGTCGTCAATCGTCGTAGCCACCGCTACGCCTCATTCCTCCGCCTTGCAGATGAAGAAATCATCCTGCGTCAATATAGCAGAAACTTAATTTTCGCTGTACTAGCTGTTTACACTTCTCTGCAAGCTTCCGCAGATCACCATGATCCCAGACTCCTGACCTTGTGCCATAAGCTTCTCCACCACACAAGGATCCTCCAGAGTATCTGCCTTGTTCAGATACGCAAGAAATCTTCGCCCGTCCACGCCTTTTTGCAATCCATCTTCAGACCGGATGATCTTCCACACATCCATCCATGTCACAGGCTCCTCTGTACCCTTTCCCAGAAATCCCGCCACATCATCCGGACGGTGTGCCGTATCACAGATCCTTCTGCCGATGCAGTCAAGACCGATCACTCCTACTACCACATCTGCAAAAGAAGGGATCACCGGCTCATGAACAGCCGGCACTTTAAGGGGTCGGCGCCTGGATCCGTCAGCTTCCACAAGAAGAAGATCACAAAAGCCGGGCAGCTTTTCCAGGATCTCCTTTTCGGGGCCGGAAATCTTTGGCTGCCCGGCCTTGTGATGAGCCGCGATGACGTATCCGTATTGTTCTATAAGCCGGCATGCTCCCGGAATGTCCTCTGCCTCCGCAAAAGGACGTTCCGGTTCCCATGCCATATGCGTGGTTGTGGTCACGATCACACGTTTTCCCTGTCCGGAAAATATTTCTGCCAGTCCAAGGATCAGACTGGTCTTTCCGCCGCCTCCTGTGAATGCCACAGTAAGCGCTTTTTCATTTTTCTTCATGACACACTCCATTTATCTTCTAACTTCTTTCAGGGACACCAGGCTCTGTATCGGTCACAGATTCTCATTCCTCACAGCTTTCTCTGTTACCGGAAGCACTCCGCAGGAAAGCAGCACCTCCAGTACTCCCCCTGCGATACACCTCGCCTTGTCTGAGATCGTAAAACAGTTTTTCTTCTGTTCTGCCCTTGGGTCGATGTCTGCGATCTTCATTCCCTCAAAAACAGGGTAACCATCCCGGATCAGCCCCCGGATCACGCCGGAAATGGTAGCCTTCACCGGCGTATCACCTACCATGGCGATCACCTGGTCTTTTTCAACAAGATCTGCGATCTGACAGATGTTTTTCATGTTACCGGCTGCCGGTGAATGGATCACACGTTCCTTTCCGATCCCTGCGATCAGTCCCGGCACTCCGGTATTCGGCAGGGCACTGCCTTTTTTTATGATCCTTCCCAGGTTATGGCCCCGCATGGTCTCGATCACGTAATCCACATCCTCCCCTGCGGTAAAGCCCGGGCCAAGTCCCACAGTCAGTGGTGCCATATCCCTGCTTGTCCCAAGATTCTTTTTTGCAAGGATGGCATCGATCACTGCCTCCGGCTCCAGTTCGCGGATATGTTTTCCATGGGTATCTGTCAGAAGGGGGATCTCTCCCTGTGCCCAGCATTTCCTGCACTGGGTCCGGATATCGTTCTCCGTGATCCTCCTGCACACAACGCCTTCTACCTCTGCAGTTCCGTCATAAACAGCTTCACAGAAAGCCACATGACGGCGGATGGCACTTGGACGGTCACATTCCAGGATCAGGACCTGATAGCCACTCTGATGAAGCTTGTGGATCACTCCTGTGGCCAGATCTCCGCCACCTCTCACAAGGATCATTTTATCCGTAAATGCCGCTGTTTTCATCTTCATACACCTGCTGTCCGTTTCCCGGCATTCCTGCCGCAAGAGTATCATAAAGCTCCGCATAGGTTGCATCCTTATACGGGGATACATAAAAGAGTCCCGCGATCCCGGCCGTAATTGCCGAAAGGACAGACCAGGGAATAAAGGAAAAATCCAGGATAAAGGTATCTATCTTCTGTCCGTTCATCATCTCACGGCTTTTTGCAAACACTTCCTTTGTGCTCATATCCGGATATTCCGCAAGAAGATAAGGGATCATCTTATATTCGTAGGATTTTACCACTCCGGGAATAATAAAAAGCAGCGTCCACAATACAAGATACAGGTCCCGTAAAAACATGGTTTTTACGATATTGCCGTAATTCCCTGAACGAAATACACTGAGGAGCTTTCCGGGCCCGGGTACAGAATAAAGGTTCTCAATGTAAAAATCTCTTCCGCCTACCTCCAGGACATTTCCCACAAAAAAATGGAAAAGGATTCCGATCAGAGCCACAGCTACCACGGCACTGGCACTCAGAAGCGCAAAAAGCACTGCCAGTGGGGAGCGAAATACATGGCTGACATAAGAAGTAACACCATTGATATCCGTACCCAAACGATACGTTGTAACACCGTAATCCGGACTTGCCGCATTTCCGGCACTGCCTGTGGCCGCACCGCTTCCGCCGGTTGCCATCACAATAGCCAGCACCAGACTTACCAGCACTGCTGACCAGTAATTTTTTTTGAATGCCTGTTTTCCACGCCATTTCAAGTCACTACGTTTCCAGCTAATCTTCTGCTCATTCATAACTTAACCCTCCATATATGCTTCACGGACACAGAGCTCTCTCCGGCCCTTCTGCCACAGCCAAGGCTCCAGCTCTGCCAGATAACCACCGCCATTTTTTACATGCCATTCATAAAAAGCCCTGGGTCTGTCCGCATATTCTTCCATAATGTTCATGATCGTACCGCCATGTATCACAAGAGCCGCTGTCTTTATGTTGTTACGGATACACTGTGTGACGGCCTTCTGAAATCCTGTAAGGCTCCGGTGCTTAAAAGCTTCTCGACTTTCTCCTCCCGGAAAAGGAAGCGTTCCATTGCTGTCGATCCACCTCTGATAATCCTGATTTCCGGAAAGCTCTTTATAATTTTTATTCTCAAACTCTCCAAAATCACACTCGGAAAGCTCTTCGATAATATGAAAGCTTTTTCCCGGAAAAAGGATCCCCGCAGTTTCCACACAACGGCAGAGCGGACTTACGTAAAGGGCCTCCGGCATGGGATAGGTCAGCTTTTCCAGAAATTTCTTTCCTTCCGTGCTCAGTGGTTCATCCGTTGTTCCGATATAACGCTGAAGCTTATTTCCGGGTGTCTGTCCATGTCGTATCAGATATAATCTAATCATCCTTCAGCACCGTCCCGATCCCGCATACCACTCTTGTGACCCTTCTGCTTTTTGCAGCCAGTGCAGTGCACATCCGGCCAACAGCTTCACGGTACTGCCGCTCAAAAGCATCCGCCGGAACGATCCCGTAGCCTACCTCCTCACTGACAAGGATCACATCCGTATCCTGCTGTGCCAGCTTTTCTGCCAGGCCGGTGAGATCTTCTCCTGCCTTCAGAGCTTTTCTTATGTATTCCTGAAATCCCAGAATGCCCTCTGCCTTCAGAAGTTCCTCTTCTGTGATCTCTCCTCCGAATTTCCAGTCCACATCCGGGAACTGCGCTTTTGCATAGGCAGCTTTTCCCTGATATGCACCTCCGATTATCATTTCCATATCTTTTTTACCTCATCCAAATCTTTATTACAGATTAAACGCGCCGCCAAAAGCAAGCACCAGTGCCATCACAACCTCGCAGATGCAGAGGAAAAATCCGGAAAGATCGCCTGTGGTCCCTCCAAAATATTTCAAAGCCATATGGTGATACCACCAGAATACCAGAAGTGCGCTGACAGCTGCCAGAACACCCAGGATCGGATCCACCCATATCATCAGCGCTGCAAGGATCACAAACATCGTGATAAGAACATTTCGCACTGCGATCTCCGACGCATTTCTGGAAAATTCTGCCACAGTCCCGTCTGTCCTTGCCTTGGGAAATGTGATCACACCGATCCCGGAAAGACATCTGGACATCATAAAGCCCAGGCTCATGATACAGATCCCATTATAATTTCCAAGGAGCTGATCCCATGCTCCCAGCCAGAGGATAAAATATACGCAGGCTGTGATAATGGCAAATGCACCTGCATGGGAATCCTTCAGGATCTCCAGCCTCCTTGTGCGTTCCTGCCAGGAGCTTAATGCATCCGATGTGTCCAGAAGCCCGTCTACATGAATGCCGCCGGTAATAAATACCGGGATCACAGTAAGGATCACAGCGAGAAAAAATGGTTCCAGAGCTGCATGCATTCCGAGGATTCCTCCTGCAAGCCATGTCAGAATACCGATGACAGTACCCACAAAGGGGAAAAAGCACATCATATATTTTATGTTTTCCTTCTTCCAGTCCACCATGGGCATGGGGATCTTTGAAAACATGGCAAAGGCTGCCTTAAAACTGTTCCATAAGCTTTTCATGCTTCCTTTCCTCCTTTATGCCATACAGGGATCCCGTATACGACTTCCACAACCTCTTCTGCCATCTCTGCCAGTTTCTGATTGATCTGTCCCAGCTCTTTTTTGTACTGTTCTGATTCTTCCTCGTAGAGGATCCCGTCTGAAAAGATCTCGTTGGTGACGATCACCACATGCTTTGCCTGGGAAAGAAGATTTTTCACTCCTTCTGTGATCTTTTCCGCCACCTCCGGGTGGAAGCCGTCTTCCCGGAACATCTCATTTGCAACCAGATTGGACATGCACTCCAGAAGAACCACACAGTCCTTCGGGATGAACAGCTCATCAAGTTCTGTATATCTTTCTATTGTCTCGAAGCCTTTTCCTGCACGCATGTGCCGGTGTCTGCGGATGCGCCTGTGGCTTTCTTCGTCAAAAGCCTGCATGGTGGCGATATAGATCCTTCTGGCTTCGCCAAGGGAAAGTATGGTTTCTTCCGCAAAAGCAGATTTTCCGCTTCCGCTGCCTCCTGTTACAACAACCAGCATATTATTTCAGCTCCTCGTACTGTTCTACATTGATATCACCAAAGGTACTCATGGAATTATATACTGCACAGGACAGGTCCATCATAGGAAACAGTGCCACAGCTCCGGTTCCCTCGCCCAGGCACATGCCTGCGTGGATGATTGCTTCCTTGCCAAGCTCCTTCAGGATCAGATGTGCTGCAGGCTCTTTGGATACATGAGACGCAATGATATGATCACTTACCTGCGGGCAGATCTTTATTGCGATCAGTGCAGATACGCAGGAAATAAATCCGTCCATGACAACCGGCATTCCAAGTGCTGCTCCTCCAATGAATACTCCTGCCATTCCTGCAATATCCAGTCCGCCTACCTTTGCCAGGACATCAATGGCATCTGAACGATCCGGATTATTCAGCGCAATCGCCTTTTTGATCGCATTGATCTTCCGGACAAGCCCTTCACTGGTTAATCCGGCACCACGTCCGGTCATATCTTCCACCGGTTTTCCGAGAAGCACAGCTGCTACTGCACTGCTGGTGGTGGTATTTCCAATGCCCATTTCACCGGTTGCAAGGACCTGATATCCTTTATCCTTCAGCTCCTCTGCCATGGCAATTCCGGCTTCGATGCCACGAATCGCCTGATCTCTTGTCATTGCCGGCTCCCTGGTCATATTTCTGGTCCCATAGGCAACCTTAAGATCTGTACGGACCTTTGTATCTGTGACCATTCCCACATCTACAGGAAAAAGCTCTGCTCCACACTGACGGCACATCACACAGCAGGTAGTAGTCCCTTCCAGAAAATTCTCAGCCACGACAGCCGTCACTTCCTGTCCGGTCTGGGTCACGCCCTCTTCTACAACTCCGTTATCCGCGCACATGACAACCACCGCTTTTTTCTCCACACGTATCTCCGGCGTACCTGTGATGCCGGCGATCTGTGTCAGCATATTCTCCAGTTCTCCCAGAGAATGCAGTGGCTTTGCAATACTGTCCCATCTCTTTCTCGCCCCCTCCATAGCTTTTTCATCCAGAGGGCGGACTTTCTTCACTGCCTCATCCAAAGTCATCATTTGCTACCTCCAATCCTTTTACCTGTGGTAAAAATAATAAATTTACTAAAAATATAATTCAACGCCAGCACGATAAATTGTGTGCAGAATTTTGCAAACATATCCTGCAATCCCAGGATCTCCGCCAGAAGCCATACACCGCCTACCTCAATGACCATGGTCACCAGACGGGCACTTATAAATTTCAGAAAGGGCTGTATATGATCCCTCCATGTTTCACAGCGGTCATGAAATACAAATCTGGAATTCACAACATAGGCAAACAGGATCGCCAGGATGATCGATATGATGTTGGCACTCATCAGCGGGATTTTCACTGCCCTCATGATATAAAAGCTTAACAGATTTACAAGAGTCGTACAACCACCCCAGAAAATATAACGGATCACATCATTTTCATAGAATTTAAGGATCCACTTTTTCATTGGTATCTCCTCCTCGTATGATCTTTGACACGATATATCTTGGACGGCGTTTTACTTCCTCATAGATCCTGGCGATATAATATCCGATGATCCCGAGGCTCATCATCACGGCACTTCCGATAAAGAGCATCACGATCAGAAGTGTGGTATAGCCTTCCACCGCATGCCCGGAAAAATACCGGATCAGAGAATAGACCAGAAGGAGCAGGGAACACCCAAAGCAGCCCACAGCACCGGCTGTTACAAACTGCAGCGGAAGTGTTGTAAATGCCACGATATTCCGAAACGCGTAGCTGATCAGCGTTCCTGCAGACCATTTGGATTCTCCTGCCTCACGCTCCTGCACCTCAAAAGGTACGGAGATGCTTTTGAAGCCTATCCAGGACGATGCCGCCCGGAAAAACATGCTCCGTTCAGGCATGGCGAGAACACTCTCCACCGCTTTCCTGTCCAGCAGCTTGAAATCAGAAGCATTTTCCATATCAAAGCCGGTGGCACGGGACATGATCCGATAGAAAAATCCGGCACTTTTTCTGTGAAAAAGAGTTTCTTTTCCACGTTTTTTCTTGATACCCTCCACAACCTCGTAGCCCTGCTTCCAGAGCCGGTACATTTCCAGGAGGATCTCCGGCGGATGCTGCAGGTCACAGTCCATCACAGCCACCGCATCTCCGCAGGCCTGTGCAAGGCCGGCCATAATTGCTGCTTCTTTCCCGAAATTTCTGGAAAAATGCACACCTGTCACATTTTTATCTTCTCCGGATACTTTTTCTATCGCTGCCCAGGTTCCGTCAGAGGAACCGTCATCTACCAGGACCAGTTCATAAAGGATCCCGGCCTGCCCCAGGAGCTCTCTGAGAGTCCGGCAGGTTTTCTCCAGCATCGGTTCCTCGTTACAGGCAGGCAAAACTACCGATAATCGGCTCATTTCTCCTGTTTTCCCCTTTCTTTTTGTTTTCCCCGGCGCCGGTAAGATATTACGATCCCGACAAACAGGATAAGGCCGAACACCGTCAGTATCATTCCGGGCACAATATACGGTGTACAATATCTGAGTGCGATCGTATGCCTGCCTTTTTTTAATTCCAGTCCCATATACATACTGTTTGCCTGCACAAGTTCTGTTCTTTCTCCATCTACATAGGCGGTAAAGCCTGCGCTGTAGGGAATGGAAAATACCAGGATCTTATCGGAAGTGGTTGTGATATCTCCACGAATGCAATTTGTCTCCATTTTGATATTCTGAAGACTTTCTTTTCCAAGCTCCTCTGTCTGTTCTTCAACAGAAGCCATGGGCTGACATACCACATACAGATCATCAAAGGTATATTCTCCCGGCATGGAGAATGTCAGTGTCATAGTTCCTGCAGAATAGTTTTTATATCCCATATTCAGAAGAAAATTATGTCTTCCGCTGTAACCGTTGTATTTATCTGTAAAGATCCGGATAGTCTTGTCCACGGAGCCCAGCGAAACATCCACTGCTGATTCCTTGCTTTCTTTCCAGTAGCGCCAGTTATTATCTTCATAGCGCACAGTATTCTTCTCATATTCTGTCATGGAATCCCATTTTTTATCACTGACCACTGCACGTGGAGAATAGGCATTAAAATCCAGATTTTTTGCCACAAGATAAACCTCTGCCTCCGGCTCTCCCTGATATCCGATCTGTACGGTTGCTCCTTCTTTGGCCACAATGATCTTTCCGTCTTTGATCTTACAGCCTTTTCCTGCTTCCAGTGTAAAATCTGCTTTCTTATCATCAAAGGTGAGGTCTGTCTCAGGAAGACTGCTGTCCTCAAGGACTGCCCCCTGCAGGAGCGCCTGCTGCTTTTCGGTCACAGAAAGCTTTTCATACTTTTCTCTGGGGATCCAGGAATCATAGGTATAACCAAGAGGAAGGGAATCCTCGTCTTCGTAGATCCTGTATTTTTTTGTGACTTCTGCTTCACTGTCATAGCCGTATGGCAGATACCCATATCCGCTTTTTTTGATGGCAAAATATTTCACCGAGGCAAGACGATCCAGGATACTCCGTCCGTCCAGGCTGCTATAATGATAATCCCAGGGGGTATTCAGATACATCTCATCAAAGAAACGGCTGATATTTCCATTGGCCACACTGAAATAATAGGAAGTACTGTTGGTTCCCATATACATGGCAGTGTTTACATAAGAGCCCGTTTTGTACTGGTCATATCTGGTAACCGCTGAATCGTCCATTGACCGGATCGCTTTGTCCGGTCCGGACTGAAGCTTCTCCAGCGCCTGATCCTTTTCCTCAAATTCTGACAGATAATCTTTTTCGTAAGAATACTGGTATGAAACATTCAGAAGGATGCTTGTCACAAGCACGGCCACGATCATTCCACAGAGATACTTTCCCTGTGTAAATACGTTTCCGTAGGAAACCACTGTAAACACAGCCAGGACCAGCATCATCAATGCCATGATATTGCGTTCCGTGCGGGCGGATTCTGAAAACAGTGCCAGCACGCCATATATCAGCAGCATCACAAATATCCGTCGTTTTTCCCTGATGCCCAGCGTAAACAGTTCCGGATATGCCTGTACCAGAATATATGCGATCAGCATTCCATACGCCCAGATCCATCGGTTGGACACGTATGAAAATCCATTCAGTACATGACCTGCAAAGGGGATCAGCAAAAACAGATTCAGAAGCACAAAGCCTAGCTTCAGTCCCGTATATTTTTTCTTTTTGGAAAAGATCACAAACACGCCTGCCATTGCGACTGCGGAATATCCAGCAACTCCCCACTGGATCATATTTTCGCCGATCAGGCAGCCGAGATATTTTTCGTAGTAAATGCGGTCATATAACAGTGGCACATAATTCTGCGCCTGAAAGCGCTCTGTTCCAAACAGAGTCATGACCACAGGTAAAAAGATCAGTGCAGCGATCATAAGTGCGACCAGATAAAAGCCAGCAAATTTCAGGAACCACTGAAATACATCTTTTACTGAACGCTTGCGGAATATTCCAAAATACCGGAAAGCTGCATACAGCACCATAAAGATACTGATCATATAAAAGAAATAAAAATTAGACATTGCCGCTACAGCCGTCGCACAGATAAAAAGGTATGGCTTTTCTTTTTTGTAAATCTTTTCAATTCCCATAAGGACCAGCGGCAGATAGATCATGGGATTGGAAAAATATGGATGCTTCATGGACGCATAAATGGTCCATCCTGCAAAAATATAAACAAGGCTTCCAAGAAATGTGGCCTGTTTAGGATTCTTGCGGTAAAAGCAGTAAATGCTGAATGTGATACCCGCCAGATAAATGCGGAGAAAGATCAGAATCTCATAT
Organism: Clostridiales bacterium; assembly: GCA_019421285.1. GTDB lineage: Bacteria > Bacillota > Clostridia > Lachnospirales > Lachnospiraceae > Oliverpabstia > Oliverpabstia tarda. The sequence continues at coordinate 54,803 of JAHZFO010000007.1, forward strand.
AAGATCTCTGTGTCTTTTTCCGGTACAAAAACGGACAGTAAGGTCAGCGGATCACCGATCGCATAATAATGAAGTGTTGTAAGGATATCGGAACCGTATCCGATATGCATATCCCACATAGGAAGGGAAAGCTTATGCTCCGTCACCAGCGTCTGCAGAACATTCCGCAGATATTTTCCATAATAGGCCAATGCATTGATGTGCTGCGGAACACCGTCATGACTCCAGATCAGGGATTTTCCATTGAAATAAAAACAACTGTAAATAAACAGCGAGATCGCTGCAAAAACAATCGTATACAGAATATAAAAATCTGCTTTTTTCTCTTTCCGGGATTTCTCCTTCGAAAAAATTCTCTTCATATATGTCTCTCCTGTATATGAAAAAAGGCCTGCGGTGCGCTAAACACCGCAGGCCTGTCACCTAATGCTTAATCAGCAAGCACACTGTATAAACAGTAACTATTGATCAATAATTAGTCTTCTTTCTTATCTGCTCCGTAAAGAGTGATAAGTTTCTGCAGATACTCATATCTAGCCTGAGCCTCAGACTCGTTCTTAGCAAACAGTCTTGCAGCTTTCTCAGGATTCTGACGCTGCAGAGAATTGTAACGAACCTCACCGTTCAGGAAGTCCATATAGTTCTCCATATCCGGTGTCTTGGAATCAAGGCTGAACTTGTTCTCAGCAGCCGGGTTGAATCTGAAGTTGTGCCAGTATCCGCACTTAACTGCCAGCTCTTCCTCTGTCTGAGCTTTGCTCATACCTTTCTTGATACCATGGTTGATACATGGAGCGTAAGCGATGATCAGGGATGGTCCCGGATATGCCTCTGCCTCTGCGATTGCTTTTACAGTCTGGTTGAAGTCAGCACCCATGGAAATCTGTGCTACATATACATAGCCATAGCTCATTGCGATAGATGCCATATCTTTCTTCTTAGTCTCTTTTCCGCCTGCTGCGAACTGAGCGATCGCACCTGTCGGTGTAGATTTGGAAGACTGTCCGCCTGTGTTGGAGTAAACCTCTGTATCGAATACCATAACGTTGATGTCACGTCCGCTTGCGAGAACATGGTCAACACCACCGAATCCGATATCGTAAGCCCATCCGTCACCACCGAAGATCCACTGGGATTTCTTGGAGAGGAAGTCTTTCTGTGCAAGGATCTCGTTAGCCTTGTCACATCCGCAAGCCTCAAGAGCTGCAACGAGTTTCTCTGTAGCTGCACCATTTGTTGCGCCTACAGCATAAGTATCCAGCCATTCCTGACCAGCTGCCTTAACATCCTCGTTTGTTCCGTTAGCTACAAGGTCTTCGATCTTCTCTTTCAGACCGCCACGGATCGCACGCTGTGCAAGAAGCATACCATAACCGAACTCTGCGTTATCCTCGAACAGAGAGTTTGACCATGCAGGTCCCTGTCCCTTAGCGTTTGTTGTGTATGGTGTAGATGGTGAAGAGTTACCCCAGATAGAGGAACATCCTGTAGCATTTGCAATGTACATTCTGTCACCAAAGAGCTGTGTGATCAGCTTAGCGTATGGTGTCTCACCACAACCTGCACAAGCGCCGGAGAACTCAAGGAGCGGCTGTTTGAACTGGCTGCCTTTTACAGTTGTCTCTTTATATTTAGCGATAACGTCTTCCTTCTGTGGAAGTGTTACACCGTAATCGAAGAATTTCTGCTCTTCTGTGTTAGCTTCAAGCGGAGCCATCTCAAGAGCTTTGTTGCCTTTCTTTCCTGGGCAGACATTTGCACAGGAACCACATCCTGTACAGTCAAGAGCAGATACAGTCATTGTGAATGTATAGTCTTTCATTCCTGTAAGCGGAAGTGTCTTGATACCCTCTGGAGCGTTAGCTGTCTCATCTGCTGTCATAGCAACCGGACGGATTGCAGCATGCGGGCAGACATATGCACAGCGGTTACACTGGATACAGTTGTCCGGAACCCATACAGGAACGTTAACTGCGATACCACGTTTCTCATATGCAGCTGTTCCGGATGGTGTTGTACCATCTACATAATCCTTGAATGCAGATACCGGGAGGCTGTTACCTTCCTGAGCATTGATCTTGCACTGGATGTTGTTTACGAAGTCCTGAGCTTCCTGAGCACCGTGGGATGCGTGAGACATGAAGAGTCCCTCGTCCTCAGCGTTCTTCCAGCTCTCCGGAACCTGAACCTCTACGACCTGTTTAGCACCGGCATCGATAGCTGCCCAGTTCTTCTTAACAACGTCATCACCTTTACGTCCGTAAGTAGCTTTAGCAGCAGCCTTCATAAGCTCGATAGCCTGCTCCTCAGGAATGATTCCTGTAAGTTTGAAGAATGCGGACTGAAGAATTGTGTTGATACGTGTTGGTCCCATGCCGGTCTCAATACCGATCTTAACACCGTCGATGGTGTAGAATTTGATATTGTGGTTAGCGATGAAAGCTTTAACCTGTCCCGGAAGATGTTTCTCAAGTCCTTCCATATCCCAAGCACAGTTCAGAAGGAATGTACCTCCGTCAACAAGCTCCTGTACCATGTTATATTTATTAACATAGGACGGATTATGACATGCAACGAAGTTTGCTTTGTGGATCAGGTATGTGGATTTGATCGGTTTCTTACCGAAACGAAGGTGAGACATTGTAACACCGCCGGACTTCTTGGAGTCATAATCGAAGTAAGCCTGAGCGTACATGTCTGTGTTGTCACCGATGATCTTGATGGAGTTCTTGTTAGCACCTACAGTACCATCAGCTCCAAGTCCCCAGAACTTGCAGTTTGTTGTTCCCTCTGGTGTTGTAACAAGTGGTGCACCTGTCTCAAGAGAAAGGTTTGTAACATCATCAACGATACCGATGGTGAATTTCTCTTTTTCTGTGTTCTCGTATACTGCTACGATCTGTGCAGGTGTTGTATCTTTGGAACCAAGTCCGTAACGTCCTGTAAAGATCTTAACATCGCTGAACTTGCTGTCACGAAGAGCTGCAACAACATCAAGATACAGAGGCTCGCCAAGTGCTCCTGGCTCTTTTGTTCTGTCAAGAACAGAGATCTGCTTAACTGTATCCGGGATTGCATCGATAAGAGCCTGTGCACAGAATGGTCTGTAAAGACGAACTTTAACAACACCGACTTTCTTGCCAGCTGCCATAAGGTAATCGATTGTCTCCTCGATGGTATCGTTTACGGAACCCATAGCTACGATGATGTGCTCAGCGTCAGCAGCTCCGTAGTAGTTGAACAGTTTGTAGTCTGTTCCGATCTTCTCGTTAACTTTGTCCATGTACTCCTGAACAACTGCCGGAAGAGCGTCATAATATGGATTACATGCCTCTCTTGCCTGGAAGAAGATATCCGGGTTCTGAGCGGAACCTCTCTGACATGGATGGTTCGGGTTCAGAGCACGGTTACGGAACTCTGCGATTGCGTCCATATCTGCCATATCTTTCAGATCTTCATAGTCCCATGTCTCAATCTTCTGGATCTCATGAGATGTACGGAATCCGTCGAAGAAGTTGATAAATGGAACTTTTCCTTTGATTGCTGCAAGATGAGCAACCGGTGTAAGGTCCATAACCTCCTGTACAGAAGACTCACAAAGCATTGCACATCCAGTCTGACGACAGGCCATAACGTCGGAATGGTCACCGAAAATACAAAGTGCGTGGGAAGCAAGTGCACGGGCAGATACGTTGATAACTCCCGGAAGCTGCTCACCAGCAATCTTGTAAAGGTTCGGGATCATAAGCAGAAGACCCTGGGAAGCTGTGTAGGTTGTAGTCAGGGCACCTGCTGCCAGAGAACCGTGAACGGCACCTGCTGCACCTGCCTCAGACTGCATCTCTGTAACCTGTACTTCCTGTCCAAAGATGTTCTTTCTTCCCTGAGTTGCCCACTCGTCTGTAGCCTCAGCCATTACAGATGAAGGGGTAATCGGGTAAATAGCAGCTACATCAGAAAAAGCGTATGATGCATGAGCGGCTGCATGGTTACCATCCATGGTTTTCATCTTTCTTGCCATTGTTTTTTCCTCCTTAAAGGTTTGTTAAAAAATATATTATTTAGGCTTATGAAGGCCTAAAATTCCATTGGTTATTATATCATAGATTCCCAGTTATGTCCATTTTCTTTCATTGTTTTTTGTACAATATCTTGTACAAACGCCGTTATCTTTTTCACAAATAAAAAAGAGCTGTTCGGAAATTTTTCTCTCCAAACTGCTCTCCTTATCATCTCATACGCTTATCCCAACTCACATCCGGGAATCACTTCTCCTCTTTTCCGAAAAGATCCTTCATGGATTTCCGCCGGAGCATTGTCCACAGCTGATCCTGGATCTCCTTAAGCTCATCATGTGCATGGCAGGGAACTCCGTCCTGTCCGTTCCTTGGACACTGATATGTGCCGTTCAGGCACTCAATGATGGACATATCCGGATCGATCGCACTGTATATCTCATATAATGACAGTTCTTCCGGATCTCTCTTCAGCGCGTAACCGCCATGAACTCCGCGGTATCCTTCCACGAGCCCTGCATTCTGAAGCTTCTTCAGTATCTTGTATGCAAAGGGTGCTGTGATCGATTCCCTCTCACAGATCTCGCTGACGCTCAAACGCGGCTCCCACATCAATGCGCGGATAACCCGCATCGCATAATCGCTTTCTCTGGTGATAAACATTTTTAACCTCTCTTCTGTTCAACTAAGCTGCTGATTTATGATAGTTTCCGCATTCCATCCGATCTGCCACGTTCCTGGGTGTTTCTGATGTGCCAGAGAGCCGGATATCCATATTCCCGGAATACTTCATTACCACATACGACAGTATAACCCATTTTTTTATATAATAAAAGGTTATTATTTTCCTGTGATTCATAGTAATCCCCTGTTTTTCCTTTATTTAGCCGAAAAAAGGAAAATACAGCTTGCAAATTTTTCAGTTTACGGTACAATAGGAAACGATTGTAATGCTTTCGTATGTAATTGAAACGATATTTATTTAATGAAAAAAGAGGTATGATATGATTTCAGCAAATAACATCACACTGCGCGTTGGAAAAAAAGCGCTGTTTGAAGACGTTAACATCAAATTTACAGAGGGTAACTGTTATGGATTGATCGGCGCCAACGGCGCAGGAAAATCTACATTCCTCAAAATCCTTTCCGGTCAGCTTGAGCCTACCAAGGGCGACATTGTGATCACCCCCGGTCAGAGACTTTCTTTCCTGCAGCAGGATCACTTCAAATATGATGCTTATCCGGTTCTGGATACTGTCATCATGGGTAATGAAAGACTCTATCAGATCATGAAAGAGAAAGAAGCCATTTACGCAAAGGAAGATTTCACAGACGAAGATGGCATCCGTGCCAGCGAGCTTGAGGGTGAGTTTGCAGAAATGAACGGATGGGAAGCAGAGTCCGATGCTGCTACTCTTCTCAACGGTCTCGGCGTCGACACCGAGTTCCACTATACACAGATGGCAGACCTTACCGGTAGTATGAAGGTCAAGGTTCTTCTTGCACAGGCTCTTTTCGGAAATCCTGATATCCTTCTTCTTGATGAGCCGACCAACCACCTGGATCTTCCTGCTATCGAATGGCTGGAGGAGTTCCTGATCAATTTTGACAATACGGTTATCGTAGTATCCCATGACCGTTATTTCCTGAACAAGGTCTGCACACATACTGCTGATATCGATTATGGCAAGATCCAGCTTTATGCCGGAAACTACGACTTCTGGTTTGAATCCAGCCAGCTTCTGATCAAGCAGATGAAAGAGGCCAACAAAAAGAAAGAGGAGAAGATCAAAGAGCTCCAGGAGTTCATCTCCCGTTTCAGCGCCAATGCTTCCAAATCCAAGCAGGCGACTTCCAGAAAGCGTGCCCTGGAAAAGATCCAGCTGGATGACATGCGTCCTTCCAGCCGTAAATATCCATACATCGACTTCCGCCCGAACCGTGAGATCGGAAACGAGGTCCTCATGGTGGAAAATCTGTCCAAGACCATTGATGGAGTAAAGGTTCTGGACAACATTTCCTTCACTCTTGGTCGTGAAGATAAGGTTGCCTTTGTGGGCGCCAACGAGCAGGCCATCACAACCTTCTTCAAGATCCTTACAGGTGAAATGGAGCCGGATGAAGGAAATTACAAATGGGGCGTTACCACTTCCCAGGCATATTTCCCGAAGGATAATACACAGGAATTCGATAACGACCTTACTATCACCGACTGGCTGACACAGTACTCCGAGATCAAGGACGCAACCTACGTCCGTGGATTCCTTGGCCGTATGCTTTTCCCTGGTGAGGATGGTGTAAAACGTGTCCGTGTTCTTTCCGGTGGTGAGAAGGTCCGCTGCCTTCTTTCCAAGATGATGATCTCCGGTGCCAATATCCTGATCCTGGATGAGCCAACCAACCATCTGGATATGGAGTCTATCACAGCACTGAACAACGGACTGATCAAATTCCCGGGAGTGATCCTTTTCACCTCACATGATCACCAGTTTGTACAGACAACTGCAAACCGCATCATGGAGATCCTTCCTAACGGCAAGCTGGTAGACAAGATCACCACTTACGACGAGTATCTTGCCAGCGACGAAATGGCCAAGAAGCGTCACGTATTCCAGGTTAACGAAGAGGACGCACAGGATAACTAAATCCCATGCTTCTGTAACAAAAAATCTCCCCTGCTTCCGCCTTTACAGGCAGTCAGGGGAGTTTTTTTATCTGTTTTATATGCGCTTACTCCATGGTGATCGGAGCAAGCTTGCCCTGTGTTACATCCAGAAGATCTTTAAGCGGTACCTTCAGGGTAAGGCCTACTCTTCCACCACTTACATAGATCTCATCAAAGTTTTCGGCAGACTGGTCAAACACCACCGGATAATTTTTTTTCATTCCAAGAGGGCTGCAGCCTCCGCGGATATAGCCCGTGATCTTTGTAAGATCCTTTACATGGATCATATCTACTGTTTTTTCGCCTACAGACTTTGCGGCTGCCTTACGGTCCACCTCTTTCTCGATCGGAACTACAAACACATAGTAGCCGCCGCTTTTCCCTTCCATGACCAGGGTCTTAAAGGACTGATCATGAGGGGCTCCTGTAATGTCTGCACAGTGGATCCCATCTATGAACTCTCCACAGTCATATGCGAGCGCTTCATATTTTACTTTTTTTCGATCCAGCATTCTCATCGCGTTTGTTTTGGCTTCTTTTCCCATTTCTGTCACTCCTCGGATTTTTCTCAGTTGTCTTTCCACTCATCAAGCTCATCCAGATCCTCATCATTCATCAGATCCGGGTTATTCCTGTAATTTCCATATTCTTCCTGCTCATAAAAATCCGCCATATTTTCAATATCCATCCGGCGTCTTTTCTGCTGCAGTTTTTCAAAATCTTCATAGCTGTCCCTGTTTTCCGACTCATCAAAACGATCATAGTCTTCATGATCCTCCGGATCTGCATAGCGGGATCTGCTTCCCGTTCCTGCATTCCTTCGTTCCCTGGTGCTGCTGCTCTGGCTGTATCTGCGGCCTCTTCTGTCATCCGAAGCATAATTTCTGTCGGAGGTTCTGTTTCTGCCGGATGTTCCGGAAGTGCTTCTTCTTTCAGTGGAACTGCCTTTGCTGTTTCTTTCGCTTCCGGATCTTTTTCGGCTGTCTGCATAATTTCTTTCTCGTCTGTCAGAGTTGCGTCCTTCTCTGTCAGATGGTCTGCGGGAACGTCTTTCACCCCGGCTTTCCCGGTCATCGTTTGCCCGGTTTTCGTATGTATATCTGTGATCGTCCCTGTTACGGTCAGAGGTGTATTCACGGCTGTTTCCTCTACGGTCCCTTCCTGCCGGCTTCCTGGTCTCCTCCGGCAGAGTTCCATCGTCGTCATCCTCTTCTTCGTCATCTTCCTCATCGTATCGGTCTTTGTTGATGGCGAACTGGATCAGCATACCAAGGATCGCAATTCCCGCTGCCATACCGACGCCATATGGAAACTGCGCCAGCCCTGTGATCTTTGCAATGGATAATCCTGCCAGAACACCACCCAGTATACTGGTTCCGACAATGATCACTCCTTTCGCATAACGCATAGCAAGTATTCCCAGTCCCACGCCGATAAGGATGCACAGGAAAAAGGAAAAAGAACTGGTCGGATGAATCAGATAGATACTCAATGTTATTCCGATACCAAATCCCAGTACAAAGATTCCTGCCCTGTAGATCAGAAACGAAACAACAGCCAGTACGATCCCCAGTCCCGCCATGGCACCTGCGATCACCATTTTATCCTGAACACCGGACATATAGGTTACACCAAAGCCGGCGCCTGCTCCGATGATAAATCCAAAGATCATCATCCAGAACCGGAGGATACGATATCCCAGGATACAGTTCAAAAGCCCGAAAACGCAGAGCACTCCATATACGATCACCATCAGCTGGCTGATCTGTTCCATACCTCCTGCTCTCTGCAGTATGTCAAATCCTCTTGACAACATATCCATATTCATAACTTACTCCTCTCTTTCCAAAACCTCCGGAAATCTTCCCGAAGATGTTTCAGAAAATAAAATATATGGTATAAAAATTATCCATCACTCCATAATGATACTCCACCTGACCAAGTCCGTGAAGTTTCATATAATACTGTGCCACATTCTGTACCACACCATCATCCAGCAGTTCCTGACAGGCTTCGGAAAAAGCCTCCTGACTGCCAAACTTGAAACGCACTACAGCCGCACCATTATCCAGTCTCATCTTACAATAATCATATATGTCCTGCCAGCTGTAATCTTCAAAGTACCCCTGGTTCAGCACATAAAAATCCAGATCCTTCGCAGTACATGCCGGAACTGTCAGTTCTTCCGATGGTGTATAGGTTTTTTCATATTCTTCCGGGAAAGGGCAGAGATAATCGTAAATGATCGTCTTATGTTCTTCCAGCTGTGCGGCATCTCCATTTAAAAAATCCGGCTGATCCCCATTGGTAGCATCTACATAATAATACTCCTGGCCTATTTTTACAATATCCCATGCATGACCCTCTGTACTTCCTTTTGTGCTTCCGTCCACATAAATACAGGGAATATCCAGCCTTTCCAGAAGATACTGGACAGCTCCTGCATATCCGGCACAGACTGCGGATTTTTTCCAGAAAACACCTGCTATGCTCTGATCATCCTCCCCAGTCTGATACTGGGTATGGTCAATAACATACGTATAAACAATGCGTACCTTCTCGTAGTCACCGGCATCCTCCGGGATCAGGGCTCTGACCTCCTGAAAGCTCTGCTCCATGGCCGTCTGTATCTCATCGATCTCGCTGTCTGTATAAGTATAGCCCGGAGTAAAAAAGCAGTAATCACTGTCTGAATACGTAGTTTTGTAAATTTTTTCACGATTGTGGACCCAGAATATCTCCGGGTGGTCTTTCAATACTGCATGATAGCTTCTGTCAATACTGTCATCATCGGAGATTGTCAGATAAAACTCCTTTTCCCGGGCACGGATTCCTTTCAGCAACTCCCGATATACTCTCTGCTCTTCTTCCGTAAGCTGTTTGAAATAATATTCCTGATGCCCTTCTTCGCTCTGGGCAACCTCCATCTGACGCAGTTCCTCTACTTCCTTTGGTTCGCCTGAAATAATGCTCTTTGCTATGGAGCGGATCTGACCCAGTGCCCCTGCCGAAGCGCTAAAGGGCTGAAGGATCACTGCGGCTGTAAGCACTGCGGCTACCATGGGGCAGAAATTTCTTTTTTTCATAATATCATGTCCTATGTCTGAAGCAGCGATTGTAAGAAAGGGCAGCCTCCCGTGGGAGACTGCCCTTATCTTCAATCGCTGTCCCTTAGTTTTCCATTTCCAGTGTTTCTACATCATCATCAAATGTATCCACTGCATCGTCCATGGTCTCCTGATCCAGAGTCAGCGTCTCAACTTCATCTTCTTCCTCATCCTCCTGCAAAGCCTTATTCTTAAAATCTGCAAGAAGGTCACTGGAAACAGTATCACCGGATGCCAGTGCATCCTTCAGTGCATCAGATCTAACCACATCCGTGAGGAGCTTTTCTGCACTCTCCTCTGTCAGAACATCATTCTCTGTAGCTGTGGTCTTATTTTCCTCCGCTGTTGTATCCTGATAGAAGGATGGCTTTCTGATATAACGGAAGCTTGCACTGTATGCCTCACCAACCGTTACACCATTCTTGCTTGAGGAACAATGTACTGCAATCCAGTCGCCGGAATCCGTCTTTCCGCACAGGATACCAACGTGGTTGTTGCTTCCTGCTTCCGGTCCTCTCTGGAATACCAGATCTCCTGGCTGTGCATCTGCTTCGCTGACAACACCGGCCTTCTCCCATTGGTCAGAGGTTCCGTCTCCAACTGCTGCCTGCATTCCCTGATCCTTATATCCATTGATCACTGCCCAGGTAACAAAGCCGCTGCAGTCCAGACCATATGCACGGAGCGTACCGGAGCTTCTGCTGCCGTCTGCTGATACCTTCTCAACGGAGCCCCAACTTGGATCTTCTCCGATCACCGTAGATTTGCCGCCCCAGAAATATCCGACCTTGCCAACCAGTGAATACGCTGCGGTGATAACATCTACACGATCCTCAGAAACATTGTCTCCCACGCTTTCACGGACAAAGCCTTTGGATGCGGTAACTACCGCACAGAGAAGCTTACAGTCTGTTTCCACATATTTCTTAAGGACGCTTCTGTCTTTCTTTGCAATATTGTTCTTCTTGATGTAGTAGTTGATCTTGCGATTTCCGTAGGATATCTTGGTAATATCCTGCTTGTCCCTGACGATGGGGTTCATCTCCGCAAAGATCCTTGCCAGATCATCCTTGCAGGATGCATCCAATGTAAATGACGTTGCTCCTGCTTTGCTCTTTTCGTAAATATAAACAGCAAGGATATCCTGCCAGTTTCTTACCAGAAGTGTATTCTCCGTATCGGTAAGCTTGTTCTTCTCTTTATATTCTCTTTCGATCTCTTCCATTACAGAAGCAAAATCATCAGAGAAGGACAGATGATAATTGCTCTTAAGACTATCCAGATAAAAATCCTTGCCCGCATGGAGATTGGATACCATATTTGTCACATAAACAGGATCTCCGATCTGTGTTGCTGTGGCGTTATTTCCATCTGTGATCTCTGTATTCTTGTTATCTTCCGTGCTGCTATCATCTTTTTTGTTATCTTTTTTGTTGTCTTTTTTGTTATCACTGTCGTTCTTGTCGACAGCTGCAAGCTTGGCTTCTGCCTCAGTCAGGATCTTATAATTCGTAACCTTGGCCTTTTCTGTATTAGACAGTGCCTCATAAGCTGCACGTACGCTATTTATCTCCGCTTTATCTGCTGCTGTGATCGTTCTACCTGCCAGTGCTTTGATCTTCCGGATCACCGCCTGTACCTTTGCAGAGTCATCCCTGGCCGGTGTTGCCGTCGGTGCAGGTGTTGCGGTTGGCTCCGGCGTTGCCGTTGGTGCAGGTGTCGGTTCCGGTGTTGCCGTTGGTGCAGGTGTCGCTGTCGGCTCCGGTGTTCCCGTCGGCGCAGGTGTTGCAGTTGGCTCCGGTGTTTCCGTCGGCGCAGGTGCCGGTGTATCTGTTGGCTCCGGCGCTGTAGTTGGTTCCGGGTCAGGTGCAGCAGTTATTTCCGGTTCCGGTGCAGCTGTCGGCACCGGTTCTGCCGGAACTTCTGGTTCCGGTTCACTTACCTCGCTCCCGTCTCCTGAAACACCTTCCTCAGCAACAACATTATCTGCTTCCTCGGCGGCTTTTACTCCGGTTGGAACTGCCAGTACCATAGCTGATAACATCGTGATGCAAAAAAACTTATTCAGGTACTTGTTCTTCATATTTATTAAGATGCTCCCTTCTTTCCTTGAACATCCCTTTACTTCCCCTATAATAAAGGTCTGCCTTAAACCGTTTGATAACTTAAAGTTTAATTCAATTTATTTTAGCATACGAAAATCGTGAAATCAACTGTTCTGGTAGGATATCTCCTTCAATTCATCTATTTTTCACTTTTTATTCACATTATTGTAAGATTTTTTAGAGTTTACCATAACGTAAAAAAGCCACAGTGCTCTCACACACTGCAGCTTTTTATATACTGTCAGACAGTCACTGCCGGCTGTCCGCCCATATGAAACTGTTTTCTGACACAGAGCTGAAAAATCCCCTGTACAACCTGATAGCACACCCGAAGGATAAAACGGATGTCATCGGCAATGCACCGCGGGCTTTCCAGATAATATGCATGACGCTCACGGATATATTCCACAAGTTCCTCAAAGCTTTCAAACTGCTTCGCTTCTTCCAGCTGGCTGTCTGCTGCGCCGCTGAGGATACATTCTCTCAGGCGGTTTTTCAGCTCAGCTTCATAAGAATTATGTGCTGCAAGATTTCCTTTGTATGTTTTGTTATGAGGAAAAGTAAAATAATCAGCCATATAATGCATGACCTCACCGAATCTTCTCCAGTATACTCTGGCATTCTCTTCCTCCGGGTTCTTCTCGACAAGCGCCCTCATCTTATTCTGGAGGTAATCGAATGTTCCGAAAAACTCATGTCTGGTGGTGAGAAACGATGGTTTCAGATCAGGCATGATATTGCCCAGGCAAAACGCTTTTCTGTGCTGCTGGAGACTGTACACCTCAGACATCTGGTCAGCCAGGTATCTGCCTAACAGTATATGTGATTTTTTACGCAATTTTTTCCCTCTTCCTTCTTTCCTGATCCAGATCCTGACCGGTCAACAGTAATTTGGTTCCGCCCGGTCCTCTTCTGGGATCCATAAATCATCCGTTTACCGGAACCAACTTTACTATAGCACTGTTTTTTCAAATAATCAAATAAAGATTATGTAAATTTAATCCAGATCAAAAAGCTGCCGCTGCTTCAGATCAATAGATGCCCAGACGGTACTTGTCTTCGGTTCTCCGTAAAGATAAACCGTGCTGGAAACCTGAGCAGCATATATAATTCACTTTTTGTTTCAATCCCTCCGTCAAGTCCAACACTGTTGTGCGCAGCTTCAACCAGGGTCTTTGCCCTATCTTCAGTAACTCCTCTGCCACGCATCTTTTTATCATGCCAGATCTTTCAGATCCCATTTACTCCAAGCGCAATCACATCTTTTGGCAATGGTGCTTTTTCAAGCACTGCCAGGCCGCTTATTGCATCAAATCGTGTATATAATCCCAGATATTCCGGGAAATGTATTGCAAGCCATCTCTGGATCCTGTTTGCAGATATGTTGTGCTGCTTCCTGATCCTGTCACGGCTGTATACCCGGTCTCTTATTTCGGCATAAATGCCTTCTGGCATGTATGGGATTGAATATCTCCCATCCACAACTAGTTTTGCGATTGTTTTTGGATCTTTTGAATCTGTTTTCTTTGGACTGTTATCATCAAGTTCCTTGATCTTCTTAACCGAGAATGGATTGACCATTACTAATCTTTTCTGATGATCATTTACATACTTCGCAAACGCAAACCAGTAATGACCTGTTGGCTCGCAGCCGATCAGAACTGCAGTCTTTTTATTCTCAGTCTTAAGTGTCTCTGCCCAAAGGCTGAAAGAATTGAACCCTTCCAGATCGTTATGAAAAGAAAAAATACGTTTTGTAAGTTCGCGTCCTCTGTTATCAAAAGCTCTTGCATAATGTATCTGGCTTCCGATATCAACTCCGACAACCATTGTTGAATCTGTTACTTGCTCAATCTTTTCATTCTGTGTATAATTCATTTGGAACCTCCAGTGCTTGATTGTTTTGTTTACATCCGCCAAGATGCAACTCAATCATACCTTGAGGTTCTTTTTTATTCAATTGGCGCTTTTAATGAATTCCATATACCTCTTTATTATATTTTTCAATCTCGTCATCAATAATTGAATCTACATGAGGGAACAGACAACCGGGACCTCCATAGGTAATACATGGAATGAAATGTCCGTGTGGTGCATACTCCTCACATGCTCTTCTGACCTCCTTGCGGATCTCTTCTTCTGTGGAATCCACTCGGTCTACGATCGAAGCATCGATTCCGCCCATAAGTGTCATTCTTCCGTTCAGCTGTTTCTGGAGCTTCGGAATATCATTCTGCGGAAGTGTTCCCTGCCAGATGTCAATCCCAAGATCAACCATATCCTCTATGATCGGTTCCATGAAGGAATCTGCGTGATGCATGACGATCACTCCATGGTCTTTCATATATTTATAGGATCTTTCATACTGTGGTTTGATAAATTCTCTCCATGTGTCCGGACTGATGAACAGGGACTGCTTGGAACCCCAGTCATCGTGGGAAAGGATGATATCCGGATGGAGATTATCAACGATCAGCTTTGTAAGCTGGAAACGGTACTCCCCAATGGCATTGCAGAGATCCATCATATCCTCCGGCTCAAGAAGGAAGTTCACCAGCATATCCTCAAATCCCATCAGGAAGTGAAGCCTCTCAAAAACACCTGTAGGCATAAATGCCATGAAAAGGCTTCCTGAATCCTTTATCTCCTGTGCCTTCTGTTTAAATGGTTCCCATAAAGCCGGATCCGAGCACTGACCGACAATATCCGGGATCACCAGCTGCTCTTTCCATTCTGTGATATCATCAATGACCTTATTGTCCTCTGTTACATGTGGCATTGCAGCCAGCTGTTCCTGGGGCCAGAGGATCTCAGTTCCGAAAAGATCCTTCATAGGCTCCATACCACGGTGACGGTTTCCACGCACATAATTATTTGCCGGGTTCGGCGGGTAAAAAGTCGCACCCTCATACTGTCTCAGAAGTCGTTCCGGCCTGCCGTCCTTTTTTATCGTTTCAAGTAAAATCTCCGATGCTTTCAACATAATGCTTCCTCCTTTATTATCCTGTGATCTTTCAAAATACCCGATCACTTATCTTTATGATCTTGCGTCAATCTCAGCCTGATACTGAAGAACCTTTTCCTTTGTGATCTTAAATCCAAACACGAGAAGCAGAAGACCTGCCAGACAGAAAATAGCTGGAACAAGTGCAAAGGAAATCGTCATTCCCTGACGGGCCGTTCCCTCAAGAACAACTCCGGATTTCCAGCCTACCGCCACAAGACAGGCGCTGAGGATCGTTCCTCTTAAGAATACGGCAATCTTCAGCGGAAGATTCTGTAATCCCATGATCCATCCGGATGCATCTTTTCCGCTCTTCCATGTTGCATACACTACAGTGTCCGCATAAAGTGCAGGTGAAGCTGCAAAAGCCATACCATAGAAGAACTGGGCAAGTGTCATAAGGGCGATCACTGTCATTGCATTTCCATAGAAAATATATACAAGGAACAGTGATACTGCCATTCCTGCATAAGCAATGATCATAGTTGTACGGGACGATATTGCTTTTGCAATGTATCTCATGGAAAAAGCTCCGATGATGGCACCGATGGCAACACAGAGAAGATAAGTGGTCATCAGTCCCGGATTTCCCATTGCATCCCTGAAATAGTAAATAGCAGATGCTGCTGTTACAAATTTCACACACCATTTTGCAAGGTCTGCCAGCATCAGGACCATAAGAGGCGGATTCTGAAACAGGGAAGCAAACATCTCTCTGATCGTGATCTTTGTTTTGTCATTTTTCTTTCCTGCTGTTTCTGTTTCAATCTCTTCATAGCCTTCCGTCATCTTGAAATGGGCAAAATAGGTTACGACCATCAGAATACCCAGGCAGAAAGCTGCTGCTGCAAATTTATTTTTCTCACCGACATATCCGGCAAGAAGTGTTGCAAATGGAAGACCCATATAGGAAAACAACAGACCGCCTATGTTATTCCAGGTTGCCCTGGAGGATGCAAGCGTTGCTTTGTCTTCCGGTGTTTTACCAACAACACTGATCAGGGTTGCGTTGGCAACATAGCTGAAATTCCATGCCACATGAGATGCGATGGATGCGGCAATGATCACCACTGCCGAAAGCCATTCATTATCACTAACACGTATGAACATGAATGCGTACAGAAACGGCACCATCCACGGAACCATGATCAGCCAGGAACGATAACGCCCCCATTTCTTTGCTTTTGTGCCATTGATGATTCCTCCGTAAAGCCAGGACAGACAGGCATCAACAATGGTAAATACGGAATTGATCACACCAGCCACACCAGCTGCAAAGCCTGCCAGATCCGTCAGAAATGTCATAAAGTAAAATGTCTCGATATTACTCATAAGAACAAATCCGGCATCACCAACACCAAAGAAATATTTCAGGGCATTTGTAAGACCCTTTTTCTGTTTCGGATCTTGTTTCGGTATTTCATTTTTACTCATTTTCTTTCCCCCTTCGCTGTTTTTTGTGGGACCGGCCATTTCCACAACTTCACGTTACCTTTGATGGTTATAGTATAGTTGTTTTTTTCTTGTTCGTAAATCCGCACACTTCTTCATTCTTTCTCCAATGCTTCATACTTTTTGTACAGTTATTATTGTAAATATGCACAAATAATTTCCTCTCCGTTTTCTTTTTATTTTCCGTCTAATATGTTATAATTTCCTATAAATACAAGGCTTTTATGAATTGGAGGAAATATTTTGAACAAAAGAGAGCATTTCGTGAATAGCCCGCATACAGGCTTCCATCTTAATCTCCAGATCATTGCTGACGATTTTGCGGAGAAAAAAGAGGATGTTTCCATCCTCTGCCGTGAAGACCCCCTGACGCTGGATGGTCTTCGCATATATCAGGCAGGAGCCCTGCTGAAGCCATGCTACCTTTATCTTGTCTTCGGCAATTCTCTTTCCGAAAGCTTCCTGCGATACCAGAACATCGCATTTGTAGTGGTGGGCTCCGGTGATTTTTCCTGCTTTTCCGAAAGCTGCAGAATCCTTCACATTAAGGGAACCCTTTCTTTTTCTGAGGTCTTCAACCAAATACAGCAGACCTTTGACAGATATTCTGACTGGGACAGTAAACTCCAGCTTGCACTTGGAAGTATCGATCCGCTGAATGAGATGCTGGAAGCCAGTCTGGATATATTTCATAATCCGGTTTTTGCCCACGACACCAACTTTTATATCCTTTCTTCTCCCCGGCACGTAACCGGTATGTCCGAATGGGTTCATGACCAGCGTACAGGTAGACTCATCGCACCTTTAAGCCTGATTCAGGATTTCAAGCTTGACGCCGAATACCAGCGCACACTTATCACCCACGGCGCCAATATTTATTCCGAAGAGCTCCGTGGTTACCGTATCCTCTACATGAATCTCTGGGTCAGCGGCAATTATCAGGGCCGACTTTGTGTGGATGAGCTCCAGACGGAGATACAGCCCGGACATTTTTCTGCTCTTGAGTATCTTGGCTCCTTTATCGAGCTGTGCATCCGTCGGCACAATCTGTTCCAAATTTCAATGGGAAATGACTCCCGGCAGTTTTTCACGGAGTATCTTTCCGGAAAGCTCACAGAACTACAGGCAGTTACCGATCAGATCCAGTATCTGAACTGGAATCGCCATGACCGGTATCTTGTACTTCGTCTGGAAACCCAGCAGCAGGATGACCGTATGCACTCTTCCATCGCCACACTGGGACACATTGAAGCCCAGATCCCGGAAGGTCTGGCCTTTACCTATCAGCAGGGAATCGTTGTGATCGTTAATCTGTCCTTTAAGCACTCTGTATCTTCCGATGTTATCAGTTCACTTGCGATCATCCTGCGCGAAGGGCTTTTTAAAATGGGAGTAAGCTCTGAATTTCGTGATTTTCTCCTGATCCCTCAGGGCTATATTCAGGCTGTTTCCGCCTTGCGCCTGGGCAAAAAAAGTCAGAGCATGGCCTGGTGCTATCATTTTGATGCTTATCTTCTGGAATATATGCTTTCCCAGATCAGCCATCAGATCAGTCCCGAGCTTCTGGTCTCTTCACGGCTGGATGCACTGCAGAATTATGACCGAAAAAACAATACTGAGCTGTATCACACACTCAAGGTCTATCTGGAGCATGAACGCAATTCTCTTCAGACAGCCCGTGAGCTTTTTATACATAGAAGTTCCCTGACCTACCGTCTGGAGCGCATCCAGAAGCTCACAAAGGTTGATCTGGATAATCCGAAAGACCGGCTTCTTCTGCAGCTTTGCTTTCTTCTGCAGGAAAAGGACCAGACTGTCACCTGACAACCTGGTCCCTTTTTCTGTTTATATCTGTAAAAACTCCAATCCGAAATAATGTTCCATCCATAGCCTGATGGTTTCTTGTGAATCACTTATTTTCGTTTCAATGGATCCATCTTCCTTCTGGATCGTAAGAACATCCCCAGTCAGCGCAACACTTCCTTCCGGTCTGCAGATGCTCACTACTCTTTTTCTGGTAAATAATACATCTGGAGATTTTGCACAATAGAAATTCAGCAGTTCAAAATCTGCTTCTACTGTAGGAGTCTGTGAAAATCTGAGTATTGGCAGATATTTTTCTTCTTTCCTTCGTTCAACAAGTATCTCTCCGTTTGTATTTCCCGGCTTCATGTTAACACGGTACCATCCGTTTTTTTCTCTGTGGATACCATCCTTCATAAGAACCGGCTTCTTGGGACCGGGACCTCCATATCCTACATCACAGTAATAGCTTCCTTCCTCAAAAATAACAAGGGTTGCCCGGTGCAGGACCGGCGGAAGCTCTTCCCGGTTCCACAATATCCTTACCGCCACAGGGATCACACGGAAATCCAAAGCTTTCAGAAGCTCATAAAACAATTTATTCAGCTCAAAGCAATATCCACCTCGTTTTCTGACAATGATCTTCTCGTAAATATCTTCCCACTTCAGAGAAGGAATCCTTCCCTCGTCAAAAACTTCCAGATTTTCAAAGGGAATACTGCAAAGATGAAGGTCCATTATCTTTTCCAGACATTTTTTATCTGTTCTTAATTCACCCTCATATCCGATCCTGTTCAGATATGCCTCCCGTTCTCTGTCATTCATTTTTTCACTCCTGTTCTATTCAAGAAGATAACAGCTGGTATAGGCGATCGTACAGGGACCATAATAGTATTCCAGACCATTTGCCTGGCATACCTGTGTTACCAGCATTCCATAGGCTTCCATCGAAGAAAATGCCTGTTCGGGGAAACGGCATGGAGCATCCGGATATGTACACGTTTTACATTTTGTACAGCACCCAGCCCCTATGGGGAGCATACCCGGCCATCTTTCTCTGAGCATTTTTTCAAATTCATAAAAATTCTGTTTATGAACCGCTTCGGTCTCCATCATCGTCTCTCCGTCCAAAGGATCCTCCAGTTTTCCCACTGTCTGGACAATAATGCCTTCCCTGTACTTTTCTATCTTTTTTCTGCATACTTCAAGATCTCCGCATCCGGGAGGACAGCTCCAGCGTTTTGCATACATATGGCAGGTATTATTTTTGCACATTTCCCTTACCTCCGGCATAAGCTGGATCGAATCGCTCTTCAGAAGTGCTACATGAGAAAATCCTGCCTTTTTTCCCATTTCTTCCAGTTCTTTTATATTAAGCATATCCATTCTCCTCGCATTACGGAAAGCATAAGCCATCCACAAAACAGTCCTGGAACTCCGGCGAAGCTGCCAGCTCCACAAAATCCATATTTTTGACAGTCCGATCCATTTCTTTTCTTTCCTCTTCATTCAGAAGCGCGATCCTGGCACCTTCTCCTGCCGCATTTCCCACCGGCTGTATCCTGGGCAGCAGTCCGGCCGGGAACATCCCGATCGCTGCCGCACTTTCCGGATTCATGTAATTGCCGAATGCACCGGCAAGATAGACCCGTTTAATATCCTTTTCCGTGATCTCCAGTCTTTTCATAAGAAGAAAGATTCCCGCTGCGATAGCCGCTTTTGCCAGCTGTACCTCTCCGATATCCTTCTGTGTCAGATAAACGCCCCTGTCATTTCCCGACTTTTCCGGAGGTACCAGCACAAACACTCCCGCCTTTTCCTGGCCGCTTTCCAGATGACCACTTTCATCAATAAAGCCAGCCAGGTACAGCTGTGCCACAAGATCGATCAGACCTGAACCGCATAAGCCTGCCGGAGCCTTATTTCCTATAGTTGTGTATTCCCATTTTCCATCTTTGTATACTACATGATCTACTGCTCCTGCTCCTCCGCGCATCCCGCACTCGATCTTTGCACCTTCAAATGCCGGACCGGCAGCTGTTGAACAGCAGGCTAATCTCATTTTATTTCCAAGGACCATCTCCCCGTTCGTTCCAATATCGATCATAAGGCTGATCTCGTTCTGCTGATCCTGTCTGAGCGTCAAAATGCAGCCACAGGTATCTGCCCCTACATACCCGGCTATATCAGGTAGCATAAGCAGCTGCCCCTTTCTGTGGATATGGAGCCCATATTGCTCTGCATTCAGTGTAAGCCCCTGACTGATCGCCGGATTATACGGTGCATGGACCAGCGATGCTGGAGAAATCCCAAGAAAAAGATGATGCATGCAGGTATTTCCTACCACAGATACCTGACAGATATCTAATATGCTTCTTCCTGCTTCCTCTGCCAGTTCCTGGAGCATTTCATCAACCGCATTCCGTATGCAGCCGGTCAGCTGCTCTACGCCATGCTCCAGAGCATGATCCGCCCGCATGATCACATCTGCGCCATACTGAGTCTGTGGGTTCATTCTGCTCTTGAGAGCCAGCTGCTTCCCGGTCAATGCATCCATAAGATAGCCGACCACCGTCGTTGTACCTATATCAAAAGCCGCAAAACAGATTTTTTTCTCTTCTCTGCTGATATCCAGGATCTCATTTCCTGCACAGATCACATACCATTCTTCTGCTTCTTTTCTGCAGCCATAAAGCTTCGATGCAATTTCAGTATCAGGCAGAACAGGTTTTTCCACATCCAGCTGTTCTGTCAGCCGCTCCCATTCAGAGCGGTTGTCTCCTGTCTCCGGTTTCTTAAGAATCACTTTTTTCTGTTTCAGATCAGGCCTGAACGCAACCGGTCTCTGCATTCCTTCTGTAAGGATCTCCTCTTCCTGGCATCCGGACAATGTATCTACTTCAAGGTCACTATGGATTTCCGTCTGACATGCAAGCACCATGTGATCTTCTATTTTAACACGACATTTCCCGCACTTTCCCCGGCCTCCGCAGGGTGCATCAGGAACCAGCTTTGCTTTTCTTTCCGCCTCAAGGATCCTGGTACCCGGTTCCACCAGGATCTCCTTTTCCTCCCTGATAAATTTTATTCGGTACATTTTCATCCCTCCGATGGTCACTGTAAAGCAAAAGCCGCTCTGCCGTCTATGCCATGCACAGACAATACAGAGCGGCCCGTTTTATTTTCCCTTATGCTGCCAAAGCTTTTGCAAGAACTGCTGCACTTGCTGCATCTTCTGAATATCCATCTGCGCCGATCTCATCTGCAAATTCCTTCGTGATCGGTGCTCCTCCAACCATGATCTTAACATTGCTTCTGAAATCTTCCGCATTAAGTGCTGCAACTGTATCCTTCAGAGCCGGCATTGTAGTTGTGAGCAGCGCTGAAAGTGCAATTACCTTAACATCCGGATTTTCTTTGTAACATTCAATAACCTTCGATGCAGGTACATCAACACCGAGATCAATAACTTCAAAGCCGGCACTTTCGATCATCATTGCAACAAGATTCTTTCCGATATCATGAAGATCTCCTGCTACAGTAGCGATGATAAGTTTTCCCATACTTCCTGTAGCGCCGGATGCAAGATGCGGTTTCAGAACCTCAACACCCTTTTTCATTGCACGGGCTGCTACCAGCATTTCCGGAACAAAGATTTCTCCGTTCTTAAATCTTTCACCTACAACAGCCATTGCATCGATCATGCTGTTAAGAATCTCTGTTGCCTCACAGCCTTCATCAAGAGCTGACTGTACAGCTGCACCTACAAGTTTTGCTTTTCCTTTTTCTACCAATTCTGCTACTTCTGTGATTTTTGACATAATCAAACACCTCCGCTTTTTATTTTTTATCCGCATTCCGCATATGCGTTTTATTTATTTTTTTACAGGTCCGATCAGACCTTCTCTGTATGCTCCGATGTATTCCATACAGTAATCATCCAGACCAAGCAATGCCTCTGTTGCATATACAAGTCCAAGCATATCTCTGTTTGTAGGATCCATGATCGCACTGTCAAGGCCGGCATTCATTGCAAGTACCACAAATCCGAAATTGATAAGCTTACGTACCGGCAGATTGAAGGAAATGTTGCTGATCGCCGCTGTAATGTGGATCATCGGATACTGTTTACGGACACTTGAAATTACTTCCACGTTCATCGCAATACCATCTTCAGATGTACAGAGCATCTCAACCAATGGATCAATATGGATACGATCCGGTGAAATTCCGTACTCTTTCGCTTTTGCCATGATCTTGTCAAATACCTTCAGCCTGTCTTCCGCACTTTTGGGGATACCTGTATCATCGCTTAGAAGCGCGATAACCTGCCACCCTTTATTTTCAGGCTGTGCCATAAGAGGAAAAATCTTATCGATCTTATCCCCTTCACCAGATACAGAGTTAAAAATACCCGGTTTTCTGCAGAATTTGTAAGCTTCTGTAAGAACATCTGCGCTGGGACTGTCTACGGAAATCGGAAGATCTGTCACTTCCTGAATACAGTCGATCATCCATTTCAAGGTTTCTACTTCTTCTGCTTCCGGAACAGATGCGCAACAATCGATATAGCTTGCTCCTGAGTTTGCCTGAGCAAGTGCCCGCTGCTTGATGAATTCTGCATCTCTGTTTGCGATCGCCTCCGCCACAGAGGGGATGGATCCATTGATTTTTTCACCTATGATTATCATACTATTTATCCTCCCGTTAACATATTCTGGCCTGCATCAAGAATTGTTACTGTCCATTCCGTTCTCAGTAACACGCTACGCAGAATATTACCAATGAACAGTAACCAAGAATTCTTATTTCAGTTCCATGTCTTTTATATAATGATTGTATCAAAATAAATGCAAAAGACCAGCCGCATTTCATACCATAAACATTGCATTTATTCCTACATTTTGTAGGAATGTTTTTCAGGAAAGACCTTCGTAAGCAGCAATCTAAAATAAGCCCATAAATCATAGCTTTGTCTACGATTTATGAGCTTATGCTAACACTTATTTCATATTCCTTAAATTTCCCTGAAATCCGGTGTCCCGTACAGGTCATACGGAGTACTCTGGTATACGTAATAATTCAACCAGTTCGTATACAGGTTGTTGGCATGGGCCCTCCAGGTGAGGAGTGGTTTGTTGTTTGGATCGTCATCTTTGTAATAGTTCTTCGGGATTTCAATAGGCAGACCCTTGGCAAGGTCTCTCTTATATTCGCCATCCAAAGTCACGCGGTCGTATTCCGGATGTCCCATAACAAAGATTTTACGTCCTCCCTCTGCCATTGCAAGGAACAGACCAGCCTCTTCGCTTTCCGCCAGGACCGTAAGGTCTTTGCATGCATGGATATCTGCAATAGGAACTTCTGTGTGTCTGGAATGCGGCGCAAGAAATACATCATCAAAGCCCCGGACCAGCGGAATCTTACGGTTCAGTACCCTGTGCTGGAAAAGTCCGAACATTTTCTTATCCAGAGGTTTTTTCTCCAGGCCATAAAAATGATAAAGACTGGCCTGCGCTGCCCAACAGAGAAAGATCGTGGAAGTCACATGCTTCTCAGTCCAATCCATGATCTCAGTCAGCTCATTCCAGTAATCCACTTCCTCAAAAGGCATCTGCTCCACCGGTGCTCCTGTGATGATCATTCCATCAAATTTACGTTTCTTTATATCGGTGAATGTTTCATAAAACTTGTTCAGATGGCTGAGAGATGTATTCTTGGCTTCATGGCTCTCCACAGCCATAAATGTCACATCCACCTGCAGCGGTGTATTGGAAAGAGAACGCAGAAGCTGCAGCTCTGTTTCTTCTTTCAGCGGCATCAGATTCAGGATCAGAATATGGATCGGACGGATATCCTGGTGCATGGCACGTTTTTCGTCCATTACAAATATATTTTCTCTCTCCAGGATCTCCTTTACCGGAAGATCCCCCTGTGTTTTGATCGGCATTGTTTGCCCTCCTTATATATGAAGCGTCTCTTATAAAGGAGCCGCTCGGCTTTTTTCTTCAAATAAAAAGTATCTCCAGTCTGTACGGCCTTTACTGCACTCCGGCAAGTTTCCGAAAATCTTCTTCTGAAAGGATCGGAATCCCCAGTTCTCTTGCCTTTTTGTTTTTGGATGAATTGGACTGGATGTCGTTATTGATCAGATAATTGGTCTTTTTGGTAACTGAACCGGTAACCTTGCCTCCCAGGGATTCGATCAGCTCTTTGGCCTCACTTCGATTTCCAAAGTGCACCAGACTTCCTGTGATCACAAAATTCATTCCTTCAAAGATCTGTTCCTGTTTGGGACTATCCTCCTGAATATGAAGAAATCTCATCAGATGATCCAGGCGGCGATTATTATCCTCATCCCTAAAATAAGCTACCAGATTTCCGGCAATGACCGGCCCGATGGTATCAATATCACTGACCTCTTCCAGACTGGCATGACGTATCCTGTCCAGATCATTGTCAAAATGACGGCAGATCACCTTTGCATTAGCCAAACCGATATTTGCGATCCCAAGACTGTAGATCACCCTTGGAAGTGTAGTCTCTTTCGCCCGTTCCAGACTTTCCATAAGATTATCATAGGATTTCTGCCCAAAGCCTTCCATTTCCACGATCTCATCTTTATACCGGCTGATCTCAAAAATATCGCCAAAGTCATGGATAAATCCCCTGGCAATAAATTTCTCCAGTGTTGCCTCGGAAAGTCCGTCGATATTCATGGCATCCCTGCTTGTAAAAAGCCCAAAGGATTTGATCTTCTTGGCCGGGCATCCCGGATTGACGCAGAAAAGACATTCCACATCGTTTTCTTTCTTTACTACCGTTTCCTGTCCGCAGGCCGGACAGGTATGCGGGATCGGTGCATTACCGCTTCCGGTCAGATTTTCCGCAATCTGAGGAATGATCATATTTGCTTTGTATACACGAATGGTATCTCCGATCCCCAACTTCAGTTCCTTCATGATACTGATGTTATGCACACTGGCCCTGCTCACTGTGGTGCCTTCCAGTTCCACCGGCTCAAAAATTGCTACCGGATTGATCAGTCCGGTCCTGGACGGGCTCCACTCAATCTCCAGGAGTCTCGTATCACGCATCTCATCGGCCCATTTAAATGCCATGGCGTTCCTTGGAAACTTGGCCGTAGTTCCCAGAGATTCTCCGTAAGCAATATCATCATACAATGCCACAAGCCCATCTGACGGAAAATCATTGGTCGTAACTGCTTCCGCAAAGTAATCCATCGCTTCATCCAGAGTTTCCGCTGTGACTTTTCGATATTCCACAACCTCAAAGCCCTGTTCATTCAGCCACCGGAACTGTACCTCCCTGGAATTCCGGAAATCCACGTCTTCCGCACTCACTAAAGAAAAAGCATAAAACCGTACGTTTCTCTTCGCTGTAATTTCGTTATTCAGCTGGCGGACAGAACCACTGCAGAGATTTCTGGGATTTTTGTATTTGGCATCTGCATCTCCGATGGTTTCGTTGATCTTTTCAAAATCCGAATAGGTAATGATGGCTTCTCCGCGAAGTACCAGTCTCCCTTTAAAAGAAATTTTCAGAGGTATGTTCTTAAATACTCTGGCATTATTGGTAATAACCTCTCCCACAATACCATTTCCTCTGGTAACTGCCTTTATAAGCTCTCCGTTTTCATAGGTAAGCACGATCGTTAAGCCATCCAGCTTCCAGGATAAAAGTGTAGGATGTTCCCCGATAAACTCTCTCAAAGCTTCTCTCTCTTTGGTCTTATCCAGAGACAGCATCGGTCTCTCATGTTCCTCCTTTGGGAGCTGCTCCACTGCCTCATATCCTACATTAACGGTTGGACTGTCTGCCAGAACGATCCCTGTTTCTTTCTCCAGTGCGCTCAGAGTGTCGTACAGGGCGTCGTACTCCACGTTGGACATGATCTCCCTGTCTTCCTGATAATAGGCCCTGGACGCTTCCCGGAGCTTTTCTCCCAGCTCTTTCATTTTTTTTATGGATGATTCGTTCATGGCTTCCTCCCGTCCTTTTTTCTGATTTTTCGGAGGAAAGCATCTCCTCCAGTTCTTTTCGTTCTTCCGGCCGGATCTCACGATATTTCCCCTCTTCCAGGCCATCAATATACAGATTCATGATCCGAACACGTTTCAGTGTTACGACTTTATATCCGAAATATTCACACATACGACGGATCTGGCGGTTCAGACCCTGGGTAAGGATGATACGAAAACTGTTTTTCCCTGTTTTTGTAACCTTGCAGGGACGTGTGACCGTATCAAGGATCGGCACTCCGCCGCCCATACCACGGATAAATTCTTCTGTCACCGGTTTATTCACGGTCACTTGATATTCCTTTTCATGGTAGTTCCCCGCCTTCATGATACGGTTCACCAGATCTCCTTCATTGGTAAGGAGAAGCAGTCCTTCGGAATCTTTATCCAGCCGTCCTATGGGATAGATCCGCACCGGATAATCCAGATATTCTGTTACTGTCATCTCATTCCGCTGCTGCTTGGTGCTGCAGACAATCCCTTTTGGTTTATGAAAAAGAAGTAGGATCTTTTTTTCCTGTTTTTTTACAGGCTTTCCGTCAATACAGATCTCCGCATCCGGAAGGATCTTCATTCCTGTGGAAACCAGTTCTCCATTAGCAGTAACTCTCCCCGCTTCTGTCAGTCGGTCTGCCTCTCTTCTTGAGCAGACTCCTATATCGCTTAAATATTTATTGATTCTGATTTTTTCGTCCATTGTTCTATTATATATTTTTTCTCATGCGTTCGCAACCGGTTATTTTTCTTGTATTTTCTTTCTCATTATTGTATGATAAACAGAAATATACTTAAATATCAGGAGGAAAAACATGTCAGAGCATACTCCACGTATGAACCGGCTGCTGATCTTTGTCGCTGTTTTCCTGTGTCTGATCTGCGGTATTCTCTTTACCCAGTCATCGGCCGGTCCTTTTGAAAGCAGCAGTACTTCCGTAGTTTCCATAAATACCAGCGATATTTCGACTATTGAACCAAGTTCAGATCGCGATCACCATACAGATGTATCGATATCTTCCGGCGCTCCCTCACCTTCCGCCACACCGTCTCCTGTTCCCACAGAGATTCCCGAAACAGAAAAGGTTTCGCCGGAGGCAGAAAACGGAGTCTGGACACCGGATGGCACCAACTGGAAATTTATGGTTGACGGAACCGCCTATACCGGATGGCTTACCGACACAGATGGTCATCGATATTATTTCAATAAGGACGGAATCATGCAGACCGGCTGGATCACCCTAGGCAAAAAACGTTATTATCTGGACGAAGACGGAATCATGCAGACCGGAACCATCACCGTAAATGGAAAAAAATACACATTGGCAGCAGACGGTTCACTCAAAAAATGATCTTTCGTTATATCAGAGCAACAAAAATGCAGGTTCTTCCGGAACCTGCATTTTATTAACCCTTATTATTCTAACAGACCACTATAGACATAACCGGTCTGTCCATCATAATCAACCTGTATCCAGTCGCCTTCCTGCCCTTTCTTTTCAACTTCCGTTCCTGCAGAAAAACCACCGATAACCTCACCCTCTGAATCTGCGGAAGCACGAACATTACAATCCTCTGTAACTGTAAGCATTGTTCCTGCATCTGCGGAAGCACTGGCATCTTCACCAAGGCCCTGAAGGAATTCTGCCAGCGAGGGATCACTCTCCTGCGCAGCTTCATAGTCCGTCTTTACCTTTGTGATAAGCTCCTGCACATCCTTCTCAGATTCCAGTTTTTTCACATAGGCACTGATATCTGCATCGTCATCAGCACCACCTTTGATCTTCAGATTGCCGTCACTGCCCGTCTCCACATAAAACTGGCTCAGTGCCGGAACCGGAGTCTCAATTCCAGTACAGATATAATTAAAGACTACATAAACGACATACGAATCGTCCGTCAGTCCCTTCTTAGCGTAAACATTCTGTACCTCATACCCATCAATATAATCCCTTGAATTAATCTGCGACTCGTCAGCCGGCGTAAATCCGTCCTCAATCGTCTTAAGTGTTGCAATGTCTTTTTCCCCAAAAGCTTTATAATAGCTCTGAATCAGCTCGGTTACTTCCGTGCTGGCTTTTTCCATGGTTGTCTCCGCATCCGTATCTGCCGCGGAACTGGCGTCTTTCTTCTCGTCTGTCTCCCCATCATTTGCCGGAGAAGAAGGATCATTTTCCTGGTTACTTTGGGCTGTTGTCTGATCTTTATTGGAATTCCCCTTCTTACCTCCAACACAGGCGCGGACGCCAAAGATCAGAACAAGCACGATCACCAGAATGGCTCCGCCTAACATAAAATAGCGAAGGTTATCTGATAACCATTCTCTGAAATCATCCAAGTTCTTGTCCTCCTTATCATAACAACACGCCGGAACAATTCCCACTGTTCCGGGTAACACACCTGAAGGGAATCGAACCCCCGCACATGGTACCGGAAACCACTGCTCTATCCACTGAGCTACAGGTGCATAATGAAAAACATAACTTCTAAATCAGGTATGAAATTATCAAAGTTGGCTTACACTGTCTTTGATTGTAGCACATAAACATAAAATTGTAAAGATTTTTTTAAACAGTGTACATTCATCACACATTTCATATTATTTCCGGTACAGATTCTGAAGTAAACTGTACCAGAAACATATTCATTTATATTTATCACACGAAAATATATAATACGGACTTACCGTATCCAGAACCTGGTAGCCGCCGGCCACCATATCCAGAACAAAATTTTCATCCGGAGGTACCATCACCACATATGTACAGTGAACGGCATCTGCCAGGCTGGAAGTCTTTTTTCCATCGGGGACTTCCGAAGTGATCTGTTTATACAGAACTCTTGCCTTCTTACCTACAGCACCATCCCCTCTGCGTCCGTAGGCCATTTTCAGGGAAGGATCATACACCCGGATATAGGATGCCGTATATTCATCTGCGGCGATCCGCACTTCCTTTCCTTCTCTGTCCTCATTGATCCGGTTACAGATCATTGCGATCTGATCCGGTACCTGCTGGCGGTTATAAACTCTTTCGAAATTTCCTGCTTTTATCATTCCGGTCCCAGAAGCAGCAATAACTCCTGTCAAAACCAGCACCAGGATCACCTGCACGATCCGGTTGCGACTTCTTCGGACAAGCTCTGTAAAACCGCCTGCGATCAGCGGAACCGTAGGTAAAAGCCACAAAACACGCCAGTACACGATTTTTCCTATACATTTCATAATCACCCGTCCGGAAAACGGACAGAAAAACAATACCAGAAGAAAAACGGAATATAAAACCAGACTGAGACTGTTTTTTTTCTTTTTCCCCAAAATCAGTGCACATGCTCCGCCAAGAGCCAGAAGATACGGTATCCAGCCATTTCCCCAGTACATCCTCCACACATTAACTGTCCATGCAATTATTTCTTTCATTATTTTCTCCTATCGGATCATAATATACACAAGTCCAAGAAGCAGCGAAGGCAGACAGCACAAAGCCGTACATGCTGCTTTCTGCAGACTGTGAAACCGTACCAGTCCCATGATCAGAAGGATCACCAGCATCATACAGGCCAGAATAATTCCCATGGAAGAAAGGAGGCAGCAAGAAATATCTGCCAGTAAAAGCAGCAGCCATGAATATTCCTGTTCTTTTTCCAGAATGATACCTATGCCAAGATATAGAAGCAGAGGTAGAAAAACCGATGCCAGGCATGCTTTTCCCTGCCAGATACGGATCATCTGAAAATTCTCAGAATTATAAACGGAATATGCCGAAAACCAGATCAGTACCGCACAAAAGATCATAAAGATCCCCCTCGCATGTTCATCCTCCGGAAACCACCGTTTCGCATACTGATACAGAACCAGATATGCCATAAAAATAAAGACTACAGGAAATATCACATGCGCCACAATTGCCGGATGAAGTCCTACAAGAGAACTGATCACTGCAAGAAATATCGGAAACGGCGACAAAACATACCTGCTTGGTAATCGTGTATAGGAATATCCGGTATACGGATTAATGGAAAAAACGGTATCCGTATGGACAGATGTTGTAGCTGTTGCCACATAAAAAGCGTCATCCGCATCCATATGAGCCAAAAATGAAGCAGCCACAAGCTGGAGTAAGATCAGTATTGCAGCTACAACAAAATAAAAAGACATTTTGCCCGTCTTCTCACCATTTCCCGTAAAACCATTCCGTTTTACCAGTGCCAGGACAATCCCCAAAACAGCAGCTGATGCCATTACAGCGGCAAGACTGTATTTCAGGACATGCAATGGCAGTTTAGCCCAGATTGCCGCCAGCGCCAAAATCTCTGCAAAGGAAAACATCATAAGATATCCTGCAAGAAGGTTCATTCCCATCGAACTTTTTTTACTTTTACAGAGGACTACCCCTCCGGCCGCCCACGGAACTGCCAGCAGCCATAAAGCTGCCAGCAGACATTTGATCACCATATTCATTTCTTCTCTCCGGCTTCCTGCTCAAGAATTCCCATCGCAACTTTTTCCGGAGTGATCGGGAGTTCACGGACACGGACACCGGTTGCATTGTAAACGGCATTGGCAATCGCAGGGCAAGGTGTATCGATTACAAGCTCACCGATGGATTTTGCACCGAATGGGCCGGTCTTTTCGTAACTGCTCTCAAACTCGATCCGTACTTTCGGGATATCCATACGGTTGGGGATCTTATACTGCATGAACGAATTGTTCCGGATCTTTCCCTTGTCTGTATACTGCACATCCTCATACAGGACCATTCCGATACCCTGACCGATACCGCCTTCTGCCTGCACTCTGGCAAGGTTCGGATTGATCGGGGTTCCACAGTCGATCACACCTACATAGTCAATAACGTCAATCTGTCCGGTCTCTTTGTCGATCTCCACCTCGGCAGCTCCTGCCATAAACGGTGGCGGAGAGATCGGAGAAGAATATTCTTTTACAACCTGAAGCTCACTGCAGACTCCACAGGTCGCTTTTCCCGCGATCTGCTGCAGCGTTACCTCTTTTCCATCTTCTGTGCGGACTTTTTCTCCGTCAAAATCAGAATCCTCTGCAGATACTCCAAGCATCTGTGCGCCAAAAGCGTGGATTCTCTTTCTGAGTTCTCCGCAGGCCTGGATCACGGCATTTCCGGTTGCATAGGTTGTGGAAGATGCATAAGAACCGGAATCATAGGGAGAAATATCTGTATCCACACTGAATACCACGATATTTTTCATATCTGTATCCAGACAGTCTGCTGCCATCTGAGCAAGAATGGTATCACAGCCGGTTCCCATATCAGAACATCCAAGTGCCAGGGTATAGGAACCATCCTCATTTAATTTAATGTCTGCTCCGCCGACATCGATCCCTGCAATAGATGAGCCCTGCATGGCCATAGCGATACCGACACCCCGTACTTTGCCGTTACCCATATCACGGAACGGATATTTCTCATCCCATCCGATCATTTCCTTTGCACGGGCGAGGCATTTATCCATGGTACAGCTGCCGTTGATCGGTACATCCGGATATCCCGGAAGTGCCTCTCCCTCCATAGGCATGTTCAGCTCGCGGAATTTTACCGGATCCATCCCCATCTTATGAGCCAGCTCATCTGCTGCGGACTCCACAGCAAAAATACCCTGTGTGGCACCATAGCCACGATAAGCGCCAGCTGCCTGCATATTGGTGTAAACAACATCATAGGCAAAACGGTAGGCTTCCGTATGACGATACAGTGCAATGGATTTATGGCCTGAAAGTCCTACGGTTGTAGGCCCATGCTCTCCATAGGCACCGGTGTTGGAAAGAGTATAAAGATCGATTGCCTTTACAATACCGTTTTCATCTGCACCCATACGGATATGGACTTCCATCTCATGACGCGGAGAAGACGCGATCATGGATTCCTTTCTGGAAAAAACGATCTTGGACGGACGCCCGGTAACCCATGTTACCAGCGCCGGGAAAACCTCACTGACAGAAGACTGTTTTGCACCAAAGCCCCCGCCGATACGAGGCTTGATCACACGAACTTTGGAAGACGGAATGTTCAGCGCATTTCCTACGATCCTTCGGATATGGAACGGGATCTGGGTGGAAGAAACCACCGTCAGTCTCTGAAAATGGTCCATATAACAGTAGGTACGGAAGGTCTCCATCATGGTCTGCTGATTTGCCTTTGTGTGGTAAACCTGATCTACTGTATACGCACATTTTTCCAGCATGGCATCCACATCACCCACTTCTTCTACATTGGAGGAACAGAGATTACGCTTATTATCTCCGCCGGCCGGGATCGGCATATACCAGTCATCCTCCGGGTGCACCAGAATGGGATTATCCTTGGCTGTGTGGATATCCAGAACCGCTTCCTCCACACGATATTTTACCTTAATGCGCTTCAGGGCTTTATCTACTGCCTCTTCTGTCTCACCGGCTACGATGGCAACCGGATCCCCTACAAAACGCACATGCTTATCTATGATATAACGATCCCATGGACTGATCTCAGGCGCTGTCTGCCCGGCCAGGGTAAATCTTTTGTGGGAAACATCCTCATAGGTCAGAACACAGGCAATCCCCTCGATCTTCTTTGCAGCATCTGTCTTGATCTCTTCCACCCAGGCATTGGCATGAGGACTTCTTAAGATCTTGACGATCAGGCAGTCAGAAGGTGCAAGATCATCGGTATAGACCGGTTTTCCGGTTACCAGCGACATTGCATCTGTTTTTGGCACCGGCTTGTTTACGTATTTCATTTTCCTTCCTCCTGTCCTTTTTTATAGTCGAGAAATTTCAGGATACTTCTGGTCTGTCCCACAAATCCCGAGCAACGGCACAGATTTCCGGAAAGATACTCCAGGATATCCTCTTCTGCGGGATCTTCCAGTTCCTTTAACATGGCAAATACATTCATGATAAATCCCGGATTGCAGAAGCCGCACTGCTCTGCTCCCTCATTTGCCATAAAAGCGCCGAATTCCTTTGCTTCCTCCTGCATTCCCTCCAGAGTCACGATCCGTTTCCCGTCTGCGCGGGCAGCCAGCATGGAGCAGGACAGTACCGGACGTTCATCCATCAGCACAGTACAGAGACCACAGTTTGCAGTCTCACAGCCACGTTTTACGCTGTAACAGCTGTTTTTCCGCAGGAAATCCAGAAGCAGTTCATCCGGACGTACCTCTGCCTGCCGTTTTACACCATTCAGCCAGAAAGTGATATTCATTCTGCTCTCCCTCCGATCTCTTCCCAGGCTCTTCTTGTAAGGACTTTCACAAGAAGACTTCTGTATTCTTTTGAAGCACGCATGTTCTTGTCTGTAGAAACATGTTCCGCCGCATATGCGGCAAAAGATGCTGCTGCATCCTTTTTCTGCTGTGCATTCATCTGTACAAAATCTTTTAAGATTTCCTCTTCATCTTCCACGATCATTGCTTTTCCGGGTCTGGCCCCAATGACAGTTCTTGCTTTTCCGCCAATAAGAGCGGCCGCACAGGTGAGCACAGGAAAATCTGTGGAATTGTTCCGCTGACTTAAGTACACACTGTTCAGCGGCTGTTTTTTTACAATGATATTTACCAGGATATCGTTATCCTTTTCCATGGATGCAAACTGTGCCAGCGGAATGGTTCCTCCATTGTACAGCTCCACCCAGGTATCCAGTGCCAGAAACATGGTCAGTACATCGGAAAATCCGAATCTTCCGAAAATACTTCCGCCCACTGTGGCACAGTTTCGAAACTGCACACCCACAATGTGCCGTACACTTTCACGGATAGCACTGTTTGTATAGGCATTCAGCTCTTTGTGGGTTTCCAGCGCATGAAGTGGTGTCATACAGCCGATCACAAATGCTTCTTCTGTTTCTGTAATAGTATCCAGCCCAAGACCTGACAGATCAATGGCTGTCATGATGTTCCGGTTTCCCATTTTCAGCCAGACCATACCGCCCAGCACACAGGCTGTTCTTTTCTGGTTCAGTTCATATGCCTGTTCAAGGCTTTCTGCCTTTACGTAATTCTTTATCTTCAGCATACTTTATTCCCTTCTGAATTCTCATTCTCTTTCTTTACGGCTGTTTTTTCAGCCGAACATTTATTTTAACAGACTGTCAGCTAAATAGCTATTGTTTTTTTCTCTGCTGTTCTGACGCCGCATTAGTCAGCTGTCTCCAGAACGATAAACTGATACGGTTTCAAAATGATCTCTTTTTCTGTGATCTCCACAGCTTTCTGATTATTCAGAAGCACCTCTTTTACTTCTCCCGGCAAAGATACCTTCTGTGACTGTGCCTGCATATTTCCCAGGATCAGAAGATTTTTCTCACCGTTTCTTGTATATGCGATCAGATTCTTCTGTTCTTCCTGATATGGAGCGAATGTTCCGTATACAAGCGTTTCTTTATATTCCGGAGCTTTTCTCAGTGCAGTCAGCTTTTTGTAGAAAGAAAGGAGGGAGTTACTATCCGTTAACTGGGACTCTATATTGATCTCCTTATAATTCGGATTGACCCCAAGCCACGGCTCTCCTTCTGAAAATCCCGCATTTTTCTCTGCGCTCCACTGTACCGGAGTTCTGGCATTGTCTCTGGAAAATGCGGAAGCAGCATCAAGCGCTTCTTTTTCACTGCATCCGGCACGGAGCGCTACCTGGTATTCATCGATGGTACTGATGTCATCGATCTGATCCATAGAAGTAAACTCCATATTTTCCATACCGATCTCCTGCCCCTGATAAATAAACGGAATTCCCTTCAGCAGGAAATAAACACCTGCCAGGAGCTTCCTTGAATCCGGACAGCGGTCTTCCGGAGAAATATAGTGACAGACACCTCTTGGCTCATCATGATTCTCAATAATGTTGGAGATCATGCCGGTATCCCCAATCTTTTTCTGCGTATGGAAAATACACTTCTTGTACTCTTCCGGAGTCAGGTACGGTTTGGATGCATACCAGCCATCCTCGCTCTTTCCGTAACAGGTTTCTTCAAAATCAAACATGGATGAAAAATATCCGTTTTCTCCGATAAAATCTTTGATCTCATCTTCCTTTTCATTGAAGACCTCTCCTACAGTAAAAGCATCATAGGGATGAAAACACTTCTCAGCCATCTCTCCCAGAAATTCTCCAATCCCTTCTGCCTCCTCCAGCATCCTCCCGACGCTGCAGAGCCCATCTGCACGATCGGCAGGATAATCGGAAAACGGAAGCTTCTTCTTGATATTGATAATGGCATCAATACGGAATCCGCCAAGCCCTTTTTCCATCCACCAGCGGATGTTTTTGTAGACTTCCTCTCTTACTTCAGGATTCTCCCAGTTGAGATCCGGCTGCTTCTTGTGGAATACATGGAGATACTGTTTATCCGGATGTCCCGGAAGCTCTTCCCATGCCGGACCACCGAAATAGCTTCTCCAGTTGCAGGGAGCTTTGCCATCCTTTTTGTCCCGGATATAAAAGAAATTTCCATACTTTCCGTCCGGATCCTTAATAGCCTGCTGAAACCACTCATGCTCATCGGAGCAGTGATTTACCACCAGATCCATAAGGATGTACATTTCTCTTTTTTTTGCTTCTGCGATCAGACGATCCATATCCTCCATGGTCCCAAACCTCGGATCAATCGCATAATAATCTGCAATGTCATATCCCTGGTCTGCAAGGGGAGATTTATAGATTGGGGAAAGCCAGAGGATATCTGCTCCCAGTTCCTTAAGATAATCAAGCTTGCTGATGATTCCTGGGATGTCTCCGATTCCGTCTCCGTTGGAATCATAAAAGCTCTTGGGGTATATCTGATATACCACTTTGTCATGCCACCATTTTCGTTTCATCGTAATTCCTCCTATGCCTGTTTGATCATGCAGTACTGCTTCAGATCAAATCCTTTTTTCTGTACAATGCCGTATAATTTAAATCCGAATTTCTCATACATAGAAACATTTGCCGGATTATGGGTTTCCAGAGAGATCATCAACTTATGCCTGTCCGCATAATCGATCACCTCATCCATCAGCTTTTCAGCAAGACCGTGATGCTGCATCTTCGGCGCCACTGCCAGATAGATCACATGAAGTCTTTCTGCTGTATGAAGCTGGGAAGTCCAGCTGGAATTCAGATAGTCTTTTCCCTGGATGAATTTCCGCAAGGTCGCAAGACTTGGATCCTCTTTGATCAGATAGCCATCTGTTTTCAGAAGGGCAAAAAAATCCACCATCAGATTATGTAAGGCTGCTTCATGCTCCGTTCCGTCGGATACTACCAGGATACTGTTCAACTCACTGCTATCTGCATAAATCTCGCAGGTCTCAAAAAACTCCGTAAGATCACAGGTAAAAAGCTCCGGCATCAGCCGTTCTCTGGTATCCCTGTCCGGGATCAGTGCATGATACAGAGGATCCTCCGAAAAACATACGGTCAATATCCGGATCAGCTTATCCAGATCTTCTTCTTTCACTCGGTATAAATTATGGCTTTCCATTCTTTCCTCCAGGTATGGTTTTATTCTGTTCCTTTTTCAAACATATCACTGACCTCGCAGATCAGGTTCCTGAGCTTTTCCGCTGCACGGATCAGATATTCAATATCATCCGCATAATAACGCTTCTGTCTTTCCCAGGCTTCCTTGAGGCTCTGCTTTTCTGCCTCCAGGCTGTCACCCGGCTTCTTTTCCTTCAGACTTTCCACAAGATCATAAAGGTTCTCATGGTGGATGATCCTGCCCTTTCCCCACATCAGGCGATCCGGGGACTGCTTCAAGATATATTCTGTAAAATGATAAAAGACTTCCCGCTCAAACTGAAAGGCATAACAGTTGTTGTCAATACTGTAAAAAGCCTCCAGCGCAGGTGCGATCTCTCCTTTTTCCAGATATCCCATCGCTTTCTTCAGTGCATAAAGATTGTTCTGCACTGCCTGCTGCGGAAAGATCACATTGTCATCCCAGTCCAGACGTACCAGATAATCCTGGGATTTCCGGAATACACCGAGAAGCTTTTCGGTAATGGCATCGGCTTTTTTCCAGTCACGTTTTTCTTCCGGAAGGCTGTTGAAGTGCCGTACCTGCTCTGCAAGGATGGCAGCCGCTTTTTTTGCCTCTTCTGTTTTTTTCAGAAGGAGTGTACTGTCGGCGCCGGTCTGCATACACAGATCCGTATCCAAGGTCTTAATACTTTGGTCCAGTACCCGCCCGAAATCCATTGGCGGCAGAGCAAGGCTGTCAATAGCCAGAAGAAGTTTCAGATAAAATTCATGATGGAATCTGTATACCTCTTCCTCATAAACATCCTGGTTATCGTATTGGGAATGATAATAATTTTCCATAAAGGGACCACCGCTGAAATCATTGACCATGGACGGGATCCCGGAAATAGCCATGGTAAAATCATCAGACCAGGTTTCAATGGGATACAACGTGGTCATGCCCTCCGGATAAATTCCCTCCGGCATCTGCACAGCATCCACGAAGCTGCGCACAAAATCCGCATACTCATAGGTACATCGTACTGCATCTCTGGTACTGTGTGCATGAGCCGGAAGCTCAAAATTCAGATCTGCGATCACGTGCCCCTGCCACTCCGGTCTCGCCTCAAATACCTGGCGGTAAGCACCTGTGGACCAGTCATATTTTGTGTCGGAAATCCCCCATTCTTCTGCTGCAAGAGCACATACCACAATAGTATGGCGAGGTTTATAGCCACCACGGAGCAGCGCCCTGACAATTCCAATGATCATGGCCACTGCCGCATTATCGTCCTGAAATCCCTCAAAATAGGAATCATAGTGAGCACTTAACAGGATCATGGAATCCGAATCAGTTCCCGGGATTTTACTAACGATATTGTAGGTATACTGGTCTTTGATCACCTCTGTGTCCGCATCAAATTCCACGGAAAGCTCCGGAACACGATTCCCATTCTCATTTTTCTCCTCCATCAGCTGACGGATCATAAGAAAATCTGCCCGTGACATGGAAAATGCAGGCGCACAGGAAGGTCCTGCGATATCCTGTGCATTCAGAGCCGTATCATCGATCTGTGCATATCCCCTGCTCTGTACGGCGATCAAAGCCGCTGCACCCTTCAGGTGTGCCTGATACACCGGGTAGTTGATCCACCATTCTTCTCTCTGATTGATCTCAATAAGAACCAGCTTTCCTTTCACATCGATATTCTTATATTCGTCAGCTGTACCTTTTCCAAGATATACAAGATCAAACCTCTGAAAGCCATTGGTCTTAAAATCTGTCTGATATGCGCCAAGCTGGATCTCCCGGCAGGTTCCCTCTCTGTCATGGCAGCGCATCACCGCTTTTTTAAATTCCCATGCATCCACACGGATCTTATCTTTTTCTACCTGTGTGAGACCGGCTTTTTTCATTTCTTCCAAAAGCATATCTCCGGTTTTTCGCTCTGCCAGGGAGCCTGCTGTACGATATCCCAGAACCGGATTTGTTTTTTCCTGTTCCATGCGCCTGGCCAGATCATAAGATTCTTTTATATTCAGGCATGAAACACATTTCTCCACGATGTTCAAATTTACTGTCATCCCTTTCTCGGCAGTGTCCCGGTCATCAGTTCTGTCAATCCGGCAGGGACATGCCTTTAACTACTATAAATTATACATTATCAATGTGCGGATTTCCAGATAAAAAAACGCGATTTGTTCAGCTAGGAAAGACCGATTCCCGCAAGGCATCCCATCAGACTTATCAGCAGTGCTTCAATGAGAAACTGCAGCATAATAGTTCCTCTTCCTGCGCCGATCGCCTTTCGGATACCGATTTTTCTTCTGTGAAAACCCGATGAAAAAGGTATGCTATTTTTCATATGTAAATACGGATAATTAATCATATTTTCTGTCTGTTACCATCATTTTTGTATATGTTAAATATTATTTTAAGTATTATACATTATTTTCTGGTATTTTTTACCGAAATATGTTATAAAAGAAGTAAGAAAAACTACCGGAAATCAGATATTCCTGCTTCCGGTCCGAGATAAAGGAGGTATCTTTATGGCAAAACGTATTATCACCATCAATCGTATGTTTGGAAGCAACGGACGCCTTATCGGCAAGACTCTGGCTGAAAACCTGGACATCGGTTTTTATGATAAAGAACTGATTGACATGGCTGCCAAGAAAAACAATATCCCCTTCGACACCCTGGCAAAGGTGGACGAGAAAAAAGCCAGTCAGTGGGTATTTCCCGTTGACAGTGAGCTGCAGTTTACAGATAATTTCTCTTTTGTACCAATGAACGATGTGCTCTATGATCTCCAGAGAAAGATCATCCTGTCTCTTCCGCAGAGAGAGGACTGCGTAATTGTCGGCCGCTGTGCGACCAATATCCTGAAGGATAAATCACTTAAACTTTTTATCCATGCACCTTTTGAGGAAAGAGTTCAGAATGTGATACGCCGTACCGGCAGAGAAGAAGCCAGCGCACGGAAGCTGGTCAAAAAAATGGATAAAGAGAGAAAGGCTTACTATGAATACTTTACAGACAGCAAATGGCTGGATATGACACAGTATGATCTCTGTATTGACAGCAGCCGGTTTTCTATGGAGCAGATTATTGAGATTGTAAAGAGATGTCTTTAGGATTCTTTTTTTCTGAAAATTTTTTTCTGAAAAATGTTTTTACGCTTTGGAAGCGTAAGTGAAACCGCAGGGGAGGGGAAGCACTCGTAGTTGCGAAAGGCCGTTTCCCCTCCCCTGCACCCCTTCCCTCAGGCCCCGCTATGAACCGTACGTTTTAGTTATGTTACGTTGTTGACAGGGTGATGGATTCTGCGTTTGTTTAAAACGCCAGGCTGTGCCGATCTCATCGGCATAACGCCTTTCAACAAGAAGACGTATCCTTCCCACCATTCCAACACTACAAAGACTAACGCTTTTTGTTTAGGAATTATTCTCTGTAATGTTTCTCG
>JAHZFO010000008.1:0-93341 GCA_019421285.1 Clostridiales bacterium
GCTGTTAACCGCAGTGTCGTTGGTTCGAGTCCAACTGGGGGAGCTTTTTTATGCCAGGAAGGGCAGAGAAGGCTCCGGGAGGAATGAGATAGAATAGACCTGTAAGATACAAATGAATGTATCCTGCAGGTTTTTTGCAGCTCACGAAAAGCCTTTTTCAGACACGCTCTAGCGCGCTGCTTGTGTAAATAAAAGGTGGTGTGTTCAATTGTTTGACGTGACAATGAACATACCACCTTTTGATATTTTACGGATTTCAATTTTGGAAGTGCAAAAATAAGAAAACTATCGCAGAAACATCCGTAAAAGTTTTTCTTTCCATCCCACATACTCCTGATACCGGATCGGAAGATCCATCCAGGTTTTTTTGTCGACAATGCTGCGGGTGTGACTGAAGGTTTTGAAGCCTT
Organism: Clostridiales bacterium; assembly: GCA_019421285.1. Classification (GTDB taxonomy): domain Bacteria; phylum Bacillota; class Clostridia; order Lachnospirales; family Lachnospiraceae; genus Oliverpabstia; species Oliverpabstia tarda. Next base: position 411 of record JAHZFO010000008.1, read on the forward strand.
CCATGCCGTGGTATCCACCCATACCGCTCTCACCGACACCGCCAAATGGCATGGCACTGGTAGCAAGATGGATAATGGTGTCGTTGATGCAGCCGCCGCCGAAGTGACACAGATCCAGTACTTTTTTCTGCGCTTTTTTGTCTTCGCTGAAGAAATATAATGCCAGGGGATGGGGGTGAGATTCTACGGTGCGGATCGCCTCATCCAGAGAGGAATATGTCAGCACCGGAAGGAGCGGTCCGAAGATCTCTTCCCCCATGACCGGATCGTCCCAGGAAACATCGGTGAGGACGGTTGGGGCGATGCGAAGAGTAGAAGAATCTGATTCGCCACCACAGATTATTTTTTCTTTTGCAATTAGACCGAGGATCCGTTCAAAATGTTTTTCGTTGATAATTTTTCCGTAATCCGGATTGTCCAACGGACGATCTCCAAACTGTCTGGTAATTTCTTTCTGAATTGCAGCAAGCAAGGCATCTTTGATGGAAACATCACAGAGGATATAATCCGGAGCTACACAGGTCTGCCCGCAGTTTAGGTATTTTCCAAAGACGATGCGTCTGGCAGCTAATGGAATCTTTGCGGTGGAATCTACGATACACGGACTTTTCCCACCGAGTTCCAGGGTGACAGGGGTTAGATACTCTGCAGCATAGCGGAGTACTTCACGGCCGACGGTTTTGCCGCCGGTAAAAAAGATTTTATCAAAACGCTGTGTAAGCAGGGCCTGGTTTTCCTGACGGCCGCCAGTGATCATACGGACATATTCCGGAGGGTAAGTCTCTTTTATAATCATTTCCATTACAGCACTTGTAGCTGGTGCGTAGGCACTTGGTTTGACGATGACGGTATTGCCGGCGGCCAGTGCGTCAATCAGAGGTTCCAGTGTCAGGAGTACCGGATAATTCCAGGGACTCATGATCAGAACCGTGCCGTACGGTGTCGGGGACTGAAAACTTCTTGCGGCGAACTGTGCCAGTGGGGTTGGAACCCGTTTTTCACGGGTCAGCCTGCGGATATGCTTTTCCATCCAGGTCAGTTCAGAAAGGGTCAGTCCGATCTCACACATATAACTTTCCATCCGGCTTTTTCCCAGATCTTTTTTCAATGCTCCGTACAGATCCTCTCCGTGGCGAAGCATAGAAGCTCTTAATTTCTTCAGCTGTTCGAGACGCCAGGAGACCGGCAGAGTTTTTCCGGTGGCGAAGAACTTACGCTGAGATGCCAGTATAGTCTCGATGTCCTGTTTCTGCATGGCTGTTATTCTCCTTTTCTTTTTTCTCCTGTACCAGATGATACATCAAAGCAAGCTGTTTGTCATCCCAAAGAATCGGAACTGGATAAAGCGGATTCGCCTCTTTATCGGCATAGCGGGCCAGTTTCGGGATATCTTCGTTACGGATACCGGCGAGGGTCGTCGGGATGTTCATGGAAGCGTTCATTTTTCGGATATGTGCGATAAAAGCATTGGCTGCGGTGGTATCGTCCGGGGAAGATGAAAGTTTGGTGATCCGGGCGAGGTGAGCCAGTTTTTTGTGCGCGGCGCTTCCGTACGCTTCGAGAACGATCGGAAGAAGAACGGAGTTTGCCAGTCCATGCGGGATGCCGTACTGACCGCCCAGACTGTGTGCTACGGCGTGTACATATCCGACATAACTTTTGGTAAATGCAGTACCGGCCAGATAAGAGGCGCGGAGCATTTCTTTTCTTGCTGTCCGGTTTTTGCCATTTTTATAGGCGACCGGGAGATACTGGAAGATCAGCTGGATCGCTTCGATCGCGGCTTCTCGGGTCTGCTTCGTGGTGGAGCGGCCGATATATGCTTCAATCGCATGTGTCAGGGCATCCATGCCGGTCGTAGCGGTAAGCTGTGGCGGCAGACCGACGGTAATTTCCGGTTCCAGAACGGCGTAGTGCGGGATCAGGCTGAAATCGTTGATCGCGTATTTGTGATGGGTATCGGCATCGGTGATGACAGCGGCCAGTGTTGTTTCACTTCCGGTTCCGGCTGTGGTGGGAACGGCGATCAGCAGGGGCAGCTTGTGCATGACATGAAGGATTCCTTCCATCTTGGCCAGTGATTTGTTCGGACGGGCGAGTCTGGCACCGACTCCTTTGGCACAGTCCATGGAAGAGCCGCCGCCGAAAGCGAGAAGCGCCTGACAGTGTTTTTTCAGATACAGGTTTTTGGCATCTTCCACGTTGGCAGAAGTAGGATTGGCCACCGTATCTTTGTAGACGATACAGGTGATCCCGGCTTTTTTCAAAATCTGTTCCAGCGGTGTAGTCAGTCCAAGAGAATACACACCCGGATCCGTGACAAGAAGAAGCCTGGTAATGTTATGTTTCCGCAAAACTTTCGAAACACCGGAAAATCCATCGATCAGCTTCGGTTCTCGGTACGGCATCAGCGGCAGGGCAGCGCGAAAACTGATCTGAAAACAACGACAGTAAAGTTTCTTTAATGTATGCATGATATTTCAACTCCATTATTATAAAATCCCCTGAAATCAGGGTGTTGTGCATTTTTATCCTGTGATAGAATAAAGCTGGGTGTAACCCCCATGTCAAGAATGCAAATGTTACAAAAGATAACGAATAACAGCAGGAACGGGGAGTATACAAAAAAGAAGAAAACTGTAACAATACAAATTCGGAACCGGATTACAACATAGAAATATCGAAAAAAATAGGAGGAAAAACATGGCGGGAGAGGAATATTGTATCAGCGCGGGAGTATTTGCCAGGATGTGTCAGACGACGAGAGACACGCTGCGCTATTATGAAAAACAGGGGATCCTGGTGCCGAAGAAAAGTGAGAAAAACGGGTATCACTATTACAGCTATGCGCAGATCAGCTCCTTTTATTTTATCAGTACCTTTCGTGGACTGGGATGTTCGGTGGAGGATATAAAAGAATATCTGCTTGGCGGGGAAGAAGTGCGCTTTGACGGTTTTGTTGACCGGCAGTACGCGGTGCTTCTGAAGCAGCAAAGAGAGCTGGAGCGGCGGATCGGAATTATCGGAAATACAAGAAAACTGCTGGAACAGATCCGGAGGAATGATACAGGAAAGCCGGAACTGTATGAGCAGCCGGAGATTTTTCGATTAAAGGTGACAAAAGTACTCTCAGATCCGGCGACTTCTTTCAGTGAGATATCCACAGATATTCACAGACATCTGAAAGCCTGCGATCATCCGGGGGTACAGGCCTTTCCGATGGGAGCGGCGATCGGACGAGAGGATTTTCAGAAGGGACAGTATGTGTATCGGGAAGTTTTCAGCTTTGCGGATGAACAGGCAGCCGGTCCTGGCATCCGTGAGATTCCTGGCATCCGCACGGTCGTAATGGTCTGTCGGGAGAAGGACGGAGATATCCGGCTTGCCTATCAGAAAATCCGAAATTATCTGAAAGAGCAGGCACTGCAGCTTAGTTCGGATCTTTACAGCCTCAGTATTGTGAATGTCATCGATCCGAATGCGGAACGAAAATACCTGAAATACATCATCGCCTGCGTCGAACCGGTAAAATCAATGTCTGAAAGGCATAGAGGGTTGAAAATAACCCGAAAATAATCCATAAAATTTTGTGTAGATATTATATGTAAATATAGATAATATATCCGGGGATAGGGATACTGGGACAAAAGGGAATTCATGTTCCGGCATGGGGATCTTTTTAGGACAGTTGCGCTTAAGAAGCATGGATCGGGCAGTCAGTATCATAATATCAAAAATCAATTTGACAATCTGACTTTCTGTGGTATAATTTTCATGCTGTGAAAACAGCCGACAGTTCATTTGTACCTTCCTGTCGAAAAATAAAACCGGGGCTAATCATGAGGATTTCAGGCTCTGCGTGCGAAGAAGTACGCAGAGCTTTTTGTATATTAGATATGGATTTTCTGATATATAAAAACTGCTCTATTTAGAATGCATAGCTCTTAACAGGTACATACATTTCACATACAGGAGAGTTGAAATATGTATTATTTACAAACAAAAGCCAGCTTTGATGCAGCACATTTTCTTTGGAAATACGAGGGAAAATGTAGAAACATCCACGGACATCGTTGGAATGTTGTTGCAAAAATCAAGAGTCAGGAGTTAGAACAAGAAGGACAGACACGAGGAATGGTAGTGGATTTTGGTAATCTGAAAAAAGACCTGAAGGTACTTTGTGATTACTTTGACCATAGCCTGATCTACGAGACGGGATCTCTGAAAGCAGAGACCGTAGCTGCACTTCAGAACGAAGATTTTCATTTGGAGGAAGTTTCGTTTCGTCCTACAGCAGAAAATTTCGCATATTATTTCTACAAAGAATTAACAGATTTAGGGTATGGAGTTCATTATGTGGAAGTATATGAGACACCTAATAATTGTGCAGTCTATGAGGAAGAGTAGATGAAGGTAGTAGAAAAGTTTACCAGTATTAATGGGGAAGGCACGCGTGCAGGAGAACTTGCAGTTTTTATCCGTTTTAAAGGGTGCAACCTGCGATGCAGTTATTGTGATACTATGTGGGCTAATACATCTGAGTGCCCATATAAAGAAGAAACCCCGGAAGAAATATTAAATTATGTTCTTGGAACAGGAATTCACAATGTGACACTTACAGGCGGAGAACCGCTGTTGCAAAAAGATATCAGGGATCTCATCCATCTTCTTTTACAAGCAGGACTGCAGGTTGAAATTGAGACAAATGGAGCAGTCGATCTGGCTGCATTTTGTGAAGAACGTCCGGTATTTACAATGGACTATAAGTTACCATCAAGCGGGTGCGAAGACCATATGATAACAGAGAACATGGAACTGCTTGAAAAGAATGATACTGTAAAATTTGTATCCGGCAGTCAGGAAGATTTGCTGAAAGCACTGGAATTGATTCGGACTTATGATCTGACCAACAGATGTCATGTTTATCTTAGCCCTGTTTTTGGCTCAATAGAACCGGTGCAAATAGTAGAATTCATGTTGAAGCATCGGTTGAATGGTGTGCGGTTGCAGATACAGATGCATAAAGTGATCTGGGATCCTGACAAGCGGGGAGTATAAATAGTGAGGTGATAGAGATGAAAGCATTAGTTCTTTTTAGCGGAGGAATCGACTCAACAACGGCATTGGGACTGGCAATCCAAAAGTATGGGAAAGACCAGGTGATTGCCCTTTCGGTTTCCTACGGACAAAAACATGATAAAGAAATTAAAGCTGCAATAGCAGTTGCCCAATATTATGGTGTGGAGCATTTGTTCCTGGATTTGAGTAAGATATTTCAATATAGTAACTGTTCACTGCTTCAACAGTCTACGGAAGCCATCCCGGAGGAAAGTTACGCAGAACAGATTTCAAAAACAAATGGAGATAAGCCGGTAAGCACATATGTACCGTTCCGAAACGGATTATTTCTTTCTTCTGCGGCAAGTATCGCACTGAGCAAGGACTGCGAAGTAATTTATTATGGAGCTCATGCAGATGATTCTGCAGGCTTTGCGTATCCGGACTGCTCGCCGGTATTCAATCAGGCTATGAATGAAGCAATATGGGAAGGTTCCGGACATCAGCTTAAAATAGAAGCACCTTTTGTTAATGTATCCAAAGCTGAAGTAGTAAGGACTGGATTAGAACTGGGAGTTCCTTACGAGTTGACCTGGTCCTGCTACGAAGGAGGCGAGAAGCCTTGCGGAAAATGCGGAACATGCATTGACCGTGCAGCGGCATTTCAGGCAAACCATATGGAAGATCCGGCATTGAGATAGAGGAGGAAACGATGAGAGAAAAAGAAAATTTAACATTATTGGGAAATCAGCAAACAGAGTACAGTATGGATTACAATCCATCTGTATTAGAGGCATTTCAGAATAAACATCCTGAAAATGATTATTTTGTCAAGTTTAACTGCCCTGAATTTACAAGTCTATGTCCGATTACCGGACAGCCGGACTTTGCAACGATCACAATTTCTTATGTTCCGGATGAACGTCTTGTGGAGAGTAAATCCTTGAAATTATATTTGTTCTCGTTTAGAAATCATGGAGACTTTCATGAAGATGTGATCAACATAATCATGAAGGATCTGGTCAGTCTTCTTGAACCGAAATATATAGAAGTCTGGGGTAAATTTCTCCCAAGAGGAGGATTGTCCATTGATCCGTATTGTAATTACGGAAAGCCGGGTACGGATTGGGAAAAGGTTGCCTGGAACCGCATGAGTAATCATGATATGTTCCCGGAGAAGGTTGACAATCGGTGAGAGTAGTTTTGCGGACGATATTATGCGAAAATAAACCAGGTTATGCCAGAAAGCAAAAATTCACAAAGGCTTACAAAGTCCGAAAAACCAAGAAAAACTAAGAAATATAAAAGTGCTTTTTTATCTGCCACAGCAGTATCTGAATAATACCAGGATAGAGCGTATGTGTCTGCTGCTGGATAAGACAGACTATCAGATTCCAGGGACGTTGGAATTTGGTAATTTGTTTTGGGTTTTCGCGACGTTTAAAAATACAGCAGGGAGATCAGAGGTATTACCGGGAGCAACATAAAAAGAAGACCGGGAGAGTACTTTGAATGACTTTCCCCAGCTTTTACTTGCATTACATAAAATGCTGTGATATACTCAAAACTACATGAAGCAAACCATGTTTTCATGCAAATATTTATTATTAGCCCACCAAGCATATTGGTTAAGCCCATACGGACAGGCGGGGCAGCTGCCGAGAGCGGTGAGAGACCGCATTATTGATTTAGTTAAAAGCTAAATTTTATAAGTTTCCAACCGGAAGAAAGCGAAGAAATCCGGTTGAGGTATCACTTGTGAAATGGTCAATAAAGAGTAGTTAGCTTGTGGCTGTGGGCGGATACAGTTACGGAATAGCAAATATTTGCTGGCAAAGATGCCAACGACAAACTCTGAGAACATAGTTTTTGCGGATGTAGAGAAAATACAAAGTAGAACTATAGAATGACAATGCGGACAGGTGATTTCACCTGTCCTTTTTTGTTGCATTACCTATCAATAATTGGTCCGGTGGATCAATTTTGATTTATGCGAACAACGAGCAAAGTCCATGCCTGCATGCGATCTTGGCGACTGTCGCGATAACGAGTAAAATTCGCGAAGCGTATTTTATCTCGTTATATAAATATAACGGATCAGTACTTTCACAGTCACATATAAACAATATTTGATCTGTGGACAGGAAAAAGATAACAGGGAGAAGATATGGATAAGAAAAAACAGATGCATGCGCCGGTCTATGAGGCGCTGGAAAAACTGAAGAAACGAAGGGTCGTTCCCTTCGATGTGCCCGGGCATAAGAGAGGGCGGGGTAATCCGGAGCTGGTGGAACTTCTGGGTGAAAAATGTGTCAGTCTGGATGTGAATTCCATGAAACCGCTGGACAATCTCTGCCATCCGGTATCGGTGATCAAAGAGGCAGAGGAGCTGGCGGCGGAAGCATTCCGTGCGGACCATGCGTTTTTCATGGTAGGAGGAACTACCTCTTCGGTACAGGGAATGGTACTTTCCTGCTGCAAGGCGGGGGATAAGATCATCCTTCCAAGAAATGTACACAAGAGTGTGATCAATGCCCTGGTATTGTGTGGAGCGATACCGGTTTATGTAAACCCGGAGGTGGATAACCGTCTCGGAATTTCCCTGGGAATGGAAGTGTCCGAAGTGGAAAAAGCGATTGTCGCGAATCCGGATGCTGTGGCGGTGCTGGTGAACAATCCTACTTATTATGGAATCTGTTCGGATCTTCGATCCATTGTAAAGATTGCTCATGCACACAATATGCTGGTTCTGGTGGATGAAGCCCACGGAACCCATCTGTATTTTGGTGAGAACCTTCCGGTCTGTGCCATGGACGCAGGAGCGGATATGGCATCGGTTTCCATGCATAAGTCCGGGGGAAGCCTGACCCAGAGTTCCCTGTTGCTGACGGGAAAAAATGTGAACTGGGAATATGTGAGTCAGATTATCAATCTGACCCAGACCACCAGTGCATCCTACCTTCTGATGTCCAGTCTGGATATTTCCAGAAGAAATCTGGCTCTCAGGGGAAAAGAATCCTTTGCAAAAGTGAGCCGGATGGCAGAGTATGCAAGGGAAGAGATCAATGCCATCGGTGGATTCTATGCGTATGGAAAAGACATGATCAATGGGAGCAGTGTATACGATTTTGATGTGACTAAACTGTCTGTCTATACCAGAGATATCGGTCTTGCGGGTATCGAAGTGTATGATCTTTTGCGGGATGAATATGATATCCAGATTGAACTGGGAGATATTGCCAATATTCTGGCGTATATTTCCATTGGTGACCGGATTCAGGATATTGAACGCCTGGTAGGGGCTCTTTCGGATATCCAGAGGTTGTACGCCAGAGATCCGGAGCAGATGCCGAATACCGAATATATTAACCCGACCGTTATGGTATCTCCGCAGACGGCATTTTATGCGGAGAAAAAGGCAGTGCCGATCCGGGAGACAGAAGGGATGATCTGTGGTGAATTTGCCATGTGTTATCCACCGGGGATTCCGATTCTGGCCCCGGGAGAGATGATCACAAAAGAAATTATTGATTATATTATTTATGCCAAAGAAAAGGGCTGTTCCATGCAGGGAACACAGGATCCGGCGGTGGAATATCTGTATGTGATGGAAGCTCCGACCGGTGCGGTAAGAAGATAAGGGGGGAGAAAAGAATGGAATTATGGTTTTCGGATTACCATACAGAAAAAGTAAAAGTTTCTGTAAAGGTACAAAAGCAGCTGTTCGGGCTGCAGACGGAATTTCAGCGGATCGATGTATTTGATTCGGATGAATTTGGCCGTTTTTTAAGTGCAGACGGAAGCATTGTATTTTCAGAGAAGGATGAATTTATCTACGATGAAATGGTCGTACATATTCCGATGGCTGTTCATCCGAATGTGAAACATGTGCTGGTGATCGGTGGCGGTGACGGCGGTGTGGCAAGAGAACTGGGACATTACAAAGAGATTGAGACCATTGATGTGGTGGAACCGGATCGGGTGTTTGTGGAGGTCTGTAAAGAATACTTTCCGGATAATGCCTGCGGACTGTCAGATCCACGGGTAACGGTCTATTATGAAGACGGATTGCGATTTCTGCGAAGCAAACAAAATATGTACGATCTGATCATCAATGACGCAATCGATCCACTGGGGCATAATGCAGGATTATTTACCAAAGAATTCTACGGAAACTGTTACCGGGCGCTAAAGGAAGACGGGATCATGGTTTATCAGCATGGCAGTCCGTTTTATGATGAGGACGAAGAATCCTGCCGGGTCATGCACAGGAAGGCCAGTCACAGCTTTCCCGTCAGCAGAGTGTATCAGGCACATATACCAACCTGCTCTTCCGGATACTGGCTGTTTGGATTTGCTTCCAAAAAATATCATCCCCTGGATGATCTGAATGTAAAACGATGGAAAGAACGGAAAATCAAGACCTGGTATTATACCACGAATCTTCATAAGGGAGCTTTTATGCTTCCGAAGTATGTGGAAGATATGCTGGAAGAAGAAGAAAAGTAGCAACTGTGAAGGTGCGGAACAATCAGGAAAAGTAACTGGGTCAGAAAGACCCTAAGAGTACATAATAGAAAACAGGAGGAAAAAAGAATGGGAAGATTACTGATTATCGGATGCGGAGGCGTAGCAGGAGTAGCGATTCATAAGTGCTGTCAGAACAGCAAAACATTTTCAGAGATCTGCATTGCCAGCAGAACGAAAGAAAAATGTGATACTTTAAAGAAAAAACTGGAAGCAACCACAGATACGAAGATCACAACGGCACAGGTAAATGCGGATAAAGTAGAAGAACTGGTTGCCCTGATCCGGTCGTATCAGCCGGATGCGGTTCTGAATGTGGCGCTGCCGTATCAGGATCTGACGATCATGGAGGCTTGCCTGGAGTGTAAGGTGGATTATATCGATACCGCGAATTACGAACCGGAAGATACCGATGATCCGGAGTGGAGAGCCATCTATGAAAAACGATGCAAAGAGGCTGGATTTACTGCATATTTTGATTATTCCTGGCAGTGGGCATATCGTGAAAGATTCAAAGAAGCGGGGATTACAGCTCTCTTGGGAAGCGGATTTGATCCGGGTGTAACCAGCGTATTTACCGCATATGCAATGAAACATTATTTTGACCAGATCGACACCATTGATATCCTGGACTGCAATGGCGGAGACCACGGATATCCATTTGCAACCAACTTTAATCCGGAGATCAACCTTCGTGAAGTATCTGCCAATGGTTCCTACTGGGAGAACGGTCACTGGGTAGAGACAGAACCGATGGAGATCAAGAGAGAATATAATTTCCCGCAGGTAGGAGAAAAAGATATGTATCTGCTTCACCATGAGGAGATAGAATCACTGGCGAAGAATGTACCTGGTGTAAAAAGAATCCGGTTCTTTATGACATTCGGACAGAGTTATCTGACACATATGAAATGTCTGGAAAATGTAGGAATGCTTTCCACTTCTCCCATCAATTATGAAGGAAGAGAAATCGTTCCGATTCAGTTTCTGAAAGCACTGCTCCCGGATCCGGCATCTCTTGGTCCGCGTACTGTGGGAAAGACAAATATCGGCTGTATCTTCACCGGAAAGAAAGACGGAAAAGAAAAGACGATTTATATTTATAATGTGTGTGATCACCAGGAATGCTACAAAGAAGTTGGCTCCCAGGCAATCTCTTATACGACAGGTGTTCCTGCAATGATTGGTGCGGCGCTGGTTGTGGATAAAGTATGGGATAAAGACGGCGTCTTCAATATCGAAGAATTTGATCCGGATCCGTTTATGGATATGTTGAATCAGTATGGCCTGCCGTGGGTTGTGGATGAAGATCCACAGATTGTAGAATGATGTGGAAAGATCTGCCAACTCCCTGTTACGTGGCAGATGAGAAAAAGTTAAAAGAAAATCTCAGGATTCTTCAGAAACTGGAGAAGGACACGGGCTGTCATGTGTTGCTGGCACAGAAGGCGTTTTCCATGTTTTCTCTGTACCCGATGATTGGAACCTTTATCAGCGGAACCACGGCCAGCGGGCTTTATGAAGCCCGCCTTGGCAGGGAAGAGATGGGAAAAGAAAATCATGTGTTTGCACCGGCGTATAAGGAAGCCGATATGAAAGAACTGGTGAAAATCTGTGATCATATCGTGTTCAATTCCTTCCGACAATATGAAAAATATAAAGAGTTATGTAAACAAAGCGCACAGATCCGGGAAGATGGAAAACCGGTCAGCGTGGGAATCCGGGTGAATCCGGAATGTTCCACACAGGAAGGTCATGAGATTTATGATCCATGCGGACTGGGATCACGGCTTGGTGTGACGAAGGCAGAGTTTCGGGAAGATCTGCTGGAAGGTGTGGAAGGGCTTCATTTTCATACGCTCTGTGAGCAGGATGCCGATGATCTGGTGATTACGTTTCGGGCTTTTGAAGCAAAGTTTGGTAAGTATCTGAAAAAGATGAAATGGCTGAATCTGGGAGGAGGCCACCATATCACAAGACCGGGTTATCAGCTGAAACAGTTAAAACAGTTGATCGCCTATATTCGGGCAACCTATCAGGTAGAAGTATATCTGGAACCCGGAGAGGCTATAGCTTTAAATGCCGGATATCTGGTGACAGAAGTGCAGGATATCGTGAAAAATGGAATGGAGATCCTGATTTTGGATGCGTCCGCGGCCTGTCATATGCCGGATGTACTGGAAATGCCCTATCGTCCGCCTCTGCGGGGCGGGTACGAACCGGGAGAAAAAACATATACGTATCGGTTATCCAGCATGACCTGTCTTGCCGGGGATGTGATTGGGGATTACAGTTTTGAACATCCGGTAGCGATCGGAGATCGTCTGGTCTTTGAAGATATGGCGATTTATTCTATGGTGAAAAATAATACCTTTAACGGTATGCCGCTTCCGGGAATCGCTTTGTTGAAGGAAGATGGAACGGTGGAGATGATAAAGACCTTCGGGTATGAGGATTTTAAAGAGAGACTGTCATAACATCACAGAATATCCTGAGAGATCATCAGATTCTTCAGAGAGTATTTGATATTTGCAGAAACACCAGGAGAAAAACAGGAGACAGGAAGACATGGACAGCGGAAAAAAGACAATAAATCATGTAGAAATAAGAAAGATTCTGCCGGTGCAGGACGGGTACCGTATGCCAGGAGAATATGAGCCGCACCGGGGCTGTATTCTGATTTGGCCGGAACGGCCGGGATCCTGGCGAAATGGTGCACGGGAGGCAAAAAAAGCATTTGCAGACGTAATCCGGGCAATTGCAAAAAGTGAAGAAGTTTATCTTGCGGCAAGTGGGAAGACATTTTCAGAGGCGGAAAAGCTGGCACAGCGTCTGCAGACAGATGAAGCATTGTATCCGATAAGGGTTTTTACGGCAGAGACCGACGATGCCTGGGCCAGAGATGTGGGACCAACCTTTGTGACGGATGGACAGGAAGTAAGGGGAATCAACTGGGAGTTTAACGCCTGGGGCGGAATCGAAGACGGACTGTACGCTTCATGGGAAAAAGACAATCGTTTTGCTCCCTTCTTTTGCGAGAAAGAGGGATACACCTGGTATGACGCAAGGCCGTTTGTGCTGGAAGGCGGTTCTGTCCACAGCGATGGAGAGGGAACCGTGATGGTGACCGAATCCTGTCTGCTCAGTAAGGGCAGAAATCCGGATCTTACCAAAGAGGAGATTACAGAAAAACTGAAAGCCTATCTGGGGGCCGAAAAAGTGCTGTGGCTGCCCCGGGGAATCTATATGGATGAGACCAACGAGCATGTGGACAATGTCTGTGCATTCTTAAAACCGGGTGAGGTGATTCTTGCCTGGACAGACAACAGGGAAGATCCTCAGTATCCGTTATCCATGGCGTGTCTGGGATATCTGGAAGGAGAGACAGATGCAAAGGGAAGAAAAATCACTGTGCATAAACTTCCGATCCCGGATCACCCGGTCTGCGTGACCGGGGAGGAACTGGAAGGATATGTATTTGAAGAAGGCGAGGATGTCCGGGAAGAGGGAGAACGTCTGGCAGCTTCTTATGTAAACTTCTATTTTTCCAACGGTGCTGTGATACTGCCGGCATTTGGCGGGAAAAATGAAGAAAGCGACCGGAGAGCAGCACAGATTCTGGGAAAACTTTGTCCGGATCGTGAGATTATCCCGGTATATGCCAGAGATATCCTGACAGGGGGAGGAAATATCCACTGTATTACGCAGCAGATTCCGGCAGGGAAAAGACGAAACGAACAGAATCGGTGAGAAAAGCTGGTAAAAGTCCCATGAAAAGGACAAAAGTACCGGGGTGACAGGAGGAAAGAGAACATGGGAAAAAGACAGGTGACGGTGGCAGCAGTGCAGATGCAATGTACCAATCATCCGCAGGAAAACCTTAAAAAAGCAGAAAAAATGGTACGTCAGGCAGCCGCCGCCGGTGCACAGATCATTTTGCTCTCGGAACTTTTTGAGAGAGAATATTTCTGTCAGCAGAGGAGATATGATTTTTACAGTTATGCAAAGCCTGTGGAAGAAAATGAAGCGGTATGCTGGGGACAGAAGCTGGCGAAGGAACTGAAAGTGGTTTTACCGATCAGCTTTTATGAGAAAGAGGTCAATAATCTCTACAATTCGGTGGCCTGCATCGATGCGGACGGAGAAATTCTCGGCGTATACCGAAAAACACATATCCCGGATGATCATTATTATCAGGAGAAATTTTATTTTACACCGGGAGACACCGGTTTCCGGGTGTTTGACACCAGATATGGAAAGATCGGTGTGGGAATCTGCTGGGATCAGTGGTTCCCGGAGACTGCACGGTGTATGGCTTTAGAAGGAGCAGAACTGCTCTTTTACCCGACAGCAATCGGTTCCGAACCGATTCTTGAATGTGACAGTATGCCGCACTGGCGTCGTTGTATGCAGGGACATGCAGCGATGAATCTGATGCCGGTGATCGCAGCGAATCGAATCGGTCGGGAAGAAGTAAAACCGTGTGTGGAAAATGGCGGGCAGGAATCATCACTGATTTTTTACGGTTCCTCTTTTATCACGGATGAAACGGGAGAACTCTTACAGACAGCTTCCCGGGATCAGGAAGAAATACTGACAGAGACATTTGATCTGGATGAACTGGCAGCAAAACGTCTGGAATGGGGACTGTTCCGCGACAGGAGACCGAAGTGCTACGGGAAAATTACAGAGTAGGAGCAAGAGCGGGGAAAATAAAACATCCCGGAAAGGAACGGGAAAAACTGTTCCTTTCCGGGATGTTTGTATTTACAATTTGTGAATCAAAATTTGTGCTTATACGAAATGATTGTCACAAAATATATCAAACGTAGAACAATATATTTTATGCCAGTACTTTTCCTTCCGGGAATGCAGTGCGGAATACGAAACGCACCAGCGGTCCGGCTACGAGCAGCTGGAATGGCAGTGCCATGATAAAGTTTTTCGGGATGTTGGCCAGCCAGATCATCAGCAGCTGGGACCATGCACCGGAGCGTACACATCCTTCCACAGCACCGTACATGGACATGATGAGTACCATCGGTACTACCATGGAACAGGATACACAGATGACTTTTTTCAGTACACTGTCTTCCGGTTTTACCAGATAGGTAAATGCGAACTTTTTCGCCAGACCGGATACCAGGAACCAGTCACAGCACATGGCAAATACATAAGCAATCGGGAAGCCCAGCCATCCTTCTTTTAGCACTTCCAGGGAAAAACCTCCCATATGCAGGGTGACATTATACATACTCATCCAGAGCACCATGCAAAAACACATCAGGACGGTGTAAATTAAACTTTCTCTTTTATTCTGCGGCATACTTGTTACTCCTTTTTCTCTTTCAAATCTTACTTGGTTTTTTGCAGCGTTGATTATTATAACGTAGTCTTTGGTGTTTCGTAAGTGTTATTTTTCTGACAAATCCAGTGCATCAGAGCCAATTGTCCGGGTATCTGTTGTAAATTACCTACTACCGGCGAATGTAATAGGAGACTTTCCACAAAGTTTTCCTCCACCGGGGACGGAGTTCCGTGGATATCACGGATGAATCCATTGGAGCCTGTGGAAAACTGTGAGAAAAATCTACCGAGAAAACTGGAAGTTCTGAGAGAAGTATGATAAAATGTATCAGTAAGTGTGATTGGAAACAGTCGCGAAAACAGTATGAAGGAGGACCCAATCATGAAGGTTACGAAAGAAACCACTATGGGCGAGATGCTGGAACTGGATGGCGGAATCGCTGTGATCCTGATGCAGGCTGGTATGCACTGTGTAGGATGCCCGTCTTCTATCGGAGAATCTCTGGAAGAAGCATGCATGGTGCATGGTCTGGATGCAGACGTTGTTCTGGCAAATATTAACGAATATCTGAGCAGCAAAAACGCGTAAGTCGTAGAAGCGGTTCAAATCTTAAGATCCTCAGTTTCCGGTTGGTGTAAGAAGCACCTGTCGGAACTGAGGATTTTTAAGTTTTGGCAGAGTATACAAAAAGCATATGGCAAATTTGGACTTGTTGCCATATTATCAACAAGTCTATTATTTCTTATAATCAGTAAAAAGGAAACTATTTTAACAGAAAAAGAGGATAAAAATGAATAAAGACAATTATATCCACACGCCATACAACGATGAATGGATCGCGCAGCGGGCGGATCCGTTTGTGTACCGCCACACGGACGGAACCTGCTATTTTACCGCATCCGTACCGGCTTATGACCGGATTATTCTGCGTGCTGCGAACGATCTGGGTGGTCTGGTACATGCGGAGGAGAAAACCCTCTGGGTGAGACATGAAAGCGGACCGCAGAGCATCCATATCTGGGCACCGGAGATTCACTATCTGTTTGGCGGATGGTATATCTACTATGCAGCCGGGGATAAAGATGACATCTGGAACATTCGTCCGTATGTCCTGCATTGCAAGGGGCAGAATCCGATGAAAGATGAATGGGAAGAACTTGGCATGATGCAGGCGGCAGACAGCGATGAATTTTCGTTCCATGCCTTTTCTCTGGACGCGACGGTGTTTGAACACCGGGGAGAATGGTATTATATCTGGGCGGAAAAAACGGGTGTCGGTCGCCAGATTTCCAATCTGTATATCGGAAAAATGGCAGCAGCCAACAAACTCTGCACGGATCAGGTATTGTTGACAACACCGGATTATGACTGGGAGCGGGTGGATTTCTGGGTAAATGAAGGACCGGCGATCTTAAAACATGACGGAAAGATTTTTCTGACTTTTTCCGCAAGCGCGACGGGAGCATGCTACTGCATGGGAATGATGTATATCGATGAAAATGCAGATCTGCTGGATCCGCATGCATGGACGAAACTGCGGCATTCGGTACTGAAAACCGACGAAGAAAAGGGGATTTACGGACCGGGGCACAACTGCTTTGTAAAGGCAGAAGATGGTGTGACGGATCTTTGTGTCTATCATGCCCGCCCGTATGACGAGATCATCGGAGATCCACTGTACGATCCGAACCGCCATGCGAGAATCATGAAAGTGACGTATGACGAAAAAGGATTCCCGGTATTTGTGTACCAGAAGGTGGAAGAAACAGAGTATTTGTAAACGGATATTTGAAAATATACTTTATACATAAAAATATGGAGGAACAACATGGCAAAATTAGTAATCAATGCAGAACGAAAACTTTCCCATATCAATAAAGAACTGCAGGGACATTTTTCCGAGCATCTGGGAAGGTGTATCTATGAGGGACTGTATGTGGGAGAAAATTCTGAAATCCCGAACGTCAACGGGATGCGTACCGATGTGGTGGAAGCCTTAAAACAGATCCGTATCCCGGTACTTCGCTGGCCGGGTGGATGTTTCGCTGACGAATATCACTGGAAAGACGGCATCGGACCGAAAGAAGGAAGAAAGAAAATCGTCAACACCCACTGGGGCGGCGTGGTAGAAGACAACAGCTTCGGAACGCACGAATTCTTCGAGCTGTGCCGTCAGCTGGGCTGTGAGACTTATATCAACGGCAACATGGGAAGCGGAACCGTACAGGAAATGTCTGAGTGGGTAGAATACATGACCTTCGAGGGCGTATCCCCGATGGCAGACCTGAGAACGAAAAACGGTCACAAAGAAGCGTGGACGGTAGATTACTTTGGTGTGGGAAATGAAAACTGGGGCTGTGGCGGTAACATGAACCCGGATTTTTATGGAAATATGTACCGCAGATACCAGACATATGTGCGGAACTATGCCGGAAACAAACCGATCAAAAAGATCGCCTGCGGAGCCAATGTGGACGATTATGAATGGACAGAAGAAGTGATGAAGACCACTTTCCGCCGGAACGAACCGGGTCAGCACGGATTCATGGACGGGCTGTCTCTGCACTACTACACCCATCCGGGCGGATGGTTAAACAAAGGAAGCGCTACCGAATTTGATGAGAAAAAATGGTACCAGACCATGAAAAAGACCTGGTACATGGACGAACTGATCACACGTCACGGAGCGATCATGGATAAATACGATCCGAAAAAAGAAGTCGGAATGATCGTCGACGAATGGGGAACCTGGTTTGATGTAGAACCGGGAACCAATCCGGGCTTCCTGTATCAGCAGAACACGATGCGCGATGCCCTGGTAGCAGGTATCAACCTGAATATCTTTAATAAACACAGCGACCGCGTAAAAATGGCAAACATCGCCCAGATGATAAACGTCTTGCAGGCCGTAATCCTGACCGAAGGCAGCAAAATGATCAAAACCCCGACCTATCATGTATTTGATATGTACAAATACCATCAGGACGCAGACCTCCTGGACAGCACCCTGGAGACAGAAACCGTCGGACTCGAAGAAGAAAACATGGTACCAAACCTGTCCGAGTCGGTATCCATTGATGCAGACGGCGTGATGCACATCACCATGACCAACCTGGATCTGGAACACGCCTACCCGATCGAGACAACGATCCTCGGCAAAAAAGTAGAATCCATAAAAGCCCAGATCGTAACCCAGGAAATGCACGCCAAAAACACCTTCGAAGACCCGGAAAACGTAACCGTTCAGTCCTTCGAGGGCGTAGAAAAAGTACACGCCGGAATCAAATTCACCATTCCGGCCTGCAGTGTACTGCACATTGCACTGAAATAAAGTCCGCGTGAAAATCGCGGAGCAATCCCTGCGATACCAAAAGGGTGGCCTGTTATACAGGCTGCCCTTTTCCGGTAAAATGACACGATATAAAAAACAGAGAAAGAAAAAACAATGGACACATTCACAAGAATCTGCAAAAAATGTCTGCTTCGTGAAATGAGCGAAGCAGACACCTACAAAACCATGTACGAATACATCGCCAACCTGAACCCCGACGACAAAACCCCGGATCAGGAATACGAAACCCGCCTGTCCCAGTGCAAAACATGCGACCACCTGCTCTCCGGTATGTGCCGCATCTGCGGCTGCTATGTAGAAATGCGCGCCGCCATAACCCACCGCCACTGCCCGGATATTCATCCGAGATGGTGAAAATTGATCCAAATGGAGAAAACCGTTTTGCCGCGCTGCGGACAGTCTGTTTAAGCAAAAACTAATGCGAAAACAGGCTGTCTTTTTTACTAAGCAGTTATAATAAAAAACAATTTAAAGAGTAAACAGTTTCCAAGGGAACTGTTCAATACCCTAAAAGTTACAAGCCATATGTCACTTATTGAACAGTAACTTCCGAAATTCAAACATAAATAATCCAATCAGACCAATTCGGAAACAATTATAATAGAGGAATGTCTAAGATCATTCAAAACACTATACTCATAAGTTATTCAAACTTCCAAAATCAAAAACAATATAGTAAAGGAAAAATAAGTAATAAGTTTCATCGAACAAACCAGTCTCAACGAAAGCCAGAAGCGGGAGGGCGGGGAGTGCCGGGCAGACAGCCTTTTGCTGGTGTTTTTAGCAAAGATGAGATCCGGCACCTACGTAAACTTTCGCGAGGGTCCGCCGGCCCTCGTGAACATAGTCGGAGTTGGTGACTAGCTCAGATTTGCGTTACCAGCGGCTGTCTGCCCGGCGCTCCCCGCCCTCCCGCTTCGTCCGTTTTGAACTAAACTAATTTATTTCCCCTCACACATCCGCAAAAACTCCCGATGCACCCGCTCATCCTCATCCAGCTCCGGATGAAACGCCAGCGCCATCTGCTTCCCATACCGAACCGCCACAATCCGATCCTGTACTACAGCCAGTACCTCAACTCCATCCGAAACATCCGCCACATAAGGCGCCCGGATAAACGTCATAGGAATCTCCCCAATTCCTTTAAACTCTGCTTCCGTGTGAAAACTCCCCAACTGCCGTCCATAAGCATTCCTCTTCACCGTCATCGGAACCGTCTGAAGATACACCATCGCATCCCCCTCCAGCGAATCCGCCAGAAGAATCATTCCCGCACAGGTAGCCAAAACCGGAAGTCCCTCCTTAATCTGCTTCCGGATCGTATCAAACATCCCAAGCTCCCGTAAAAGCTTCCCCTGTACCGTACTTTCGCCGCCGGGAAGAACCAGCCCGTCATAAGACTGGTTCAGATCCTCCGCCTTGCGAAGCTCCACACAGGAAGCCCCAAGCACTTCCAGTTTCCGCTCGTGCTCGATAAAAGCTCCCTGTACGGCAAGAACTGCAATTTTCATCTTATTTTCCCCTTTCTGCCATCAGAAGCTGAATCTCAGATTCGTTGATACCGACCATCGCTTCCCCGAGATCCTCAGATAATCTGGCGATCATCTTCGCATCTGTATAATTCGTAACCGCTTTCACAATCGCATTTGCTCTCTTCTCCGGATTGCCTGATTTGAAGATACCGGATCCTACGAAGACACCCTCGGCACCCAGCTGCATCATCAAAGCTGCATCTGCAGGAGTAGCCACACCTCCGGCTGCAAAATTAACCACCGGAAGCTTTCCATTTTCATGTACATAAGCAACCAGATCAAAAGGAACCTGTAACTGCTTTGCAATCTCAAAAAGCTCATCCTCACGCATGCCTTTGATCTGTGCGATCGCACTGTTCATTTTACGCATATGACGTACCGCCTGCACGATATCACCGGTACCAGGTTCTCCTTTGGTACGGATCATGGAAGCACCCTCGTTGATCCGGCGAAGCGCCTCGCCCAGATCCTTTGCTCCACATACAAAAGGTACTTTAAAGTTTTTCTTATTGATATGGTACACATCATCTGCAGGAGAGAGTACTTCACTCTCATCGATATAGTCAATCTCGATCGCTTCGAGAACCTGAGCCTCCACAAAATGACCGATTCGGCATTTGGCCATAACCGGGATAGTAACAGCATTCTGGATCCCCTGAATCATCTTCGGATCACTCATACGGGAAACACCGCCGGCTGCACGGATATCTGCAGGTATCCGTTCCAGAGCCATGACAGCACAGGCACCTGCTGCTTCCGCAATCTTTGCCTGCTCCGGTGTAGTGACATCCATGATGACACCGCCCTTTAACATCTGTGCCAGTTCCTTGTTCAGTTCGTATCTGTTTTTCATAATAATAATATTCCTCCTCAAGTAGTAGGTTAATCTCTTGAAAAAAATGTATGGGTAGATTATAATGCTAAAGTGGATATGAAAAAATCATCAAAATAAATATATTCAGTAAGGCCAGACAGGAGAAAAGAAGAATAATGCTGACGTATAATTTCACAAATATAGGGTCAGATTCCATGTATGAATATCTGTACAAATGCATCAAAAACGATATTTTACAGGGGACTTTGCAGGCAGGAGAAAAACTTCCCTCCAAGCGGAGTTTTGCAAAAAATCTGGGTATCAGCGTGATCACTGTAGAAAATGCCTATGAGCAGCTGATCGCGGAGGGCTATATTTATTCCATGCCCAAAAGAGGATTCTATGTAACGGACTTTAAAGGGGTGCTGGAGACAAAACAGAGAGAAGAAGTGCAGGAGATTATTCCCATGACCAGTGGAGAAAACAGCTATCTGGCTGATTTTACCAGCAATCAGACCGAGGCCGATCAGTTTCCCTTTACCATCTGGGCGAAGATGGTCAGGGAGGTGTTAAGCGACAGCCGGATTCAGTTGATGACCAACCCGCCCTGTGGAGGAATCATGTCGCTCAGACAGTCGATCGCGGGCTATCTGAAAGACTTCAGGGGCATGACGGTACAGCCGGAGCAGATCATCATAGGAGCCGGAACCGAGTACCTG
The DNA here is from genome assembly GCA_019421285.1 of Clostridiales bacterium. Classification (GTDB taxonomy): domain Bacteria; phylum Bacillota; class Clostridia; order Lachnospirales; family Lachnospiraceae; genus Oliverpabstia; species Oliverpabstia tarda. The sequence goes on from JAHZFO010000008.1 coordinate 21,721, forward strand.
TACGGTCTGCTGATCCAGCTTCTGGGACACGAGGCAGTCTATGCGGTGGAAAATCCGGGATATCAGAAGATCGGGAAAATCTATCGGAACTATCAGGTAAACTGGACATACATCGATATGGATGATGAAGGCGTGGAAGTTTCTCAGTTAGAAGAAAAAAAGGTAGATATCGTACATATTTCTCCATCCCATCATTATCCGACCGGAATTGTGATGCCGATCAGCCGCCGTTATGAACTTCTTGGCTGGGCTTCAAAAGGAGAAGGCAGGTACATCATCGAGGACGATTACGACAGTGAACTGCGTCTGGGCGGGAAACCGATCCCCACACTGCAAAGTATCGATATTTCCGAAAAAGTTATTTATATGAATACCTTTACAAAGACGCTGGCTTCTACTGTACGTATCAGTTATATGATCCTGCCGCGTCCGCTTCTGGAACAGTTTTATCAGAAGTTATCATTTTATTCCTGTACGGTATCAAACTTTGAACAATATACCCTGGATCTGTTTATCAAAGAAGGATATTTCGAAAAACATATTAACAGGCTGCGCAATTACTATCAAAATAAGAAAAATGGATTCTTATCTGCAATCTGGGATAGTGGTCTGCACAAATGCGTGGAAATATCCGGGGAAGAGGCCGGTGTGCATTTCTTGATGAAACTGAAAACGGAGAAAGCGGAGGAGAATGTAATAGAGCTGGCAAAAGCCCAGGGCATCAAGCTGTCACCACTTTCCAAGTTCTACTATGAAAAGAAGGCAGGAATTGAAAACACGTATGTAATGAATTATTCTTCGGTAGATATGGAACGGATCGGAAAGATTGTAAGAGGGCTGGAGAAAATCTGCTGAAAAAAAATGAGAAAATAAAAACGGGATGCACCTGGAATCATTTTCGATGTCCAGGTGTATCCCGTTTTCTGCACTTATGTAATTAATTGTTTTATTCGTCTAACTTGATTTTCTCCTTCAGAACCACACAGGCAGCCAGGTCACCGATGACATTGACACAGGTTGCACCCATGTCACACAGGGTGTTGATACTGATGTAGACACCCATAACGCCGGCCGGAAGCCCTGCCATGGTAGCAAGAGCTGCGAAAGAAGCAATGGCTCCGCCGGGGATACCCGGAGTTCCCACAGAAAGGAGAACGTTGGCTAACAGGATGATGATCATCATGCTGATGCTTACGTTAATACCGCAGGCATTAGCGAAGAACATGATCATAAAGGACATCAGGATGGATACCGCATCCATGTTGACAGTTGCTCCCAGAGGAATGGTGATACTGGTGATCTTGTTGGAGACACCGAGTTCTTCTTCCACACACTGTTTGCTGATCGGGATGGTTGCGGAACTGGAACAGGTTCCGAAGGCATTCAGAGCAGCAGGCATGATGGCCTTGAAGAATTTGACCGGGCTTGTCTTACCAAGAAGTTTTACGGATCCTCCATAGATGATCAGTGCAAATCCGTAGAAAGTTACATACAGAATGATCAGCTGGGTAGCCAGAGACAGGATCGTCTTGGTTCCGTTGGCTTCTACAACCGGTACGATGGTACAGAAGACACCGATCGGGGTAAAATACATCACGGTGCTGATGATCTTCAGACATACCTCGTTACAGGAATCAATCAGATGTAACAGAGGTTCACCTTTTTCTTTGATCGCCAACAGGGTAAAACCGATGATAACGGCAAATACCAGAACCTGAAGCATATTTCCGTTGGCAAAAGCAGCTACCGGATTGGACGGGATCAGATTTTTTACGGTATCCAGGATGCTGGTCATCTCGGTAGCCTGGATATCGGAAGTTGCCATCTCGAAGTTAACTCCTTTTCCAAGGCGGATCAGACGTGGGATGATCAGTCCTGCCAGACTGGCAAGTCCGGTGGTACACAGGAAAAAGATCATGGAATAACCGGTGATCTTTCCGGTGGTACGGGCATTACCGATACTGGTGATACCCATGATGATGGAACAGAAGACCAGAGGGAAGATCATCATATTCAGTGCATTCATATAGATGCTTCCCAGAAGACTGGTGACGGTTAGTACAGGTTCAAATCGTCCAGCCAGAAAAAGTCCGGTCAGAATACCGAGAATCAGGCCGATAAAGATTGCACCTGTGATATGTTTTTGATACCATGTATAAAACTTTTTCATAGATTTCCTCCTCTAAAAAAAATATGAAATATTTTACCATAAAGATATTAAGCAAATATTACACAAAAATTACACGGAGAAATATTTTGAAGAAATATTGACGGAAAACGGGTATCTGGCATATAATAACACCGATTATATTGCGATATGTTTTTGACAATGTTGTGATATAATTCCTTTATCTGACAAATAAGCCAAAATGATATCATCAAAGATGAGCTTACATGCATGCATTTTGGTCCGTACCTGTGAAGGTATGGAACAGTTACGAAAACGCAATGATTCAGCGGCTGTCGGAAGGCAGCCGGACAAGAGGAGGCAAACATGAACAAATATGTGGAAAATCCTTCTGCATGGACTGCACCGGTGATCCCGGAGAAGATCCCACAGGGCGACATGCCAGGAGACAAGATCGAGATTGGTGAAGATCACATCAACAAAGCAAACCTGATCTTCAGAGAACTTTTAGGACAGATCAGAGAACTGAAAAAAGAAGACGCAGACCGCAAGATCGTACTGACTGTATGCGGTGGATCCGGAGTGGGAAAATCAGAGACCGCTTCTCTGCTTTCTTTCTATTTTAATCAGATTGGCATGAAAGCCTATACACTGTCCGGAGATAACTATCCGCACAGAATTCCAAAGTACAACGATGCAGAACGTCTTCATGTATTTCGTGAGAGCGCGATCCGCGGTATGGTAAAAGACGGAACATTTACAAAAGAAAGATTCGACATCATCCATGAAAGACAGATTGCAGGAATGGATGCAGATCCGAAGCTGAAAGAGAGCTACGACTGGTATGAATCTTATCTGGAGAATGGTAAGACAGGCCTGAGAGGATATCTTGGTACCCTGAATGAAATCGATTTCAAAGAAGTGGAAGAAATCGTTGAAAGCTTTAAAAACAAGGCAGAAAAGATCTGGCTGAAACGGATGGGAAGAGAAGATACCGAACTGTGGTATGAAGAAGTGGATTTCTCTGATACCGAGATCCTGATCATCGAGTGGACACATGGAAACAGTGACAATTACAAGGGTGTAGATATCCCGGTTCTGTTAAACAGTACTCCGCAGGAGACTATGGCACACAGAAAAGCAAGAAATCGTGACGGTGCTGTAGACAGCCCATTTACCACCATGGTACTGGAACTGGAACAGGATATGCTGGAGAGCCAGGCTCATAAAGCGAAAGTGATCGTATCCAAAGCAGGAAAACTGTTATCCTATGACGAATACAAAGAGATCATGGATCAGGGAAGAATATAAGGAGAGAGAAGCATGAGTAAAATGACCGTTACAGCAGATGCAAAACCGATGTTAAATGCATATCCGGACAGCGTAGGCGGAACCCTCAGTGATATCACCGGATTTTTACAGAAACCGGAATTAAAGGATGTATTTTCTTCCTTCTATATTCTGCCCAGCGTATTTAATACAGATCTTGATCGCGGGTTCTCTGTAATCGATTACACATTGAATGAAGAACTGGCAGATAAAAAAGATCTGGAAGCACTGGAAGAACTGGGAATTAATCTGAAACTGGATTTTATCCTGAACCATGCTTCTGTATTATCCAGACAGTTTCAGGATATCCTGAAAAACGGCGACGACTCCAAATACCGTGATTTCTTTATCGACTGGAACAAGTTCTGGGAAGGAAAGGGAACCATGACTGAAGAAGGATATATCCAGCCGGATCAGGAACTGATCGAGCATATGTTCTTCCGTAAACCGGGGCTTCCCATCCTGATGGTACGTTTCCCGGACGGAAAAAATGTGCCTTACTGGAATACGTTCTACCAGGAAATTAAATATCCGGTACTGGATGCACAGGATATTATGCAGGTGGCAAAGGTACAGTATTACAAAGCAGATCTGATCGCGAAGAAAGTCAATGAGGAGATTGTAGCAGGTAAAAAACCGTCAGAACTCAGCATTGATACTTTCTGTAAAGACAGCGTGGTAGAACTTCTGGAGAGCAAGAGAAAATATCTGGGACAGATGGATCTGAATATCAAATCTCCACTGGTATGGGAGTTTTATGACGAAACACTGAAGACGCTGGCTGCATACGGAGCAAAGATCGTGCGTCTGGACGCATTTGCTTATGCACCGAAGGAGCCTGGAGAAAAAAACTTCCTGAATGAGCCGGGAACATGGGAAGTACTGGAAAAAGTACGAAAACTGGCAGACAAATACAATCTGACCCTTCTTCCGGAGATCCATGCAAGCTACGGAGAGAAGAACTATGAACAGATTGCAAAACAGGGTTACATGACCTACGATTTCTTCCTTCCGGGAATGATCATCGATGCACTGGAAAGCGGCAACGGTTCCACTCTGGAAAAATGGGCAAAAGAACTGATGGAAAAAGAAATCCATGTAGTCAACATGCTGGGCTGCCACGATGGAATCCCGCTTCTGGATCTGAAGGGGCTGATTCCGGAAGAAAGAATCCAGCAGATCATCGACACTGTTGTTGCAAGAGGTGGATATGTGAAAGATCTTCATGGTCAGAAAAATGTATATTATCAGGTAAATGCAACTTATTACAGTGCACTGGGCGAAGATGACAAAAAAATGCTTATGGCCAGAGCACTGCAGATGTTCATGCCTGGAAAACCGCAGGTATGGTACTTGGATCTTTTCGCTGGCAAGAACGACCACGAGGCTGTTAAACGTGCCGGTGCCGGCGGTCATAAAGAAATCAACCGTACCAATCTGTCCGCAGCACAGATCGAAGAACTGATGAAGACAGATATCGTAAAAGAGCAGTTGAAACTTTTGCATTTTAGAAACGTATCCAAAGCGTTCGGCTTTGATGCAGAACTTGCAGTATCCACAGAAGGTGAAATCATTACCTTCATCTGGACAAACCAGGGCGAGAGTGCAACACTGCGCGCAAATCTGAAGACTTTTGAGTATGAGATTACAGATTCTGAGGGAATCTACGCATAAGGGGATCAGGCAGTGATGTGAGGGAGTAAAAGAAATAAGGGAAAACAGGGCGAACGCTGAGAGGGAAGCAGCTTCGCCCTGTTTTTTCGTTGCACTGCATATCAATAATTGCGCCAGTGAACCAATTTTCCATGATATTTAAAGTTCATTGCGCTGGAAAAATATACAGGGATAGCGTATACTGAAAGAAAGTATGATTCCGGGAAAATGAGGCGGAAATACGAAAGAGGAAAAGGGAAGCGGGGGAATATATGGAACCTATGAAAAAGGGACATCACCGTCTGGAAGTGATGTCACATTATTATGGAAAACGGATACAGCAGGATATGAGCAACTTTGTCAAATGGATCCTGCTGGCACTTCTGATCGGTGGAGTGGTTGGCGGTGCCAGCAGTTTATTTGCCGGGTGTCTGAGTTGGGTGACACAGTTTCGGGCAGACAGACCGGCGGTTGTTTTATTATTGCCTTTTGGTGGTCTGTTGATTGTATTTTTATATCAGAAGATTGGAAAAGAGGACAGAGGAACAAACCAGGTACTCTCTACGATCCGGTCGCAGGATGAGGTCCCGCTTCGTTCAGCACCACTGATTTTTATCGCTACAGCATTGACACATCTGCTTGGTGGCTCAGCAGGCCGGGAAGGTGCTGCGATCCAGCTTGGAGGAAGTATCGGAAATCAACTGGGACGGTGGATCCATCTGGATGAGGAAGACCGCCATGTGATCGTTATGTGCGGGATGAGTGCTGCGTTTTCGGCTGTTTTCGGTACGCCGATGGCGGCAGCGGTATTTGCCATGGAAGTGGTCAGCGTAGGTGTGATGTACTATGCGGCTTTGCTGCCCTGTGTGGTGGCATCGCTGGTTGCTTATGATTTTGCGGGAAGTTTTGGAATCCATCCGGAAAACTTTCATGTCACGGGAATCCCGGCATTTTCGATGGAAAACGGGATTAAAATGGGCATCATCGCCGTAGGCTGCGGTGCAGTCAGTATCCTTTTTTGTCTGTTACTGGAATATGTGAGCAAGGGATATGATAAATGGCTGAAAAATCCATATCTGCGTGTCTTCGCGGCGGGCTGTCTGGTAGTAGTCCTGCACTGGATCCTTGGGACAGACCGGTATATGGGTGCGGGTAATCAGCTGATCGAGCAGGCAGTGGAACATGGACAGACGCAGACCTTTGACTTTTTCTGGAAAATGCTTCTGACAGCACTGGCGATGCGTGCAGGTTTTCGAGGGGGGGAGATTGTTCCTTCGTTTGCCATTGGTGCCACCTTTGGCTGTCTGGCAGGACAGATAATGGGATTTTCACCGTCTTTAAGTGCAGCCGCCGGGATGACTGCTGTGTTCTGCGGTGTGACGAACTGCCCGGTTACTTCTATACTGATAGCCTTTGAGTTGTTTGGTTTCCAGGGCGTTTCGTATTATCTGCTGGCTGTGGCGGTCAGCTATGCAGTATCCGGATATTACGGGCTGTATAAAGATCAGACGATCGTGTACTCAAAATATAAGGCGAAATATGTAAATCGGCATACGAAGACCTGATAACTAATTGAAAAACGAACTTCTACCTTGATGTTGTGGCAAACAAAGTAAGGGCGGAAGTTCGTTTTTCATTTTAGAAGGACACAAAATCTTCACAAAAAAAATCAGCACTCACCCTTGACGAGTGCTGATTGAAGTGTTATATTACATCTAGAACAAAGGAAGGGAACAAAAAGAACGAAGAAAAAGTTCGAAAGCTCCTGAAGCATCCCAGTTCCAAAGAAACAAGGTAATAATACATGATGAATAAAAAGGAGAGATGACTTATGTTGATGCCTAGTATTTTTGGAGAGAATTTGTTTGATGACTTTTTTGATGATTATTTTCCGTTCGATACCGACAAGAAACTGCACAAAGCAGAGAAAAAACTGTACGGCAGAAGAGCCGGACATGTGATGAAAACCGATATCAAAGAAAAAGACAATGGATATGAATTTGAAATAGATCTTCCGGGATTTGCCAAAGATGAAGTAAAGGTTTCTCTGGAAAATGGTTATATGACCATCGAGGCAGCCAAAGGCCTTGATAAAGATGAGAAAGAAAAAGAAACCGGAAAATATATCCGTAAAGAACGTTATGCAGGTGCCTGCACACGTAGCTTCTATGTGGGAGAGGAAGTAGATCCGGGTGAGATCAAAGCCGAATTCAAACATGGTATTCTGAAACTGTTCGTTCCGAAGAAAGAAGCAAAACCGGCAGTGGAAGAAAACAAATACATCGCCATTGAAGGATAATATCTGAATCGGGTAACTATTAACCATACGGTTTGCCGAATGGCAGACGGTAGCACATTTATATATAATACTTAACAAAACCTCTTTGTAGAAGGCTGCTAAGCAATCAGTTTGGAGGAAAAGATAAATGAATACTTTAAAAGCTGAAAAAAGAAGCATGGACGTCAAAGCAAAGAAATTAAGAAGAGAAGGCTATGTCACAGGTAATCTGTTTGGCAGAGAGATTGAAGGATCTCTTCCGATCCAGATGACGAAAAAGGCAGTAGATCAGCTGCTGAAGACGGACAACAAAGGAAGTCAGGTTATGCTGGAAGTAGACGGCAAGACCTACGATGCACTGATCAAAGAGGTTGATTACAATGCAATGGCAAACCGCGTGGATGAGATTGATTTCCAGGCACTGGTAAGTACCGAGAAAGTACATTCCGTAGCGGAAATCGTTCTGCTCAACCATGAGAAAGTAGAGGCAGGTGTTCTGCAGGAAGATCTGGAAGAGATTTCTTATAAGGCACTGCCTGCTGACCTGATGGATAAAGTTCAGGTGGATGTCGGTGAGATGAAGATCGGTGATGTGATCAAAGTCAAAGATCTGGAGATTGCCAAGAATCCGAACATCGATCTGAAAACGGATCCGGAAGCAGTTGTTGTATCCTGCACCGCAGTTCACAACAGTGTACCGGAAACGGAGACAGCTGAAGAGGCTGAATAATACAAAAATTAAGTAAATAAAAACACAAACAGGGCGAATCGTTCGAAAGAGCGATTTGCCCTGTTTAGTGTCTTACAAAAACTGTTTTTCAGTAAATCGGGAACACTCTGTGAAGATGCACACGGCATCCTATTCTTTATTCTCTGCTTTTTAGGACAAATTCATTTTTTTTCACTTCCAACAGCCCGTCCTTCTGCATTTTCCCAATTTCTTTCGAAAGCGCACTTCGGTCTACGCTGAGATAGTCAGCGAGCTGCTGGCGGTTGAAGGCGATGGTGATCTCAGGTGAGCCGATGAGCAGTTCCTGATAGGAAAGATAGGCGAGCAGCCGTTCACGGATGGTTTTCGGTGTGGTGTGCAGGATCCGGCGGGAAAGCTGCAGGTTACTGGTTGCCATGATGCGAAGCAGATTTTCAATCATCTGCTGGTGATGGCTGCATGGTTTTTCACAGGTATGCAAAATCTTCGGAACATCCAGAAATAAAATCTGACTGGGCGTGACAGATACGACATTGACCATCAGCGGTTCCGAAGGGGAACAGGCGTAGGCTTCGCCGAAAAGCTGTCCGGGTCCGACGTGATTCAGGATATTTTTACTGCCCCAGAAATCGTCAATTTCAATATGAACAGAACCTTCCAGTACGATTCCTACAGAGGTAATAGATTCACCGGCACAAAAGATCATTTCCCCTTTGGAAAACGACCGGATCTGTCCGGAGAGACAATGCAGAATAGACGGAATTTCCTCCGGTTTCACACCATAAAACAGGGGGATTTTTTTTAATATTGGAAAATCCATTTTTTCTCCTTTTTGTGGTTAAAACAACATATTTTTATCTGATATTATAGTATCCTCTGTTTGTAAACGCAAGGGAGCTGTTGCAAAGAGAAGAAGGACAGCATAACAGAGACAGAAATGCATTTGTGTAAAATCAGATATAGAGAGATTTCAGGAGTGCATACAGAAAATAAGGAGGAATCGAATATGATCCGAAGAGTGATTCAGATAGAGGAAGATAAATGTAACGGTTGTGGTGCCTGTGCTAAGGCCTGTCACGAAGGGGCAATCGGTATGGTAAACGGGAAAGCAAAACTGATGCGCGACGATTACTGTGATGGACTGGGGGATTGCCTTCCGGCATGTCCGATGGATGCGATTCATTTTATTGAACGGGAAGCGGAAGCTTATGACGAGGCGGCAGTGCTGAAAAATAAAGAAGAAAAGGCGAAAGCGGAGCGTTCCCGTCTGCGTCAGTGGCCGGTACAGATCAAATTACTGCCGGTGCATGCACCTTTTTATGAGGGAGCGAACCTGCTGATCGCGGCAGACTGTACAGCATACGCTTATGCGAAGTTCCACGATGAATTTTTAAAAGATCGTGTGGTGCTGGTGGGATGTCCGAAACTTGACAGCACCGATTATGCCGTTAAACTGGCAGAGATCATCCGGCAGAATGAGGTGCAGAGTATCACTGTTGTCCGCATGGAGGTTCCATGTTGCGGAGGACTTGAGATGGCGGCAAAACGTGCCCTTGAAGCGAGCGGAAAACGGCTGCCATGGCAGGTGATCACGGTCGGAACTGACGGTACGATCCGGGAGTAACGGCCAGAACGTTTTCCAGGCAGACGGATGGGAAAAACCAAACGGTGTAATCCGTGAGGCTATCTGTGCGAGAGACATAGTACGAAGGATAAAAGCAGAAAAATTAGGGATACTTATGAGATAGATAAGGTAAAAGTAAAGAAAATGAGTAACTATTCAGCAGTCACTGTCCCGCGAGGTGTTTTGGCATGAATATGCCAAAATCCCGAGACATGCAAGCCAAAATGCCATCACCGAAGGTGATTTTCAATGCATTTTGGCTCGTAACTGTGAAGGTACTGAACAGTTACGAAAACGATAAAAAAACTGATAAAAGGAGTACAAAAAATGGAGAGAAATATGTTTTGTTTTCAGTGTGAGCAGACAGCAGGATGCAATGGATGTACCGGAAAGCGCGGAGTATGCGGAAAGACGGCTGATGTAGCAAAGGCGCAGGATGAGCTGACAGGGGCACTGATCGGCCTTGCGAAGACCTGCGGCAACAATCCGAAGACCGCTGATACCGACCGGGTGATCATCGAGGGATTATTTACAACACTGACCAATGTAAGTTTCAACGAAGAGACGGTTCGTGTGATGATCGAGCGTGTGGAAGAGGAAAAAAGCAGAATCGCACCGGGATGCGGAACCTGTGTGGCAAAATGTGGAAATACAGACAATTATGATATGGAACAAATCTGGAATGCAGACGAGGATATCCGGTCGTTAAAATCCCTGTTATTATTCGGCATCCGGGGTGTTGCAGCGTATGCATACCATGCGATGGTACTTGGATATCAGTCGGAAGAAGTGAACTTCTTCTTATATAAAGCACTGGCTACGTTGTCTATGGATCTTGGCATGGAAGAACTTCTTCCGGTGGTTCTGGAGACGGGAAAAGTTAATCTGACATGTATGGAACTGCTGGATCGTGCCAACACAGAGACTTACGGAATCCCGAAACCTACAGAGGTTTCAATGAAAGTGGAAAAAGGACCGTTTATCGTGGTTACCGGTCATGATCTGCGTGATCTGAAGCTGCTTCTGGAACAGACCGAAGGAAAGGGCATCAATATCTATACCCATGGCGAGATGCTTCCGGCACATGCATACCCGGAACTGAAAAAATACGGTCATCTGAAAGGAAACTTCGGAACGGCATGGCAGAACCAGCAGAAAGAATTTGCTGATCTTCCGGGAGCCATCCTGTTTACAACCAACTGTCTGATGCCACCGAAGGAGAGCTACGCAGACCGCGTCTTTTCCACGGAAGTAGTTTCTTATCCGGGTGTGGTACATGTAGATGACGGAAAAGATTTCACACCGGTGATCGAAAAGGCACTGGAACTTGGAGGATTTGGGGAAGACAGGCAGTATAAGGGAATCAACGGTGGAGAAAAGCTGACCACCGGTTTCGGACACGGAACGATCCTGCAGGCAGCAGATCAGATCGTGGATGCGGTAAAGGCAGGAGCGATCCGGCATTTCTTTTTGGTCGGCGGCTGCGACGGAGCAAAAAAAGGCAGAAACTATTATACGGAATTCGTAAAACAGACACCGTCCGATACGATCATTCTTACGCTGGCGTGTGGAAAATACCGGTTTAACGATCTGGATCTCGGAAGCATCGGCGGTTTCCCTCGGATCATGGATATGGGACAGTGTAACGATGCCTACGGAGCCATCAAAGTGGCAGTCGCACTTGCACAAGCTTTCGACTGCGGAGTCAATGAACTTCCGCTTTCCATGGTGCTTTCCTGGTACGAGCAGAAGGCGGTGTGTATCCTGCTGACACTTCTGCACCTTGGAATCAAAAATATTTATCTCGGACCGTCTCTTCCGGCATTCCTGTCTCCCAATGTGCTGCAGTATCTGGTAGAAAACTACCGGATCAGTCCAATCGGGGATCCTAAGGAAGATCTGGAGAAAATGCTAGAGCGTGTTTGAAAAATCATTCCCGCAATCTGCACGCCCCATTTTGCGGCATATTTTGCCCGAATTCAGTTGCCGTAGCCCGCTACGGCGCCTTCATCCGGACAAAATCTTCCACAAATCGTGACGCACATCTTGCAGAAAGCCTTTTTCAAACATGCTCTAGGATAATGGGCAGCATTTTTTAAAGAAAAATCTCCGGCAATTTGTAAATGATTGCCGGAGATTTTTGAATTTCTATGGGGATTTTTCTCCTTGACAGGAAATAGTCAGGTCAGTATAATCTGAAACTGGTACTACCAGTGAAAGGAGAAATAAATATTTTGAAGCATGTAAGACAGTTTTGTATGATATTGTTGTTCTCGTTTATCGGCGAGTTTTTCCGTATGGTGATTCCGCTTCCGGTTCCGGCCAGTGTGTATGGGCTGGTATTGCTGCTGGCTACACTTCTTACCGGTGTCATAAAGCTGGATCAGGTAGAGGGAGCCGCTGATTTTCTGATAGAAATTATGCCGGTTATGTTTATCCCGGCGGCAGTAGGACTTTTGAATGCATGGGATGTGCTGCGACCGGTCGTGGTTCCGGTGGTCGTAGTGACGGTAGTAACAACTGTACTTGTCATGGGAGTGACCGGACAGGTGACACAGCGGGTGATCCGCTGGGAGAGAAAACGTAAGGAGGGAAAAGAAAAATGAAAGATTTCCTGACAAATTCCGTGTTTTTTGGTGCGGTGATCAGTCTGGTGGCTTATGAGATCGGAATCCTTCTGAAAAAGAAATTTAAACTGGCGATTTTTAATCCGTTGTTGATCGCGGTCATCTGTGTAATGGCGGTGCTGATGCTGTTTCATATCGATTATGCTACGTATAACGAGGGTGGACAGTATATCAGTTATCTGCTGACGCCGGCGACGGTCAGTCTGGCAGTTCCGCTTTACCGGCAGATCGAACTTCTGAAGAATAATATCAAAGCCGTTGCAATGGGCATTCTGTCCGGGGTACTGGCAAGTATGGTCGGTGTTTACATCCTGGCCCGGGCATTTCATCTGAACTCTCAGCTGTATGTAACCCTGCTTCCAAAATCTATTACCACAGCGATCGGTATGGGTGTATCGGAAGAACTTGGCGGTGTGGTGACGATCACCGTAGCAGTTATCGTCATTACCGGTGTCCTTGGAAATGTGATTGCAGATCTTGCCTGTAAGATCTTCCGTCTGGAAGAACCGGTGGCAAAAGGATTGGCCCTTGGAACTGCCGCTCATGCCATCGGAACAGCAAAAGCGATGGAAATGGGTGAAATCGAGGGTGCGATGAGCAGTCTTGCAATCGCTGTGGCAGGTTTGCTGACGGTGGTAACATCTTCTGTTTTTGCAAGTCTGATGTAAAAATTTGCCGGGTATTTTTGTCCGGAAATCATGCCGGCTGTGGGTCTGGCAGGGAAGAAAAGTAAGAAAGTGAGAAAAACAGTTGGATAAGGAAAGTGTACAGGCAACTTCACCAAAAGCCTATGACCAGGTACTGGAATATTTGAAAACACTGATAAAAAACAAAGATATTTCTTATGGCGGGAAGATACCCTCCGAGCGGGAACTGATGGAAACACTGAGGATTTCCCGAAATTCGGTCCGGGAAGCACTACGGATCCTGGAGCATACAGGTGTTCTGGAAAGCCGCCACGGCAAAGGGAATTTTCTGGTAAACCGGATGGGAGAAAGCCTCAGCAGTGTTTTTTCTATGCTGGTTCTGATGGAAGAGAGTAATTACCGGGAAGTCAATCAGCTTCGGTCAGTTCTGGAAAAACAGGCGTATGTGCAGGCTTGCGCGCTGATTTCAGAGGAAGGAAAGGAAAAAGCAGGAGCGATTATCAACCGGATGGAAAACGGAGATCTTGAGGAACGGATGCGCTCGGATCATGAACTGCACCACCTGGTATTTGAGTATTCGCAGAACCGGCTTCTGATTCTTCTGATGGATGCCTTGTCTGAGATCATACGCTCAGAGGGTGAGGTGGTTTTGCGGCAGGCGGCATCCATTGATACGGAAGAATGGATCGCACTTCATAAGAATATTGCCATCTGTCTTATTGAGGGAAATATTCAGGAAGGGCTTTTGGCATTGGAAGAACATTATGAATGGCTTGAACGTGACATCAAAATGTGATAGGATACAAAAGGAGATTTATGACTGTGCAAAGGTAAAGTGGTGAACACAAAGTGCAGTCTCAGAACGTGATCCCCGAAAACCGCCGGTACGGAGGCGGAAATATGCATGATCGGAGTCTCTTCTGACAAAGCAGGTACAGAAAGATTCCGGAAATAGATAGGAGAGTACAGGAGGAATTAGCGATGAAAAAAATAAGAATCGGTATTGCAGGTTATGGCAATCTGGGAAAAGGCGTTGAGATGGCAATCCGTCAGAATGAAGATATGGAACTGGCAGGTGTATTTACCAGAAGAGATCCTGCAACAGTAACTGTCAAAACACCTGGCGCAAAAGCATACACCATGGAAGATGCAAAGAATATGAAGGATCAGATCGATGTTATGATCATCTGTGGCGGAAGTGCTACAGACCTTCCAAAACAGACGCCGGAACTGGCAAAAGATTTTAATGTCATCGACAGTTTTGATACCCATGCAAACATTCCACAGCATTTTGCAAATGTAGATGCAGCCGCAAAAGAAAATGGTCATCTGGCTATGATCTCTGTAGGCTGGGATCCGGGTCTGTTTTCTCTGAACCGTATCTATGCAGAATCCATTCTGCCAAACGGAAAAACCTATACATTCTGGGGTAAAGGCGTAAGCCAGGGACACTCTGATGCAATCAGAAGAATCCCGGGTGTAAAACGTGGTATTCAGTATACTGTTCCGGTGGAAGAAGCGATGGATCAGGTAAGAGCCGGAAAACAGCCGGAACTGACAACACGTCAGAAACACACCAGAGAGTGCTTCGTAGTTGCCGAGGAGGGTGCTGATAAAAAACAGATCGAAGAATCTATCAAAACTATGAAAAACTATTTTGATGAATACGATACCACAGTAAACTTTATCTCTGAAGAAGAATTTGATGCTGTTCATAACAAGATGCCTCACGGTGGATTTGTTATGAGAAGTGGTATGACCGGTGAAAATGAAAATACCCATCAGATGATCGAATATTCTCTGAAACTGGAATCCAATCCGGAATTTACTTCCAGTGTACTGGTTGCTTACGCAAGGGCACTGAGCCGTATGAAAGCAGAAGGAATGACAGGATGTAAGACGGTCTTTGATGTAGCTCCGGCATATCTTTCCCCGCTGAGCGCAGACGAGATTCGTGCACATCTGCTGTAAAAATAGAAGAACAAAAGACAAAAAGAAGAGCTGGCTGTTAAAAAACGGTCACTCTTCTTTTTTCGTGAGCAACGAGTAAAAAAATACCACCCGACACAGAAAAAAGTGTCAGATGGTGTTTGTGTGATGATTTTATTTAAAATTGAGTATAAAAAATTGCGGGAGCAGGATTTGAACCTGCGACCTTCGGGTTATGAGCCCGACGAGCTTCCAGACTGCTCCATCCCGCGTCATCAATTATATTATATGCTTATGCTGTGGATTTGTCAAATAGTACTGGAAGAATGGAAGTAACCGTGTTACACTTTGGAAAGAACAGGAATAAAGTGATGAGCAGGAAAGGGGTTATGTATGAATCTGATTAAGAAATGTTTGAACCGGGTTTTTGTGGAGGGACTCAGTGGAATGGCACTGGGACTTTTTGCAACACTGATCATCGGAACGATCATCCAGCAGATCGGGATGCTTGCAGGAGGATCCATCGGGACACTGATCTATGCGGTGGGAAAAATGGCAGCCGGGTTAACCTGTGCCGGGATCGGTGTGGGTGTAGCGTATAAGTTTCAGGAATCTCCAATGGTTGTACTGTCAGCAGCTACCAGTGGCATGATCGGTGGCTATGCTTCGAAGGTACTGGCCGGAACATTATTGGTGGATGGTAATCTGGCACTCCAGGGACCGGGAGAACCCCTCGGCGCCTTTATTGCCGCGTATGTAGGTATTGAAATCGGTCATCTGATTGCAGGAAAAACAAGGCTGGACATTATTTTGGTTCCGTTGCTTTCTATTGGTACGGGCTCTGCCGTGGGTGTTCTGGTGGGTCCTTCCATTTCTTCTTTTATGACGTGGCTCGGTGGTCTGATCAACTGGGGAACGGAGCAACAGCCATTTTTGATGGGAATTGTGGTATCCGTTCTGATGGGCATGATCCTGACATTGCCGATCAGCTCAGCAGCATTAGGTGTAATTCTGAATCTGTCCGGGCTGGCAGCAGGAGCTGCTACTGTGGGATGTTGCTGTAATATGATAGGATTTGCAGTGGCGAGTTTCCGGGAAAACGGTGTGGGCGGTCTGATCGCACAGGGTGTGGGAACTTCCATGCTGCAGGTGCCGAATATCGTTAAAAAACCACTGATCTGGCTTCCGGTGATTCTGTCGAGCGCTGTGCTTGGCCCGGTTTCCACAATGTTGTTTCATATGACGAACAATGCGACAGGTTCAGGGATGGGATCTGCAGGCTTTGTTGGTCAGATCATGACCTGGCAGGTGATGGCACAGACGGAACATCCGGTTGTAGTATTGCTGAAGATTGTTGTGATACAGTTTATGCTGCCGGCAGTTCTTACAGTGGTATTTACACAGTTTATGAGAAAACATAATTTTATCAAGGACGGAGATATGAAACTGGATCTGTAAAAGGAGCGGTATGACATAGAGGAGACAATATGATTTTACTGATTATTATACCGGTTTATATATCCTTAAACCTTTATATCCTTCATCGGGTGCACAAGTGGTTGACAGCGTGTTCCGAACGTTTTCACGCCAGAAAGTTTGCAGTGCCATATATTGTAATTTATTCCCTGTTGGCACTCTCACTGTTATTTGCATTCCTTCTTCCTTCTTCAGAATTGCAGGTACTGGTAAAGCGTATCAGTAATTACTGGCTGGGAACTTTTGCATACATTCTGATATTTATTGCAGTTGCAGATATCCTGCGGCTGGTACTGAAGAAAATACCGGGGAAAATACATGATTTCTTTTTTAGTAAAGTTGGATATGTATTCGTGGGAATTCTTCTGACTGCATTGATTGGAGGAATCAGTGCTTATGGTATCGTGCATTCTAATATCGTAAAAGTCAAACCATATGAAGTGACGATCCGGAAAAACTGTGGAGACAACAGGGATCTGAAAGTGGTACTGGTTGCGGATCTGCATCTTGGTTATAGTGTGGGAAACGGGCAGATGCAGCGGATGGTGAAAAAGATTAATGATCAGAATGCGGATCTGGTGGTATTTGCCGGGGATATTTTTGATAATGAATATGAAGCCGTGCAGAACCCGGACAGGATCGCAAAGACACTGGCGGGAATTAAGAGCAGATATGGTTCGTTTGGTGTGTTTGGCAATCATGATGTGACAGAGCGATTACTTGGTGGATTTTCTGTGGCGTCTCAGGCTAAAGAGATGCGTGATCCACGATTTGAAGAATTTGCAAAAAAAGCAAAGATCCGGATTCTGGATGACGAAGTGATGCTGATCGATGATGCTTTTTATCTGGTGGGAAGAAAAGATGCGCAAAAGCCTGGTGACGGAACTAAAAATCGCATGGAGCCGGAAGTGATTCTGAGTGGTCTGGATAAGGCTAAACCGATCATTGTACTGGAACACCAGCCGAAACAACTGGAAGAGCTTGAGAGAGCGGGTGCAGATATGCAGTTATGTGGACATACCCATGATGGCCAGATGTTCCCGGGAAATCTGACTGTCAAACTGATGTGGGAAAATGCCTGTGGTTATCTGAAAAAAGGAAACCTGCACAGTATCGTAACTTCCGGGGTTGGTGTCTGGGGACCGGCGATGCGTGTCGGTACCGACTGCGAGATCTGTCCGATCACGATTCATTTTCAGGGATGAGTTTCGAACCATGCCTGTATAAAAGTATGAATCAGGAAACGGTACAACAGAATGGAAGACAGAAAGAAGGAGTTAGTGAGAGATGACAGCTAAGAAAAAGAAAAAAGGTGGGGGAATCTTCTGGAAACTGCTGTTTCTGGTTGCACTGTGTGTATTCTGCTTCTCCATGTATCAGCTGGTAAATATCTATCTGGGGTATAAAAAAGGAGTGGATGAATATCATGCTGTGGCAGAAGCAACAACGGTGCAGAGCAGTGAACCGTTGGAAGTGGTGGAAGAGAAGAAAGATGAGGAAGGAAATCTGATCCCGGAGGAAGAACTTACCGTCAATCCGCCGGAAGTGGATTTTGACGCATTAAAAGCAATCAATGACGATGTAGTGGGATGGCTGGAGCTGGAGGCAATCCCATCTATCAGTTATCCAATTGCCCAGGGAGAAGATAATGAATATTATCTGCACCGGACAATTAAAAAGACTTATAATTTTGCGGGGTCTGTATTTATTGATTCTACCAATGCATCTGATTTTTCTGATTGCAATACCATCATTTATGGTCATAATATGAAAAACGGTTCAATGTTCGGAAAACTAAAACAAATGTACGAAAGTGAAAAATACAAAGACAGCAAATACCTGTGGATCTGTACGCCGAACGGAAAATACAGGTATGAGATTTTTTCCATGCAGTATGCAAAGGTGGGCAGTGATGTATATACATTGTTCAGTGCACATGATGAACAGTTTGAGGCTTATGTGAAGAAGATGGCAAAACAGTCGAAGGTGGATATGAAGGCACTGGGACTTGGAAAAGATGATTATGTGGTGACATTGTCTACCTGTACTTCCGATGAATCGGTGCGTTTTGTTGTACAGGCGCGCTGGGTCGGAACATATAAATAAAAGCAGATATGCAGAAGTGAAAGAATGTGGATGGGTGGAAGAAACCTGTGAAATATGTGGATAAGGAGGATGTATCATGGGACAGGATGTGGAAAAATTACAGGAACTTATTGATCAACATGACCGGATCGTATTTTTTGGTGGGGCCGGAGTTTCTACAGAAAGTGGAATTCCGGATTTTCGGAGTGTGGACGGTCTGTATAATCAGAAATATGATTATCCGCCGGAGACCATTTTAAGTCATACGTTTTTTATGCGGCATCCTGAAGAATTTTACCGCTTTTACCGGGATAAGATGCTGGCACTGGATGCAAAGCCGAATGCGGCACATAAAAAACTGTCGGAACTGGAAGCGGCGGGAAAGCTTACCGGTGTGGTGACACAGAACATCGACGGACTGCATCAGGCGGCAGGAAGCAAACATGTGATGGAACTGCATGGATCGGTACATAGAAATTACTGTATGAAATGCCATAAATTTTATGATGCATCGTACATGCTGCATTCTGCGGGTGTTCCAAAATGCGAGTGCGGCGGTGTGATCAAGCCGGATGTGGTTTTATATGAAGAAGGACTGGATAATGAGGTAGTATCGGATGCCATCCGTACCATTGCAGAGGCAGAAGTGATGATCGTGGGCGGCACATCTCTCGCAGTATATCCGGCCGCCGGTTTGCTGGATTATTTCAGGGGAAGAGCACTGGTACTGATCAATAAAGGTGCCACACCACAGGATCGTAATGCAGATCTTCTGATCCAGAAACCAATTGGTCAGATTTTTTCACAGATTAAAGTAAAGGGGAAATAAAAATATGACATATCAGTATGAAGTGGGGGATATTGTAAAATTAAAAAAACAGCATCCCTGTGGAAGCAGCGAATGGGAAATTCTCCGTGTGGGTGCTGACTTCCGTCTGAAATGCACCGGGTGCGGTCATCAAATCATGATTGCACGGAAACTGGTGGAAAAAAACACAAGAAATTTACAGAAAAAGAGTGAAGAAAATACTTGAAATTGTTTTTGATTCATGGTAGAATATCGTCTTGTGATATATAATTTATCCTTGTTTCCGGTACTGAAACCGGAAGCCAAAAGTCCAAAAGGAGGTAAAACAGCATGAGCAAATATGAATTAGCATTGGTTGTGAATGCAAAAATCGAGGATGAAGCTCGTGAAGCCGTAGTAGAGAAAGCTAAAGGTTATGTAGCACGTTACGGCGGAACAGTTACAGAAGTTGAAGAATGGGGTAAGAAAAGATTAGCTTACGAAGTTCAGAAAATGAGAGAAGGCTTCTACTATTTCATTCAGTTCGAAGCAGATGCAACCTGTCCTGCAGAAGTTGAAAGACACGTTCGTATCATGGACAATGTAATGAGATATTTAGTTGTTAAGAAAGAAGCTTAATTTTTCTTAAGTGCCAAGCCCATTAAAGGTTTGTAGTTTCCCGTGAAAGTAGAGTTATTTACAAGAGAGGTAATAATATGAACAAAGTTATTTTAATGGGTCGTTTAACAAGAGATCCTGAGGTAAGATATTCAGCAGGTGACAATTCGATGGCAATCGCAAGATATACACTGGCTGTTGACAGAAGATTCAAGAGAGACGGTGAGGCAACGGCTGATTTTATTGGCTGTGTAGCCTTTGGAAGATCAGCAGAATTTGCTGAGAAGTATTTCCGTCAGGGATTGAAGGTTGTAGTCAGTGGAAGAATTCAGACCGGAAGCTACACAAACCGGGACGGCCAGAAGGTCTATACCACGGATGTAGTAGTTGAAGACCAGGAGTTTGCAGAGAGCAAGGCAGCCAGCGACAATTACCGTGGCGGTAATTTTGGCGGTCAGGCAGCACCATCCGCTCCGACAGCAGGTGGAAGCGGATCTGCAGACGGTTTTATGAATATTCCGGATGGAATTGATGAGGATCTGCCATTTAACTAATACGCATTGAACCCAGGTTCGGGTGCGAATCGTTAGATTTCGATAAGGAGGTAATATTCATGGCTTACAATAAAAGTGAAAGACCGGATTCTCCAATGAAGAGAAGAGGCGGACGCAGAAGAAAAAAAGTTTGTGTATTCTGTGGTAAAGAAAATAATGAAATCAGCTACAAAGATGTAAATAAATTAAGAAAATATGTTTCCGAGAGAGGAAAAATCCTTCCTAGAAGAATCACAGGAAACTGTGCAAAACATCAGAGAGCTCTGACTGTAGAAATCAAAAAAGCAAGACATATCGCTATTATGCCATATGTAACAGACTAATTCAAAAAGTTTGTTGTACCGTCATCGGGAAACCGATGGCGGTTTTCTTGTTTAAAAAGAAAAGACTTTTTTCTTTGCGCGGGAAATGATATAATAGGAGAGTAATTTGGTGGTTTGTCATTTTTGACAGAGTGCCGGAAAATCATACCTTTGTTTAAAGAAAGCAAAGGTGTACTTGGAAAAGGAGATTTTTACTCTGTGGGGATAGAATATGCGGAGGGAAAATCGATAATAGGTACAGAGTATGAAAGATGGAATTAAGTTAAAGGGTAAGCTGGCAACATATATGCGCTGGCCTTTTATTCTGACGATACTTCTGGTGGCAATGGATGTGTTGTTATACAGCGTCAGCTGGAAGGCGGGAGGAATCGGTACAGTATTTACGGCAGTGTATCTGTTGCTCGGGATTCTGCTATATTTTCACAGAAGACCGGTGCTCCTCAACGAACTGATTTCTTTTGCTACCCAATATGGTCAGGTGCAGAAAAGTCTGATGAAAAACTTTGCACTTCCCTATGCCTTGCTGGATGCAGAAGGAAAGATCCTCTGGATGAATGATGAGTTCCTTTATCTGACGGGGAAAGATCAGAAGTACCGTCGCTTTATCGGAAATATTTTTCCGGAGGTGACAATGAACAAACTTCCGTTGCCGGAGGAAGTAAGAGATTTCGAAGTCGCATATCAGGATCATGATTTTCGGCTGAACATGCGAAGAGTAGAGATCGATGAACTGCTGGATGGTTCTCAGATCATAGATGCAGATAAAGAGAAGAATTATTTGATTGCAGCCTATCTTTTTGATGAAACAGAACTTAAAAAGTATATGCGGAAGAATCAGGAAGAACAGCTTGTGACCGGACTTTTGTATCTGGATAATTATGAGGAAGCGCTGGAAAGCGTTGAAGAGGTCAGAAGCTCTTTGTTGATCGCGCTGATTGATCGTAAGATCAACAAGTATTTTGCTTCGATAGACGGCGTGGTGAAGAAACTGGAAAAAGATAAATATTTTCTGGTCATGCGCCGTAAGTCACTGGAACAGTTAAAAGAGAAAAAATTTAATATTCTGGAAGAAGTAAAATCTGTAAATATCGGAAATGAGATGGCGGTAACTATCAGTATCGGTATCGGTATCAATGCGGATTCGTATGCGCATACTTCCGAATCGGCCCGGATCGCCATGGAACTGGCTCTTGGTCGTGGTGGTGACCAGGTTGTCATCAAAGATGGCAATAATATCACGTATTTTGGCGGAAAATCTCAGATGATGGAAAAGACTACCAGAGTCAAAGCCAGAGTGAAAGCCCATGCTCTGAAAGAATTTATGAGCAGTAAGGACAAGATCGTGGTCATGGGACACAAGATTACAGATGTGGATTCTTTCGGAGCTGCCATCGGTATCTACCGGGCTGCAAGAACTCTGGAGAAAAAAGCTTATATTGTAATCAATAATCCGACTTCATCGATCCGTCCGCTGATGGACGGGTTCCTGCACAGCCAGGATTATGATTCCCGGATGTTTGTCACAAGTCATGAAGCAAAAGAGATTGTGGATGATAACACGGTAGTGGTTGTAGTGGATACGAACCGACCAGGTTATACAGAATGTGAAGAACTTCTGTATATGACCAAGACAATCGTGGTACTGGATCATCACAGACAGAGTAAAGATATTATTCAGAATGCGGTATTATCTTATATTGAACCCTATGCATCATCGGCCTGCGAGATGGTTGCAGAGATTCTGCAATATTTTGCGGACGGTATTCGGATCCGGAATATCGAGGCTGACAGTCTGTATGCGGGAATAATGATCGATACCAATAATTTTCTTACAAAAACCGGTGTCCGCACGTTTGAGGCTGCAGCTTTTCTGCGGAGATGTGGTGCGGATGTGACAAGGGTAAGAAAGATGTTTCGTGAACATGTTGAGGATTATCGGGCTAAAGGAGAAGCTATCCGAAACGCAGAACTGTTTCGGGAACACTTTGCAATTTCGGTGTGTCCAAGTGAAGGACTTGACAGCCCTACAGTGGTTGGTGCACAGGCGGCAAATGAGTTGCTGAATATCATTGGGGTAAAGGCTTCTTTTGTACTGACAGATTATCGCAATACGATTTATATCAGTGCAAGATCCATCGACGAAATAAATGTACAGATTGTGATGGAACGCCTTGGCGGTGGCGGGCACCTGAATATCGCAGGAGCGCAGCTGGAACATTACTCTATTACAGAGGCGAAAGATGTACTGAAACAGACTTTACAGAAAATGCTAGATGAAGGAGATATATAAAGATGAAAGTTATTTTGCTTGAAGATGTAAAAGCTCTTGGAAAAAAAGGACAGGTTGTTAATGTAAGTGACGGATACGCAAGAAATCTTCTGCTTCCCAAAAAACTTGGTGTGGAAGCAACCGGAAAAAATATGAATGATCTGAAACTTCAGAAAGCTCATGAAGACAAAGTAGCACAGGAAAATCTGGATGCTGCAAAAGCATTCGCGGAAGAACTGAAAGACAAACAGGTAACCGTAGGCATTAAAGTTGGAGAAGGTGGAAGAACTTTCGGATCCATCTCTGCAAAAGAGATTGCGGAGGCGGCAAAGGCACAGCTTGGTTATGAACTGGACAAAAAGAAACTGCAGCTTTCAGCTCCGATCAAAGAACTGGGTACAACTATGGTGCCAATCAAGTTACACCCGAAGGTAACCGGTGAACTGAAGGTTGTGGTAAAAGAAGCATAGGAGGAATTCTTCCGTGGAAGAAGAACTGATTAAACGAATTCTGCCCCACAGCGATGATGCGGAGCGCTCTGTCATCGGTTGTATGATGATGAACCGTGAGGCGATTATGATTGCATCCGAGATCCTGACCGGAGATGAGTTCTATCGACAGCAGATGGGAATTGTTTTCGATTCCATGGTGGAATTATATAACGAAGGAAAACCGGTAGATTTTGTCACACTTCCGGAGAAACTGAAAGAAAAGGATGTTCCGCCGGAGATCAGCAGTATGGAATTTGCAAAGGATCTTCTGACGGCGGTACCTACTTCGGTTAACGTAGGACATTATGCAAAAATCGTCAAAGAAAAAGCAATGTTGCGCCGACTGATCAAGATGAACGAAGATATTGCCAACACCTGTTATCTGGATAAAGAACCGGTGGAAGAAATCATGGAAGATACAGAAAAGCAGCTGTTTCAGCTTCTTCAGACCAGAACGGGTGGAGATTATGTTCCGATTCGCCAGGTGGTGTTAAACGCCCTGGAGACCATCGAGAAAGCTTCACAGACGAAGGGAACTGTAACGGGAATTCCAACGGGCTTTGTGGATCTGGATTATAAGACATCCGGTCTGCAACCTTCGGATTTTATCCTGGTAGCGGCTCGTCCTTCCATGGGTAAGACGGCATTTGTTCTGAATATGGCACAGTATATGGCTTTTCGAAAAGACAAATCAGTAGCCATCTTTTCGCTGGAGATGAGTAAGGAACAGCTGGTGAACCGTCTGTTCTCACTGGAGTCTAAGGTGGATTCTCAAAAGATCCGTACCGGAAGTCTGGAAGATGAAGACTGGGCGAAATTGATCGAGGGAGCCGGTGTGATTGGAAATTCCCGTCTGATCATTGATGATACACCAGGTATTTCCATTTCTGAGCTTCGGTCCAAATGCAGAAAATTCAAATTGGAACAGGGACTGGATATTATTATCATTGACTACTTACAGTTGATGTCCGGTAGTGGACGTGGCGGTGATTCCCGTCAGCAGGAGATTTCTGATATTTCCCGGGCACTGAAAGGGGTAGCCAGAGAGTTAAATGTTCCGGTGGTTGCGCTGTCACAGCTGAGCCGTGCGGTGGAAAAACGAGATGATAAACGGCCGATGCTTTCAGACCTCCGAGAATCAGGAGCGATCGAGCAGGATGCGGACGTGGTTATGTTCATTTATCGTGATGATTATTATAATAAAGATACTGAAAACAAAAACATGGCGGAAATTATCATCGCCAAACAGCGAAACGGCCCGATCGGTACAGTAAATCTGGTATGGATGCCGGAGTACACTCGGTTTGTTAACGCGAAAAAGGACTAAAAAAGGCGAAGAGATTTTCTTGTAAAGTACCTCCTGTATGCTCTATAATGAGTGCAGGAGGTACTTGTATTATGAAAGAAACCAGATACCTGATTTCTGAGACGGCAAAACTGGTTCAGGTAGAACCTCATGTACTGCGCTACTGGGAAGAGGAACTAGGCTTGTCCATCAAACGAAATGAGATGGGACATCGATACTACACCGATAAAGATCTGGAAATATTTCAGAAAATCAAGGAACTGAAAAAAGAGGGTTTGCAGTTAAAGACAATAAAAGAGAAACTTCATGAGAAGGATGAAATTCCGCAAGTGGAAGAACATAGGATATCGGAAGAGGGTATTACAAAACAACAGAAAACAGAGCCGGAATTTCAGGAAGAACAGATTCAGGTAAAGATTGTAACTCCACGGAAGTTTTTGACAGAGCAGTCCTTTGAAAAAAAAGAAGAAAAGCAGAAAAGAAGATCTGAACAACCGACAAAAGAAGAACGTTTTCAGGCAATCATGGAACGCCTGATTCACGATATTGAACTGAAGGAGAGGAAAGAAGGACGTTACCGAAGATTGGATGAAGCGATCCGGCGACATCAACAATCCAGAAAAATGGTTGCCGCCACGCAGGAAAATCGCAAAAAGAAAAAATAATGTAATTGTGAAGGGAGCAAACAGTTACTAAATAACATAAAGAAGGAGCTGTACACAGTTTTGTGTACAGCTCCTTTTTCCGCGCGGAAATAATTATATTTAAAATAATAATTATTCTTCAACGATAGCTTCTGTAGGACAGACACCTGCACAGGTACCGCATTCTACACAAGTATCAGCATCGATAACATATTTTCCATCACCTTCGCTGATAGCTTCTACTGGACATTCACCAGCGCATGTTCCACATGCTACACATTCGTCAGAAATTACATATGCCATAATTCAAATCCTCCTTTTCGTATTTACCGATATACTCTCGGCTATATGCTCATTCTAATATAAGTAGTGCAGGATTACAAGTACAAATTTACGTACAATCGCAGGAGTTTGTATGATTTTGGTGTGATACAATAGTTGCCTACGGGAGAAAATGGTATTATAATGTGCGTATCACAGGAAAGGAGATAAACAGAATGAGAAAAATTTCCAAAGATATGATTATTGCCGATCTGGTTACGATCGATCCAAATATCGTAGTAATTTTAATGCGCGCCGGTATGCACTGCATTGGTTGTCCGTCTGCACAGGGAGAGACCCTGGAAGAAGCAGCGATGGTTCATGGACTGGATGTAGATCTGCTGGTAGATCAGATTAATGATTATCTGGCACAATAAAAAATCGTGTAAAGAAAAACGAAACGGCAGGAAGAATTCAGATGTCCTGCCGTTTCGTTTTTTTCCGCATTGCATATCAATAATTGACTCCGTGAACCGATTTCAACCGAAACCTGATTTTGAAAATTATACATTCAATAATAACAGCTGCTGCAGTGCCTGATCAGCTATCAGAATCTTACCGTGTTCTTTGAAATAGGCTTCTGTTGCAGCGGTGCAGGCTTTGCCGGTACCATATTCGGAGAGCATGTTGCAGACTCTGTTAAAGTCTTCCGGATTCATGCCGGACTGATGCAGGATCAGTACGTAAGTAGTCTCACGGTCTTTATAGAGTGTGTTTGTGCCGGTATACCATCCGTTTAAAGCAAGAGCCGCCCGGATAACGGTGTCCAGACTGGAAAATGAGAAGATACGGGTCAGATCCGGACGGGGCTGAGCAATGTTATTTTCCGCTGCCTCTGTATCAGAATGCGTTTCTGCAGTATCCGGCTGAATCTTTGTTTTTCTGTCGAAGGAATCTTCGGTTTTATTTTTTTCAGAGGAAGCAACAGGCTTTTTGAGTCGTCCTTCACACAATTTCTGGAAAAGATCCAGGATGTCGTCTGCACCGGTAACAGACGGCCCTTCCGTCTGGGAAGGAGCAGTTTCATCGGTACCGGCAGCAAACTTGGAAAAACGGGTATCCAGTTCTTCCGGGTCTTCTACTTTTGTGATGATCAGTACGATACTGTCCGGTGTAATCGGAATTGCTTCAATCATCAGTGGAACATTGTCGGCTTCAAAACCAAACTGATCCTGAGCCTGCAGCATCATATCACGAAAAAGATCTTTTGCTTTTTCGGATCCGTAAGCCAGTTCACTTAACTTTAGCTGGCGATCCGCCAGATCTTCGCTGGTCAGTGTGCAGCGGATCTGGGTATCATTAATTTTTTCTATTTTCACAGATATCACATCCTTACTATCAACCATTGTTCTAGAGCGTGTCTGAAAAAACTGTATCATTTACTTGTCTGCGAATCCAATTGTACAGTTTAAAAAACCTCAGCGTAGCTAGCTACAAAAAGAGCATATTGAATCATTGTTATTATATACTATATGCAAACCGGATGTAAAGGATTAAAATCTCTGCATTTGTTATTTCACAGTAGTTTCTGCAGGTGATAGAAAAAGATTGCAAACCGTACGGAAGAGGATTTTCGACGAATAAAGACAGAATTCAACAATTTTGAGAAAAATGTGTAATATTTTAATGGTTTTCGGCCTTTTTGTAATATTCTTCTTGCATTATAGGAAAAATCAGGTATAATAAAAACCAGAAGAGGTGGCACGGTTCCTGGAAAGGATGTGAGGCCAGCCACTGTTTTGATAATCTATAAACATTTCAAAAAACGTTTCAACTATTTACAATTTTATTCAATTCATTAGCGTATAATATCGTATTTTCCCCAAAGTGTAAAAATGAATGTAATTAATTTAATTGATGGGACGAGTGTCATCTTTTCGAAAAATAATGGTGCTGTGCACTTAAGAAAGGATCATATATCACAAAAAACATGAAAAAAAATAAGAAGCAAAAGGATGATTTTCGAAAGGAACTGGATGCTTATCAGGCACAGGGGATTCCGTTGTGGCTGGACGGAGAACCCAGCAGTCCAAAGGAAATCTGGAAAGCACATAAGATCGCAGAAGATATTTCCTATATGAGAGATTACGTTCCGGATTCTTACGGACGTCTGCTCCGGCTGGAGTTCGATGCGGTGAAGAAAGAAGATGGTTATACACAGAAATTATAAATGAAAACAAAAATGTAAAGCAGCAGAGAAACAATAATATCCTATAAGGTTCCCTCCCTTGCATAGAAAAGCTGTTTTGCAAAAAGAAGAAGCCACAGCAGAAAAAATTTAGTTATTCTTGCTGTGGCTTTTTTTGCATTGCATATCATTAATTGGTCCGGTGGACCAATTTTGATTTTTACGCGAGCAACGAGTCAAAGTCAGTGCTTGCACGAGACCTTGACGACTGCAGCGATAACAAGTAAAATTCGCAAAACGTATTTTATCTCGTTTACGCGGGTAACGGGGCGAATTCAAAGATAAAATATATTTGCAATATAGAAAAAACAAAAAATATGTCAAAAAAAGATGACGGGAAATCATTCTGTTGTTATAATAAAGGGCAGTAGGAGGTTATCAGAAATGAAGAAAAAAATAACGCCGGTTTTTTCGGTGATCATATTGATTTTTTTAGTGATCTGCGCAGGGATCCTTTCTATATTTATTAAAAAATATACTCCGTCCGGAACAATCATAGACGGAAAAGACTATTTTCAGCTCACCGGAGATGATGAGGCGGGGCTGGTGGTGAACCATGAACTGGAAGATGCAAAAGTAAAAATGATTGACGGAAGGTATTATGTAGAGAATTCTGTCGTTGCTACATATATTAACAGCAGATTTTACTGGGACAGTCAGCAGCAGGTGATGCTGTATACGTTGCCAACGGAAGAATTCCAGATTGTTCCTGAGAGTACGCAGTATGTGACATCAGCAGGGACTCAGATGACGGATTATGTGATACTGAAACAGATTGATGGCGGTGTTTATCTGGATCTTGAATTTGTCAGCCAGTATACGGATATGACGTATACTGCTTTTGAAGATCCGGCTCGTGTGGTGGTTCGAACAAAATGGAATGATCTGCAGCTGGTAACGGCACAGAAAAACAGTGAGATTCGTCAGAAAGGCGGGATTAAGAGTTCTATTGTGGCCAAGGTAAAAAAAGGAGATACGCTGTATCTGCAGGAGGAGCTGGACAATTGGAGCAGAGTTGCTACGGCAGATGGCTACAGTGGATATATAAAAAAAGAGGTACTTTCGGACCTGAAGGATGATAATGAGGAACATGCAAGTACTGCACCGGAATATACCAATATCAGTAAAGATTATAAAATTAATCTTGCGTTTCATCAGGTGACCAGTATGGATGGAAACGCAACATTGGCACAGATGGTGGCAGATGCACAGGGAGTGAACACGATTTCACCAACCTGGTTTTCAGTGACGGATAATAATGGAACAATTTCTTCACTGGCAAGTGCTGATTATGTAAACCAGGCACATGCTATGGGGATGGAGGTCTGGGGACTGATCGATAATTTTAACAGTGGAACGGATAATCTGACATTCCTGTCAAGTACAGCGGCACGTGCCAATATCATTCAGCAACTGATGACACAGGCAGCCTCAGTGGGATTGGATGGAATCAACCTGGATTTTGAATCAATTACAGAAGAACAGGCACCGCATTATATTCAGTTTGTACGAGAACTTTCGATTGCCTGCCGTAATCAGGGAATAGTATTTTCCATTGATGACCCGGTTCCGACTTACAGCAAACATTATGACAGAACAGAACAGGGAATTGTTGCAGACTATGTGATCATTATGGGTTACGATGAACATTATGCAGGGAGCACAGATGCAGGTTCGGTGTCTTCACTTGGATTTGTAAAAGCAGGTATCGAAGATACACTGAAAGAAGTGCCGGCACAGAAAGTGATCAATGCGATTCCATTTTATACAAGAGTCTGGATCCAGCCATTTGGTGCGGGAAATCTGACCAGCGAAGTGTTGGGAATGGATGGAGCTGCAAATTATATCAGTGAACATGGTATGGATACTTACTGGGATGATGAAGCCGGGCAGAATGTAGCGAGCGTAGAAGCTGAGGATGGAATCTATACCATCTGGGTGGAAGATGAACAGTCCATCGGGGAGAAGATGAAACTGATACAGGAGAATCAGCTGGCAGGAGTAGCTGAGTGGAAACTGGGATTTGAGCGGGCATCTGTATGGCCGGTGATCGCACAGTATCTGCAGTAAAATAAAAGGAGTATAGACAAGAAGGGAAAGGGACAAAAAGAGATGGCAGAAGAAAGATTTAAAACGACGTTGATGGGTGGTTTTGATAAAGATGATGTATTGAATCAGGTTCGCGAGATGAAGGACGCAGCATATGCGGAAAAAAGCAAACTGATTAAAGAAAAAAAGGAACAGGCAAAGCAGATTCAGGAACTGAAAAAACAGCTTGCGAAAAAGGACAGTGAAAAAGCAGCAGCACTGCAGAAACAAAAGGCAGCACATAAAGAAGAAATCGCTCATCTGGAAGAACGAATTCAGGAAAAACAGAAACAGAAAGAAAAACTGGAGCGTGAGATCAGCGAAAAATATCAAAAATATATTGACCGCTATGATCTGATCGGTGGACTGGTGCTGGAATCTGAGGAGAAAGCGGAAAAGATTATCAGAGAAGCAAATGAAAAAGCAGAACAGGTACTCAACGATGCAGATCAGCAGGCAGAGACTACAACACAGAATGCAAGAAAAGCAGCAGATCAGATTATGTCAGAGGCCATTGCTACGAGAGATGAACTGATGGACGAAGCGAAGAAAGAAGCAGAGAAATGCCTGGCAGCCGTACAGGCAGAAGTGGATGCGAAACTGGCTGATGGAAAACGAAAATACATTGCTGTACAGGATGAGATGAATGAAATTGTAGAACTGATCAATCAGGCACAGATTCGTTTTATGGCTTCTTATAAAGAAGTACATAAGATTGTCAGTGCGATGCCGGAAACCATGCGAGAGCTGGAAGATGAAGAGGCATCCAGAAAAAAAGAAGACGAAAGTACAGTTGCTGCACAGAATAATCTGCAGACGGAGGAGTCGGAGTATGAAGAAGATCTCGACGAGGAAGAGGAAGATTTTTCCGAGGAAGAGATGAAACAGATGATGAACCGTCAGGATGAAGAATGAAAAACACAGGACTTGAACCAGACTCCCGGGCATATATTTTAATAAATATGCTCCGGGAGTTTTTATGATGAAAAAGAAAATATGGGAACTGGGAATGACGGTGCTGCTTCTGACCGGTGTGTTCTGGCTGGCAAGGACGGGAGCAAGACTTACAGGAGCAGATGCCGGAGCGGGGAATGGTGTGGTATTGATAGACAGTGGTCACGGGGGCAGTGATCCGGGGAAAATAGGGATTCATCAGGAAAAGGAAAAAGATATTAATCTGCAGATTGCAAAACGGCTGAAAAAGCAACTGGAAAAAAACGGGGTAAAGGTCTATATGACGAGAGAAAATGATGTAGATCTTTCGGAAGGAGACGGAGGAAACAGTAAAGTACAGGATCTGAAAAGACGTTGTGAGATGGTTCGGAAGATCCAGCCGGACTGTGTATTGAGTATTCATCAAAACAGCTACCCGGAAGAAGCAATTCATGGGGCACAGGTCTTTTATTATGAGGATTCTTCAGAAGGAAAAAAGCTGGCAGAGATATTACAGAAACATTTGGTGGAAGTGCTGGATAAGGAAAATCACAGACAGGCCAAAGGGAACAGGACTTATTATATGCTGAAAAAGACAGAGGCAACACTTGTGATTGTAGAATGCGGTTTTTTAAGTAATAATCAGGAAGCCTTATTGCTGACGGATGAAAAATATCAGAACAAGGTGGCAAAAGCAATCTGCAGTGGTACCTTGGAATATCTGAGCAGCCTGGCAGAGAAAAAGTGAAAATAAAAAAATCACAGGAGCCTGAGAAGTCTTGTGATAAATTTACACTTGCCCATCGCACGTTACTCTAGTATACTGTTATCAGATGTGAAGAAATAAGGTGAAAGAAAATGAAAACAAAAGTGATTCGCATGAATCCCCAGGAATTAGATATGGAAGGTATCCGGGAAGCCGGAGAGATTCTGAGACAGGGCGGTCTGGTAGCATTTCCCACAGAGACGGTATATGGACTTGGAGGGAACGGACTGGATCCGCAGGCATCTGCTAAAATCTATCGGGCGAAAGGTCGGCCTTCCGATAATCCACTGATCATTCATATTGCAGATATGGAAGATCTGGAGAAAATTGTAAAAGAGGTGCCGGAGAGTGCAAAAAAACTGGCATCAGTTTACTGGCCGGGACCATTGACAATGATTTTTCAGAAAAGCGATATTGTGCCTTATGAGACGACCGGTGGAATGGATACTGTGGCAGTGCGTATGCCGGATCATCCGCTGGCACAGGCACTGATCCGGGCAGGGGGAGGCTATGTTGCGGCACCAAGTGCCAATACATCGGGTCGCCCGAGTCCAACGATGGCTTCCCATGTGGAAGAGGATCTGGATGGGAAGATTGATATGATTCTGGATGGCGGACCCGTGGGGATCGGTCTGGAATCAACAATTGTGGATTTTACGGAAGAGATTCCGACGATTCTGCGTCCGGGATATATTAATCAGGAGATGGTAAGACGTGTGATCGGTCAGGTGCAGATGGATCGGGGATTGATCCAGGCAGACAGTAAAGTCAAACCGAAAGCTCCCGGAATGAAATACCGCCACTATGCACCGAAAGCGGATCTGACCGTGGTGGAAGGATCACCGAAAGCTGTACAGGAGAAAATCTGTGCGCTGGTGGAAGAAAAGATCAGAGCAGGAGAAAAGGTGGGCGTGATTGCTACAGAGGAGAGTATAAAGGCTTATCCGGAAGGAATTGTAAAGTGCATCGGAACAAGGGCAGATGAAGAGAGCATTGCGAGACATCTGTTTGCTGTACTGCGGGAATTTGACGACTGTGGAGTGACTTATATTTATTCAGAAGCTTTTGATACGCCCCAGATGGGACAGGCGATTATGAACCGTCTGATGAAGGCTGCAGGTCAGAAAAAGATTCAGGTTTGAGGATGAACTATGGTAATACGGTATAAAAAACTGATTTTTGTAGATACCAATGATAATTGCAGGGCGCCGATGGCAGAGATGATCCTGAAAAGAAAATTTCTTACCAATCCGTTGACGATTGAGTCCAGAGGGATGGTGGTATTATTTCCGGAACCGCTGAATCCGAAAGCGGAGGCAGTACTGACCAGCAACGGTTACCCGCAGCCAAGTCATATTGCCATGCAGTTAGAGCAGGAAGATATCAACAATGATGTTCTGATCCTGACGATGGAGGACAAACAAAAATCGCAGATCTGGGAAACGTATGAGAATGCGCCCCATGTCTATACAGTAAAAGAATACGTGGGGGAGAGCGGAGATATACCGTCCCTGCACGGTCAGCCACTGACTGTATACAGTCAGTGCTATACGGAACTGGAGTTATTGATGAGAAAACTGGTAACAAGGTTAAACGAAGAGGAGGAACTGTAACATGATAGCAATTGGTTGTGACCATGGCGGATATGAACTGAAGAAGGAGATTGAGGCATACCTGGACAGCAGAGGACTGGAGTACCGGGATTATGGATGCGACAGCACAGATTCCGTAGACTATCCAATCTATGCAAGAAAAGTGGCTCATGCCATCGTTAAGGGAGAATGTGAGAGAGGAATCCTGATCTGCGGAACTGGAATCGGTATCTCTATCGCAGCCAACAAAGTACCTGGAATCCGTGCTGCATTATGTACCGATTGTTTCTGTGCACAGGCAACCAGAGAACACAACGATGCCAATGTACTGGCACTGGGTGGAAGAGTTGTAGGACCGGGACTTGCCATTAAGATCGTGGAGACATTCCTGGATACTCCATTTTCCAACGATGAACGTCACATCCGCAGAATCAAACTGATCGAGGAGCCGACAGACGGAGAGTAAAGTGCAGTAAAATACATGAAAAAGAAGGTAACAGATACAGTTATGAATGAAATTCCCGACTGTGATACAGAATGATAAAAGAGCGGTATGCCGGAAACGGCAGAAAGGAGAACAAATGTCAAAAGTAGTAGTTATGGATCACCCGTTGATTCAACATAAAATCGGAATTATCAGAAGAACAGAGACAAGCAGCAAGGAATTCAGAGAGATGATCGGTGAGATCGCGATGCTGATGTGCTACGAAGCGACCAGAGATCTGAAGCTGGAAGAGGTGGAAATTGAAACCCCAATCACAAAGATGACTGCGAAAGAACTGGCAGGAAAGAAACTGGCTGTAGTACCGATTCTCCGTGCAGGCCTTGGAATGGTAGAAGGTATGCTGGCAATGATTCCGGCTGCAAAAGTAGGACATATCGGTCTGTACCGTGATCCGGAAACTCTGGTACCAGTAGAATATTACTGCAAACTTCCGGCAGACAGTTCCGAGCGTGACATTTTCGTTGTTGACCCAATGCTGGCAACCGGTGGATCCGCAGAAGCAGCAATTACCATGCTGAAACAGAAAGGTGTAAAAAATATCCGCTTCATGTGTATCATTGCAGCACCGGAAGGTGTAAAGAAACTGCAGGAAGTACACCCGGATGTGGATATCTATATCGGTGCACTGGATGATCATCTGAATGATCACGGCTACATCGTACCGGGTCTTGGCGATGCAGGAGACAGAATCTTCGGAACAAAATAAGAGGGAGTCGGATAGCAACCCCTTGACAAATCAGGGAGTTTCCGATAAAATCCTATCAGCAATAAAATTAAAAAGGCGATGAAGGGAATAGTACACAGGTGACAATCAACAGAGAGGAAATCAGAGGTGGAAGATTTCTGTGCGGAGTGTGTGGAACCGACCCCGGAGCTGTCTGTGAGTAAGCAGACCGCGACTTTGGCGTTAAAAAAGAGTGAAAGAAAGTGAGCAGTCTTCGGGCTGTTAATTAGGGTGGTACCGCCGGATAAGCATCTGGTCCCTTTTGGGGGATCAGGTGCTTATTTTGATCTGGAATCCCCTGGAGATAGAGAAATGTACTCTCGGATACAACTGACAAAAAATTATCTCGCAAAATCAGGCACAGAAAGATTCCGAGAGTACGTGAGAACAAAAATGGAGGAAATAAAGATGGCAAAAGACAAAAAAATGGTAGAAGCGATCACTTCCATGGAAGAGGATTTCGCACAGTGGTATACCGATGTAGTAAAAAAAGCAGATCTGATTGATTACACCAGTGTAAAAGGATGTATGGCGATCAAACCGGCGGGTTATGCGATCTGGGAAAATATCCAGCATGAACTTGACCGAAGATTCAAAGAAACAGGCGTAGAAAATGTGTATATGCCAATGCTGATTCCGGAAAGCCTTCTGCAGAAAGAAAAAGATCACGTAGAAGGATTTGCACCGGAAGTTGCATGGGTGACACACGGTGGACTGGAACCGCTGCAGGAACGTCTGTGTATCCGCCCGACTTCTGAGACTTTGTTCTGTGATTTTTATGCAAAAGAGATCCAGTCTCACAGAGATCTGCCGAAAGTATATAATCAGTGGTGTTCCGTTATGCGTTGGGAAAAGACAACCCGTCCATTCCTGCGTTCCAGAGAATTCCTGTGGCAGGAAGGACATACCGCACATGCAACTGCTGAGGAAGCAGAAGAGAGAACCATCCAGATGTTGAACCTGTATGCAGATTTCTGCGAGCAGGTACTGGCAATCCCGGTTATCAAAGGAAGAAAGACAGACAAAGAAAAATTTGCAGGTGCAGAAGCTACTTACACCATCGAATCCCTGATGCATGACGGAAAAGCCCTGCAGTCCGGTACCAGCCATAACTTTGGCGATGGATTTGCAAAGGCATTCGGCATCCAGTATACAGACAAAGAAAATAAATTACAGTATGTACATCAGACATCCTGGGGTATGACAACCCGTATGATCGGTGCGCTGATCATGGTACACGGCGATGACAGCGGACTGAAACTGCCGCCGAGAATCGCACCGGTACAGGCAATGATTATCCCGATCCAGCAGAGAAAAGAAGGCGTTCTGGAGAAAGCCGCTGAACTGGAAGCTGCACTGAAGGCGGCAGGTATTCGTGTGAAAACAGATGCTACCGACAAGAGTCCGGGATTCAAATTTGCAGAGCAGGAGATGCGTGGTATTCCGGTTCGTATCGAGTGTGGACCAAAGGACATCGAGGCAAATCAGGCAGTCGTTGCAAGAAGAGATACCGGTGAAAAGATTGTTGTCGCATTACCGGAACTGGCTGAGAAAGTAACAGAAATCCTGGATACAATTCAGACAGATATGCTGGAGAGAGCAAGAGCACACAGAGATGCACATACCTATACAGCAACCACCTACGAAGAGTTTGTAAAGACCATCAACGAAAAACCTGGATTTATTAAAGCTATGTGGTGCGGCGATCAGGCATGTGAGGACAAGATCAAAGAAGATACAGCAGCAACTTCCCGTTGTATCCCATTCAACCAGGAACATCTGGCAGATACCTGTGTATGCTGTGGAAAACCGGCGACAAAGATGGTATACTGGGGCAGAGCATACTAAAAGAAAAAGTGTGGGAACATCAATAAAGGCATTCGGCTGTTATCGGTGTTCAGAACGAATAGCATGAAACAGAAAAGGAGTGGATAGAATGCGGTTACAGTTACCGGCAGCAGTAAACATGATTATTGATGTGCTTCAGGCACATGGGTATGAGGGATTTGCAGTGGGTGGCTGTGTCCGGGATTCGGTGTTGAACAGAACGCCGGATGACTGGGACATAACCACATCTGCCACTCCTTATCAGGTGAAAGAACTATTTTCTAAAACCGTGGACACCGGTCTGCAGCATGGAACCGTGACGGTCATGGTACATGGTGTCGGCTATGAAGTGACCACGTACCGGATTGACGGGGAATATGAAGATGGCAGGCATCCGAAAGAGGTACAGTTTACCTCAAATCTGACGGAAGATCTGAAACGCCGTGACTTTACGATCAATGCCATGGCTTACAGCAAAGACCGCGGGCTCATTGACGAGTTTGGTGGGATGCAGGATCTGCAAAGAAAGATTATCCGATGCGTAGGTGATCCGTGGCAACGGTTTGGTGAGGATGCACTGCGGATTTTACGGGCGGTTCGCTTTGCGGCGCAGCTGGGATTTGAAATTGAAGAAAATACAAAAAAGGCGATTGTGGAACTGACACCGACACTTTCAAAAATCAGTGCGGAGCGGATTCAGACAGAGACAGTTAAACTGCTGATGTCGGATCGGCCGCAGATGTGGAGAAGTGTGTATGATCTTGGAATTACACGGATCATCATGCCGGAGTTTGATGCAATTATGGAAACACAACAAAATACGCCACATCATATGTACAATGTGGGCGAGCATACGTTAAAAGCACTTAGCCTGACAGAAAAAGACCGGATTCTGCGACTGACCATGCTGCTTCACGATATCGGAAAAGCGAAGATGCGGACGACTGATGCGAACGGTGTGGATCATTTTAAAGGACATGGCCCAGAAGGAAAAGAAATCGCGAAAAAGATTCTTCGACGACTGAAGTTTGATAACGATACCATCGCACAGGTGACTCGTCTGATCTACTGGCACGATTATCGTCCGGCACCGGAGGAGAAAGCAGTCCGGCGGGCAATCTATAAAGTGGGAGAAGATCTGTTTTCGTTGTTTTTGAAGGTACAGCGGGCAGATAACCTTGCACAGAGCATGTATCTGAGAGAAGAGAAGCTGGAGCGGATCGAAGCTGTGGAAAAGCTTTACCATGAGATCATGGAAAAACACCAGTGCGTGTCGCTGAAAACACTGGCAGTGACCGGCAGGGATCTGATAGCGACCGGAATGAAACCGGGACCGCAGATGGGAGCTGTGCTTCAGGAACTACTGGAGATGGTACTGGATCAGCCAGAGATGAATGAGAAAGAAAAATTGCTTGCCTGGTGGAAAGAACATGGGACTTGTCAAAAGGCAGAGGGTACTTTATAATATAGGGTACTTTAGAAATAAAGAGAAATATAAAGCTTCGGCGAAAACCGGGCAGAAACAATGGATATCAGAAAATCAGGAGGAGACGTTCATGAAGAGAGAAACCGTAATCGTACTCGATTTTGGTGGACAGTACAATCAGTTAATTGCGCGACGCGTACGTGAGTGTAATGTATACTGTGAAATTTATTCTTACAAAACCGATTTGGAAAAAATCAAAGCTATGGAGCCGAAGGGAATTATTTTCACCGGCGGTCCCAACAGTGTATACCTGGAGGATTCTCCTTCTTATGCAAAAGAAATCTATGATCTGGGTATCCCGGTTCTCGGTATCTGCTACGGTTCTCAGCTGATGATGCACCAGCTGGGCGGAAAAGTATGCAAGGCGCCGGTTCGTGAATATGGTAAGATCGAAGTAACCGTAGATCAGTCTTCTGCATTATTTGAAAATGTATCCGAAAAGACCATCTGCTGGATGAGTCATAATGATTATATCGAGCAGGCAGCACCTGGATTCAAGATCATTGCTCATACACCGGACTGTCCGGTAGCAGCAGTGGAAAATGTAGAAAAGAAACTGTATGCAACTCAGTTCCATCCGGAAGTTCTTCATACAAAAGAAGGAAAACAGATGCTGGCAAATTTCGTATTTAACGTATGTGGTTGTGCCGGCAGCTGGAAGATGGATTCTTTCGTAGAAGAGTCTATCAAGGCGATCCGTGAAAAAGTCGGTGACGGTAAAGTATTGTGTGCACTGTCCGGCGGTGTGGATTCTTCCGTGGCAGCTGTTCTGTTATCCAAAGCAGTTGGCGATCAGCTGACCTGTGTATTCGTAGACCATGGTCTTCTGAGAAAGAACGAAGGCGATGAAGTAGAAGCAGTCTTCGGACCGGACGGAAATTATAACCTGAATTTTATTCGTGTCAACGCACAGGAACGTTTCTATGAGAAACTGAAAGGTGTGGAAGAACCGGAAGCAAAGAGAAAAATTATCGGTGAGGAATTCATTCGTGTATTTGAAGAAGAAGCAAAGAAAATCGGAGCTGTGGACTTCCTGGTACAGGGAACTATCTATCCGGATGTTGTAGAAAGTGGTGTTGGCGGAGAATCCACCGTAATCAAATCTCATCACAACGTAGGTGGTCTGCCGGAGCATGTAGATTTTAAAGAAATCATCGAGCCTCTGCGTGACCTGTTCAAAGATGAAGTAAGAAAAGCCGGTCTGGAACTCGGCATCCCGGATTACCTGGTATTCCGTCAGCCATTCCCGGGTCCAGGACTTGGTATCCGTATCATCGGCGATGTAACCGCAGAAAAAGTACAGATGGTACAGGACGCAGACGCCATCTGGCGCGAAGAAATCGCCAAAGCCGGTCTGGACAAAGAAGTAAACCAGTACTTTGCAGCACTGACCAACATGCGTTCCGTAGGTGTTATGGGTGATGAAAGAACATACGATTACGCCATCGCACTGCGTGCGGTAACCACTACAGATTTCATGACTGCAGAAAGCGCTGAGATTCCGTGGGATGTCATCGGAAGAACAACCAGCAGAATTGTAAATGAAGTGAAGCATGTAAATAGAGTAATGTACGATTGCACGGGGAAACCACCGGCAACGATTGAGTTTGAATAATATATTAGAGCCAAGAAATGCCTATTTTACGGGCTTTCTTGGCTCTTTCTATGTCCGTTGACAATCAAATGACAATACTTTTTTAATATTATTGTAAATAATTTCTTCTTATTTAGTTGGGAATTGGCTCTTCCAGTCTAAATATTCTTTTTCTGTAATCTCTTCATTTCTGAATTTCTGGTACATATCAGCCCATGCCCCAATATGATCCAGCATATTTAAAGAATCGTGTCCTTTGTCTTTAAACATGAGTTGTGGTACGCCGGATTCATCCCGGTAGGCGTGCAGACCATATTGATCCTCTAAAGCAAATAATGCGTGCATGACACTAACATAAGTATCAAAGTTTGGATCAGACATGGCGTATGGACTGATCTTTAATGAGTTTGCTATTTTTTCCAATTGTTCTGATGATGGAAAACGATTCCCAAGTTCATAATTTCTAATTGCCGATTCGCTCAATCCGGACATGATTGCCAATTCTTTCTGTGTATATCCTTGATCGATCCGGAATTTTCTTATTTTCTCACCTACTGTCATAAGAAAACACTCCTTTGCTGATTGTTACTTAAAAGTATAGCATAAACAGTTCAAAAATGAAATATAAAAATAAACCGTTCATTTTTGAAATTATTCTATTGACAGTACGGGAATGAAATGTTATGATGCATATACACCGTTCGATAATGAACTGAAAAAGAAAGGAGGAATATAGATGGCTAGTAAATTATTTATATCAGCAAAAGAAGTAGCGAAAGAATTAGAAGTATCTGATTCCTATGCGTATCGTTTGATCCGTCAGTTAAATGCGGAATTGGAACAAAAAGGTTTCGTTGTTGTCAAAGGAAAAATCAGCCGTAAATATTTTGAAGAACGAGTTTACGGTATGAACGAAATGAAATAGCAGGAGGTGATGTTTTGACAGTAATCAAAAACCAAAAGTCAAATACTTACGAGGTAAGAACCTATTATAAGGACTGGACCGGCGTAAGAAAGCAGAAGACGAAAAGGGGATTTAAACGTAAATGTGATGCCCAGGAATGGGAAAGAGCGTTTAAATTAAAGGAGAATTTGAGTCTGGATATGTATTTTGAAGATTTTGTAGATCTTTATCTGAATGATATCAAATCCAGAATCAAATATAATACCTGGCTGACGAAAAAGCATATTGTAGAAAAAAAGATTCTCCCATATTTTTCGAAAAAGAAGTTGCAGGAAATAAAACCTTCCGATATTCGGCAATGGCAGAACACCATGATGAACTATCGGAATAAACAAGGAGAAGGCTATTCACAGGTCTATCTAAAGACCATCCATAATCAGCTGAGTGCAATTTTGAATCATGCAGTTAATTTCTATGATTTGAAAAGCAATGCTGCACGCAAGGCAGGATCTATGGGAAAAGAAAGAACAAAAGAGATGCTTTTCTGGACAAAAGAAGAGTATATGAAGTTCATTGAAGCGGTGGCGGATAAGCCAATCTCCTTTTATGCATTTGAAATCTTATATTGGTGTGGAGTGCGTATGGGAGAGTTGTTAGCACTGACACCGGCAGATTTCGATTTTCAGGCTTGTACTATCCGGATCAATAAGTCTTATCAAAGATTAGAGGGGAAGGATATTATTACGGATCCTAAGACTGTGAAGAGTAATCGCATAATCACCATGCCGGAATTTTTAAGCGAAGAATTAGAAGCGTATATAGGAATGCTGTATGGTTTAAATGAAAATGACAGGATATTCCAAATTTCAAAAAGCTATCTTCATCATGAAATGGATCGTGGTGTGAAGTTGTCAGGAGTGAAGAGAATACGAATCCATGATTTACGACATTCTCACGTGTCATTGTTGATTAATATGGGATATTCTGCGGTGGCAATTGGAGAAAGGGTAGGGCATGAAAGTGTGGAAATCACATATCGATATGCGCATTTATTCCCGACAATCCAAACAGAAATGGCGGAAAATCTAAATCAGGAAAGAGAGGAATATCTGGATGAGTGAAAAAAATAGGGATAACAAGAATCGGTGGCGTAATGTAACCATAGCGTTTCGAATGTCTCCGGAAGAAAATGAAGAGCTGAATTTAAGAGTAAAGCTTTGTGGATACCAGACGAGACAAGAATATATCATTGAAAGCGTTTTACATCAAAAAGTCACAGCAGTAGGAAATCCGTTGATGTTAGTACAGTTTAGAAAACAGCTTCGAGGGATTGAAGAGGAACTAAAAAGGTTAACTACATTAGAGGATGCCGATGAAGAGTTGTTTACACCTATTCGAACAATGTTGGAGATATTAAATGCATTTGCAGAAGAAAGAAACTATGAAAAAAGGAAAAAAGAAAAAGCCCAGAAATAATCTGAGCAAGTTCCCTGATCATCAGAATAACTGATATATCACCTTAACAACTTGAGTATATCACAAAATTGTTGTTGCAACAATTGTTAAATTCTGTTTGCCAGGGACTTGCCCGGTTGGGCAGGAGGTGGAAATGGAAGATAATTATAGAGAAGTAAAAAAGGCAGAACCATGCCTGAAATTGATCCACATGGATCAGGTTGAAGTGGAAGAAATCGAATGGCTCTTTTATCCCTTCATACCATATGGGAAGGTCACCATTATTCAGGGAGATCCTGGAGAGGGGAAGACTACTGTGGTGTTGCAGATCATAGCAAAATTAACAAAAGGAGAAGCAATATTAAGTGAGACAAGCGAAGGAAAATCTGAAGAGACAGGTGTAGAGCCAATCAATGTGATTTATCAAACAGCTGAAGATGGACTGGGCGATACGATCAAACCAAGATTGTTAGCGGCAGGGGCAGATTGTTCCAGAGTCTTGGTAATTGATGATCAGGATCAGCCATTAACAATGGTAGATGCAAGGCTGGAAGAAGCGATCATACAGACGAAAGCAAGACTTGTAGTATTAGATCCAATTCAA
The DNA here is from genome assembly GCA_019421285.1 of Clostridiales bacterium. Taxonomy (GTDB): domain Bacteria; phylum Bacillota; class Clostridia; order Lachnospirales; family Lachnospiraceae; genus Oliverpabstia; species Oliverpabstia tarda. The sequence continues at coordinate 64,185 of JAHZFO010000008.1, forward strand.
GGCTTTCTAGGGGCTGGTGTTGATATGCATAGGGCAAATGAGATTCGCCCATTGATGAAAAGAATCTCTGTATTAGCAGAAAAATATCAATGTGCCATTATTCTGATCGGTCATATGAATAAAAATAGTAATGGAAAATCATCCTATCGTGGATTGGGTTCTATTGACTTTCAAGCGGCAGCAAGAAGCGTGTTGATTGTTGGAAGAGTGAAAGATGAACCGGAAATCCGAGTGATCTGTCATGTAAAGAGTTCTCTTGCTCCGGAAGGAGATGCTATCGCCTTTCGATTAGACAAAGAAAAAGGATTTCATTGGATTGGAAAATATGACATCAGTGCAGAGGACTTATTGTCTGGTGATGGGCGAGGGCAAAAGATCCGAAGTGCGAAAGAATTTTTAAAAGAGATCTTAGCAAATGGATCAATGGAACAGGCAAAAATAGCGGAAGAAGCAGAAGAACGAGGAATTAAAAAGAAAACACTTTGGAATGCGAAGAAGGAATTACAGATTGATTCTGTGAAGATAGGGAATAAATGGTTCTGGATGTTACAAGAAGAGTAAAGGAAGATGGCAAGATTACCATATCTTAAAGAATAGGGAATCTTGCCACCTTGATTAAAAAGGAGTGAAGTGATGAAAAAAGTACAGATTGATTATGAACTGTTTCGAAAATTGATCTTTTATCATCTGGGTTCAGATGATCAGTATGAAGAAGATATTCGAAATGGCTTGGAAGAAAAATTGGATGCATTAGTCAGACATGAACTCTATACGAAGTATAAGACGGCTCCTTCTGAGGAAGAGCAGGAGAAAGCACGACAGGAATATTTAGATAAGCGTGGAGTGTCAGCCAGTTATCGGTGGTGATGTTTGTTTGGGGAATATAGAACAGGAGCGTGGCACGCACCTGTATGATACCAAACAAGGAGAATTGCTGTAGGGTGTAGCCGATACAGTGCTGGCTGATTTGAAAGCTCCCGGCAGGGCGCAAGGGTACTTTTGATGGACGTTAGGCTGTCGAAAGTGCTTTTACGTTACTTTTGACAAAAGTAACAAAACATGATCGCCATATCTGGCGTTTTAAAATGAAGGAAAGGAGATTTATTGAAGAGGACGATTAGTTTTATGACAGGGAAAGGCTCCCTGAACCATAACAGTAGAAAATTTCATGCAAAGAATACGGATCCGAACAGAACCCATTGGAATGTTGAATATTGTAATGAAGATATCAAAGACGTATATCATGAATTATTTGACGAAGCCTTGAAACGTTACAACGATAAACAGACTCGAAAAGATCGTAAGATAGATGATTACTATGAAAAGATACGTTCCGGGAAACAAGAAAAATTATTTCATGAGGTTATCCTTCAGATCGGTGATAAAGACAATATGGGATCAGAAACGATGGAGGGACAACTTGCTGCAAAGATATTAGATGAATACATGAAAGGATTTCAGGAACGAAATCCTACGTTGAGAGTATTTGCTGCTCATCTGCATTTAGACGAAGCAACGCCACATCTACATATTGATTTTATTCCCTATGTTGCAGGAAGTAAGCGAGGACTTGATACAAGAGTATCTTTAAAACAAGCCTTATCGTCATTAGGATTTAAAGGTGGATCGAGAAGTGAGACAGAGTTAAATCAATGGGTGCAATCGGAAAAGGAAAAACTAGCCATGGTCATGAGAGAAAATGAGATAGAATGGGATCAGAAAGGAACTCATGAACCACATCTTTCTGTATTGGATTACAAGAAAAAGGTTCGAGAACAGGAAGTAGAAGAATTAACGGAACATAAGAATTTATTGGAGCATGATTTACATGATATCAGTGAATGTGTGGATGAAATCCAAAAGGAAAAAGAACAGGTAGAAAAAGAGAGAGATGCAGTAATTAAAAAGACAGAAGTTTTAGAGAAACGATTTTCTGCACTAAATTCAAAAGCTGGACTTGTTGACTTGCATGCACGTGAGTATGGATATTACCCGGAAGAATGGTTGCCAGAAGCTGGAACTTTAGAGTCAGCAAAATCTTATCGAAAGAGGATATTCCCTCTATTGAAAAAAGTTGCAAACATGATACAGTCATTATATAGCAAGTATTTGGAGTTAAAAGACAGAAATCGAAAGCTATCCGATCGAAATATGGATCTTGAAAATCGTGTAGAACGGTTGCGAGAGGAAGTATCTGTTATAAAGAAAGAGAATGTAGCTTTGTTGAATGTGGCATATGATATGGATCGGGTTGTAACTGTTTTGGGAGAAAATAAGGTCAAGGAAGCGATAGAAGTGGCAAAGCATTTGGAACAGGCAAATGCAAAGCAAAAAATCAAGAAGAGACGTATAGATAGAGAGGGGAGATAAAGGGATGAAGAAATAAAATTTATGCTAAAAAAGCAAAGTCTAGACATTGTTTTTTGGAATTGTAAATCAGAGAGAATAGATTTATATAGGCGAAGAGAGAAAATAGCTTTGGCAGGCCTTTGAGAATTAGGTGAATGCTCTATAAGTAATGTGATACAAGGAAAGGTAAAATAGAATTTGTGGAAATGTGCGTTACAAGATGTAAGCAGAAACTCTAGCACAAAAAACTTCCATTTCTTTTTTTGATGAAGTATAATGTAAGCAACATATTTGAATTTGCAGCGATAGAAAATCAGAAGAATATATTGAAAAATAAGCATTTGAGGGAGTGACACGAATCGTGTCACATATGTGAAAGAACGTTTCTTTCATTGTTTTATACTTTTGGATAAGGTGAAGGTGTTAGAAAGACAAACCAAATCAGAAAGGATGTAAAATGATGAAAAAGAACGAAAAAAGATGTTTATTACTTGGAAGTGTATTCCTTGCAATGTTTGTGTTATGGACAGCGCTGATTCAGATGGTGGATGTGCAATCTGTTGGTCAAAATGAAACCAGTATTGGATTTGCAACATTCAATTGCTGGTTTCACCATTTGATAGGGGTGAATAAGGTGATTTATACAATTACTGATTGGATGGGCCTGGTACCTATCGTTGTATGTTTGGTTTTCGCGGGTGTTGGGTTGATTCAGTTGATTAAAAGAAGAAGTATTTTCAAGGTTGATGCAGATATTATGATCTTAGGGGTATATTTTGCTGTTGTGATCTTGGCATATGTGATTTTCGAAATTATACCAATCAATTACAGACCAATTTTAATAGAAGGAAGAATGGAGGCATCTTATCCATCTTCAACTACATTATTGGTATTGAGTGTGATGCCAGTTTTTATTGAACAAATCCAGCGCAGGTTGTCTGGTGATGTGGCGAAAAGAATCATAACAATTGTATCACTAGCTTTTTCGGGATTCATGGTGATTGGGAGATTGATTGCCGGAGTGCATTGGTTCACGGATATCGTAGGCGGTGTACTACTAAGTACCGGATTGGTTTTGATTTATAAAGCGACAGTTATGTTGGTAATAAAGGAAAAATAGAATTGGAATGGGAGGTGCAGATTTTGGAATTTCATGAAAAACTTCAGGAATTAAGAAAAATCCGAGGTTTGACACAAGAAGAATTAGCCGAGGCATTATTTGTTTCTAGAACTGCTATTTCAAAATGGGAATCTGGAAGAGGGTACCCAAGTATAGATTCGTTAAAAGAAATATCTAGATATTTTTCTGTATCCATTGATGATTTGTTATCTGGAGATCAATTGATTTTCATAGCAGAAAAAGAAAACAAATCAAATCTCAATAGTTTATGCGACTTATTATTGGGGATTGTTGACTTGCTTTCTCTGATGTTGATATTTCTGCCGCTATATCCCAAGCCAATTAATAGTTATATTTACTCGGTAAATCTCCTTGGGTATGTAAATAACAATACTCTCATTATCAAAATATATTGGGCATTGTATATCAGTTTAGCGACAATAGGAATCGTGAAAATGCTGATGGTCTATTTCAAACTCGAAAAGGGAAAAAAGATGATTACTGACTTATCTGTAGGAATCAGTATAATTGCTGTTTTGTTTTTGGCTATGGCGAAAGAACCATATGCGACAACAGTAATGTTCCTTTTATTACTTATCAAAGGTGGCCTATTTTATAGGCAAGCCAAGGTAGGGTAATAAGATATTGTTCTCTACAACTTCCTGACTGTAGGGGAATTGAAATGTTGTATAAGTATTATAGCATTTAAGACTATTAGTTGATTTTGATATATAGCATATTGCTGACAATAAAATGACAATACAATTAAATGAAAAGGTAGAGAATATATGTAAAACAGTTCAAAAACGAACTGTTTTAAAGCTGAAATAACAGGGAAGAACTACAAAGCAAATAGAACTTTGCGAGTTTGAGTGATGATATGAACTTGAAAAAGCCTTTATTTATGCGGAATGCAAGCAAATTTGTTTAAGCACTGGCAACGATTTGGCAACATTTCGGGTATCACTCACTAAATAACAGAATACTTCAATAACAGAAAAACCTTGCTGATTTTCAGAAATGAAGCTGAAAGTCGGCAAGGTTTTTTGTGTATTTCGAGACAAAAATAACACGCTCTATTGGGATTCAGTGTCCTTTTTCAAGGCTTCTGTGAGATAGTCGCTTAACTCCTTTGAGGGGACTACTTTATGCCAGTGATTCGAGGTATCTAATTCAGGATATTTATACCGCCACTGGTCGTATTCCTCTTTGGTTATCTCTCCCTGTTCCAGACGGGCAGCTTGTTCCTGCCATGCGTGGAACATATCAAACATGGAGGAATAGGTGGAGCCGGTGGACTTGTCCAGTCGCAGACACACTTCTCCGTCAATCTTTCCGATTTTCAGCCCGTACATATCTTCCAACGCAAAGAGCGTGTGCATAAGCCCGATATAGCTGTCAATCTCCGGGACTGTGATTGCTCGCGGGCTGACATCAAAGATATGTGCCATTTCTTTTACAAGGTCTTGCTTCGGCGTTCTGGCTTCTGATTCATACTGCGCCATACGGACATCAGAGGTCTTTCCGAGAAAACCGAGGATTTCGCCTAATTGCTTCTGCGTCATGCCTTTCCGATTGCGGAAAAAGCGGATTCGTTTGCCGATTGCCATAATAAAACCTCCGTTGTAGTTATAGTGATACAACCATTCTTGACTTAAACATTTCTGTTGAAGTTAGTATAACATGGTGCAATAGGAATAGCAAGAGGAACTTAAATAAAAAGAGTTAAGATTTTTCTGCAAACCACTTGACTTAACGGAATTTATTTAGTATTATGGATATAACTTAAACAAAAATAGTTAAATTGAGAAAGGGGAGGATAACCGAATGGTAGAAAAATCATTTATGACTGTGGAGGAAGTGGCAGCGGAATTGCGGGTGTCAAAGTCAAAAGCCTACCAGATTGTGCGGGAACTGAACGCAGAATTACAAAAACAGGGTTATTTGACGGTGGCTGGTCGTGTGAACGCTACATTTTTTCATAAAAAGGTCTGTTACAGCGATTAAGAGGAAAGGAGATGATTTGAATGGCTGTATACAAAGACAATGCTACGGGAACGTGGCGGGTAATCTATCGTTTCACAAACTGGAAAGGGGAGCGGAAGCAGACCCAGAAACGGGGATTTGCTACGAAGCGGGAAGCACAGGCGTGGGAGCATGAAGCCATGCTGAAACAGGGTGCAAAGCTGGATATGACGTTTGCCAGTTTCTTTGAGGTTTACGAAGCCGACAAGAAACAGCGTGTCAAGGAAAGCACATGGGAATCCAAAAGCCATGTAATCCGCACAAAGATTTTACCGTATTTCGGGAATCGGAAGATAGCGGAGATTGAAGCAAAAGACATTATCGCATGGCAGAATGAACTCATGGCGTACCGGGACGAGAAAGGGAAGCCCTATTCGGCGGATTATCTGAAAACCATACACGCCCAGCTTACAGCGATTTTCAACCATGCTGTGAACTTCTATAACCTGCCCTACAATCCGGCAAGGTGGGCTGGCACAATGGGAAATGAGGTTCCGAAAGAAATGGACTTCTGGACGAAAGAGGAATATCTGAAATTCTCCGAAGCCATGATGGATAAGCCCCGTTCCTATTATGCCTTTGAAATGCTTTACTGGTGTGGAATCCGCTCCGGCGAACTGCTGGCGCTTACTCCGGCTGATTTTGACTTCCAGAAGCAGACAGTCACAATCAGCAAGACATTTCACCGATCTAAAGGGAGTGATATTATCACAAGCCCGAAAACGAAAAAGAGTAACCGTACAATCAAAATGCCGCCATTTCTCTGTGAGGAAATGCAGGAATATATCAAAATGCTTTACGACATTCAGCCGAACGAGCGGCTGTTTACGGTCACAAAATCCTATCTCAATCACGAAATGGAGCGAGGGGCAAAGCAGGCGGGCGTAAAAAAGATTCGCGTTCACGACATCCGGCATAGTGCGGTTTCCCTGTTAATAGACATGGGATTTTCAGTGCTGGCGATTGGGGATCGTATGGGGCATGAAGCGGAGAAAATCACTTACCGCTACGCCCACTTGTTTCCTACGGTGCAGACGGAAATGGCAGAAAAACTGGAAATGGAGCGAATGACAAAGGAGGACGCAAATGGAAAGAACACTTGATTATAAAGGGCGGTGGCGCAATCATACAGTAGCGTTCCGGGTATCGGACGAAGAAGCGAAGCTGCTTAACGATTTGGTGGCATTGTCGGGTTTGACAAAGCAGGACTATATCACAAGGCGGCTGCTGTGCCGGGACGTAGTAGTACAGGGCAATCCGAGGGTGTATAAGGCTCTGAAAAATCAAATGGCGGCTATCTACGAGGAATTGAAGCGATTGGAAGCATTAAGCCCGGACAATGACGAACTGCTCTACACGTTGCAGGTAATCGCAATTACATTAGACGGTCTGAAAGGAGAAGATGAATGACAGAAAAAATGAAAACGACTGCTCCCGTATCATCTGTTGGCGCAGATGGGGCGCAGCCGCAATTAAAAAATTACAATGAAATTATAGCAAATGAAACAGCACAAATCAATCTGCAAGCCGCACAAAACCCGGAGAAATCCGGGAGCGGCGGGCTTCAAACCGTTTCCATGACGGAACTGTATGATACACTCTACCCGCCGAGAACGCCGGTTGTGGACGGGTTTCTCTATGGCGGCACTTATCTTTTTGTAGGTGCGCCGAAAGTTGGGAAATCGTTCTTTATGGGACAGCTTGCCTATCATGTGGCAATGGGGCTTCCGCTGTGGGATTATCCTGTCCGAAAGGGTACGGTGCTGTATCTTGCACTGGAAGATGATTATGCAAGGCTTCAGCGGCGGCTCTCCGGTATGTTCGGTGTGGAATGTGCGGATAACCTGTACTTTGCGACACAGGCAAAGACCTTGAATGAGGGCTTAGACAAACAATTAGAGGAATTTCTGAAAGAGCATACGGACGCAAGGCTGATTATCATTGACACGCTCCAGAAAGTGCGTGAGGTCGGTGGGGACAGGTACAGCTATTCCAGCGACTACGAGATTGTGACAAAGTTAAAGTCGTTCAGCGATAAATACGGTATCTGCCTGCTGGTGGTTCATCACACACGCAAGTTGGAATCCGAGGACAGCTTTGATATGATTTCCGGTACGAACGGGCTGCTTGGAGCGGCAGACGGGGCGTTTATCATGCACAAGAAAAAGCGCACTGACAATGAGGCGGTCATGGATATAGTGGGGCGTGACCAGCCGGATCAGGAACTGACTATAGAGTTTGACCGGGAGCGCTGCGTCTGGAAATTCAAAAAGGCAGAAACGGAACTGTGGAAACAGCCGCCGAATCCCCTGCTGGAAGCAATCAACAATTTTCTGACAGAAGATAAGCCGGAATGGGAGGGGACAGCAACAGAACTTGTGAGCCAGTTGCCGGATATGCAGATACAGGCAAACGTGCTTTCCAGAAAGCTGAATGTAGTCAATAGCCAGTTGCTTAATGATTATGGAATTTTCTATGACAATAAGCGGGGGCATGAAAGGAAGATTATTCTGAAACGGCTTGAGCCGAGAGAGTAAAAGCGACGATATGCGTCGGTTGCGACGGTATTTTTTACAGCGGGCTGGTATAGAAAATATCGACGCTATCGACGCAAACCGACGCAGAAAGGATTAAGTGATGAAAAACGTGCAAATTCCTTATGAATTGTTTGTATCTCTGCTCCGCTATCATCTAATGGAAGATGATGATTGTCTGAATGAAATCCGGCAGGGATTGGAGCAGAAATTGGATTCGCTGGTGCGCCATGAATTATATGCGAAATATAAGACTGCGCCCACACAGGAAGAACGGGAAAAAGCCAGACAGGAATATCTGGAAAAACGTGGAGTGTCGGACAACTTCCGCTGGTAGTTTTCCTTTGATAATAGACAGGAGCGTGTTACGCTCCTGTGGATAGAAGACAACGAGAAAGGTGTGATTCAATGATAATTCAGCCAGAATGGGGAACTCGGAACGTGAACAAATATTTATACGAAAGTGAAGCCCGGAGGATTGCTGCACTCAACGAAATCTTTGGAGATGTGGAACTGACTGTGGCAGAAATGCGGACGCTGGTATGGCTTGCCGGATGGGAGGAATGTACGGTGGAAAACGTACTTTCGGCTATCCGAAAAGCTATGGCGGCGGAAGCAAAGCGGCGGGAACAGCCGCTCCGTCCGTAGGACGGAAAAGCCCTCGGCAGAGCGCAAAGGCAGTTTTTGATGGACGGAACGGCTGTCAAAAGTGCTTTTGCGTTACTTTCGGCGAAAGTAACAAAGCCTATGCGCCGTATCCGGCGCTGATTACCCGGACAGGGAGAAAGGATATTGATTGAAGCGAACTATCAGCTTTATGACAGGAAAAGGCTCTGTCAACCATAACAGCAGAAAATTCCATGCAAAGAATACTGACCCGGAGCGAAGTTGTCTGAACGTGGAATACTGCAACGAAAATGTTAAAGACGTATATCACGAATTGTTTGATGAAGCACTTGCCCGGTACAATGAGAAACAGACCAGAAGTGACCGCCGGATTGATGATTATTACAATAAAATACTGCGTGGAAAGCAGGAAAAACCATTCCATGAAATCATTGTGCAGATAGGCGATAAGGACAATATGGGGGCAAAAACAGAGGACGGACAGCTTGCGGCAAAGGTACTTGATGAATATATGCAAGGTTTCCGGCAGCGCAATCTCACTTTGAGAGTATTTGCTGCCTATCTTCACATGGACGAAGCAACGCCCCACTTGCACATAGATTTTGTACCGTATACGACAGGAAGCAAGCGGGGGCTTGATACAAGAGTATCACTGAAACAGGCGTTATCTGCTCTCGGCTTTAAAGGCGGTACAAGACGTGAAACAGAATTAAATCAGTGGGTGGCTTATGAGAAAGAACAGCTTGCCGTTGTCATGCTGGAACATGGGATTGAATGGGAGAAGAAAGGCACACATGAAAAGCATTTATCCGTCTTGGATTTTGAGAAAAAGGAGAGGGCAAAGGAAGTTGCAGAGTTGGAAGCGAAGAAAGCGAAATTGCAGGAAGAAAATGCCGCTTTTCAAGAAATCAACGAAGATTTGCATGAACAGTTGTTACAGGTTGATGATGAGATTCGCTCCTTGCAGGAAGATTTACAGGAGTCCCGGCAGGAAGCAGAGAAAGCGCAGAAGCAGGCGGATAAATACCAGAAACGCATGAATGAACTTGCCCCTATGGTTAAGAACATGGAGAAGCTGGCGGCAGATTTTTCCGCAGATCCGGAGCAGACGCTTCCAGAAGCGGCGGTTGTAGAATCTGCAAAATCATACCGGGAGAAAAAGGCGAAACCTCTTGTAGTGAAAATGGTTCAAGTTATGCGCTCTATCTATTCGGCGTATCTGGATATTTCAAACAAATTTACGAAGCTGCAAGCGGCTTATAACAGGGAACGGAGCGGAAACGATCGGTTGACAAACAGGCTGGAAGAAGTTTTAGACGAAAACAGGGAACTGCGGATAGTGGTGGCAGATTTTGGACGTATAAAGGCGGTGGTCGGCTCTGAAAAGGTAAACGCTGTTATTAACCGGGCGAAGCAACAGGAACAGATAGAAGCCGAGCAGAAACGGGCTATAAGGAGAAAATACAATCGGGAAGCCCGCTGACAGGCAGAGGGCTGCTTAAAGCCCTCTTAGCTGCCATGAAGCGAATCTCCGCCAGTTAGTCAAGAGCGGCGTAGTCGTTCAGTTTACTCTTGACTGGCTGGTGGGGATTTGCTATTTGTTTTTAAAATTACATGGATAATTGAGCAGGTATCTGGTAAAATGACCTTGCAGTATGAGAAAATTTAATTAGACAATCGTGTCTAATGGCGAAAATAGGGCATTTCTCGCTTTGTGTCGTGTTTTGCTGTAGACATTTATGGTAATGTGCAAGTGAAAGGAGGGGAAAGGAATGGATACGAAAAAGATAGGAGAATTTTTAAAGGTGCTTCGTAAAGAACGAGGATTAACACAAGAACAGCTTGCAGAAATTCTTCTTGTATCGGGAAGAACGATCTCTCGGTGGGAAACAGGAACCAATATGCCAGATTTAAGTATCCTTATCAAAATGGCAGAGTTCTATAATGTAGAAGTGAAAGAAATTTTGGACGGAGAAAGGAAAAGCGAGAGTATGGATAAAGAATTGAAAGAAACATTATCTAAAGTGGCAGACTATAACAAACTGGAAAAAGAGAGGGTAACAAAAGCCGGAAATATTGCATTTGGTCTAACCTTTGCTATTTGTGCGGCTGTGATAATTATTCAGCTTCTCATGGTGGGAGAATTGGCGATTGTGGCAGGAGAAACTGCTGTTTTACTTGTTGGTGGAGCGGCTTATATTGGAGTGATGACCTATAATGGAGTTTGGGAGACTGGTTCCAGATTCAAAAGTACGCCATTTACAGATGCGTTGATAGCTGTGATATGTGCCGGAGTATTTGCGGTGGCATTGGTTATTTGCTATATCAGATTAGGCGCAACAACGTCTCAAGCGGTTCATAGCGCACTTATATTTTTTGTGGGAATTGCCATAGTTGGTTTTGGGGTATTGAGAATACTGGCTTGTTTCAATCATAAAAGAAGAGAAAAAAGTATGCCGGACAATGAGACTGTACTGGTTAAAGAGCAACAGCCTGTAAATGTATTTATAGCGGACGGAAATATGCAGGCGGAAATGATAATAAGTACATTGAAAGATAACGGTATTATGGCATACGGACAGGATTTAGGAGATGCCGGATTTGCGTCTGTACGTTATGGCATGGGCAGAGGTATTGATGATAGGATTGCAATTATTGTACCCAGTGATAAAGCGGATAATGCAAAGCAAGTGATAAAGGAAATGGGGCTGGAGCAGAATGTTACGCATTAGGCGCTCCGAAAGACTTATTTTTCAAGGGATTTCAGAGATGATAAAAGGTGCTGCGATACTTTAATCTAAATCTCCGAAAATGAGCTTCTATTGCGTAACATTTCAAAAATAGGTTGTTAATCTGCGAGGATTTGCTATAATAAGGATGTAGAAATGGTTGCGATAGACTAAGCTGATTTTATTTTGAATGGAGAAAAATATATGCGTCTTAAGGATTGGAGTTTTTTGGGCAATTATGAATTTTTTACAAATAGATTACAAATGTTGGCAACGAATGATTTACCGGCTGAAAAATGGAGTTATGCAGGAAAAGAAGATTTTGGTATCTTGAGAAATTATCTGTATTTTACTTTTGAAAAATTGTGGAAAGAACGAGAAGAAGCTCCTGACAGTGATAAGCAAAAGTATATTTATATGGATGATAAAGTGGGTTGTTTTAATACAGGATTATATGATAAGACATGGCAGCCAATTTACTTTTATTGCATTAAAAATCCGATAGCTGGATTTCAAGAGTGGAGATTTACTGCGTTTTACAATAGTTACACGATAAAATTTGCAGATATTTCTAATTCTGCTGCATTAGATTTGCAGAGAGCAAGTTATTTTGATGATCCGAGTGCGTTAATATATGATATTAAGTTAGACATCATTCCACAGTGGGATCATATATTGTATGACGAGGAAAATTTTTTGAGAATACCTGAACAGTTACGTGCTAATGGTAAAGAGTTTTGTCAGAATTTAATTGATGGGGCTATCAGGTCAGTTAAGAAGCGCATAGAAGCTAATTATAAAACGGTTGTTCCGCAATTTTATAATGACAAAATTCAATTGTTAGCTCCTTTATACTTAACGAATCCAGATAAACCAGATTTAGCTTTGGTTTTATCTCTGAGTGATGATGGAATCGTTTATTATGGACATACATGTCTTACAACGGAAATGGCATATAATAATGCGAGACTAATTGCCCGTCCAGACAGTTATTGGCTTCAGCCTTAAATATTAGTTGACTTTTTGATGAAAACTGGATATACTATATTTGGTAGGTAAGTTAGCTATATGGTTATGCATTACTAGATAAGATTGTATTTTGATAATTGTTGTGTAATGTTATGTTTGGGGCAATAATCTTTTGGGATTATTGCCCCAAAGTTTTAGACAGAGTGGCAACATTTTGGCAACAGAAAATCAGCAAGCCAGAATAAATGATGTAATTGAAGTAAAAAACGGTGTGTATTTGCATAAAGCTTAAACAAATATAGTTAAGAGCAACAAAGGACACGCCGAGTTTGAATAATATATTAGAGCCAAGAAATGCCGAAATTACGGCGCTTCTTGGCTCGTTTTTGGTTTGAGTGACAATCAAATGACAATAATTATTAACTTATCATTATGCAGTCAGTATCAAGGTGATGATTGCTATAATTATGGCAGCTATTGAAATAAATTGATTGCTTTTTGTATAATTTATATTGCATAAGGTATTTAAGTAGGCATAATGATTAGCGTAGATGCTTTTGTAATCAATATTGATTTTAGCAACGAATTTATTAAGTTTTTGTTCTTTATATCCTAAATATAATTTCCAGTCTTTATCAAATGATTGGTAGATATCACTTTTTCTTTTGGCTTGCGATTCGCAAAGACTCTGCATTTTATTTAGTAAATAGGTGAATTTTTTGTTATACCTTGCCTTCTTTCTGCCTGTTGAGTATTTTGAAAACTCTATTTCGAATATTTTCAGTTCTCGGTGACCAAAAAACATATAATAAAATGAATTCCCATATTTAGCTATATAAGATGATAAACTAAATTGAGGTATATTATTATTTCCAGCCATAAGGCAATAGTTATAGTTGGAATCACATATTATCGTATAATTCTCTTTCTTGTTGTAATAAGAAACACCACAATAGCCAAAGTCTAAGGTATCAATGTTTATAGGTTCTTTTCTTGTCATATGAACCATATTAATTAATCTATATTTTTGACCTTGTTCGCTATAAAAAATGCTTGTTATGTAATGTTGAAAAATCAGAACAAAGAAGTCTTCGTTCATTTCATTCAAAATATGAAAATCGATTACTTCCTTATTGCTTATAAAATAATAAGGTAAATAATCTTTTTTATTCAACTTCTTTATATTATCACAAATAAAGCGAGTACAGTTTTCTTCGCTTAAATTGTGCTTCAAAGTGAATTTGTATTCAAGAATAGCAAAATAACTATTAATTTGACTCCAAGTAATTTTTACACTATTTATGTATTTGTCATCAAGAAATTCTACTTCTGCAAAGATCCCGTAGAATGAACCAGAGTATTGCAAATGCACATAGTCATAGTTCTTAAAAACAGAGGGCTTTTTGTATGTAATTGTGGTTTTATACTTTTTGGGCGATAATGAGTATAATCGTTTGCTAAGCTTGGTTATTCCATCATTTGATAATATGTCACATATGGTTACGCTTGTAACAATATGATTTTCATACCAATCTGTTCGGTTTTTTAATTCTGGATCATTTTTTTCAAATTCTAAAATTTCTTTTTTATGTTTCTCATCATATTTTTTTTGTGATTCAAAATAGATGCTGGTGTTAACATGTTTCAAATAGTATTTGTAACTTTTTTTAAATTGACTTTTTATATTCATAATAACCTCGTTTGAAGTAGATATTTTTTATTCTTTCTTCGGTTTCCTTTTCCTCTTCACATAAGAGAAATCCGGAAACAAGTCTTTTAACAATTCAGCAGTTTCTTCTGCATCGTCATCTTCATCCATATTCTGAACAAGTAGCTGGTCGTCATCATCAAGATTTAATGATACGGTATACTCTTTATTTGGGTCTGTTGGGTTTATTGGGTACTTTATCTCTTTGAGATAGTATTTTGTTTCTGATATTTCATCATCTTCCAGCTTGTCTCTTAAACGTGCCCAATACTCAACCATCTTTCGGAAGTTATCAAGGTCTTCCTGTGGACGGGGACCGGCATTTGGAAGCCGCTCTTCAAATTTGAAGTATACTTCTCCATCTTTCATAGTAGGGCGTAGTCCGTATGCCCATTCGATGTCAAACAGAACATGGAGTGCACTGAAGATATTGGCAACATCCGGATCTGATAATGCATAAAAACTGACACCTAGATTGTTGGCAATATTGAGCAAAGTCGTTTCGTCCGGATATCGGTTTCCGAGCTCGTAGTTTCGGATTGTGGATTCGTTTAGTCCGCATTTATCTGCCAATTCCTTTTGCGTCATTTCTGCCGCAATTCTGAAATTTCTAATTAAAAAGCCTACCCGGCTGGTGAATTTTTCGCCCATTTTAACAGCTCCTTGTAAGTGTAATGAGTGTTGTAGCATGCATGAAAACACGAGGTACAAATCATATATATACATAGATTATAACATCAACAGTACAAAAGTGAAATGTTTTTTGCTAAAAGTATTGACAGTGCAAAAATGAACTGTTAATATAAAACACATCAAAACCGTTCAGAAATGAACTGAATAATAAACGAAAGAGAGGAGGCATTTGCTTATGGAGAACAAACGATTTTTAACAGCGCAGGATGTCATGGAAATGCTGGATGTATCACTATCCTATGCGTATAAGCTGATACGGCGACTGAATGCAGAACTTGAGTCTGAAGGATTTGTGACAATAAAAGGGCGTGTCAGCACGCAGTATTTTATTGTCACAAATCTACGGACTGTCCACAGATAAGGAGGTGGGATAGATGGCGGTTATCAAGAACAAAAAGACCGGAATGTGGGAGGTGAGGACTTATTATAAGGATTTGACCGGAGAAAGGAAGCAGAAGACCAAGAGGGGCTTTGCGAAGAAAAGCGAAGCCCTTGAATGGGAGCGGAACTTCAAACTGAAAGAGAATCAGAGTATCAGTATGAACTTTCAAAGCTTTGTGGATATTTATTTGACGGATTTGGAGCCGAGAATAAAACGCAATACGTTCCTGACAAAGAAGCACATTATTGAGACCAAGATTCTGCCATATTTCGGAAAAAGGAAGCTGGATGATATTCGTACTTCGGATGTCATCCAGTGGCAAAATGAGATTATGAAACTAAAAAAGAATAATGGGGAGTTGTTCTCCCAAACTTATCTGAAAACGATTCACAACCAGCTTAGTGCTATTTTAAATCATGCAGTAAATATGTATGGCCTAAAGGATAATGTGGCAAGAAAAGCAGAAACTATGGGGAAGGAAGAAAATAAGGAAATGGAGTTCTGGACACAAGAGGAATTTCAGAAATTTTTGGAGTGTGTGGCAGATAAGCCGATTTCGTATTATGCATTTGAAATGCTTTACTGGACGGGAATACGAGAGGGAGAATTGCTTGCCCTGACACCGGCGGATTTCAATTTTGAAAAGAAAACTCTTCGGATAAATAAGTCATATCAGAGGCTGGAGGGCGAAGATGTGATTACGGATCCGAAAACACCAAAGAGTAACAGAACAATCGTCATGCCGGATTTCCTTGCTATAGAAATGGAGGATTTTATAAAAAGCATATACGGAATAAAGATGAACGACAGAATTTTTACCATTTCAAAAAATTATCTTCATCACGAAATGGATAGGGGAGCAAAGCTTGCAGGAGTGAAAAGAATCCGGATTCATGGATTACGACATTCCCACATTTCTCTGTTAATCAATTTAGGATTTTCTGCATTGGCAATAGGGGAAAGAGTCGGACATGAGGCGATAGATATCACTTATCATTATGCACATTTATTTCCAACGGTGCAGACGGATATGGCAGCACAATTGGAAACAGAAAGGGAGGCGCTAGTCAATGTCAAAAAAGAATAGAGATGATAAAAACCGATGGCGTAATGTGACAATCGCATTTCACATGTCGCAGGAGGAGAATGAAGAACTCAATAACCGAGTAAAACTCAGTGGGTTTCGAACCAAGCAGGATTATATTATCCAGAGCGTTCTTCATCAGAAGGTGGTTGCCACAGGCAATCCGTTGATGCTGGTGCAATTTCGGAAGAATCTGCAACAGATAGAGCGTGAGCTTGAAAGAATTGAAAAGACATCGGATATGGATGGGGAGCTGCTGACTCCCATCCGCTCCATGCTGGAAATATTGGAAGGATTCAAGGAACAGCCGAGAACATTAGCAGGTATGAAGGAACTTACTGTACCGAATGAGAAATAAAAATATTTTTGGAAAGGAAATGGCGGCTATGAGCGAAGAAACATTATTTGAAAAATTAGGAGTGAAATACATAGAAAAAGATGGCATCTTTTATCCGTTGATTACTTTAGATGGCGAGGAGAAAAACGCAGATGTTGGAAAATACGGTCACATGTGGATTGATTACATACGGACGGCGTACTCACAGCGATACAAAAGTCTGGTGCGGTTTGGAGAATTACATGATAAGGCAGCAGAGGTAAATGAGGTGGCTTATGAATTGCTGGAGGATATTGAAAAGGAATGGCTGGGCGAACATAAGCCGAAGCAGGCAAATTCTTTTGTGGAAATGTACAGGCTACGAACACAGGCAAGAATTATAGCAGAGGAGGTAGTGCTGCATGATGTGGTGAACTGTTTTCATTAGGAGCCGGCATGGGTATTAAAGGAGCTGTGTATGGTAAATGATATGCCGCATATCTGCGGCTCATAAGCTCCCTCAAGGGAGCTTTATCCGGCTCGCAGAGCCGTACAGCCACTCCGGCGAGGAGCGCAAAACCCGCTTGCGGATCTGCATTTTTGTTACTTTTGACAAAAGTAACAAAACCTTCCCTAAGAAATTTGCTATCTCGTGCCGTATCCGGCACTCGTTACGGATAAAAAAGAAATGCTTACATACATAACGAAAGAGGAGGATTTTTACAATGGAAAGAACAATCAGTTTTATGAATGGGAAGGGTTCCATCGGACACAACACAAGAAGCTTTATCGCGGACAATGTGGATGCCAGCCGCACCCAAAATAATATTACACTTATCCATGAGGATATTAGGCAAGTCTACCATAAACTGTTTGACAAGGCGCTTAAGGAATACAATGCAAAACAGAAACGCAAGGACAGGCAGATTAAAAGCTATTATGAAAAGATATCCAGGAGTAAGCAGGAAAAATTATTTTATGAGGTAATTGTTCAAATTGGCAATAAGGATGATACCGGAGTGGGCAGTTCGGCTGCTGAGGTTGCAACATGGGTGTTGAAGGATTATGTAAAAATGTTCCAGCTTTGTAATCCGCAGTTATATGTGATTGGTGCTTATATTCATCTGGACGAGGAAACACCGCATTTGCATCTGAATTTTGTCCCTTGGGTATCCGGTTGCAAGAGAGAATTGGAGACAAAGACAAGTCTTAAGGCGGCACTTGCTACCAGAGGATTTGCAAGCGAGGGTAAAGGGAACACCGAATGGAAGCAGTGGGCAGAGACAGAGAAGGATGATATTGCCCTTATCATGCGTCGGTATGGGATTGATTGGAAGAAGAAAAACACGCACGATCCACATTTATCCGTATTGGATTATAAGGAGCAGGAGCGGGCAAAGGAAGTGGCTGTTCTTGAGGAGGAACTGGAAGGCGCACAGGTTGTTCTTGAATTAAAAGAGGAAAGAATTGAATCTCTGGAAAAGGCAATTGAGAATAAACGTGTCAGTATGAGAACAGAACAGTTCGAAGCTCAAAAGATGTTGGATGATACCAAGGCTGAAATTCAGAAATTGCAGTCGGAAGGAACGAATTTACGTCTGAAGAATTCTGAGTTGCGGTTAGAGTATTCTGAAAATGTAGATAAGCTCACAGATAAACAAAAGGAAATCGAGGCAACTCAAAAAGAGGCTGACAAGTGGATGATGATATCGGACACCGCAAAAAGGCAGACGGAGCAGGCACAGATGAAATTGGAGGAGGCAGAACGGCTTAAGAAGAAACTTCTGGGAGCAGTCCATGGTGACGATTATCTGAAGGAGCAGGTGATAGAGCTGAGGTATCAGAATCAGATGCTCCGGGAGGAGAACCGAAGTTTGAAGGATAAGCTGGAAAAGGCGTATGAGTTTATGAAGCAGTTTGTGATTGGCGGGATGAATCTATTGGAGAAGTTTTTGGAATGGATTGGGGAGAAGGTAAAGGATGTTGGGAGAAGAAAAAGGTAGATGTTTTATCTGTTATATTATTAGAAGGACTATATTGAATGGGTTACTATAATATTAATTTTTAGTAAATAAGTTATTTATAGGTCAGTGTTAAGAAATTTGTATAATCATAAAAATGGTAAATCAAAGTTATATGGACATAATTTGAAAATGAAAAAAGATACGCAAATATTAAAGAATGTGTGATACAATAGCTATGTATATCTTGAAATCTATGCGTCCTTTTTTGTATTATGGTTGCAAAATACGAACACATGTTCTATAATATAAATAAAGGAGGTATTATTTATGGTACAAAATATACAGAGTTGCAATTTTTTAGAAACAAATAGTCTATTTAAGGCGTGTTTTTTTGACAAAAAAAAGCATATTACCGAATACGTGTTGGATATTGAAAATATAGAGAAATATATTGAACGTATCAATAAGAGCAAGTTGGTCGTATTTTGTGTCCAAGACGAAAATAAAAATGTACTTATAAGTGCCTTATCAAATTTAAATATTTTGCGTAAACATTATTCGCCAATAGTAGAGGTGGGAGATAGTAAGGTGTTCTTTTTTCCACAATTAAATTATAGTGATATATATTTATTGAAGGCATTGTTTCAACAAAAATATGTAAATGATACAATTAGTATTAATTTAGGTGAAAACAAAAGAATATAGTAATATACATTCGAATGATTCAAAGGAATCACAGGAAAATGGGAGGTTATTAGGATGAGTTTTAAAGTAATATCAATGTTTTCAGGGGCCGGTGGGTTAGATATGGGCTTCCATAATAAGGGATTTCAAATACTTTGGGCCAATGATTTTTCACAAGATGCTTGCGATACATATGACAAGTGGGCAAATTATTATGAGGATGGAACTAGAAAACCTGATGAGGAATGTACTATTATAAACTGTGGAGATATTTCCAAAATAGATTTAAATACAGTATTACCAGGTGTAAGTGTTGATGTGGTTTTAGGAGGGTTTCCATGCCAAGGCTTTTCGCTTGCAGGACCCAGACAGGTTGATGATTCGAGAAATGTATTATATAGACATTTTGTGGAAATGGTTAGAATTAAAAAACCTAAAGTAATTGTTGCAGAGAATGTTATAGGAATTAAGACACTAGGAGATGGAGCTGTTTTTGATAAGATTATTGAAGACTTTTCTGAATTGGGATATACGATGTCAGCGCCAACTGTAAATGCGAAAAATTATGGCGTTCCGCAAGATAGAATGAGAGTTATTTTTATTGGTATTAAGAATGAGATATGTAATGGTGGTGCATACATATTTCCTGGTGGAGATCCTAAAACAGTTACTTTAGGAGAAGTATTGAAAGATTTAGGTCCAGTAGATATGAATGATGTGTGTCAAGCAGCATTTTCTTCTAGATATATGTCAAGAAACAGACAAAGGGATTATGATGATGTTTCGTTTACAATTCCAGCAATGGCAAAACAAGTCCCGCTAAGTCCTGATTCTGATGGAATGGAGTTTGAAGATGTAGATAAGTTTAGATTTGTTGGTAATTATAGAAGATTAAGTTACAAAGAAGCAGCAGCAATACAAACATTTCCGGTAGGGATGCACTTTTGTGGCGATTTAAATAGTAAATATAGACAGATTGGAAATGCAGTTCCTGTAAAATTAGCGGAGGCAATTGCCATAGAGGTTAGTAAAATATTAACTACAGACAATTTGTTTCCTCTTTTAAATATGGAAAATCCGCAAGCGGAAATATATGGACCGACTGCGGATAAAAGAATAACAAATACTGTTTTAAGTGGTAAGGCATTTGAATATGCTACATTAATTGAGATATATCGTGAATTAACAGAAAATGGATGGGACTCCAAAGATATTGAAATAATTAAAGATAAGAATTATAAGAATATTGAAAAAGCATATCAGGTTTTGCAAGGTTCGGATGAAGATTTGGATGATGATGTTGAAATGGAGTTAATACATATTGAAACCATGGAAAACGATTACAACAGGGCAGCGAGAGTAGCAGCAATGTATCTGAGAATGGTTGAGCCAATTTTAACTTTAGATGAAAGAGTCTATGGGGTATTGCGTGCTATGCCAGATAGTGCGGGTACCAAGGGAGATGTAAGAGATATTGATTTTGAAATATTTGAAGATAAAAATCATAAAAAATCCATTGCTGATATAGGAATAAGTTGTAAAAATAATCATGAAGCAGTAAAACATCCTAGAATTACAGAAGATCCAGACTTTGCAAAAGTGTGGACAGAGGGACGTTTTACTTGTAGTGATGCATTTGTTGACGGAATGAAACATATTTTTAATAAAATAGATGAATATGCAGAACTATATAAAAAATGGTCAGCCGTAGAGGATAAAATGGATACAATATATTATCCAATAATTAAACTGTTTGTTACAGAAATAAAGCGATTGGGAATTGTTGATGAAAATGATAGTATTGAGAAACAAGAAAATGCGAGAATGTTCACAAAAGCATTCTTTGAATATATGTTCGGTACGCAGGATTTTTATAAGTTTATAAAGGAAGATGGTTCAAAAGCTACCAAAGTGTATCCATATAATATGCATGGCTCTTTGATGCGTTCCTTTAATGGAAATAAAAATATGCAGGCAGTACAGACGATTACAATGCCAGAGGAAATAGTTGAAGTTCGTATAAAACCAAAGAGCAAGACGACAATAGAAATCTATTTTGATCAGTGGATTATTTCGATGAGATTACATAATGCTGATACAAATATAACTAGAACATCTCTTAAATTTGATGTTCAAATAAAAGCCCAGCCAAGGAAAGTAATGGGAACAATTTTACCTTGGGATAAATAGTAAATGGAATAAGAACGGGAGATGAAGTAAATGATATTATTGGATTTTGAAAAGGAAATAATAAATAGTCAAAAAGGAGTGACATTGGAAGTGTCAGATGCTGCAATAAATGAAAAATATGAAAAAGGAGAAGCTCGAATTATTACAGAACAAGGAGCTGTAAAACTTTCTCTTGTAAACCAAGTTTTTAATTCGGAAAATTATGAATTGCAACCTAAATATCAGCGGAGGATTACTTGGGATTCAAAAAAACGTTCAAAGTTAATAGAATCATTTATAATGAATATTCCAGTACCTCCCGTATTTATATATGAAACTGATTTTAATAGATATCAAGTGATGGATGGATTACAGAGAATTACAGCAATTATCGACTTTTATAAAGACTGTTATGAATTAGAAGAACTGACGCAATGGCCCGAACTTAATGGGAAAAAATATAGTCAACTACCTAGGAAGGTCAAAGAGGGAATAGATAGAAGACAACTATCTGTTATTACTCTTTTAAAAGAATCTAGTAAAACCTTGATACAAGAGGAAGAAATGAAAAAAATGGTGTTTGAACGTTTGAATACCGGAGGTGTAACATTAGAAGATCAAGAAATAAGAAATGCACTTTATAATGGACCGTTTAATGAATTATGTATTTTACTTTCTAGCAACAATATATTTAGAAAATTATGGTTGATTAATCCGGATGATATTGATGTTTCTGATGAAGAATTAGATAATTATGATGATGCTTTGAAATACGCAAAAAATAAGCTATATAAAAGAATGTATGATGTTGAATTGGTATTACGTTACTTTGCAATGCGTCATATTGATGAGTATAGTGGAAAATTAAGTGAATTTATGGATTTATGTTTGAGACAGGGTAATCAATATATGGATGAACAGCTTAAGATTTTGAAAAAAATTTTTGAGGAAACAATTGAAAAAGCAAATAAGTTATTTGGTGAAAAAGCATTTTGCCAATATGTAAAGAGAAGAGGCTCATTTTCATGGACATCTCCACAAAAAATGATATATGATTCGATGATGCTTGCACTTAGTCAAATTGAAATTAATAACAGAGAGCTTGATTTTAATAGGAATGTTGAAAAGCTAGAGAATTTTTATAAGGAAAATGAAGAAGCATTCGATGGCAAAAGACAATCTAAAAGTGATATTAAGCGGAGGACTGAACTATTTATTAGTTTTATTACAGAAAAAGTATTAGGGTAAAATCAATGATAAACTTACGATTCTATTTTGATGAATATAAAAGGCAACTTGCAGAGATAAGGATATTTATTCAAAGCGTGGAATTACAGAAAGATGTAATTAGTGAGATAGAGTTTTATGAAAAGCAGGGGGAGAAGAAATTAAATTTATCGTTACAATATAGTAAAATAATTAAGCAGGTTGTGGAAACTCCAATACAATACAATGCAGTGATAATTAGCATATATGGTTGTTTTGAACAGTATATAGACAATGTATTTAATGAATATTGCCTAGCTATATATGGAGTTATTGATAACTATGATAATTTGCCAGAAAAGATGAAAGAAAAACATATAAAAAAACTAGGTGATTTTCTTTCAAACCCACAACGATACAAGAATTGCGAGTTGACAGATAAACAAGCGGTAAAAAATGCTGTTGCAGCTTTTAATAATCCTAAAGAAGGATTTGGAAATAATCAAAAATTGATTTTGTCTCATGGTAGTAATCTTAAAATAGAACAGATACTTGAACTTGCAAATGACTTAGGAATAAAAAATTTTGAAAATAGCATAGTTTCTAATTATCTATTTAAGTCATATTTTTTTAAACGTGAAATCTTCAATGAAGAAACGTATAATAGATTAATGTCAAATGGTTCAAAACCATTGTTTGAAATGCTTGATAGATTAGTAGAAGAAAGAAATAATGTTGCACATGGATGGGTTGAAACCAGAATAAAGTTATCTGATATTGCGAGTGAATATATTGATTATATGGAGTGCCTTGCTGAATCGATTTTAGAAGCTTTAATTAAGTCAATTTATATTATACAATATGAAAATGACAAAATGTGTTTGCTCGGAAAACCATTGAAGGTTATTGATCATCATATAATATGTATTAATAATCAAGAAATAGTATTACATAAAGAAGATTGTTTGCTTGCAGTTAAAGGAAGTAAAAGAAAAATATTAACAATAAAATCGATTCAGAAAGATGGGGTAGATATTGAAAATATTGAAGAAAAAAATGTTGATATAGGTGTAGGATTTGAGAAAAGAGTAGATCTTAATGTAGATGAAAAATATGAGTTTTACTGCGAAAATAATCTTTAATGCGTGAACGGAAAAAAAGTACTTTTTGGTATAATATTAGTTTTCAAAAATTTACAGCAGGTGCCTTTCTTTATGTTTAATATATCACAATAAGCGGATGTTTTCAACTTCCTTTATTAGGAAATCGAATGGATACTGCTGTATAAAAAAACAAATGGTTTTGTGTACAATTTTCATGCAGCCATTTGGGTTAAAAATAGCGTGGAAATCAGCCGTTTGTCATGAAAAAACTGTGTACGAAAAGAATTTACCTTTTCTTATACAGTATCGTTTTATTTCCTAATATATATTTCACTATATCACAGGGCACACCCCATTATCCTGTAAAAGGCAAAAATGATTATCCTATCAGCAACAGAGAGTAATACCGTAGCGTAGCTCTGTTGCTGTTCTTTTTTGTCATTTCTGCCCCGGTCACACAGGATTCTGACTCAGATAAAATGAGGCGTAAATAAGCAACGTGATATCGGAAAAAGCTGTAAAAATCCACGTTGAATTTTACAGCTTTCTGTATAGAATAGAAGTAGACGAAACATCACTGCGTGAGTTTGCTGCGAAACTACAAGGGCATGGGTAACACTGCGAAACGTTGATATTTCCTGGTGTTGCAGGGTGTGAGGGATGCTTTGGATGATGCTGCGAAAGTGACATTACGATAGTGCTGCTGTGTAAGATGATACTGTTATATGGGACGCAATAGAAGTTGGGTTGTCAGGATTACCACTGCGGAATGTGCTGTGGAATTGCGCTGCAGTGCCGGAGGGTTTTGCTGTGTAGCTTTGCAGTGTGGCTTTGCTGTGGGATGTGAGGATAGTGAGGATACTGGATTTTGCCCTTTGAGGATAATGTGGTGTGCCCCGGAACAGGACAGAAATGCCGAAAACCTGTATTTATGCGGGTTTCCGGCATTTGCTTTATCAAATGGCTCTAGTTTGGCTCTATTTGTGGGTGGAGTAATGGAGATAGAATAGGCAGAAGGAGATAAATATTATGTCAATTTTGTCAACAAGGGAATGGGCGACATTAATTTGGGGATTACTTTTTCTAGTATATATAATGTGTCACAAGAAAATAAGAAAAAGTTTTTGGAAGGTAATAGTAATTTTTTTTGATAAGAAGTTAAGAATATTATGGGAAATAATACTGCTATATGTTCTTGCTATCACGATGATATTTTATCGTTCATCCATTTGGGAAAATATTTATATCAAGGATATTATTATATGGTTTCTTTTTTCAGGGCTTATATATTGTATGAACGCTGTTTCAAGTGAGGCTGATGAAAGATATATACAAAAAGTTCTTAAAGATAATTTGAAACTCACTATGATTTTAGAATTTTTTATGAGTACATTTACTTTTAATATATGGATTGAACTTGCCATCATTCCAATTATCACAATTATTACAGTAATGAATGTCATAGCAGAAAGAAAAGAAGAATATAAGAATGTACATAAATTGTTAGATTTTGTATTGGCTATAGCTGGATTTTGGATATTATATGAGACAATAAGGGTTGGAATAATTGAATATAAGGAATTAAATGTTATTAATACGTTGGTTAGTTTTATGATTCCGATTGTATATTTAGTATTGATAATTCCGTTAGAATATGCTTTGGAGCTGTATTCAAAATATGAATTACTATTTTTAAGAATGACTTTTAAGGAAGAGAAAGATAAAGAAACTAAAATTAGACACAGAATTGCTGTACTCTGTACATGTAGAATTTCTGTTCGTAGGGTATTGTTATTTCAAAGGGAATATATGGGAAGGATGTATGTTAGAATGAAAGATGAAGAGTTTAAAAATTTAATTCAGGAATTCAGAAAAGCATGCAAAAGACCAACATCTCAAATATAAAAGGATGAATGTATCATTAGTAAATTAAAAGTAACAGTTCAGCCTTCAAATTTGAAATGATTTTTATAGAGTGATTGACACATGGGATTATTGGTAGTATATTTATTATCAAAATTACAAGGAGAGCATACAAATGAATCAGAACTTACATTCAAGACGTTATATGTACATGTATTATAGACATACTGTGTTATAAGCTTTGCAGGGTTAATGCATTGACTTATAGCCGGTAGGTCTATTAGTCTAGTGCATAAAACCAGAATGTAAGTGATGTGTTAATATATATTACATCGTAAATTGGAATTATCGCACTAGACAATGAATGTTTGGTGCGATTTTTTTGTTATAGCGACGAGGAAAATGGTCATCGTGCTTGCACGAGTGAACATTTGACGACCGCTAATCAGAGCGAGATTCGCAGAGCGTATCTCGTTTCTGCGTGAAAGAGGTGCATGGAATGAATGATTTAATTAAATTGAAATTGGTAACAGAAGATGAAGCAGAGTGTCTGCACAGACTACAGGTAGAAGCGTTTATGCCATTATATGAAAAATATCAAGATGATGATACAAGTCCGGCAAAAGAAAGCCTGAAAAGAGTAACAGAGAAGATTATTGAGGAAAATTCAGATTTTTACTTCATTGTGTTTCATGGAGAAAAAGTTGGAGGTGTGAGAGTCAGATGGCATCAAGGCAAAAAGGTGAATGAAAATGTTAATTGGATATCTCCTATTTTTATAATTACCGAATTTCAAAATAAAGGGATTGCGAGCACGGTGATAGAACAATTATTTGGCATTTATCCGAATACAATAGAATGGCGTTTAGATACGATTAAGCAGGAAACAGGCAATTGTCATTTATACGAAAAATACGGCTTTGTTAGAGTTGGCGAGGATATAGTGGTAAATGAAAAGATGACATTGGTTGGTTATGTAAAAAATTGTATTAATGTACGAAGATTTGAAGAAGAGGATGCAGATGAGGTTAGCAAGCTTATTGTAAGGAATTTCTTAGAGGCCAATAGCAAGGATTATGGAATTGCAGCTATGGAGGAACTTGCAAAGGTTTATGATTCAGGGAAAGTTTTAAATATTGCCAACTATGCACATATGTATGTTTTTGAATGGAATGGTAAGATAGTTGGTACGGGCTCAATTTCTAGTTTCTGGGGAAGTAAGACAGAAAGCATTTTGTTGACTATTTTTGTTTTGCCAGAATTCCATGGAAAAGGTATCGGAAGAAAAATCATAAATACATTGGAACAGGATGAGTTTTATGTAAGAGCAACTCGTATTGAGATACCTGCATCTATTACAGCAACAGAATTTTACAGGAAATTTGGATATGATTATAAGAATGGTGTCAAGGAGTTGGATGAAGAACGTCATTATAGATTGGAGAAATTTAAGGAGGTGTGGATTTAAATGATAACAGACGCATTTGATAAATCAGAGGTTTTGTTTGGACCAAAGGACTTCTATGGTGAGAAAAAGAATTTATGTGATAAGTGTGTTATAATCTTTTCAGAGGTCATATTTGAATACATGCTTGAAACATATGAACATGAGCAGGCAGGAATTATACGATGCTGTAATGGAGTGACAGCAGTATATGTTTTTGAAATAGATGAAATGAAGATTGCAGGATATTTAAGTCATATAGGGTCTGCATTGGCTGGAAGTGATGTGATAGACGCAAATTGGCTTACAGGTGCTGACAAATTTATTATGTTTGGTTCAGCAGGTTCGCTGGACTGTAATGCGACGGATGGAAAGTTTGTTATTCCAACAGCGGCTTATCGAGAAGAAGGATTGAGTTATCATTACTCTGCACCGACAGATTACGTAGAGATTAAGAATGCAAAAGCAGTGAAAGCAATTTTTGATGAATTGAATCTTCCAAGTGTGACAGGTAAAGTTTGGACAAGGAACGGTGTGACTTATAATTTGGAGAAGATGATGTCGGATATACACCGACAGGAGCCATCAGTTGTAGCGCAGATAATTAAAGCGTCCATTATCAGTTGGTGCCGAGAAGCGGGAAGGTAACTGTAGTAGTATTGAAAAATATATAGCCAGTGTAGCTGTGTAAGAATTTCGCTGTAGGGAAAAGACCTTGCATGTGAGCATAATCGGCATCCAACTACAGATAAACAGAACGAAGGTAGTTAGGACTCTACTGTAGCAGGTGGGAGATCTTGCCAGACATGAGATGGTTTGTTGCGGTCTGTGAAGAGGGAACAGGAAGGTGGCTATAAGAAGAGAAAGCTCGTAATAACTTAAAATAAGGATTTCTTATACATCTTCAATAAAAATATACAGAGAGTATAAGAATGGAAAATAATTTGGTGTAAAATTTTGTTGGAGGTGCTTATGGGGGATAAGTTAAAAATTAAGCATACAAGAATGACTTTTGATGAATGGAATAGATCTATCGTTAAAAAAAATGTTTATTTATCAGAAGACGAAGAGAAACGATATGGTTTAATACATATTGAGAAGGTAAAAGAAAAACAGGTGTGGGGATTTTTGGATGGCCGACCGGTAGTTGCGGATGATGGATTTCAGTGGCTTGTAATAGTGCCTAAATATAAAAACTATGTTATAACTATGTATATGGATCAAAATAGAAAGACAATTTTATGGTATATTGATATGATTGATGGTCAGGGTACAGATGAGGATGGGGTTTGTTTTTATAATGATTTGTTTCTCGATTTAATTATATTAGACTCAGGTGAAATAGTTGAAGATGATAGAGATGAGCTTGATATGGCTTTGGCACAGGGGGTAATTTCTAAAGAACAATATACAAGGGTAAATGAAACTGCATTATATTTGAAGGAAAGGTTAAGAATAAATTCTAACTGGATTTTGGATTATTGTCAAGAAACAATGATAAAAATAGAAAAAGAAATATCGGAAGACAAATGTAAGGTGTATAGCTAATAATTGTACACTCAATATTAGTATGTAAGGTGGTTTTGGAATAATACAAAAGCGCAGATTGAAAAATAGTTCTATAACAAGAGTTAGTTTAGGTAGCTTAATGTATGTAGCTTACGCTTTTGAAATTGGAGGATTGAAGAGTATATTTTTCTGTTTCTTGAGCAATGGTAGGTAATGTTCAATTAAAATCAATATTAAAGTTTTACCATTATCAGCTCTTTGAACAGTGATAATGTAAATTGGTAGTAGTTGGCAAGAGATATAGCAAGGAGTAGATGTGTTTCGCAGAAGAAAAACATATTTATTTGTATCTGAAAATGTGGACAATATATGCGGTTATTCGGTGAATAGAACATTTCATTCTCCCCTCAGTGATTTATAGTATGTCGAATTCCTTATAAGAAGAAATTGATATGGCGACTGTTATCATAATATTTTGAGTTGAATGATGTGAAAGGAATGGATATATTGAAAAAATTAGGGTTTGGTACAATGAGATTACCAGTGGATGAAAACGAAGATATTAATTAGAGAGCGTTTCAAGTTTTGTGTAAACAGAAAAAACTGATATAAGATATGTCATTAGGAGACTGTAATTAATTCTGTGTAAACTCTAAAAGAGCTATATATCCTCTTGGAT
>JAHZFO010000009.1:0-67966 GCA_019421285.1 Clostridiales bacterium
AGCTTTTCGGTTTCACTGACGATTTTGCGTAGGCCACTTCCACGGCGTTCCATGTACTTCATGCGGTGGAACAGGTCAGCAATCACAGGGTTTCGTCGCATCGAACGAATACTGTAAATATCGTATTCCTGAATTGAGCCGCCGCCAAACATACCGCCCGGAGATGTGATTTCCACCCGATCATCAAACATATCAATATGGATTTCGCTGCCAAGCACAATATAATCACGATGGATAAGCGCATTGACAAGAGCCTCTGTCACAGCTCGTTCAGCATAATCCGGCTTGTCTACACGATACTGTGCCTTTTTGACAAAACGGACTTTGGAATTATTGCGAATAAATTCACTGCCGCTGTTCAGTAAATAAATCAAATTTCCCTCGTATTCTTTATCGTCCAGCGCATCATCAAAGATAGAGCCTTTTTCCAAGCCATTCCACCGGGTACAGAACATACGGGAGTTATAAACTGTGTGCTGATCGGTCATGAGCTTTCCGGCATTGGTCAGGAACCCATTTTTGTCAGCCAAACCGAAGGAGACATAATCGGATGGCTCAAAGCGGAGACCGGTCCGTTCCAGATAGGTTGCTTCCAGAAGTGTAAAGCTGTAATCCTTTTTTACCGCGTCTGTTGTTAGGGTATCAAAGGACTGATTGGTTCCCTTTAAGATCAGTTCATTCACAATGTAATCAGGGGCAATTACGCTTTCATTTCCAACACGGATATATGCTTCCATCACGCCGTCTGCCTTGTAATAATATGGGGTGCTGCGGCCGGGAGAAACCTCCAGAGCTAATAGATTTTTACCATCTTCCTGTAATGGTTTTAAGATAAACTGAGGTAATGGTGTGATTCGTTCTTTGATTAAGCGGCTGATCGCTTCAGCATCCTTTTGAACATCGGACAAGCCGATAGGCTCCCGGTCATCAGAGACTCCGAAAAACAGAGTGCCGCCGATTCCATTGGAAAAGGCACTGACACTTTTTAACCAGCTTTTTGGCTTTTTTGTTTCGAGAGCAACTTTGAAATCACATTCCGTTGCTTCGGCAATGAGCTGTTCTATCATAAAATCCCTCCTTTGAGGTTGTAGAATGTTCTTTTTTATTATACCCAGCGGAGAAAGTTATTGCAACGATAGAAGCAAAGAGTTCAGCGAAAACAAAAATATTTATGAGAGGAGGGCCTTCTATTATGGCAACTACAAGAATCATGCCGCTTCATGTCGGCAAAGGCCGCACAGAGAGTCGGGCGATCAGTGACATCATCGACTATGTGGCCAATCCAAAGAAAACAGATAACGGCAGGCTCATTACCGGCTATGCGTGTGACAGCCGGACTGCGGATGCGGAGTTCCTTCTGGCAAAGCGGCAGTACATTGCCGCTACCGGACGAGTGCGTGGCGCGGATGATGTGATTGCCTATCATGTGCGCCAGTCCTTCCGCCCCGGCGAGATTACTCCGGAAGAAGCTAACCGGCTGGGCGTAGAATTTGCAAAGCGTTTTACTAAAGGCAATCATGCCTTTGTGGTCTGCACTCACATAGACAAGTCGCACATTCATAATCACATTATCTGGTCATCGGTCAGCTTAGAATATGACCGGAAATTCCGAAACTTTTGGGGCAGCACCAAGGCGGTCCGACAGTTAAGTGACACCATCTACATCGAAAACGGACTGTCCATTGTGGAGAATCCGAAACCTCACGGAAAGAGCTATAACAAATGGCTGGGCGATCAGGCAAAGCCCTCTCACCGAGAGCTGCTGCGTGTGGCGATTGACAACACATTATCACAAAGTCCTGCTAATTTTGAGGAACTGCTGAAGCTGCTGCAAGAGTCCGGCTGTGAGGTATCAAAGCGCGGAAAATCGTATCGACTGAAGCTCTCTGGTTGGGAGAAAGCCGCCCGCATGGACAGTCTGGGCGAAGGATATGGATTGGAAGATTTGCGGGCAGTTCTCTCCGGGAAGAAAGCACATACCCCGCGAAAGAAAACAGTCACACAGGCAGAGCCGCCGAAGGTCAATCTGCTGGTGGACATTCAGGCAAAATTGCAGGCCGGAAAAGGTGCTGGCTATGCTCGATGGGCTAAAGTTTTCAATCTGAAGCAAATGGCGCAGACCATGAATTACCTGTCAGAGCATAACCTGCTGGAGTATGCGGTTTTGGAAGAAAAGGCTGCGGCTGCCACGGCACATCACAATGAACTTTCGGCGCAGATCAAAGCGGCTGAAAAGCGCATGGCAGAGATCGCTGTTCTGCGTACTCACATCGTAAATTATGCCAAGACCCGTGAGGTCTATGTGGCATACCGCAAGGCGGGTTACTCTAAGAAATTCCGGGAAGAACATGAGGAAGAAATTCTGCTCCACCAGGCTGCTAAGAATGCCTTTGATGAGATGGGCGTCAAGAAGCTGCCCAAGGTCAAAGAGTTGCAGACGGAGTACGCGAAATTGCTGGAAGAAAAGAAAAAGACCTATGCCGAGTACCGGCGTTCCCGTGAGGAAATGCGGGAGCTTTTAACGGCAAAGGCAAATGTAGATCGAGTGCTGAAAATGGAGGTAGAACAGGATGTTGAAAAAGAAAAAGACCACGGCCAGCGGTAAGCTGGTACTGGTCAAAAGCGTTCGCAGAACGCGTAGCCACAGAATGAAATTCTGGTGCTAGAATAGCCTGCCCCGCCCGACGGGGAAAGAAAAAAACCGTTGCGGGCAGGTTGAGTTTGTGCGCTCACTCTATATATCCCAGCGGCGGTTTTGAGAAATCAAGGCCGCCGCTTTTCTTTGCCCGACACAGGATCGGCGGCCCACGGAGGGAGCCGCCATGAGAGTAGCAATATGTAATTCGTCAAAAAAAGCTTTTCTGATGTCTCTGCTCCTTACACACCTCAACCGGTATTATCCTGCCGGTTAATCGGCAATTATAGACTATAGAATCGTCATGATGCCAGTTTTCTCTTGGAGAAGACTGGCGTTTTTGTTTGTCGTTTTTTGTGGAATGGTCCCGATTTGTTTCGGTGTCGTTCTCTGGCAGGTAATCTGGCGGCGGCTCTGTATGCAGAGCATTGCAGGAAGCAGTAGAACCGGTAAAGCGGAAAAATGAAAGGAGAAATAAAATGGAATCCAATATGAACGATGCGATCATGCAGATCTGCAATTTGAATGTATCTTATGATGGAAAAACGGTTCTCCATAATGTGTCTATGAATATCCGCAGAAACCGGATCACAGCGATTCTTGAACCTTCCGGCTGCGGAAAAACCACATTTTTGAAGACGTTAAATGGTCTTTTGGAGCAGGAGCGCGGGGTGAATGTGTCCGGCAGAATTATGTTGGAGGAGGCGGATATCCATGGAAGAGTTGAGAAAAAATGTGGGACTGGTGTTTCAGACACCGGCACCGTTTCCGTTTTCTATTTATAAAAACCTGACCTATGCGCCGGTTTACTATGGAATCCGGGATAAAAAAGCTGGAAAAGATTGTAGAAGAGACACTAAAGCTGACTGGTTTCTACGAAGAAGTGGCCGGAGAATTGCATAAGAGTGCATTAAAGCTTTCAGGCGGTCAGAAGCAGCGTCTGTGCATTGCCAGGGCGCTGACGGTGGAGCCGAAGGTACTGCTCTTAGATGAACCTTGTTCGGCTCTGGACGTGAAGGCTTCTGCCAAAATAGAAGAGCTGCTTAAGAACCTGAAGGAGCGTTATACCATTGTGATTGTTCCCCACAACCTGGCGCAGGCAAAGCGCATTGCGGACGATGTGGCCTTTTTCCAGAATGGACGGCTGGTAGAAACAAAGGATGCAGAAACATTCTGGAAAAAGCCGGAGTGCGAAGAGACGAAAGCGTTTTTAAAGGGATGAGTTTTATCCGTTCTGTTCAGTTCTTCGTATGGATGGAAACCAGATGGCCGGTGTGAATACGGAAATACCGGTCATTTGCTTGTCTGTCGTGTTTTCCACAATATGGGGAAGGTTGGATCGAATCAGCGTCGAATCCCCTTCCATCAGGTGAATTCTCTCGGTTCCGATGATAACATCCAGTTCTCCGGACTGGACCATGATGATCTCCTCACTGGGGTGAATCACAGGGCGTTCGCCATCCTTAGCATGTGCTTCCAGCTCAAAACCGATAATCAGAGACTGGGGAACAAATTCTGCCGATGGCATCGGCGTCAGCAGATGGTAACGGATATTGGAATGGGGCTGTGATAAAGTGATGACCTGATTTTTTCTGGTAGTCAGTGTGTTGTCAGCTTCGGCTTCTCCCATAAAAAGATAGGTGGGAACATCCAGAGCAGCGCTGATTTTGCGAAGCGTTGACAGGGATGGGTCCGTCAGATTGCGCTCTATCTGGGATATATAGCCAATGGAAAGTCCTGTCTGTTCAGCCAGGGCTTTTAGTGTAAAGTCTCTTGATTTTCTTATGTTGCGTATCTGCTCACCGAGCATATTGTAATCCCCCTGTTCGATGTACTTTATTCTATGATCTTCAGCGGAATCCGCTGTCTGTATTAGTATACCATTGTTTTTGTAAATAAACCAGAGTTTGATTTGTTTTATATATATAAAAATATTAAAGTTTACTATTCTCCTATTTGCCTTATTATCTGTTTCGACTTTGGCTTATTTTCACAGATTTATGGAATATTTTTTATGCAAAATCCTTAATTTTGTATTTTGAACGGGAAAAGGTTGACTATATATTTTAGTGAGAGTAAAATTATACTAATTTTAAAATAATTTTACAGTATGGAGGTCTAATATGAAAATTACTGATGTAAAAGTAGAAGTGATTCACATTCCGATGAAGAAGCCGTTCCGTATTGCATTTGCCGTACAGGATCATTCTGTGAATGTTCTGGTAAAAGTTATGACAGATGAGGGAATCTATGGAATCGGAGAGGCAGCTCCGTTTGAACCGGTTACCGGAGAGAACAGTGCAACCGTTCTGGAAGTTCTTAAATTGTTTAAACAGGGTCTGATCGGTATGGATCCGATGAATATTGAGGGAATTCATCTGATGATGGATCGTCTGATTTCCGGCAATACCTCAGCAAAGGCTGCAATCGATATTGCGCTGTATGATCTGAAGGGCAAGGTTATGAACCAGCCGCTGTACAAGGTACTGGGCGGATACCGTGACCAGATCGTAACCGATATGACAATTGGTATTGATAAGCCGGAACTGATGGCACAGGAAGCAAAAGAGCGTGTTGAGCGTGATGGATTCCGTATCCTGAAGGTGAAAGCTGGAATTAATCCGGCGGATGATATTCGTGCACTTACTCTGATTCGCGAAGCAGTTGGACCAGATATCCGCCTGCGTGTGGATGCAAACCAGGGATATACCGTAAATGATGCGGTAAGAGTTCTGAATGAATTTGAAAAAATCGGTGTTGACGCAGTAGAACAGTGTCTGCCATGGTGGGATATGGACGGTTCCAAGATCCTTCGCCAGAAGGTTAATATGCAGATTATGCTGGATGAGTCTATCCATTCTCCGGTTGATGCAGCAAAAGCCTGCAAGATGGATGCAGCTGATATTCTGAACATCAAACTGATGAAGTGCGGCGGTCTGTATCCGGCAGAGAAGATCAATGCAATCGCAGAAGCAAATCATGTAAATTGTATGGTTGGCTGTATGCTGGAGACGAAGGTTGCGATTGCAGCAGGTGTCAGCCTGGTTGCAGCTAAGAGCAATATCACAGAGGCAGATTGCGACAGCTTCATGTATGCAGTAGATCCGGAGATGGGAATGCCGGGTGGCTTCACCATCGAGGGTGGCGTATATACACTGTCTCAGAAACCGGGTCTTGGTCTGGATCTGGATTTCTAATTCGGATAATAAATGCTCCGCGGGGATGCGCTGACTGAAGTCATGCGCCAGGCCTCGCGGAGGTTCTCACTAGAAAGGATTACTTAATTATATGGAAAGTACAACATTATTTTCATCAGAAAGCGCATTGCTTCTGGTTATGTTTCTTATGGTAGCTGTCGGCTTTTGGCTTCAACGCTTTAAAGTGTTCAAGGTGCTTGGACCGGCTTTAACGGTTATTGTTACCGGTATTATTCTTTCAAACTTGAAAATTGTACCGGTGTCCAGTCCGACCTATGATGCCCTCAGCAGTTATTGTGTACCGCTGTCTATTTCTATCTGTCTGCTGAGCCTGGATCTGCGTCAGATGAAAAAATTGTTAAACAGAAACTCGATTATTGCACTGGCATCAGCAGCGGTAAGTGTCTGCCTGATGGCATTCGTGTTTGGTATTTTATTCGCATCCAAGATTGATGAGGGATGGAAGATTGCCGGAATGTTTGTCGGAACCTATACAGGCGGAAGTTCCAACCTGACAGCAATCGCAGTCGGACTGGATGCGGCAAAGGGAACCATCGCAGCTGCCAATGCAGCAGACTATGTAATTGGTATTCCGAGTCTGATTCTTATGTTTGCGGCACCGGCTATCTACAAGAACTCTAAGCTGCTGAGAAAGCTGTGGCCTTATGAGATGACAGAGGCAGAGCTGCAGGGCGATGGAGATCATGAAGAACTGATGGCATCTAAAGAGTGGTCCATTCAGGAGATCGCATGGCTGCTGGCAATCGGCTTTGGTACTGTATGGGCAGCTACGACCATTGCAGGCATGGTATTTGGACCGGGCTTCCGCAGTGCGGGACGTATTATTCTGATTACGACTTTCTCAATTATCATTGCACAGATTCCGGCAGTACGTAAGCTGCGCGGCAACTTTGACCTGGGACTTTTTGTGGCACTGTTATTCCTGACCACCATTGGATTCGCCGTTGATCTGAAACAGTTCTTCGGATCTACATTCTATATTACCTTATTCTGCTTCTGCGTTATCGTCAGCTGCATTGTACTGCATCTGCTTGTAACGAGACTGTTGAAGGTAAAATTTGAGTATGTTCTTCTTTCTGCTGTGGCATGTATTTCTGACGGCCCGACAGCTGCTCTGATTGCATCAAGTGCACAGTGGAAAACTATGATTACAACCGGTCTTCTGATGGGCGTTCTGGCCGGAGCGATGGGCAACTACCTTGGTATTGCAGTTGCTTATGCTATCCGCGGCATCATCGGAGTATAACAGGAACATAGTAACTGTGTACACATGTGTGCACAGCAGCGAATAGGGAGATGAATCGTTATGAAACTATATCATTTGTATGTATCGGGAATTCTTTATGCGGAACTTGATTTTGATACGCAGCCGATCTCCATTCAAAAACTGGATATTGCATCGGGTAAGCTGCTTCCGTGGGAGACTTTGTCGGAAGAGGACAATGCCTTTTATAAATCATTTACCAAAATTGACTTATTGAAGCTGTCACATCAGCTCCATAGCTATGAACAGAAACTTGTGGGAGACGGGGAAGTCATCGTAGATCTGCCGGAAGGCGCAGAGCGCTATACAAGCAGTAAGGATTCCTGGTATCTGCAGCGTGATGTCAAATTCCCGAATAACAAGCTGGTAGAGAATGGTAAGCTGCTTGCAGTGTGCTGTCCGGCAAGGGAAATGGTTACGGTACTGGTACGGGACGGCGAGGAGGACAGAACGGTTCTTAAAATGTGGAAAAACACCTGGCCGGATGAGAAAATATACGGAGTTAATCATCTTGGAAGCTTTCTGGTTCCTATGCGGGATGGTATTCATCTGTCAACGGATGTTTATGTACCGGCTGGGCTGAACGAGAAGGTGCCGGCGGTACTGATTCGTACACCATATGGAAAAGAAGATGGCTGTGAGGTTTACTA
This sequence comes from Clostridiales bacterium, assembly GCA_019421285.1. GTDB lineage: Bacteria > Bacillota > Clostridia > Lachnospirales > Lachnospiraceae > Oliverpabstia > Oliverpabstia tarda. The sequence goes on from JAHZFO010000009.1 coordinate 7,768, forward strand.
TCGGTACGTACAGCGCGGCTATGCAGTCGTAGTTCAGGATGTCCGGGGCCGTAATCTCAGCGAAGGCGAATGGATTCCGAACCACTCTGAGGTAGAGGATGGCGATGACACTCTGAACTGGATTGCAGAGCAGTCCTGGTCTTCAGGAAGTGTCGGCATGGTAGGCGGTTCCTATCTGGGATATGTACAGTGGGCAGCAGCAGCTAGCGGTAATCCTCACCTGAAAGCCTTGATCAGCGTCGTATGTGCAGGAAGTGCATTTGTGGATCTGCCGAGAAGAGGCGGCTGCTTTACCTCCGGAATGCTTGCCTGGGGATTCGCTGTTTCTCAGAAAAAATTCCATCCGGAACTGATGGAGCGGGATGACTGGGAAGAAGTATTGAACATCCGCCCGTTAGATCAGCTTGCAGAAAAAGCACTGGGATATCATGTTCCGTTCCTGGATAAATGGCTGGAAAATCCAGATTATGATGAATTCTGGCATCGTTCCAACTGGAAGGAGCGCTCTGTGCATGCGCAGATCCCGGCTCTCATCCAGTCCGGCTGGTTTGATGATAATGGAATGGGAACGACAGAGGCTCTGGAGCTTGTGCATGATTTCCCGGAAGGCATGAGAAAAGTAATTCTAGGTCCGTGGCAGCATAGCGGAAACAGCAAATACGATATGCATGGAGTGTCATTTGGTGACGAGGCTCTGCGCTTTGACTTAGATTTTATCTATTTTCAGTGGTTTGAGCATCATCTGAAGGGCGTAGACAACGGAATTGATAAAACAGCTCCAGTTGAGTATTATACCGTCGGACAGGAAACATGGAAGACAGCTTCCAACTGGCCAATTCCGGAGACCCAGGAAACAGAGATTTACCTGGACAGCTGCGGTCATGCCAACACATCCTCCGGTGATGGAGTTCTTTCCTTTAAACTGCCGGAGAAGGAGAGTCAGGACAGCTATGATTATGATCCTCAGAATCCGTCAACTCATATCATCGATATGTCTGAAAATGAAATTGAGGTTCCGGAGGACTATACAGAGGAGGAGAAACGTCAGGATATGCTGTGTTACTCCACGGATCCGCTGGAGAAGGACGTGGTAATCACAGGCGATATAACCGTGTCTCTTTACATCGCTTCCGATGCACCGGATACGGATTTCATGGTTCGATTAACGGATGTAGATGAAAATGGCCGTTCTATCAAACTGGCAGATGGTATCTTATCTGCGAAGTATCGCAATGGATTTGACCATGCAGACTTCTTAAATCCGGGCGAGGTAGTTCCGCTGACAATCCTCACGACGAAGATTTCCAACTGCTTTAAGAAGGGACATCGAATTCGCGTGACGATTACCTCCAGTGCGAAGAACTTTGTATTCCCGAACAGCAATACAAAAGACGGTTTCAACAGCCAGACAACGGTTGTTGCACATAATACAATCTTCCATGGCGGACAGTATCCGTCCAAGATTACGGTTCGTATGGAGCAGTAAGGCATTTTCGAATTTTGCAAACAGGGTGTCGGTATTTCAAATGTCGGCATCCTGTTTATTTGCAAAAATAGTGTTAAAAAAGGTTACAGCAAACAAGGAAATCGTATACAATTAAACATGAAAAGTGGTATTGACCGAAAGAAGGTGCGGTACGGAAACGGCCGTTCTCTTTGGAAAATATCAATCCGGTTAACAGAACAGTATTTAAACCTCTCAATTCGGCGCATCTGCTCTATGCGGGCGTTGACCCAAAGACAGTTCAGTATTTGGCAGGGCATGAGAATAGTAAGACAACTATGGACATTTACGCGAGGGTCAAGTATAATAAACCAGAGGAACTTTTCGAGGTAGTGAATGATGCTTTGAACCAGGAGAATTTCGATGAAAAATTACCGATTTCTATGGTTAAGGAATAGTACAACCGACAACAGAAAATGCGAAAAAGCCCGTAATATCAAGGAAAAACGCACCATAGAGATGCTTAATACGGTCTCAAAGCAGCTCGTCGCGCTCCGCAGTTCAGCAAGCGATAATCGACTGCTCAGACTATATCAAAAGGTTTACAAAACCCCGGAAAATCAAGGTTTTCCGGGGTTTTCTTATACCAAAACTTATCTGTATAATTTGACCCTATTTCCATGCTGAACGCACCGAATGTCAGATGTTGTGCGGCAGAAAGAATCTCTCAATGGAAAGATGTTATGACCAATAGCTTGCAAGATTTGCAGGTGCAAGTGGCCGTAGAGATGTGGAGATACAATCCACGAAAATTGCCCACACGAAACATTGTAGATGAGCTTTCGCTGGCATTGGCATTGAGAGAAGATGCAGATGAACGGGTTGAAGAAGCAGTAGAAGAAATGCTGAATGAACTGTGGAGGAAGATAGATGGTTACAGGAATTGATAGCGTTATGAAATGGCTCAATAGACAAGAGCATTGATCAGAAGAATGGGGGTATGTTTCATGCCATTGCAGATTATCAGAAACGATATTACAAAAATGAGCGTTGACGCAATCGTCAATGCTGCCAACACTTCTCTTTTGGGCGGCGGCGGTGTGGACGGCTGCATTCATTGTGCCGCCGGACCGGAGCTACTTGCAGAGTGCAGTACGTTGCATGGCTGCGAGACCGGCAGTGCAAAAATTACAAAGGGGTACCGTTTACCCTGCAAATATGTGATCCATGCAGTCGGTCCGCGGTGGCGGGATGGCAAGCATCGGGAGCAGGAGCTTCTGGAATCCTGCTATCGGACATCTTTGAACCTGGCGAAAGAAAATGGCTGTCAGTCGGTGGCCTTTCCGCTGATTTCCTCCGGTGTTTACGGCTATCCCAAAGAGCAGGCTCTGAAGGTTGCAGTCGATACCATCAGTACGTTCCTGATGGAAAATGAGATAATGGTCTACATCGTTGTCTTTGACCGGAAGGCATATCAGATTAGCGGAAAACTGTTTGCCGATATCGCGGCGTACATAGATGACCGGTATGTGGATGAACATACGGACAGCCGGTCAGAACAGAGACGGCGGCTCGAAGCGTTGTCAGAGGAATCCTGCTTTGAAGCTGCACCTGCCCCGCTGCCGCCCGAAGCAATCTGTAAATCTTGCAGCAGTCAATCTCTGGAGGAGGCACTGGGGCAGATTGATGAGAGCTTTTCGGAAATGCTGCTGCGGAAGATTGACGAAAGTGGTATGACGGATGCCCAGTGTTACAAGAAGGCGAACATTGACCGGAAGCTCTTTTCCAAAATTCGCTCTGATAAATTCTATAGGCCATCCAAACCAACAGTGCTGGCATTTGCTCTTGCTTTGGAACTGCCGCTTGCCCAGATGCAGGAGATACTCGGTAAGGCAGGGTTTACCCTTTCTCATTCGAGCAAATTCGATATCATTGTAGAATATTTTGTCGAACGGGGAAACTACAATGTGTATGAAATCAACGAGGCACTGTTTGCTTTTGACCAGAGTCTGATCGGAGCATAAGGACAAAGAAATGTCGCTTTCCATGCGACCACTCCACAAAAGAAAATCGCTATACTATGGCTGTAAGGTACGAAACCGAGCAGCCATATGCGCGTGTAATGAGCCAAAGTTCGAGCTTGCTCGAAACCTTGGCGAATACCGCGACAGCGAGCCCGCAAGGGCGAGATTTTGGGAGGACAAGCATATGAGAAAGAATTTAACAGAGATCGTTTTTATCTTAGACCGCAGCGGTTCCATGAGTGGACTGGAACGGGATACCATCGGCGGATTCAATTCCATGATCGTGCAGCAGAAAAAAGCAGAGGGCGAAGCACTGATCTCAACAGTGCTGTTTGACAATGTGAGCAAAGTCCTGCATGACCGTGTAAATGTAAGGGATATCCGACCGATGACTGACCGTGATTACACGGTTCGCGGATGCACGGCACTCTTAGATGCCATCGGCGGTGCGATCCATCACATTGGAAATGTTCATAAGTACGCAAGACCGGAGGATGTGCCGGAACACACCATGTTTGTAATCACTACGGATGGAATGGAAAATGCCAGCTTTCGGTACAACAGCGAAAAAGTGAAGCAGATGATCGAGCGGCAGAAAGCAAAATACGGGTGGGAGTTTTTGTTCCTTGGTGCCAATATTGATGCGGTAGAGACCGCAAGCCATTTCGGAATCGGTGCAGATTGTGCAGTCAACTATCAGTGCGACAGCGAAGGAACCGCGTTGAATTATGAGGTAGTCAGCGAAGCAATCAGCTCTGTCCGGTGCAGTGCCCAGCTGAGCGCAGACTGGAAAAAGCGTATAGACGAGGACTACAGAAAGCGTGGAGGCCGCAAGCACAAGTAAATGTTATTTGAAGCCGGGGTGCTGATTCACCCCGGTTTTTTCTTTGGCGGGAACTGCCGTTAAAGCATCCGGAACGGATGCGCAGCCCGATGCCGAAGGCAGCGTTCCAAGGGGAGTGGGGAGTTCCCCCAACAAGAAGAAAATCGCTTTCGTGTCACGAAAGCCCTGCTTGCAGAAGAGTTTGACTCATTGACCAAACGCCTAATTGATGCTAAAATAATGCAGTAGATATGTGCATTTAGATACAAGGAGACGACCAATATGACATTTGCAGAGACTATAAAGCGAACAAGGCAACGCCTGTTTTTTTCACAAGAGGCATTTGCGAAAGAACTTAGTGTCAATTTAACAACCGTGAGTCGATGGGAAACCGGAAGAAGCAAACCTAACATCTCTACAATGCGACAAATAAAGGAATTTTGTGAAATGCATAATGTCGACTATGAACCGATTGAAAGTAGTTGGCTTACCTTTGAACAAGAAAAATAAAATGGAGTAGGAGAATCATTATGCCGAATAGAATCCCCGCCGAGGGCAAGTATAATTTTATAGATTTGTTTGCGGGAGCCGGTGGGCTTTCTGAAGGCTTTATTCAAGCAGGGTTTAATCCTATTGCTCATGTAGAAATGAATTCGTTCGCAGCGCAAACATTAGTTACAAGAAGTGCTTATTATTATTTGAAGCAAGTTAAACAGTTAGATATTTATTATCAGTATTTACGTGGGGAAATAACACGCGACGCTTTTTTGGAAAAGATACCTAATCGAATAACAAAAACAGTAATCTGTGAAACAATGTCGAATGATACGCTTCCTGGAATTTTTAAGACAATAGATGGGATTATGAAACTTCGCAATATGCAAAGCGTAGATGTAGTAATAGGAGGACCACCTTGTCAAGCATACTCACTTGTTGGACGTGCCCAGAGTAGTCACATGGATCATCCAATGTCTGAAGATCCAAGAAATGAGCTTTATAAATTGTATGCGAGAGTTTTGAAACGCTATCAGCCTCGAATGTTTGTTTTTGAAAATGTGATGGGTATTTCATCTGCAAATGAGGGGACAACCTTTAAAAATTTGAAAAAATATCTTCGGAGAGTTGGTTATGAGATAGAGTGGCATGAGCAAAATTCTAAGAGCTTTGGAGTTTTGCAGAATCGCCGAAGAATGATAATTGTTGGCTGGTTAAAAAACAGCGGGATGGCATATCCGGAGTTTTTGAAAAAGGAAAGCCCATTTACTGTGAATGATTTGCTGTCCGACCTTCCTAAATTAAAGCCAGGTCTTGGGTCATCCGAATACAGAACTAAAACATGGAGCAAGTGTGTATCTGAGACAGAAGTTAGAACAGTGGATGATGTCCTCACGCTTCATAAGAGTCGTCCTAATAAAGAACGGGATATTGAAATATACAAACGAGCAATAGAGCTATGGAATAATGGACACAAGCGCCTTAATTACAACGACTTACCTGAGGAATTGAAAACGCACAAAAATAGACATTCTTTTGTGGATCGCTTTAAGGTAGTTGAGGGAGATGAGTCTTGCTGTCATACGGTACTTGCACACCTTTCAAAGGATGGACACTATTTTATTCATCCCGATATAGAACAGCACCGTTCCATTACTGTGCGTGAAGCAGCTCGTATTCAGTCGTTCCCTGATAGCTATTATTTTGAAGGACCAAGAACAGCACAATTTGTTCAAGTTGGTAATGCTGTGCCTCCTCTTATGGCAAAAGGAATAGCGTTGGGTATAGCTGAACAATTAGAACACAGACAGGGGTGATTGCGATGGGAGGAAATTTGCTTTTAGAACAATACGGAAGATTCAAAAAAGCAGAATTGGAGGAGTCTCCGTTTCGATGTTTGTTGAACGCGAACATTGAGATCAACCCTCACCAGATCAATGCATTTTGCGCTGCAATTCAAGCTTTAAAAACAGGAGGTATTGTCCTTGCTGATGAAGTTGGACTCGGAAAAACCATAGAAGCGGGTCTTACACTTAAGTATGTTTTGGATTCAGGAGCAAAACATGTTTTGATTGCACTTCCAGCAACCCTTCGTAAACAGTGGGAAGTTGAACTCGAAGAGAAATTCAATCTCCAGGCATCAATCTTAGATCGTCTTACCGTGGAGAGCAATTTGAGTTTTTGGAAGGCTTGTTTGGAAAATAGAGATGAGGTTAGAATTGTTATTACTTCCTATGACTATTCTTCAAAACTGATGCAGAGATTTCCTAAGGTTAAGTGGGATTTTATTATCATTGATGAAGCTCATAACCTACGCAATGTATTTCACGGAACGAAACGAGCAAAACGACTGTATGAGCTTTCTAAAGGCATTCCCAAAATATTGCTTACAGCTACGCCGTTGCAAAATTCTCTTTCGGATCTTCATGGGCTGATTTCCTTTATTGATCCTCGGATTTTTGGAAGCGAGAAGGTCTTTAACAAAAGATTTATTGAGGGACAAGATTATACAGAATTAAAAAGAGAACTGATACCGGTTCTATATCGAACACTTCGACGGGATGTTGGAAAATATATGGATTTCAAAAAGAGGGAATGTAGAACGATTGACTTCGTTCTTTCGCCCGACGAAGTTGAACTGTATATGAGGGTAAATAACTTTCTAAAAAAAGATGTACTGTACTCAATCCCTAATGCGAATAAGGGTCTTATTGTATTGGTTATCCGCAAGTTACTTGCATCATCGAGCTATGCTCTGATTGAAACTTTTGAGGTATTGAAGAATAGACTTCAAAAGTTATATGAGGGTACAAAGTCAGCCAACGCCCAAGATGGGTTCGATCTATTCTGGAATTTTGTTGAGGACGAAATTGATGAATCCGGTTTTGAGGAAATAGATGACGAGGATACTCTCTTCCAGAAACAACAGATCCAGGCGGAAATAGACGAGGTTGATGCAATCATCGAGACAGCAAGCCGTATTCAAAGCAACGCAAAGGTTAAAGCTTTAAAAACTGCAATTCATACGGCTTTTGAATATCAAGAAAAGCAGAATATTCCGCAAAAGGTTGTTGTATTTACGGAATCAAAGCGAACTCAAAAATACATTGCCTCTGAATTGCGTAAAGACGGATTCGAGGAAGATGATATTCTGTTGTTTAATGGCGACTTTAATGATGCTATGACAAAAGAAATATACCGTGCATGGCAGGTTAAGAATTTTGGCAAGACAAACTATGGCCGTAGTGTTGAATATAAGCATGCCATTGTCGATTACTTCAAGGAACACTCCAAAATTCTCATCGTAACAGATGCCGGTTCGGAAGGTTTGAACTTACAGTTTTGTAATACTGTTATTAACTACGATCTCCCCTGGAACCCGCAGAAAATTGAGCAGAGGATTGGCCGTTGCCATCGTTACGGGCAGAAATATGATGTTGTTGCTATCAACCTTTTAAACACAGGCAACGAAGCAGATCGCCGGGTTTACGAAATTCTATCCAAGAAGTTTGAACTATTTGATGGCGTATTTGGAGCTTCCGATATTGCTCTTGGTGCATTGGAATCGGGAACAAGTTTTGAAAAAACAATTCTTGAAATTTATCAGAATTGTGGAACAAGGGCAGAATTCAAAAAAGCATTTGACAGATTGGATAGACAGATTGACGCAAAACGCAACAAAAAAGCTGTTCAACTCCGTTCTATTTTAATGACAGAAAGCGATGCAGCGAAGGGTGCCGCTTTGGAAAAGACAAAAAACGATATTGATCAGTATCTGCAACAAGTCGATTTTTGGACTCAAGTAGCAGAACCGGATGTCGAAGGTAATCTGAACTACTGGAAAATCGATAACTGGGGTGAAAGAACCTTCGGTTCACACGGGACATTGTTTGTTGGTGCATTTTGTAATTCTAACAATGAGATGCTTTTCCCTGTTCTTCTTCTCTGTGATGAACAAGGTCGGTATATTGATTTTACGGAAAACGATATTGTTCAGGCACTTGAAAATGTAAATGATGATGATGTCAGATTTTTCAAACCTACTGATGAAGAGTTGGCTTCATACAGGAATATTTATGACACACTGGTTCAAGAAATGTTATCTAAGTATCAGGCATCATTTAAGCCGGTGATGGACTATAACAAACGCAAGGTGGAAAACTGGGCTGATATTCAAAGAGAACAGTTGAACATCCAGATCGCGGAGATGAATGCAGAAATTGATGAGTTGTCTGCTGAGGCGACTGCCGCAAAGGATTTTTTGGAGAAGGTTGATATTCGCAAAAAAGTTGATGAAAAGAAAAAACAACTTCAGAAGGTTCAAACATCATTCCATCAGAAAGTCTCTTCCATCCAAGAAGAGGCCGAAAGAGAAATTGCTGAGTTTAACCAGCAATTTGACATACAGCCGATTTTGTTTGTTAATGTCGTGCTAAAGTTCTAACAGATAAGGAGACACAGGAATGGAACATAAGGGAAAACTGGAACTCACCTGGGTCGGAAAATATGATGATAGAGTAATCGAGCCTCGTATTTTGATGGAGGATCGAGAAAAATCATATGGAGACCCTCGAAGCGAAAATATGCTGATTCATGGAGATAATTTAATTGCACTGCAAGCACTTCAGCAGGATTTTTACGGCTCAATTAAGTGTATTTATATTGATCCTCCGTATAACACGGGCAGTGCATTTGAACATTATGATGATAACTTGGAACATAGCATATGGCTTGGCTTAATGCGAAAGAGACTTATTCTTCTCAGGGAATTGCTTAGCGAAGAAGGTACAATCTGGATTCAGATTGATGATGAAGAACAGGCATACTTAAAGGTACTTTGTGATGAAGTGTTTGGACGAGGAAATTTTGTAAATATGATTTCCGTCAACATGAAAAACATTGCAGGCGTTTCAGGTGGTGGAGAGGATAAGCGATTGAAGAAGAACTGCGAGTACATTCTCATCTATGCGAAAGACTATTCTTTGCTGCCCCTTTTTAATGGCCCCTATGTTTACACAGAAATATCCGATTTGGTACAACAATACGCGGAAGAAGGAAAAAGCTGGAAATATACTTCTGTCTTAGTTGAACCAGGTGAAAAGGAGTACTGTGGCTCAACTGTTGACGGCGATGGGAACGAGATTAAGGTATATTTACGGAAAAATCCTGTGATGATGTCTATAAAACAGGTTGCAGCAAGAGATGGTATCACTGAGAAAGAAGCCTATCAGAAATATGGTATTTCCATCTTCCAGACCACAAATGCGCAGAGTTCTATTCGCACAAGGGTTATGGAGTATAGAAACGAAAATAGAATAGCAGAGGACTTAATTTCGATAGAATATGTTCCGCGTACAGGAAAAAACCGTGGAACTGTATATGAGCAGTTTTATAAAGGAGATAAATGTAGATTGTTTGTTTGGCTGAAGGATACATCCGAAGTGATTGATGGAGAATTGTTCAAGAAAGATCTTCAAGGAACTTATTGGGATATGAATGCTTGGATGAAGAATTTAACAAAAGAAGGTTCTGTTGAATTCGGCAATGGAAAGAAACCTGAACAGTTAATTCGGCAGATTTTTGAAATGACAACGAAACCAGGAGATTGGGTTTTGGATTCTTTCTTGGGTTCAGGAACAACAGCTGCTGTGGCTACAAAGATGGCAAGAAAATGGGTTGGGATTGAACTTGGAGATCACGCATACACTCACTGTAAGGTTCGGCTTGATCGGATTGTAAATGGTGAAGATGCTGGAGGTATTACAAAAGCAGTAAACTGGGAAGGCGGAAGTGGCTATCACTTCTATGAACTTGCGCCAAGCCTGCTAATTAAGAACGAGCGCTTGCCGATTTACCAGATTAACCCGGAGTACACCTTTGATATGTTATGTGAAGCTATTTGCAAGATTGAGGGCTTCAAATACAAGCGGGATGGTGTGTATCACGGCCATTCGTCTGAAAACCGGTTCATCCATATTACGAAAGAATTTGTGAACGGTGAGTATATTCGCTCTATTGCAACGACCCTCGGTGAGAATCAGTCGCTGTTGATATATAGTACGAAGGTGCAGTCTGATTTGAGATTGCCGGATAACATTGAAGTAAAGCGTATTCCGAAAGATTTACTGGACAAGTGTACATTTGAAAGTGAGGTGCGATAAATGGCTGATATTGTAACAAAAATTGGATACGCTATGAGTCTGCGTAAACCCCAGCAGGAAGCGCTTTACTATCTTAATGCAATCAGCACTCACTGCGATTATAAGAAGGACAGCAAGACAGCGATTGAAGCTGTAGCAACGGAATATTGTGAGAAGCATCGGAAAATAAAGGTTGATGATAAATTTGATTTCCCATCTTTCTGCTATGCCATGGCAACGGGTATTGGAAAGACTCGTCTGATGGGGGCTTGCATGTATTACCTCTATAAGACCAAGGGGTATCGTCATTTCTTTATTTTGGCACCTGGAAATACGATCTATGAAAAACTGAGGAAAGAATCGAACCCCAATCACCCTAAGTACATTTTCAAGGGATTAGAGGCAGAGATGGGGCGTCCCAAGGTTTATGACGGTGAGAATTATGATTCATATCCAGTTAGATATGAGCAGATGAGTCTTCAGTTTGAAAAAAGCTCTGAGATTGAGCTGTTCATCTTCAATATTGGAAAGATATTTAATAGTAAAACGGACTCACAGTTTAATTTCCATAAATTCAAGGAAACCCTTGGGATGTCCTTTGCTGAGGTACTGTCCAGTTTTGATGACTTGGTAATTTGCATGGATGAAGCGCACCGTTACTATGCACCCGCTTCCATGAAGGCAATAAACTTTCTGAAGCCGGTGCTTGGCTTGGAATTTACTGCAACACCAAAATCGACCAATAATGTAATCTACGCTTATGATCTTGCCAGAGGAGCCGTAGAGGGTTATCTGAAAACGCCTGTTGTGATGGGAAGATCCAACATGGCGGGTTATAGTTCCGAGGACATCGAGGAGATGAAAATTCGTGATGGTTTGACACTTCATGAACATCGTAAAGGGGTCATTCGACAGTTCTGCGGTGATAATGCACTACCGTATGTAAAACCCATCGTGTTGATTGCTTGCCGTGACACAAACCATGCTAAAGAAGTTAGGGCATTGATTGATAGTGATAGCTTCTTGGGCGGCAAATATAAAGGGAAAGTTATTGAGATTCATTCCAAGATGAAGGGTGATGAATCAGAGGAAAATATTCGACTGCTGCTTTCGATTGAAAACGCACAAAATCCTGTTGAGATTGTCCTGCATGTCTATAAGTTGAAAGAAGGCTGGGATGTTAACAACCTTTTTACCATTATTCCTTTAAATGCAGCAAAGAGTGACATCTTAGCGATGCAAACTATCGGAAGAGGACTTCGTCTGCCATTTGGGCGTGCTACGGGTAATGAGGATATAGATACCCTTGACATTGTTGCTCATGATCATTACCGAGAGTTGGTTGATGAAATTAAAAACAGTGACATTTTTAAATATCGTGACTTGGATAAAACAGTGGTCGAGCCTTCGGATACCGTAGATATTAACAGTCCTGTTGATGATGGTCAGCTGAGTATTTTCGATTTTGCTGTAACCGATGCAGGTGTAAAATCCTTCGCAGAAATCAACACCAACACTCAAACACAGAAGGAACTGTATGCGGCTTATCTAAAGGCATTTGGAGCTACAAAGAAGAAAGAATCAGATTCTTACGGAAGTGAACAGATGACATTGGATCAGCTTTTCGATGTGGAGACTGGTGAACCTGATAAAAAGAATGACGAAACACCGGAGGCACTGGAAACAACCTCAACTATCAGTAAAGGAAAGAAGCCCCTTTCAAAGGATGAGTTTGTTCAGAAAATTAAAGAGTACTCTGGTAAAGCAATCTCTGTTCCGAAAATCTTGGTTCAGACGACATCTGAAGTGAAATTCAAGCGGTTTGTAGTCAAGAGAACAATACCGGATTTTGAGGTTGCTATGGCAAAAATTGAAAGATTTGATGCTATAAATCATCAACTTCTGACTGCTGTTGACGCGCAGATTCTGGAAGTTGATGATGCTCTGAATACACTGGCTTGTATGCTTCTTGACTCTATTAGCGAACTGTCCTATGAAGATGCGGATTTTATCATTGATGTGGTAGAGCAGTATCTTGCTCAAATTGAAGGCGATGAAGAGGATAAACGGAAAATCGTTCGTCGTTATGCCTCTTTGATTGTATCGGATATTAGAAAACAGATTTTTGAACACACAGAACGGAAGACGGAGGACATCCATATTGTTCAGAAGGACTTGATTCTGTTCCGCAAGTTTGTCAAGAATGTTAAAAAGGATGGTCGTGTTCGTTTTGACAAGCCGTTTACCGATAAGTCGAACATCAAGAAATATTTGTTCACAGGGTACAAAAAAGCCTACTACACAGAAAATGCTTTTGATAGTGATACTGAACGCTTGTTTTCTATCATTCTTGAAGAAGATCCAGATGTAATCCGCTGGATTAAACCGCCGTTGAATCAGTTAGGACTTTTCTGGCAAGCTGGTCAACAGTACAATCCTGACTTCTTAGTAGAAACAACGAGCGGTAAATTTATGGTAGAGGTAAAGGCTTCTAACGAAGTGACGGCAGATGATGTGGTTGCGAAAGCTCGCGAAGGAATCAAATGGTGCCACTTTGCGTCTACGGCTGATCCGGACCACAAAGTGTGGGAGTATCGTTTGATTTCTGATGACAACATTAAACTTGGTAACACCTGCAAGTACACTTTGGGTACAGCTCATAGGGTCGAGGAGGGATAAAAAATGCCTGATAGATTTAAGTATTCAGAAGTGCGGCAAAAGATTATCGATGCACTCAGAACTGATTTGATGGGGCCGCAATCCGAGAATGAGATATTGGACGAAAACCCCAAAAGCTCATATATCATCGGAATGCTTGCTTCTCAGACCGGAGAAAAAGAAGCTTCCACTGCTGGAGAGCAAGAGGTGGATTCTGATATCGCTTATGGGGATTCTGAGGATTATACCGCCGGCGAGGATGATGATAATGAACCCATAATGACCACCAGCTTCAAGTTGCCAACTTCAATCGGCATAAGCTTCTATATTGCTTCCTCTACGAAAACAATCAATATTGATGTAAAATGGGGCGACTATGTTCGTTCGGTTGAGAAGCGAGTTGGAAAAGATGGCAAAGAGTATAACCATGCCAGTTATACTCGACAGCCAATGTCATCCACAATCGTTGTCGATTTCGATTCGTTTGAAAAAAATACCGAATTACGCCTTCAGGAAGATTCAAATGTCATCGTCCATATTTCCAGAATTCCTTTGAAAACGGGATATTCCTTGGTAACAGCTTATGTTATGAATAGACGGAAAAACTCCGAAAACGAAGTTGAATCAATGATGTTCCAAGTTGAACTTAAGGCATACTCGGAAAATGAAGATAGAGTATTCTTTGCAGAGAATATTTGCCGTGATGTACTTGCAGAAGATGAGTTCTATTTTGAACAGCGTCCCATTTTAGGCCGTGGCAGGAATTGTGCTGCGACATGGGATGATGCGGTAGAAGGCAGAACCTTTTGGGTAAAATCGGATTTTATCCCAGAATATGAGTTCCCTGGCGTAAGTGCTGCTTTGAAGGGGTTTGATAAGTTCTTTTTCTCAATGCGGTTCATGTCCAATACCAAAAACAAGGCGGGTATCTTTGAGCGATTAAATGTCTTGGCTGATTCTTATGGAAAATGGATTCATGAAAAACTAATTTCGGATGATAAAATGTCCAATGCTGATTTTAAAGAAAAAATTGGCGATAAGGTAATTTCCCATTGTAGTGAAGCGTTGAATAGAATCCGTGAAGGCATCGAATTGATTACAAATGATGAAGTCGCTTTTGATGCATTTTGCTTTATGAACCGCTCCATGTTACTTCAGCGAAATATCATGAGCTATTCTAAAAAGCATGGCGCTGGCATAGAGTGCAACTTTAGAGATTTTGTAGACCCAAGAAAGCCTGATACAGATTTTGGCTGGAGACCATTCCAGATTGCTTTCATACTGATGAATTTGAGTGGAATTGTTAATCCAGAACATAAGGACCGGGATGTAGTCGATTTGCTGTATTTCCCGACTGGCGGCGGTAAAACTGAGGCATATTTGGGTTTGATGGCGTTTGTGATTGCTAATCGAAGATTGCGTGCTTCTGATGCATCTGAGTACAACGCTGATGGTGGAGTTACCGCAATGCTCCGTTATACGTTGCGCCTTTTGACAACACAGCAGAGAGATCGAATAACGAAAATGGTTGTTGCTGCTGAACTTATTCGTCAAAAAAAATATCCTAAGTATGGAAAGGAACCTATTAGTATTGGTTTCTGGGTAGGTGGAGGTGTCACACCTAACAAATTTGATGAACTAGTAGAAAAAGCTGATAAGCCGGGCGAAGCAAGAAGAAAACGAAATCTGCTTTACAAGCAGCTGTTGACTTGCCCATTTTGCGGAAAACCTCTTACGGAAGATGAGTTTTATATTGATCCTGATAGAAAATCTGTTGCTATTTATTGTGCAGATAGAAATTGTATGTTTTATAAGTACAAACAGGATCGTATTCGGATTCCAGTGTATCTTGTTGATGAGGAAATTTATGCGAAATGTCCGACAATTATTTTGTCTACTGTTGATAAATTTGCCCGCCTTCCTTGGGATGTTAAGACAAATGCGTTGTTTGGAAGAGTTGATAGGGTTTGCAGCCGTGATGGGTATGTTGCCATTGGTGAAGAGCATAAACGACACAACAGGACGCAAGAGCTTCCCACTTCAACATTAACTCCGATTCGACCGTTTCTTCCACCTGAGCTAATCATTCAAGATGAGCTTCATTTGATCACGGGGCCTCTTGGAACGGTTTATGGTGCATACGAAACCATTATTGAGGATATGTGTACTTATGGCGATAAGAAGATTAAGCCGAAGTATGTGGTTTCAACTGCCACCATTAAAAACGCATCGGAGCAGACAAGATGCCTTTATGCACGACAATCAACTGCACAGTTTCCTCCTAACGGGTTTGAAATTGGTGACAGTTTCTTCATCAATGAAATATCCACTAAAGATGATCCGTTCCGAAAGTATGTTGGAGTCTGCGCACCAGGTCAATCCGTAAAGACGACACTGTTAAGAATGTATGCAATCATTCTTCAGACTTCTTATCAACTTGCTCAGCGGGATGAATACAAGAATGTGATTGATCCGTATTATTCCTTGGTGGGATATTACAACAGTATTCGAGAACTTGGCGGTGCAGTACGCTTGTTACAAGACGACATTCCGAAACGAATCTATCGAATTAAAACGAAATACAATATGGATAAGGTTCGTTATCTAAACAAGAAGGTGGAGATAACTTCCAGAATGTCTTCTTACGAGATTCCGAATAAATTAAGACAGTTGGAGGCTACTTGTGATTCAAAGGATTGTCTCGATACAGCCGTTGCAACCAATATGATAGCGGTCGGTATGGATGTTGACCGCCTTGGGCTAATGGTTGTAACCGGACAGCCAAAGCAAAATTCTGAATATATTCAAGCAACAAGCCGAATTGGTCGTGCTTTCCCAGGACTTGTTTTTACGCTTTATAACCCATATCGTCCACGCGACTTATCACATTATGAGAATTTTACGGGTTATCATTCGCAGCTATATAGGTTTGTTGAAGGTACAACAGCAACTCCGTTCTCTGCGCGAGCAAGAGACCGTGTAATGCACGCTCTTATAATTTCTGCGATTCGGTTAAAATATCCAGAAATGGCATCTAATGAAAGAGCAGCTGATATTGCAGCTCTTTCTGATATACAAATGTCCGAGATAAAGGCTTTAATCCTTGACCGGCTTAATATAGTTAAACCAGAAGTAAGACTGGATGCGGAGAATGAAATTGATCAGTTTATTGATTGGTGGAAGATGCTTGCAGCACAAGGCAAGCCTTTACGGTACTATGTTTATGGAACTGATAAATATAATCGCCTTATGAATTATTATGGACAGTCATGTAAGGATACTGAGAAGGCTACACTAAGCTCTATGCGTGAAGTGGAAAACGCGGCAAATATGTTCTATTACACGGAGGAGTAAGATGGCAGGATACGATAACAATAAATTGGGCGAACTGCGCCCTAACCAAATTATTACAACATTCGGCCCAGGTGCGATTGTTGATGCTGTCAAGGATTCGGTAACGGTACTTGATATTAACTATTGGAAAGAAAAGGGCAAGAAAATTATTGACGGAAGGTTGGCTTCCTATCTTGGCGTTGATTGCTTTTATATGCCTCGTACTTCATATTCTGGAGATGTGCCGGTGATTTCTTTTCCTACCATTCATGTGTGTTCAAATTTGAAGTGTGGTCGTCTTTTCGATGCACGGGATAATTTTGACATAGAAAGGTATTTGAGATTCGGCGTTACTTGCCCGGAGTGCCATAAACCTGCATATCCGTCTCGATTTATTACTATATGCGAAAATGGACACATGGATGATTTTCCATGGAGTTGGTGGGTTCATCGTGGTATGACCAACTGCAAGGGAAAGCTAAAAATGTACTCGACAGGAAATACTTCAACGCTTGCGGATATGTGGATTGAGTGTGAACTGTGTGGTGCTAAAAGAAGTATGAGTGGAGCTACGCAAGAAGATAACTTTAGCGAATTGCGCTGTTCAGGGCATCATCCTTTCCGTCCGAGGTCAAGAAATGAAAGATGCGATAAAAAGGTTATTCCATCACAGAGAGGTGCATCTAATGTCTATTTTTCTGTAAGTAGGAGTGCTATTTCTATTCCGCCGTGGGTTAACCCTTTATACAATTTAATCGATGAACATCTTCATGATATTGAACTTTTGAAAGATGTAATGGGAGATGATGGCGTAACTGCCGCATATAACAAGTATTTTGCTGACAATTATACGCGCACGGAGTTTGATGAAGCCTTAACTCGTAGATTGAGTAATATTACAGAGTTCAAAGAAATTAAACAGATGGAATATGATGCTATCACTCATCATAATGATCCTGCTTATGCTTCTAATAAAAAACACTTCAAAGCGGAGGAGGACAGCTTGCCAGCATATCTGAAGCCTTATTTTAGTAGGGTTATCAGAATAACTCGCCTTCGTGAAGTGAAAGTATTGCTTGGCTTTACTCGCGTAGATGCGCCTGATCCGGATGCAGATGTCCAGGCTAATGTTGTTTATCTTAATAAAGGAAAGAGTGAAAAATGGTTGCCGGCGGCTGAGGTCAATGGCGAAGGTGTTTTCATCGAGTTTAATAAGGAAACATTAGAGAAGTGGCTTGCTATTCCGTCAGTAAAGGCACTTTCACGGAGATACGAAGAGTGCTATGAGGAGTTCTGCAATGCCAAAGGCTGGACATTAAATGTAAAGAGAAATGCAACCTATGTTTTAATGCATACTTTCGCACATTTGTTAATTAAGCAAATGTCGATGACATCTGGATATTCATCTTCGGCAATACGAGAAAGAATTTACTTTAGTGAAAAAATGACCGGCATTCTCCTGTATACAGGTAGTGCAGACAAGGAAGGGTCATTGGGAGGTTTGGTGGAACTTGGTAACATTGGTAAATTGGTTCCTTTGATGAAAGATGCATTCCAAGAGGCGCTTCTCTGTACCAATGATCCGGAATGTATGAGCAACGCTCCGGCTGGAAATAACCTTAACGGAGCAGCCTGCCATTCCTGTTGTATGATATCCGAAACAGCTTGTGAAAATGGAAACCGTATGCTTGATCGTGGCTTGGTAGTCCCTATTGCATGCCGCGAACGAGAGTCGTATTTCAGGAAGTTGGTGTGCGAGTTATGTCAACTGGAAATGTGAATTTAGATATTTTACTTGGACAAATTGAAGCGGATAGAATCGGGAATACAAAACAATCCATCGCACAAATAATGAACCGATACCCTTCGTTGTCACAGAAACAAGCAGAAGAGATCTATCAATTAGTTACGGCGGCTTCTGCCGAAGAAAAAGCTATAACCGCTACATTAGTAGCTACAGTACCTCCGTCTTTTTCTGTTAGAGCAAAATCCACTAAGAATACTGTTGAAGGGATGATCCGAGGGGCAAAACGATATGTTTTGATTACAGGATATTCATTGTCTGGATACTTTGCGGATCTTGTTGATGTTCTTATTGAGAAAAGCCAAAAGGGTATTTATGTGAAATTTTTTGTGAATAATATTGAGAACCAAAAAGGATTTGACAAACTTTGTCGGTATAAAGGAAGATTTTTGCATATATACAATTTTGCAGGAAGTAAGGATTCTATGGCTGCTTTACACGCAAAGGTAATTTCAGTTGATGAGCAACAAACACTGATTACATCTGCAAATTTGTCTTATCACGGACAAGAAGGAAATATTGAGCTTGGTACACTGGTAGATTCAAAGAAAATTGCTAGACAAGTTGACGATGTTTTCACACATCTTATTTTCAATAAAATAGTGCAGGAAATCTAATGTGATAATGCAGATATATCGAAATAACATAAAAACAGCATTTGATGAATCCATTGTTTAATATTTATAGTGAATTTTTAATAGAGAGGATTATTATGGCTGATACTCGAAAGAAAGCCTCTATGTCACAGGTTCTGACAGATATAAAGCCTTACATAACGAAAAAGTTTATGGCGGCTCCCTGTGTTAAGGAGCAAGACATTTAGGTTATTTGTCAAATCCTCCTGCCCAGATACAAGAATGTACAGCTCATGCAGGGACTGACCAACAACAAGCCGGATTTCAGAATTCAGGTGAAAGGTCTGTTCGGAACGGAAGAGAAACGGTTTGAAGTGGTTGGCGGTGATAAGAAAAGACCAGCAACCAAGAAGAAATCTGACTTGGGCTGGATTGGTCGGCTGGAAGAGATAGAAGTTGTGCTGGATGATTTCTGATATCAATGCAGCGTGGAGAGTTATCTGAGGTAAAACTTTGTGCAACAGGTTGTTCTACAAAAACACACATAAAACAGCAGGGAAACGATGGAATGACACGACAAGAATTATTTACATGGATACGCCAGCAGTACGGCACAGAGCCGGAATACCCCTGGCATGACTGGAATGCGGTGTTGCGGCACAATGACAATAACAAATGGTATGGTGTAGTTCTGGAAGTATCTGCTGATAAGTTGGGACTGCCGGAAGCAGGCATCGTTGATGTCCTTAATGTGAAAAGTGATCCGCTGCTGATCGGCTCTCTTCGCGGGCAGGACGGCTATTTTCCGGCCTATCACATGAATAAGGAAAAGTGGCTCAGTATTCAGCTCGGCAAACCGGAGCTGGATGATGCCATCAAAGACCTACTATCTTTGAGCTATGAGCTGACGGCACCGAAGAAGCGAACCCCAAAGTCATCAGCAAAAAATCCGGGAGATTCCGCAAATGGCAAATAAAAAGAAACTGACGAAGGCTGAGCGAAAAGAAGTACGCCTACGAAAAGGCAAGCAGTGGCTGCTCACCTATACCGGTTCGCCGAAAAAGATGAACAAGCATTACCGGGAACGCTTTCATGTGGATGCTGTAACAGCTGCTAAAGATTTGCAGGAGCTTGGGGCCAATTATACACAGGAGCAGCTTGACAAGATTAAACAGGATGAAGCACAGCGACTTCGGCAGCGGAGAATGGAGCGGGAAGCGAAAGAACGGGAACGGCTGGTAGAACTGTATGAGGATTGCGATGATCGTTTTGCCTTTATCGCTGGATACACAGATGGCGGTGCACCGTTCGGTGTGATGTGGGAAGAAGTCGGCATTGATCCTGGACTGTCGTTCGAGGAAAAGATGAGGCTCTATCACATGCAGATGTTAGGCTGATAATTGTGCAGACGGCATCTGCACAATTTGCAACAAAAAAGAGGAGCCGGCCAAGGCTCCTCGAAGATACGTTATTTCAAAAAATTGCTCTTATGTTGGAAATGGGGTGTTAGGCGCAATATAACTGCTGCGGACGCAAAACCTACAATACCAATCACTATAATCTGAGCGCCATCACGCCGTGGGCAATAAGGTGGATACAGAGCACGGGAAAGGTTAGAACTAACAGTATGTAGAATAATATACAGCATAGATGTAAATATTGCTTGGCTATGTAGACTATTGCCCTTGAAATGCTCTTTTAAATATGATATCATTAGTTCGGATAAAACGAAATAATGAAATGGAGGCTTTGACATGATCGTATTAGACCTTGAGTTAAAGGGAATTTATGGATTCAATGATTTTCATATCAATTTCAGTTATCCCAAAAAGATTGTCAATTCGATTATCGATCAGGAATATCTGAAAGGAAGAGAGCGGTTTCGCTATAAGAAGGCTGTAATTCTTATGGGTGCAAATGCTACAGGAAAGACCAGCCTTGGAAAGGCCTTGCTTCGTATTTTCGGATATATGACTGATGGAAATCCAACTCCGCTGTATGAGATGGTTTTAGGCGATAAGGGATACTTCAGTATTGATTTTGTAAATGGGGATTACCGCCTGCAGCGGTTGTCAGCTCAGATTGATGCTTCTAATCAGGAGATTGACATTCAGTATCAGACCGCAGACATTGATACGATGGATTCGTATGAAAAATGTGTAAAGAAGCTGAAAGATCAAACGATAGAGGCAACCAGAACCGCTACAGCACTCAAGAAGCTGGTAGGTGTTGTTCGATATCGTTTTGCATATCCTGAAATAGAAAAATCTTTGAAACTTACAGGTGCAAATAAAAGCATTTTGTTGAAGACATTGCGTGCTGTTATTGGAACGCTTGATCCTACATTACAGGACGTTCGTTTATCAAAAGATTTGAAGGATACCTTTATTATTCGGCGCGGTGGAACGGAAATTATCATTCAGGAAGGTAAACTGCTGAATCGGGAGATACTGTCCAGTGGTACAGCAGAAGGAATTGATGTCGCAATGTTCCTTGCTGCAATGGCGACAAAAGAGAGCAGTTTCTATTATTGTGATGAACATTTTTCTTATATTCAGAGCGATATTGAAAAACGGATTTTTGGTATTATGCTGGATCGTATCGGAGACGATGAACAGTTGATTTTTACAACGCATAATACAGATATGCTGGATTTGAACCTGCCGAAACATAGTTATGTGTTTTTGCGTAAGCATCTGGAGGAAGGTGTATATCAGGTTTCTGCTGTTTCTGCATCGGATGTACTGAAACGAAATACAGACTCTTTACGCTGTGCGGTCGAGAATGATGTGTTTGCCTCGCTTCCGCAGGATTCCCTTTTGGACGAGTTGGAAATGGGGTGGGAAGATGAACAATAAGTGCATCTATTATGTAGAAGGCCCCTGTGAACAACAACTGATCGCGGCCTTAAAAGAAGCACCGGAAAGATTGATTCCAGGGAAGATAAAGGTATTCAATGTGGTGCAGAATTTGATTCCAAAGTCACAGATGTTGTCTATTCAGGCGGGAACGACTGTCGTTTTGGTATTTGATACTGATGTGCCACAGACATCAAACCTTAAAAAAAACTTGGAACTTCTCATCCGGTATTGCGGAAAGCTGAAAATCATTTTTCTTCCACAAGTTTTGAATTTGGAAGATGAGTTGGTTCGGTGTACAGATGTGCGAACTGCGATGGAACTGACCAAAAGTGGAAGCGTTAAAAATTTCAAGACGGACTTTTGTAAGATGAAAACAAAAGATTGTCGTTCCATGCTTGAGCGTCATAAGCTGGATTATGCACGTTTATGGATGACAAAAACGCCTGAAGCATTTAGTTTTGTGGAGAATAATAGTTCTCAAATTAAAACATTATAATCTTTGATGCCTCGTTGGGAAACCAACGGGGTATTTTTTGCCCTAATCCGGCTACACAGTGCACTGAAAAAGTCAAAAGCGTATAGACGAGGACTACAAAAAGCGTGGAGGCCGCAAGCACAAGTAGAAATCGTTTTCGTGGCTCTAATATTCGTCTTTGAATGGTTGCCGGTCATGAAAGCAGCAAGATCACCATGGATATTTACGTCAAGGTGAAATACAACCGCCCAGAGCGGCTCGCAGGAGAGGCAAGAAGCTGGTGAATAGTTGTGAAGGGTGAAAGTATTTTACAAAATTACTCAGTTAAACAATATATCTTTACCTGGTAAAATATATGGGAAGATTACAAGTTGATATGTTTACATATAATATAGTAAATACAGACAAATAACATTAATCAAATGGTAACAACTGCAAACTAACCAAAAAGCAGTAATACAATTATGCATTGTGCATAACACTTATATGGAAAATAAAATCTCCTTTGTACACCAAAACCAAATTATCCTTGCTATTTATAGTGAATTTTATTATAATTAAAAGTGCGTGATTATGCGTCTGTATAGTATTGTGTACAAAATTCGGAGAATAGAAATGCAGCAGATTATTTTAGGGAGTGCAGGGTTTCTTCTGTACTTTATTTACGATATAAACAGTGTTAGAAAACAGAACAGGTTGTTACAAAAATTTTTCGCGGCGGGCACTATTCTGGTTGTTTTGTCACTGTTCATGGAACTTTGGTCTGCATGGGGACAGTGCAGTCACAGGATCGGAAGAATGATTGGATTCGGAATCGGAGCAATGTGCTTTTTGGCACTTCTTATATACACCTTGTTTTTCGCTCTTCCTTTTGAGCAAACCTATTGTGAAGAAAACAGATTACGGGCTGCATACACAGAAGGGGTGTATGGATTGTGTCGGCATCCCGGCGTTTTGTGGTTTGCAGGTGCATATCTTTGTATGTGGGGAATGTTTGGCGGATGGAAACAGGGAATCTATTTTTTACTTATGATTTTTTGGAATTATCTGTATATCATTTTTCAGGATCTGTGGACTTTTCCGCAGACGTTTTTTAATTATAGAGAATATCAGAAAAACACTCCCTTTTTAATACCAAATAAAGAAAGCATACAGGCATGTTTCTATAGTGTCAGAAAACAATGATCGATCTGGAGCGGACAGACTATGAATTTAGAAGAAAAATTAAAGAAACAACAGTATAAAGAAATCTGGCAGCAGTACTGTGGATTCCTTGATTTGTCCATGGATGGATATATGAAGATTCAACGGCGATTGATGGAGGAGCAGATCCGGTTATGGAGTAACTGTGGTCTGGGACAGTCCATTTTGAAGGGAAAGCATCCGACGAATCTGGATGAATTTCGGAAAATGGTGCCATTGACAACCTATGAAGATTATGCAGATGTATTGCTTACCAAGCAGCCGGATATGCTTCCGGGCAATCCGGTTATCTGGATCCAGACGACCTGGGAGGGTGGTAAGCATCCTATTAAGGTGGCACCCTATACCAGAAGCATGCTGGATACCTATCGCAACAACGTGACAGCATGTCTGATTCTTTCTACCAGTAAAGAAAAGGGCTCTTTTGATGTGGCAGCTACAGACAAATTTTTGTATGCCCTGGCACCGTTGCCTTTTGCAACCGGACTTTTTCCGCTGGCATTGGGTGAGGAGATCGGGATTGAATTTTTACCGGCAGTTGATGAAGCTGTAAATATGAGCTTCAGCGAAAGAAATAAACTGGGATTTAAGATGGCTATGCAAAAGGATCTTGGATTTTTCTTTGGTCTTGGAAGCGTGGCTTACGCAGTGAGTCTGAGCCTTTCTTCTCTGACCAGTGGTGGAGGTGGCGGTATCAAACTGTCAAGCCTTATGAAATGCAAGCCTCATATGATCTTACGTATGATTCAGGCAAAGCACCGGTGTAAGAAAGAAAACAGACCATTTCTTCCAAAGGATTTGTTTCATCTGAAAGGATTTATGGTGGCAGGTACGGATAACCTGTGCTACAAAGATGATCTGGAAGAACTTTGGGGTATTCGTCCCATGGAATTGTTCGCCGGTACGGAGCCTTCTATTATGGGTACAGAGACATGGACAAGAAAGGGAATGTATTTCTTCCCGGATACTGCGTTCTATGAGTTTATTACAGAGAAAGATATGATGAGAAATTATGACGATCCTTCATATATTCCGCCTACTTATCTGATGGATGAGGTGAGACCCGGTGAAAAGTATGAGCTGGTATTTACGATCCTGAAAGGCGGTGCGTTTGCCCGTTATCGTTGTGGAGATATGTATCGCTGTGTGGGATTGGAAAATCGGGAAGATGAGACCAGGATTCCTCGTTTTGAATATGTGGACCGGGTACCCTGGATCATTGATATTGCAGGTTTCACCAGAATTTCGGAAAATGGAATTCGAAGTGTGATCAGCCTTTCCAAACTTCCGATCACCAACTGGGTGGCAGCGAAGGAATACAATGAGCAGAACCGACCGTATCTTCACATGTATGTGGAACTGGAGCAGGAGGCACTTCTTAGCAATGCCATGAGTGCCAATATTTTAAAGGATTTACTGAGTACATATTTCAAATATATTGATCAGGATTATCGGGATCTGAAGAAAATTCTGGGTATGGATCCGTTACAGGTTACAATTTTCACCTGCGGAACCTTTGAAGCTTATGAGAAAAAGACAGGCAAAAAGATACATCAGATGAATCCTTCTCATTATGATATGAAGGAATTACTGGATGTACAGGAATATCTAAATAAAGTAAGATAACTGTGCAGGTATGGAACAGTTACGAGTGAAGCAAAGAATGGGATAAGGGAAATTTATGGGAACCTACGGATATATATCAATTATAGCCATGCTGTGCTATGGCTTTCTGCTGTTGATGTTTTTGACAGCAAAGAAAAATAAAATCATAAACAGTTTTCTGGTGGTATTGCTGGGATTGCTTTTCTGGACAGGAGGCTCTGCCTTCATGCGAGCACAGTTCTGGCCGGGATGTGAATTCTGGTATCAGGTTTCCCTGTTGGGAATCTTATTACTGCCATATGCGTATTATCGTTTTATTCTTGCCTTTGGCGGAGTCAGGAACGGATCCGTCGGTAGAATATACCTGGTGACCATGCTGATCTGCTTTTGGGTGAATGTCCAATTTGGAGTTTTTCTGGAAGCTCCTAAGATGATAGAAAAAAGAGGGGTACAAACCTTTGTATATGAGATCACCCCTTCTATTATTGTATTTTTCATTCCGGCAGGACTTTTTCTGATCCACCTTTTTGTAATTCTTGTACGGATCTGTAAAGAAAATCCTACCATGAAAGTTCAGTATGAGCCGGTGATGATGGGAGTACTTGCACTGTTTCTTGGCAATGCATTTCTTGGAATTCCATTTTTCAGCGGTTTTCCGATTGATATTTTAAGTGGTGTGGTAAATGTATTTTTACTGTTTTATGCACTGATTCGAAGACGATTGTTCCGCCTCCAGATGCTGGCATCTCCCAGTTTGTGCTATGGCGTAGGATTCCTGTTTTCTATTCTTGTATTTTTAAATATCATGCCGTTTCTGCAAAAGATTCTCCATATGCAGCCGGATAATAATATCACCATGTACACCCTTGTATTTGCCATTGTTTTTCTGATTACCTATGCAATCTTTACTTATCTGTGGAAGCTTTTGATCCGCAGTGTATTTGTAAGGGAAGAGAACCATCAGGCGGAGAAGTTAAGGGAATTTAATTCAGCGATTTCAAAAACCCTGGATCTTCAGGAAATTCTGGATCGAACCATCCGGGTGATGAAAGAACTGATGGATGTGGGCAATATCTATATATGTATGCAGAAGGCGCCAGGAGAGGCTTACTGTGGAGTTGCAAGTGACCAGCCTCTTAACGATCTGGCATTTTCTCTGGAAGAAGAAAATCCGATGATACAATGGCTGAAAGATCATGAAGAACCGCTGGTTTACAGGGATTTTCGCTATTCTGTAGAGTATAAGTCCATGTGGGAGGAAGAAAAACATCATCTGGATAAGAAGCACACGCGCTATTGTGCCGGATTAAAAGACGGTGATACTTTGGCGGGGGTGATATTGATCACAGCAGATTCAGGGAAAAAGAGATTGGTCTATGATGAAGTGGAACTGATCTCAAACATCACATCGGTGGCTTCTATTGCGATTAAGAATGCAAGAATGTATGAAAAAGCCTGCATTGAGGCAAGAACGGATGAGATGACCGGCTTGTTGAACCGGAAATATTTCCATGAAGTGCTTCATGAAGAATTCGAAAAGAATAAAGATGGATCGTTGGCACTTGCACTTATCAATGTAGATGATTTTAAGTTATATAATCAGCTGTATGGTCTGAAAGAAGGTGATCTGTGTCTCCAGCGTATTGCAAAAATCATCCAGAGCAGTGTGGGAGAAAACGGATATGCTGCCCGTTACGGTGGAAAAGAATATGCTGTTTTGTTGCCGGGATATGATCTTTTCTCTGCCAGAAATCTGGTGGAATCCATTGAAAAGCAGATTTCTGTTATGAATAACTGCAGGACGGACATGAAGCTGAAAGCAATTACGGTCAGTGCGGGAATCAGCGCGGCACCTTATGCGGCAAAAAATGTGAAGGAACTGATGGAGAATGTGGATCTTGCAGTTTACCATGTGAAACACAGTGGAAAGAACGGGATCCAGGTCTTTGATACCATGTTCCGCAATGCCAACAAGAATATAGTGTCAACAAACCGGGCACATATTTACCAGGAATATGAATCAACCATCTATGCCCTGACAGCAGCAATCGATGCAAAGGATCATTATACATTCAGCCATTCCACAAATGTGGCCTATTATGCAACAGCGCTTGCAACAGCACTTGGCATGAATGAAGATATGGTGGAGATCATTCGCCAGGCAGCCCTTTTACACGATGTCGGTAAGATTGGTATTCCGGAGTATATATTAAATAAGGCCGACAAACTGACAGACGATGAGTATGAAACAATCAAGGGACATGTAGAGGCTTCTATCGATATTATCCGTCATCTGCCTTCTCTGGATTATGTTATTCCGGCTGTTATCGGTCATCATGAACGGTATGATGGCAAAGGATATCCACGACGGATCGCAGGAGAGGATATACCTCTGACAGCACGGATTCTGTGTGTGGCAGATTCCTTTGATGCCATGACATCAAAACGTTGTTATAAAAAGGCCTTTCCGTTGAATGTAGCAAGGGAGAAGCTTCTTCAGGACGCCGGAAAGCAATTCGACCCGGATCTGGTCTACAAATTTGTGGAATGCCTGGATAATGGGACGATTACGTTAGTGAAAGCTGAAGAGATATAGAAAAAAAGGCAGCGTTCCATGTCTGCTGTGACAGCAGATTATGATGAATGCACCTGTATAGGAGGTAGATGTATGAGAAAAGAGCAATCTTATGCATCTGCTTTTTTTACATTTTGGCTCGTAACTGTGAAGGTACTGAACAGTTACCTTATATTTTTAAACTGTCAAAGAATGTCGTGATTGAGCCTTTGACAGTGACAGAGAGCGTTTAAAATAACTGTTCCGTGAGGAATTGTTCAAAAATAAAAACGCATAAAACAAGGAAGTGTATATCTTTTTCATACATAGTTTGTTAGAATATAGCTTGAGGTTTATGAAACCGAAAATAGAATCTTTTGCTGCAGCTAAATAAAGTAAATATTTGTGAAAAAGCAGTTGCAGATGAAAAAATGGGAAGTTTTGTAATGGATGGATATTTTTATGTATTAACTACAATTGATCTTTTTGTTTTATGTTTTATGTGCATACTCACACATCTGAGTGAATCGCTTAGCGAAAAACAAAAGCGAGGTTTTTTTCTGGCCTACCTTATGATCGCAGGAATTTCAGTGCTGGAGGTCATAACAGTGGTTGTGGATGGCTTGCCGTCCGGATACCGATGGCTGAATATTGTGTCTAATTATCTGGGGTTTGGCCTGTCGCCGGCGGTGTCTGTCTGTCTTGTATATGTATTGGACAGAAAGACAGCTCTCCGACGCAAGATCAGAATTGCAGTGTGTTGTGAGATTGCATATCTTATGTTTCTGCTGGTCTCTGTTCCATATGGAATGGTATTCTCCGTGAGTGTGGATAATATGTATTCACGTGGTCCGCATTTTTACATATATGTCATCATGTATTTTGTGGCAATTTTGTATCTTTCGATATCTACGATCATCACAGCCAGAGAATTTCAGAATCGCAGCAGGATGCTGATCTATCCATTGATTCTTTTTGTGATGGTTGAAACAATCATTCAGGTTGCACTGCCTGAACTTCATGTTACATGGCTATGTGTTACGTTGCTTTCTGTATTATATTTTATCTATTGCAATGAGATGTGGAATCAGTTGGATGCACTCACAGGACTTTTGAATCAGAACAGCTATTTGAAACAGACCCAAAAGATAAAATACAACAGTGGAGTGCTGGTAGTGTTTGATGTGGATGATTTCAAACAGGTCAATGACTGCCATGGTCACGTGAAAGGTGATCTTTGCCTTGCGGGTATTGCGGAATGCATCAAAAAAGCATATGCTGACTTTGGATATTGTTATCGTATAGGTGGTGACGAGTTTTGTGTATTATTGAAGAACAGAGCGAAAGAAGAAGAATGCAGACAGGAATTTTTGCGGCGGTGGGTAGAGAAAAGAAGAAAGTTCACATTTTTACCAACCGTTTCTTACGGATCATCTCCATTTTCAGGTGAAGATATTGCAGTTGTCAAAGACAGAGCCGATCAGGATATGTATCAATATAAAAAAGGACGAAAGAAACATGGCAGTTCAGGTGTGCTGAGTAAGTAACAAAAAGTAACTATTCAGTAGCCACTGTCCCGCGAGGTGTTTTGACATGAATATGTCAAAATCCCGAGACATACAAGCCAAAATGCCATCACCGAAGGTGATTTTTTATGCATTTTGGCTCGTAACTGTGAAGGTACTGAACAGTTACAACAAAAATATCAAAACTAACAAAAGTTCGGATGCAAAGTCCCTTGCCAATCACCAATACATGTGTTAATATACTCGAAATACAATTTGCACTGCATATCAATCTACAGTACAAACTGAGCAGGCGATGGAGATCCATGGGGCCGGGCCCGATAAAGGCAGCAGATGAGAACGTGGCATCTGTGGGACAGTAGTTTACTTATATTGTCTCATAGGTGTTTTTTATTGTAAAGAAGAGTGATGAGGAATCCTGTTTTGATATTTTTTCAGTCAGAATGCTGAGAGTCAACAGAGAAAATATCCGAAAAGCACGGGAGAATAACGGGATAATATTGCAGGCTTAAGTTATCAAAAACGGAGGTAAAACTTATGAAACAAAAAGATTTACAGGATTCTGCAAAACGTGCGGCTATTGGGAAGCTGTCCGGTCTGGTGGGGATTGTCTGTAATGTCAGTCTGGCGGGAAGTAAGCTGGCGGTCGGAAAACTTGCAGGTTCCATGTCGATTACCGCAGACGGTTTAAACAACCTGTCCGATGCGGCAAGCTCCATCGTGACGCTGACCGGATTCAAACTGGCGGAGAAACCTGCGGATAAAGAACATCCTTATGGGCATGCAAGGTTCGAGTATCTGGCAAGTCTTACGGTGGCGGTGATGATCTTGTTTATCGGATTCGAGCTGGCAAAAAGTTCGGTGGAGAAGGTGCTTCATCCGGCGGCAGTAGAATTTTCTCTGCTGTCCATGATTGTACTGATTGCATCGATTCTGGTAAAAGCAGGGATGATGATCTTTAATACCAGGATGGGAAAAAGAATTGATTCCACGACGCTGATAGCTACCGCAGCAGACAGCAGAAATGATGTGCTGACGACAACGGCGGTTCTGATCGCTGCTCTGATCGAGCATGCAACCGGATGGAAGGTAGATGGTATCATGGGAATTCTGGTGTCTGTCTTTATTCTCTGGAGCGGCATCGGCCTGGCGAGAGATACTATTTCCCCACTTCTCGGAGAAGGAGTAAAATCTGATTTTCGGAAAGAACTGACAGAAGAAATTATGTCCTACCCCATGGTACTTGGCTGTCACGATCTGATGGTACATGATTACGGTCCGGGAAAACGGTACGCGAGTATCCATGTGGAATTTGATAAAGATGATAATCTGATGGCGTGTCATGAAGTGGTGGATCAGATCGAACGGAAATGTCTGGAAGAATATGGAACAAATCTGGTTATTCATCTCGATCCGGTGATTACAGACGATGTGGAGATCAACCGGATGCAGAAGCTGGTGCGACAGTGGCTGGCACAGAAAGACAGCCGGCTTGCGATGCACGATTTCCGAATACATTCGTGTGACGATAAGATCAAGGTGGTTTTTGATCTGATGATTCCGGATGAATTGCAGGGAAAAGAGGAAGAAATCAAAGAGTCACTGGAGAACTTTTTAAACCAGGGAGAAGGAGAAGAGTATCAGGCAGATATCACCTTTGACCCGGAGGCAGACTGGTAAAAAATATGGGACTGCGAAAAATCGGAAGAAAAATGATAGAAAAATTATTGCATTTTCCTGTGAAATGATTATAATACCTTAGAGTGTGTCTAAAAAAGGCTTTTCGTGAGCTGCGAGTCTCAGTTTGCGGAAATGATTTTTCAGACACGCTCCGGGTAACAAAAATCATAAGTAAGAGGATAAAAGAAAGGAAAACAGGAAATGGAAAAAAACGGGGGAAACAGTACCATCCGGGATATGACATCCGGGAGTCCTGTAAAATTGATCATACAGTTTATGATTCCCATGTTTCTCGGAAACATCTTTCAGCAGTTTTATAACATTGCAGATTCTATCGTAGCAGGACAGTTCCTCGGGGTGCGGGCACTGGCTGCAATCGGAAGTACCGGTTCACTGATGTTTTTCGTCACTGGATGGCTGAACGGACTCAGCAGTGGTTTTGCGATTCTCGTGGCACAGTGGTTCGGGGCAAAAAAATATGACCGGATGCGTCATTATGTGGCAATGTCTATCTATTTGATGGTGGCGTTTGCTGTAACCATGACAATAGGTTTTGAAATTGCCAACCGTCCGATCATGCATCTGATGAATTATTCAGAAGAGATCATGCCGGATGTAACTTCCTATATGGGAATCATCTATGCCGGGCTGATCGTAACGGCAGCCTATAACGCGCTGGCAGCATTCCTGCGTGCACTGGGGGATTCCAAATCACCGCTCTATTTTCTGATTATTTCAGCGGCGATCAACGTGCTGCTGGATATTGTATTTATCATCTATGTGGGTATGGGAGTGGAAGGCTGTGCATATGCAACAGTGATCGCACAGGCAATTTCAGCGATTTTATGCCTGATCTATATCGTAAAAAAATTCCCCATTCTTCATCTGAAAAAAGAAAACTTTACAGTTTCTTTTCAGGAACTGGGAAAACTTCTGGCACTCGGTATTCCGATGGCATTGCAGTTTTCTATCACCGCGATCGGTGTCATTGTGGTGCAGGGTGCGATCAATGTATACGGGGAAAATTATATGGCAGGGTTTTCAGCAGCAGGAAAACTGCAGAATATTTTCAGTACCGTGTTTGTCGCTTTTGGTGCCACCATTGCTACCTATGTTGGACAGAACCGTGGAGCCGGGAAAATGGACAGAGTCAAACAGGGCGTGCGCTGTACGCAGCTGATGATCTTTGTATACAGCATCTTTGCCATGCTGATCCTGTATTTCCTCGGAAGATATATGGCACTTTTATTTATTGATGCATCGGAGACACAGGTACTGGGTGTGGCGGAGACATATTTCCACACAGTATTCTGGTGCTATCCGTTCCTTGGAAGCATCTTCCTATATCGAAACGCCCTGCAGGGACTGGGCTATGGTCTGGTGCCGATGGTCGGTGGAATCTTTGAACTGGTGGCAAGAACCGGAATTATCATGCTGGTAGCAGGACATACCAGTTTTGCCGGGGTATGTCTGGCAGATCCTGCTGCATGGATCTCTGCGCTGATTCCGTTAATTCCCTATTATATCTATAAGATGCGGAAATGGGGAAAACAGAGTAAAGTGAAGATGACAGCAAATTAAATTATTTTCGTGCCTGCTTTGGAGATTTGTGATATTTGTTTCGATACGCCTGGTAGAAGGTTGTATAGTTGCGAAATCCGCTCTGATAGCAGGCATCGGTGACAGAAACGCCCTGTTCGATGGCATGGTTTGCCAGATAGAGGCGTTTTTCTGTTATGTATTTTCCAATCGTATATCCGGTTTCGTCACGAAACAGATGCATCAGATAGGAGCGGTTCAGGAAGGCAGCATCTGCGATCTTGTCGATGGACAGGTCTTGTGTCAGATGAGCATTGATATAGTCAAGAATCTGTAAGATCTGTGGATTGGCGGTGGGAAGAATCAGAGAGATTTTCTGATTTTCCTGCTTCAACAGATAACGGTTTAACAGCAAAAGATATTCTGCGAATTTTAACTTCTGATAAAAAGAAGTACCAAAATCTTCCGAAGAAAATGTTCGGATCAGCTCCTGCAAAACCGGATATAATGAACCGGAAAAATAATCGGGAATGCGGATCAGATTTTCATGAGCTTCCAGTGCATGGGAAAAACAGCCGGAGAGGTCACATTCCCCGGAAAGGGTTGAAAAATAGTCCGGTGAGATATACGCGATCAACCGGGTATAGGTTGCACTGGGATGCACCACCGGGCAGTGGATCTCACCGGCAGGAATCAGCACCTGATCGCCCGGTTTCAGATCGTATTCCCGGCCCTCCACCCGGTAGCTTACCGTTCCGTTCAGGAAAATCAACAATTTGTGAAAGTCATGATAGTGATAGGCATATTCCCGCCCGGGCAGATCTTCAAGATAAAAAAGCCGGAACGGACTGTTCAGATATCCGCTTTTCTGATAAATATCTGGCATGATAACCTCCTTTATAGTAGGATGCATAAATTAGTTACTGTCAGTATACAGCACTATTTTGAATATATACAGCAGAAAAAGAAAATTTATTTAAAAAATTTCTGATATAATAAAAGTATCAAGAGGTGAAAACGAAAAGGAGTAAAGGATATGGCCAGACAGATTATTTTTCATAAATATCAGGGGACAGAGAACGGATTCCTGATCTATGACATCAGAAAAAATGGTGGAGAGATGAATGATGGACTGCTGCATATGATCCGGAGCCGAAACTTCGGTTTGGATCTGGATGGTATTCTGGTTGGACCATATCTGGTCGATGGCAGTCTGGAGATGAAGATGCTCGACCGCCAGGGACGTGAAGTAAGTATGAAAAAAGAGAGTACAGATGTACCGATCTCTTATATGAAAGAAGCAGGTTATCTCCCGGGAGAGTGTCCGCAGACGGAGCAGAGACCGGAAAAAATTTACTGCTGGTGTTAAAGTCAGGCAATAGATGAGTATTGAACAGTTATGAAAAAAGAATATCGAGAGTTTCCTATATGGACGAATGGACGAAAGCCCCTTTCTGTGTTATGATAAATCGTAATAAATGCGATAACTATTCAGTAGACAGGATCTGTGAAGTTACTGAACAGTTACAAATAACGACAGAAAGGGGTATTTTCGATGGCATTTACATCAGAAAATAAACCGGAAAAACAGATTACGATGGGAATCCTGGCACATGTGGATGCGGGAAAGACCACTTTGTCCGAAGGTATTTTATATACTTGTAAAGCGATTCGAAAGCTGGGACGTGTGGATCACCAGGATGCATTTTTAGATACGAATACCTTAGAGAGAAACCGGGGAATCACGATTTTTTCAAAGCAGGCAGAGTGTACCCTGGGGGAGTTCGGGATCACGCTTTTGGATACGCCTGGACATGTGGACTTTTCTGCCGAGATGGAGAGAACGCTGCAGGTTCTTGACTATGGGATCCTGGTTATCAGCGGGGCAGACGGTGTGCAGGGACATACAGAGACACTGTGGCGGCTGCTTTCCCGATATCAGATTCCGGTTTTTTTATTCATCAACAAGATGGATCAGCCGGGAACAGACCGGGAGGCCTTGCTTGTGGAATTAAAAGAAAAATTGGATACAAATTGTGTGGATTTTTCCGCGGATCAGACCAGCGAAGACTGGAAGGAGCAAGTGGCCGTCTGTGATGAACAGGTGATGGAAGCCTATCTGGAAGGAGAAGAAATCAGCAGAGTGCAAATTCAGAAAATGATCCGGGAGAGAAAACTCTTTCCATGTTATTTCGGGTCGGCACTGAAGATGACCGGTGTGGAAGAATTCCTGGAGGATCTGAAACTCCGGATTCGGGAGACCTCTTATCCGGAAAGTTTTGGGGCAAAGATTTATAAAATCACCAGGGACAGTCAGGGAGAACGGCTTTCTCATATGAAGATTACCGGCGGAGTGCTGAAAGTGAAATCAGTACTTTCGAATGGAAAGCCGGGAGAGAGCGGCGAGGGTATCTGGCAGGAAAAAGTCAACCAGATCCGTATCTATTCCGGGGAAAAATACACGATGGTCTCGGAAGCAAAAGCAGGAACGGTCTGTGCGGTGACCGGGCTTAGTGCGACATATCCAGGGCAAGGACTGGGAAACGAACAGGCATCCGATATGCCGGTGCTGGAGCCGGTGCTGTCTTATCGTATCGGACTTCCGGAGGAAGTCAATGTACACCAGGCATTGCTGCTGCTTCGACAGCTGGAGGAAGAGGAACCACTGTTACATATTGTATGGAACGGGACGCTTGGAGAAATCTATGCACAGGTCATGGGAGAAGTACAGATCGAGATCTTAAAAAGTCTGATTAAAGAACGTTTCGGTATGACTGTGACTTTCGATGAGGGACATATTGTCTATAAAGAAACGATTCTTGAACCAGTGGAAGGAATAGGTCATTTTGAACCGCTGCGTCACTATGCGGAAGTGCATCTCCTCTTAGAACCGGGTGAAACAGGAAGTGGCCTTACCTTTGCCACAGATTGCAGTGAGGATGTGCTGGACCGGAACTGGCAGCGGCTGATTCTGACCCATCTGGAAGAGCGGGAACACAAGGGGGTGTTGCTCGGAGCTCCGATCACGGATATGAAGATCACACTTCTGACCGGACGGGCACATATCAAACATACCGAGGGCGGGGATTTCCGTCAGGCGACGTATCGTGCCGTAAGACAGGGACTTCGCAAGGCGAAAAGTCAGTTACTGGAACCGTATTATGAGTTCCGGTTGGAAGTGCCTTCGGAGCAGGTAGGACGAAGCATGACCGATATCCAGAAGATGCTCGGAGAATTTGATCCGCCGAAGACAGAAGGTGAGATGACGGTGCTGACCGGATCCGCGCCGGTTGTCACGATGCGGGATTATCAGAAAGAAGTGATTTCCTACACCAGTGGCAGGGGAAGACTCTCCTGTACCTTAAAAGGATATTATCCGTGCCACAATCAGGAAGAAGTCGTGGAGGCGGTTGGATACGATCCGGAAGCTGATCTTGAGAATCCGACCGGATCAGTCTTTTGTGCACACGGTGCCGGGTTTGTGGTCAACTGGGATCAGGTGGAAGACTATATGCATGTGGAGAGCGGCTGGAATGCACCCGCCGGTCAGGAGACGAAACCGGAGAAACCGGTAACGGCGAAAAACTGGAAAGAAGAAAATGAAAAATACCTGGCGACCGAGAAAGAGCTGGAAGAAATCTTTGAGCGTACCTACGGTCCGATCCGGAAACTTGGAGAAGAACCGCCGGCCGGCAGGAGTGTAAAAGGCTGGAAAAAGAGCCGCCGGGATCCGCTGGAAGGATACGGCAAATCAACCAGTGACTATAAACAGAAAAAAACGCCGGATGGAGAAAAAGAGTATCTGCTGGTGGACGGTTATAACATCATTTTTGCCTGGGAGGATCTGAAAGAACTGGCAGCAGTCAACATCGACGGTGCCAGGGAAAAACTGATGGATATTCTGTGTAATTATCAGGGATTCAAAAAATCCACGCTGATTCTTGTGTTTGATGCTTACAAAGTGAAAGGCAATCCGGGCAGCGTGGAAACATACCATAATATTCATGTGGTTTATACGAAAGAGGCGGAAACCGCCGACCAGTACATTGAAAAAACGGTGCATGAGATTGGAAGAAAATACCGTGTGACAGTTGCCACCTCCGACCAGCTGGAACAGGTCATCATTCTGGGGCAGGGTGGACAGAGAATGTCGGCACGGGAACTGCTGGAAGATGTGATCGAGGTCAGCCATCAGATTCGGGAGACTGCAAGACAAAAACGTTCTTCAGAGAAAAATTATCTGTTTGACCATCTGGACAAAGAAACAGCAGCACGTATGGAACGGATCCGTCTGGGGGAGGAAGAGATTTGAGATACTATATGGCTCCCCTCGAAGAGGTGACGGGATATGTTTTTCGCAATGCATATCATGCATATTTTTATCCTTTTGATAAATATTTTGCTCCGTTTGTCGCAGCAAAAGAACAGAAGGGACGACTTTTTAATTACAAAGAACGAAATGATATTCTGCCGGAGAATAACCGGGGAATAATGCTGATCCCGCAGATTCTGACAAATAACAGTGAGGCTTTTATCCGCACCGCAAGAGGGATGCGGGAATATGGATATGAGGAAATTAATCTGAACCTGGGATGCCCTTCGAAAACGGTGGTGAACGGGGGCAGAGGTTCCGGTTTTTTGCAGGACAGAGAAGGACTGCGTAAATTTCTGGATAAGATTTTTGAACAGCTGGACATGAAAATTTCCATTAAGACCAGACTGGGGCGTTATGAGCCGGAAGAAATCGGACCACTGATGGAGATTTTTAACGGCTATCCGCTGGAAGAGCTGATTATTCATCCGAGGGTGAGGGAAGATTTTTATAGTGGAACACCACGGCTGGATGCATTTTCCGGGGCATACGAGGTACGGAAAGCTCCGCTTTGTTATAACGGCGATATTTTTACGGTGGAGGATCTGGAAACGATAGAAAGAGAATTTCCACAGATTACAGCGGTGATGATCGGAAGAGGTGTTCTTCGACATCCGGGGCTGACCGGACAGCTGCATGGAAAAGACTTACCGGAAAAATCGGTATGGGAAGCATTTGCCGGACAGCTTAGGGATGAATATGTAAGAATCTCGATCAATGAAGAGAAGGCACTGTTTAAATTAAAGGAAATCTGGAGTTATCTGCGCCGGTCTTTTCCGGAAAGTAATATCTGGGACCGACAGATGAAAGTGGCAGGAGATCTGGAAACATTTCTTTATGGAATGAGAAATCTCCTGGACACATACGATCCGGAAAAAATACCGGAAAAGAGAGGAATTCCGGGGTTGCATAATAGATAGGAGAAAGCTAAAATAATACTGATTGAAAATAATGAGCAGCGAAAAGAGTGGGGAAAAAACATGGAAACAGAACCGGGAGAAAAGAAACATCTATTTACTAACAAACAACTGTGGGCATTGCTGGTGCCGGTGGTTGTGGAACAGATTCTGAATTCTCTGATGGGAACGGCAGATACGATGATGGTCAGCAACGTGGGATCGGCGGCTATCTCGGCGGTATCGCTGGTGGATTCGATCAATGTGCTGGTGATCCAGGTGTTTGCTGCGTTGGCAGCAGGAGGAACCATCATCTGTTCCCAGTACATGGGACAGAAAAATACAAAAAATGCCACCGATGCGGCAAAACAGCTGATTTTTATTATCACGGCGATTGCTGTAGTACTGACTGTAGTCTGTGTGGTATTTCAGATTCCACTGTTGCATCTGATCTTCGGAAAAGTGGAAGCGGAAGTAATGATCAATTCCGAGATATACTTCCTGTATACAGCCCTTTCGTTTCCGTTTATTGCAGTTTTTAATGCGGGATCTTCCGTATTTCGGGCACAGGAAAATACGAGACTGCCTATGACCATCTCAGTGATCTCCAATATTATGAATATTGTGGGAAATGCGATTCTGATTTTCGGTTTCCATATGGGAGTGGCCGGTGCGGCACTGTCCACACTGATTTCAAGAATTTTCTGTGCGATCGTTGTCATGTATTTTCTGCGTAATCCAAAAGAAGAGATATGTGTGCGGGATTACACAAAGATCCGCCCGGACAGGCATAAGATTAAGATGATCCTGGCGCTTGGTATCCCGACGGGTATCGAAAACGGGATGTTTCAGTTTGGTAAGCTGGCGATCCAGTCTACGGTATCGACTCTTGGTACTGCGGCAATCGCAGCACAGGCGATGACAAATATTCTGGAAAATCTGAATGGTATTGCAGCCATCGGTATCGGCATCGGTCTGATGAATGTAGTAGGAGAGTGTATCGGTGCCGGAAGAAAGGATGAGGCGATATACTATACAAAAAAGATGTGCCTGGTATCTGAGGTAGTTATCATCATCAGTTGCCTGCTGGTGTTTGCTCTGACAAAACCAATCATCCATCTGGGAGGTATGAGCGCAGAGAGTGGTAGGATGTGTTTCTTTATGGTGACCTGGATCACCATCATCAAACCAATCGTATGGGTACCGGCTTTTATTCCGGCATATTCTATGCGGGCGGCAGGCGATGTGAAATTCTCCATGATATTATCATGTACGACCATGTGGCTTTGCAGGGTAACATTATGTGTGGTTCTTTGTCGTGTTTTTGGTTTCGGACCGATTGCGGTCTGGATCGGTATGTTCTCTGACTGGACACTCCGTGGTATCTTTTATACCCTGCGGTTTCATGGAAGAAAATGGCTGAATCATAAGGTGATCGAGTAATTATTCAGCATCGCCAAAGGCATTTATATACATTTCGGCTCGTAATGGTGAGAGTACTGAAAAGTTATGTAATTGATTAAAAATATCAGTTGGGAAAGAGGAGACGAATTGTGGGAGAACGATTAACGAAACATGATGTGGAGAAAATAGAAAAAGAGATTGAATACCGGAAACTGGTAGTTCGAAAGGATGCTATCGAAGCAGTAAAAGAGGCAAGAGCCCAGGGCGATCTCAGCGAAAATTTTGAATACTATGCGGCAAAAAAAGAAAAAAATCAGAATGAGAGCCGGATCCGGTATCTGGAGAGAATGTTAAAGACGGCAGTTGTGATTTCAGAAGAGTCCAAAGAAGATGAAGTGGGACTGAACAATACAGTGACACTGTACATGGAAGATGACGATGAGGAGGAAACCTATCGTCTGGTAACTTCGATCCGCGGCAATTCTCTGAGCGGGCTGATCAGTACAGAATCACCGATCGGGAAAGCGATTCTTGGACATAAAGTGGGTGACCGGGTAGAGATTAAAGTCAGTGATGATTTTTCTTATTATGTGGTGATCCGAAAGATTGATAAGACAGAAAGCGAAGCTGACGATAAGATTCGGAGCTTTTAAAAGGAGGAAAAAAGATGCACTTAGAGGAGCGAATCAAAAACGGGATGCCTTTTTATGAACATGGACATACAGATCCGATCGATATCGAACAGGAAAAGAAACTGGAAGCGCAGAGACGTCACTGCAAAGAAGTGATGTTTGACTATAACAACACCCGTCCGAGCGAGGATGTGAAGAAAAAAGAAATTCTGAAAGGGATTCTCGGGCATTGTACGGACCGTGTGTTTATTGAAAGTCCGGTACATATGTCTTACGGTAATCATGTTCATCTGGGGGATCAGTTTTATGCCAATTTTAATCTGGTCATCATAGATGATATGGATGTGTATATTGGCAATCAGGTCATGATCGGTCCCAATGTAACCATCTGTACCACCGGTCATCCGGTCTATCCGCTGTATCGAGAGATGGGTGCACATTATTCGCTACCTATCCACATTGGCAATAAGGTCTGGATCGGAGCAAATTCTGTTGTGCTCCCTGGGGTAACGATAGGAGATAATTCGGTGATCGGTGCGGGAAGTATCGTTACGAGAGATATTCCTGCCAATGTGGTTGCCGTGGGCAACCCATGCCGTGTGCTACGCGAGATTACAGAAACAGACCGGGAATATTATTTCCGGGATATGAAAGTAGATTTTCCATATACCTTACGAGAAGAAGGATGAGAGAAATGATCACGATTAAGGAAATTGCAGATCAGCTGGGGGTCAGTGCAACAACTGTTTCCAATGTGTTAAATGGACGCGCCGGAAAAATGTCACAGGAGACCAGACAACGTGTCGAAGAAGCATTGCTCCGTAATCATTATGTGAAAGAAAAGAAAAACAACAGAGGGGAACCGCAGCATCATCTGGTAGCGGTCTATATTTGCCTTGGAAAGAAAAAACATGTGCTGACGGATCCCTTTTGTGGGAGTCTGTTGGAGGGAATTGATCGGGAACTGCGCAAATACAATCGCGCCATGGTTTGCGGAACGGTAGACGATAACGAGAGTTTTGCAAAAGTACTGCAGAATTCCAGTCTGGAAGGTGCGATCCTGCTTGGATGTGAAGCAGAGTTTTGTACCGCTCTGGTACATCAGATCCCCATTCCCATTGTTTTTGTGGATTCCTATGGAGAAGGATTTGACAATATCGGATTAGAGGACTATGAGGGTGGGTATGAGATGACCTCTTATCTGATCGGTCAGGGACATCGAAAGATTGCCTTTTTTGGGGATCAGCAACATCCAATGGGAAGTAGTCTGTATAGATTTCGCGGACTGCAGAAAGCGATGGAAGAACATAAGCTGGAGTTTGACAAAGATGATTATTTTTATCTTCCCCAACATGATAATTACCGGCACGAAGTGCTGCGGCAGTTTGCACAAAACGTGAAGAAAACAGGGTATACGGCGGCGTTTTTTATCTCGGATTTTCTGGCAAATGAAGCTATCAGCATCTTTTATTCGAAAGGGATCTCCGTTCCGGAAGACCTGTCGGTCACCGGTTTCGATGATAATATTTATGCAAGACTTTCCAGGCCGATGCTTACGACCATGCGGCAGAAGCCGGAAGAAAAGGGAAAAGAAGCAGTTGGGCTTCTGATGCGGCGCATCTATGGAGAAGAGGTTCCGGTGGGTAGGATGAGACTGCCCACGGAATTAATTGTACGGGAAAGTGTTCGCAATTTGGCTGACAGATAGCAGTTGTGGACAGGGTGAGAAAAATGAAAAAGAGTGAATTTTTACAGGGAATTCGTCACGGAATTCCCATTTGTTTGGGATATTTTTCGGTATCGGCGGCATTTGGAATTACAGCGGTTCGTTCCGGCCTGCCGCTATGGACAGCTGTGTTGATATCCCTGACTAATGTAACCAGTGCAGGTCAGTTTGCAGGGGTGAATCTGATGGTAGCCGGAGGTTCTATGATTGAGATTGCCATGACCACGCTGATCATTAATATCCGTTATTTCCTGATGTCTCTGTCTGTTTCTCAGAAAGTGGAAAGTAAGATGTCCATGAAGAAGAGACTGGGGATCGCTTATGGAATTACAGATGAGATTTTTGCGGTTTCCATGCAGCAGCCCAGGAAATTAACAGCTTCCTATATGGCAGGACTGATCCTGACGCCGGTTGTTGGCTGGACTCTTGGGACTTTTGTGGGTGGTGCTGCCACCCAGCTGATGCCGCAGAAATTATCCAGTGCCATGGGAATTGCTTTGTATGGTATGTTTATTGCCATTATCATTCCTCCGGCCAGAGAACAAAAAAATGTGCTGTTCACGGTGATTTTGGCAATCGCAGCAAGTGTTGCCTTTTCCAGTCTTCCTGTGCTGAAACATCTGTCCGGTGGCTGGGCGATCATTTTGATCACGATTCTGGTCAGTGGAATTGCGGCATGGTTATTTCCGAGAAATGAGGAGGAGAATGCAGGGTGAGTACAAAGTATATTATTGTCAGTATGTTTGTGATGGCATTGACAACTTATGTGATCCGTATGCTTCCAATGGCAATTTTCCGAAAAAAGATCAATGAC
The DNA here is from genome assembly GCA_019421285.1 of Clostridiales bacterium. Classification (GTDB taxonomy): domain Bacteria; phylum Bacillota; class Clostridia; order Lachnospirales; family Lachnospiraceae; genus Oliverpabstia; species Oliverpabstia tarda. The sequence continues at coordinate 49,850 of JAHZFO010000009.1, forward strand.
AAACGAGTACAGTCGTTTCTGTATTACGTGCCCTATGCGGTGCTTTCGGCGATGACCTTTCCGGCGATTTTTTCCAGTACGGGATCTGAGGTGAGTGCAGTTGTCGGCTGTGTGGTGGCGATTGTGCTGGCGTATATGAAACGGGGATTGCTTACTGTGGCTGTCGGAGCCGCGGGGGCGGTTTTTCTTGTACAGATGATTGGATTTTAAAAACTTCCGGGATGGATTTCAGTGAAAATAACGGAGAAATCTATCACGGAAGTTTTATGTTTAAAAGATGAAAGAATGGTTTTAAGAGGGTTCCGGAAGCCGGGTGCCAGGTTACAACCGGATCGTGAAGGAACAGCAGGCGAACCAGGTAGGTGAGTACAAAGAGGGCAGCTACAGATCCGAGAAGAAGGTAGTGACGGCTCCAATTAATCCAGGGATCGAGATAATACCCCAGCAGAAAAAACGGCAGCAGGAAAAACAACGGATGGTAGGAAAATGCGGCGGCAAAGTCCAGGCGCAGAGCGGCGAGAAGCGCGCGGGTCATTCCACAGCCGGGGCAGGATATGCCGAAAAAGAAGCGGAACGGACAGCCGGTAAACCAGGTCAGCAGATGGTAGGAAAGGATGACCGCGCATAACGTTTTTGTTTTGGATAAAAATATTTTTTTCCGGTTGGAATCTTTGAAAATGATTTCCAGATGCATAGATAAAATATCCTTTACTGTTCAGATTTTGCGACTGAAATCAGCCTATTTGTAATTATAGATGTAAAATAAGAAACGGACAAGAAAAAATTAAGAGAAGCTTCATTTTCTGAGGGGGTTGTGCCATTGTGAGAGATTTTCATTGATGGTATAATAAGTGCATCAAATAACAGAACATGACAGAGGAGACGAACGTATATGAGAATAAAAAGAAGAAATGGTCTGGTCAGTGCACTGCTAGGGCTCGTGACCTGCGGTCTGTATCATATCTTTTTCTGGTATCAGTATGGGGAAGATACCAACTGGGTTTGCAGAGATGACCGGAAAATGACGCAGAATTATATCCTGGCATGGATCCTTTCCTGGATCACCTGTGGCATCTACGGACTGTACTGGACGTATCAGCTGGCATCCCGGCTGGATCAGGCAGGTGACCGCTACAACGTGCATATCGAATCACCGGTGATCTTTACGATCGTGATGCATATTCCGTTTTTATCGTACTTTTATGCCTGTGATGTGATGAACAATTTCGCAGACGCCTATGAAAAGACCGCACCACAGCAGGCTGAAAGCCAGCGGGATTATTACTACTATACCGGGAATACCACAGCCCAGACACCGCCGCCGGTATGGCCGACTTCCGGTTCCAATCCGAATGGCACATCGGTGAATCCAAACGGTTTTGATTTCAAATCCACAATGGAAGATGTGGGAAATAATCTGAAAGATAAGGCAAAAGAGCTTTTTGGAGAGAATCATCCGTCAAACAGCAGTCAGAATCAGCAGCCGGTCAGAACGGCAGGTACCTGCCCGAACTGTGGAGCAGAACTTGAACCCGGAGCAGAGTACTGTAAAAAATGCGGATATCCGGTGGAAAAATAAAGAGAATATACAATGCAACAAAAATCCAGGCAACGGTGAAAAACGGCTGCCTGGATTTTTATGTATAAGCTTTATTTATTCTTTTCCGTCAAAGCAGTAGGTACAAACCTTGCATGGCTCCAGTCCGATGGAAGCAACCATATCGTCGAGACGATGATAGCGAAGAGAAGTAAAGTTCAGCTGTTTGCCGATCTCGTCGAGCATCTCATGGTAGTTATGGGAATCCGGGTTTGCGTAGTCTTCCAGGACTGCTTCCGTCACGGTTCCTTCCCGCTTCTGGATCACACGGCGGGTGATCAGATCCATCTCGGATTTGGAACGGGAGAAGTTCAGGTATTTACATCCGTATAATAACGGCGGACATGCCGGACGGATATGTACTTCTTTTGCTCCGCTCTCGTACAGGAACTGGGTTGTCTGACCAAGCTGTGTACCACGCACGATAGAGTCGTCGATCAGCACCATGCTCTTGTCTTTGATCAGTTCACGTACCGGGATCAGTTTCATGTGAGCAATCTGCTCTCTCTGACTCTGATGTGTCGGCATAAAGGAACGCGGCCAGGTTGGGGTATATTTGATAAATGGGCGGGCAAACGGAATACCGGAACGGTTGGCATAACCAATGGCATGTGCGGTACCGGAGTCCGGAACACCTGCAACAATATCCGCAGATACATTATCGCGCTTTGCAAGCATATCGCCGCAGTTATAACGCATCTGTTCTACGTTGATTCCTTCATAGGAAGAGGTAGGATAACCATAGTAAACCCATAAGAAGGAGCAGATCTTCATTTCATTTTTTGCCGGAGAAACAGTTTCCACACCATCCGGTGTAAAGAAGACAATCTCAGATGGTCCCAGTTCTTTGTAGTCATGGTAACCGAGATTAAAATAAGCAAAGTTCTCAAAAGAAGCGCAGATCGCATCCTCTTTCTTTCCGAGGATCAGTGGAGTACGGCCTAATCGGTCTCTGGCCGCATAGATACCTTCAGGAGTCATAACCAGCATGGTCATAGATCCTTCAATAACATCCTGCGCATAGCGAATGCCTTCGATCAGAGAAGATTTCTGATTGATGAGAGATGCCACCATCTCTGTAGCGTTAATATCTCCGCCGCTCATTTCGAGAAAATGTGTGCAGCCGTTGGCGAAAGAACGTTTTACCAGTTCGTCCATATTATTAATCTTACCAACAGTTGTGATCGCAAAACTTCCCAGATGAGACTGAACTAAAAGCGGTTGCGGTTCTGTATCAGAGATACAGCCGATACCGAGAGTACCCTCTAATTCCTGCACGTCCCGTTCAAATTTTGTACGGAAGGGAGCGTTCTGGATATTGTGGATCGCTCGGTTGAATCCGCCTTCTTTGCCGTAGACTGCCATGCCACCCCGGCGTGTACCAAGATGGGAATGATAGTCAGTTCCAAAAAATAAATCAGACACACAATTGCTTTTTGATGCAACTCCAAAAATTCCACCCATATTTGTTCTCCTTTGTTCTATGAATGTTTGGTTGGCTGTAGCTTCCGAAAACAACAGCTTCCGGAAACCGCATTTCAAATCACGTACCCCATTATATAATGGCGATTCCTGTTTCGCAAGACAAAATTTTGCACAATTTTCCTCCGGTGTTTTGGAAAAATACTGAAAATGGAAGAAAAAGCGGAGAGATGGTCTTGTATTTTTTTACGGGAAATCTATAATAAAAGCGTAACTGTTCAGTACCTTCACTGTTACATAACACCGGAAAAATACAGGTATCGGAACCGGATAAACAGTGAAAAGAAGATTATGAAGAAAAGCAGATGGGAACAGACATACAGGGAAGGAGGATCTATCATGCGAAATATGGAGTTTAAGATGGAACGTCAGGGACTTCTGACAGTGGGGCAGGAAGTGGATGTGACAGAAAGTGCTCTGCCAACGTCATATTATTATACGATACAGCCAATGATCGCCATGAGTAAAAACTATCCCGGTTATGAGAGACTGCAGTCACGAAAAGGGATTGTAAAAGATATTAAAGAAACAGACCGGGGATATTATACGGTGGTGGAATTTGATGAGGAGGATATCGGGAACTGATACCGGTGATTCATCAAAAGACACAGAAAATAAAAAGCACGTAACTGTTCAGTTCCTTCACAGTTACGTGCCAAAATGCATTTAAACGATAAAAACACGCTTTGCGAGTTTTTATCGTTATCGCGGCACTCCTCAAGGTTCCGTGCAAGCACGGACTTTGACTCGTTGCTCGCGTAAATCACCTTCGGTGATGGCATTTTGGCTTGTATGTCTCGGGATTTTGGCATATTCATGCCAAAACACCTCGCGGTACAGTGGCTACTGAATAGTTACAAAAGAACATTCCAAATAAAACGGAATGTTCTTTTGTAAAAACCTCAAGATATAATGGTTGCCCGGGTGATTCAGAGGATCCGGGACTGATTAATTATTCGGACGGAAAGTGAGTGAATCGTCGGTCATGGACTCTACGATAGCCAGAGACTCCAGGCGAACACCCATCTCACGGATTTTCTTTCCACCTTCCTGGAAGCCCTTTTCGATAACTATACCAGCACCTTCCAGAGTGGCTCCTGATTTGTTTACGATATCGATCAGACCCATCAGTGCGCAGCCGTTTGCCAGAAAATCGTCAATCAAGAGTACATGATCTTCCGGTCCAAGGAACTTCTTGGAAAGGATGACATCATATACTTTCTTGTGTGTAAAGGATTCTACTTTGGAGGTAAACATCTCTCCGTCCAGATTCAGGCTCTGTGCTTTCTTTGCGAAAACAACCGGAACATGGAAATACTGGGCTACCAGACAGGCAATACCGATACCGGAAGCTTCGATAGTAAGAATCTTTGTGATCGGTGCATCAGCGAACCGGCGTTGGAATTCTTTTCCCAGTTCATTGATGAATGCAATGTCCATCTGGTGATTTAAGAAACTGTCTACCTTTAAAACATTTCCCGGTTTGACAATTCCGTCTTTTAAGATACGTTCTTCTAAAAGCTGCATGTGCTTTTTCCTCCTGCTGTTTATCACTCATTTATTTTTCTTTCGTAAATGTTCAGTACCTTCACAGTTACGAGTCAAAATGCATTTAAAATCACCTTAAATGTATTTTAATTTCTTGTATGCTATGATACAACCTTACGGTTGGAAAGGCAACAGTTTTCTCACTTTTTCTTCTTCCTTTTTCTTCCGGATGTGTTGTCCTTTTTGCAAAAGATTGTTATAATAAAAACGATGTGGGAGGGACGATAGATGAAACAATATGAAGTCATCAGAGAAATTATAAACCAGTGTCCGCTGAATCATTCCAGAGATCAGTTTTTTGAGGAAATCCAGTGTGAAGATCCGGAAAGCTATATCCGGGAACGATGCGGAGGCCGGAAAGAAACTTACGAAAAAAGCATTCAGAAAGATGGCAGTATAGTATTTGACGTCTATTTTTCCGGGATGCATCAGCGATATACATTTTCCGAGATCTGATCCGGGAATGTATGGATGGGAGGAAAAAGATGGGAGAGCATGTACATGTACTGGAAGATGGAACGGTTGTCAAGCACAGTCATACCCATACCCATGAAAACACAAAAGCGGTAATTAACCGGTTGTCAAGAGCTATCGGTCATCTGGAATCGATCCGTCGGATGGTGGAAGAAGGCAGAGACTGCTCGGAAGTGCTGATCCAGCTTTCGGCAGTCAAATCGGCAATTAATAATACCGGAAAAGTGATTTTACAGGATCACATACAGCATTGTATTGTGGATGCAGTTAAGGATGGGGATATGGAAGCTCTGGAAGAACTGAACAAAGCAATCGATCGCTTTATGAAATAAAAAGAGAAAAGAGGACAGACAATGGCAAAAGAATGTAGCAACACATCCTGCAGCAAAGAAAGCTGTGAAGGATGTCCAAGCAAACAGCCCAAGAGTATGCTGGAAGAGATGAACAGCCAGTCCAACGTAAAACATGTGATTGGCATCGTCAGCGGAAAAGGCGGCGTTGGTAAATCCTTCGTTACCGCATCTCTGGCAAATAGAATGGCACAGAAAGGTTACAAAGTAGGTATCCTGGATGCGGATATCACAGGACCCTCCATCCCGAAGATGTATGGTGTCAAGGGTCCGGCACAGGCAGTAGATGCCGGTATCTATCCGATCGAGGCAAAAAACGGCATTAAGGTAATGTCTGTAAACCTGCTGCTTCCGAGAGAAGACGAACCGGTCATCTGGAGAGGACCGATTCTGGCAAATATGGTAAAACAGTTCTGGACCGATGTGATCTGGGGAGATCTGGACTATCTGTTCGTAGATATGCCGCCTGGAACCGGTGATGTACCGCTGACAGTCTTCCAGTCTCTGCCGGTAGAAGGTATCGTGATCGTATCTTCCCCGCAGGATCTGGTAAAGATGATTGTACGTAAAGCTTATAAGATGGCACAGATGATGAAAATCAATGTGCTGGGTGTTGTGGAAAACTACAGCTATCTGGTATGCCCGGACTGCGGAAAACATATTTCTGTATTCGGTGAGAGTCATATTGATGAGATAGTGGCAGAGCTGGGAACAGAAGTGCTCGGCAAGATGCCGATCAATCCACTGTATGCGGAAGCAGCCGACAAGGGAGCTTTCCATGCGGTAGAAAATGAATATCTGGATAAAGCAGTAGAAAAAATCGTTGGATAATCCTTCAGAGGAACAGTGTGAAAATGCTGTTCCTTTTTTATGTTGTTTTTGACGAAATTTGAAAAAGAGAAGCTGATTTTCAAGAGAATATTGCCCGCTCTGAATTGTAACCGATTTCAATGCGGAGAGAATGCTGTGCAAATAGCAAAAAAACAGGTGAAAAATGTAAAAGAAAGCACTAAAAATAGTGCAACACCAACATAAAACAGAGAAGATTAAAAAGTTGACAAATTTCGCATCAGATGCGATAATCAATTCTCGGAATATGTGGTACTACCAGTTGGAGAAGGGGGTACCGATATTCTACACCGGTACACAGATTTTGTTACCGCGAGTTTCAGAAAGGATTGATATAATGCAGGATATGAAAACAAGCAAAATCAAATTAAATGAGGCGAGTGAAGTGGAAGAATTTGTGAAGGCGGCTGGAAAATGTGACTTTGATATTGACATCTTCTACAATCGTGTAATTATTGATGCAAAATCCATTCTCGGAATCATGAGTATGGATCTGACACAGGAACTTACCGTTCAGTGTTATGGAGAAGACAAAGAATTCGACAAAGCAATTCAAAAATTTGCAATTGCATAAAGGTATCTGAAAATGATTTGATATGCGAAAAAAGAAAAATCTTCCGTGGTGAAGCCAAATGGTTCCTGCGGAAGATTTTTCTTTTGTTTGTGTTGCATATCAATAATTGATCCGGTGGATCAATTTTGATTTACGGAAATATAGGCAAAGGCAGGTGGATGAGTTATAATAAGCAAAGTGAAAGGTGGTGGGCGGATGGAAAAAGAAGAAGTAAAGATTTCGGTCAGGGAGCTGGTGGAGTTTATCCTGCGTTCCGGTGATATAGACAACAGGAGAGGCGGATGGGCAGATAAAGAGTCGCTGGCAAAGGGAACCAGAATCCACAAAAAGATTCAGAGACAGATGGGAGCTGCTTATCAGGCCGAGGTGCCGCTCAACTGCCGCTTCTGCTATGAAGATCTAGATTTGCTCGTGGAAGGCCGGGCGGATGGAATAGAGGAAAAAGAAGATCATGTGATGGTCGATGAGATCAAAGGCGTACACCGGGAACTCAGGTTTGTGGAAGAACCGGTTCCGGTACATCTTGCACAGGCCAGGTGTTATGCGGCGATCTATGCAGAACAGAATCAGCTGGAACAGATGGAAGTACAGATGACATACTGCAACATGGAAACGGAAGAGATTCGCAGGTTCTCCTATATGTTCGATGCGCAGGAACTGAAAACATGGTTTCAGAAACTTGCCGATACCTACTATATCTGGGCCCACTGGCACCAGGAGTGGAAAAAAGTGAGGAATGCATCCATGATCGGACTGGAATTTCCTTTTCCTTACCGGGAGGGACAGCGGGAACTGGTACATGGTGTTTACCGGACCATTTTGCGGGAAAAGCAGCTGTTTATCCAGGCACCTACCGGTGTGGGCAAAACGATGTCATGTCTGTATCCGGCTGTGCGCTCCGTTGGAGAAGGAATCTCAGAAAGAATTTTTTATCTGACTGCAAAAACGATTACCCGTACGGTTGCAGGGGAAGCTTTTGAAATCCTGAAAAAGCATGGACTTCGCTGGAAGTCTCTGCTTTTGACTGCGAAAGAAAAGTTATGTGTGTGTGACAGCATGGAGTGTAATCCGGCAGCCTGTGCAAGGGCGAAGGGACATTTTGACCGGGTAAATGATGCGGTGTTTGAACTTTTGGAGAAAGAGGAAATTTATGACCGGGAGATGTTGCTCTCCTATGCGGAAAGGTATCAGGTCTGCCCGTATGAGATGAGTCTGGATCTCGCCGTCTGGGTGGATGGAGTGATCTGTGACTATAATTATGTATTTGACCCACAGGTATATCTTCGCCGTTTTTTTGCGGAAGGTGTGAAAGGAGATTATGTATTTTTGATCGATGAGGCTCACAATCTGGTGGAACGGGGACGGGAGATGTACAGTGCGGTTTTGTACAAGGAGGATATCCTGAGAATGAAAAAGCTGGTGAAGCCATACCGGAAAAAGCTGGAAAAAGCACTGGAGCGGTGTAACCGGCTGATGCTTGAGTGGAAACGGGAATGTGAGACCTGTCGGGTTCTTCCGTCCATTGGGAATTTTTCGCTGGCATTGCTTTCTGTGATGGGTGAAACGGAAAACTATCTGGAGGAACTTGGTGATGGAGAACTTCGAAAAGAACTTCTGGATTTTTATTTTGAGGTGCGGAGTTTCCTATATATCAGTGATCTCATCGATGAAAATTATGTAATTTATACACAGCATGATGAGGATGGAAGATTTCGGGTGAAACTGTTTTGTGTGAATCCGGCACAGAACCTGCAAAACTGTATGGATAAAGGGAGAAGCACTGTTTTCTTTTCGGCTACATTACTTCCGGTGATGTATTACCGGGAGCTTTTAAGCGGACGAAGCGATGATTATGCGATCTATGCACAGACACCCTTTGCCAAAGAACAGAAGTGTCTGATCCTCGGCCGGGATGTGAGCAGCCGGTACACAAGGAGGGGACCTGAAGAGTATGGGAAGATTGCAGAGTATATTCATGCGGTAGTGTGTTCTCATACCGGAAACTATATGATTTTCTTCCCGTCGTATCGAATGCTGGATGATATTCTGGAACGCTACATGGAACTGTATGGGACGGATGGGGTGGAGATTCTGCAGCAAAGTCCGTCGATGCAGGAGAAAGAACGGGAGGATTTTCTGGAACGTTTTGAGAGTGAAAATACAGGGACGCTGCTTGGATTTTGTGTGATGGGAGGAATTTTTGCGGAAGGAATCGACCTCATTGGAGAGCGGCTTGTTGGAGCTGTGATCGTGGGAACCGGACTTCCGCAGGTGAGTTATGAGAGAGAGATTCTGAAGCAGTTTTATGACAGAAAGAAGGAGAATGGGTTTGATTATGCATACCGGTTTCCGGGAATGAATAAGGTGCTGCAGTCTGCAGGAAGGGTGATTCGAACGAAAGAAGACCGGGGAGTGATTTTACTTCTGGATGAGAGGTTTTGTTTGCCGGATTATACGGGGCTGTTTCCACGGGAATGGGAGGAGTATGTGGTTTGTGACCGGAGGGGAGTTGGGAAGGTCCTGGAAGAGTTTTGGGGGAGATAGGGGGGAGAGTGTGGCGAAAGGGACGCCGCGGGCAACAAAGCCTGGGCGGACAACGTGGGCAGAGCAACTTTGAGCTAGCCGCTAACTTCGGCTATGATTCACGAGGGTCAGCTGACCCTCGCGAAAGCCTACGTAAGCGTCGGATCTTAAAGCTTGCTCTAACCGCCCACAAAGTGTTGTCCGCCCAGGCTTTGTTGCCCGCGGCTGTGCTTTAGCCAAGGGGAGGTGGAGTGGGTTCAGGACGAGAGGTAATGGCAGGGACTGCGGTGGATGAAGGGGACGAACAGGCGCCTGCGGCTGTGTTCTGATTGTGGAGGACGAGGGGTAAAAGTAAAGTTTGTTGTGGAGAAAGAAAAAAGTTGGGAGCATCGGTTGGAAAACGGATGCTCCTTTTTTGAGTTAGAGAATGTTCAGGAATTCCTTCGCTGCTTTGGTCAGCGGCAGCTGTGGGTTGTGGGCGATGACGAGGGTTCGGCCGGGGAGTTCTTCCTGGATATCCAGGGGGAAGAGTTCACCATCGTCGGGTATGCAGTAGTCCGGGACAAAGGCGATGCCGAGACCGATGCGGGCAAGATCAATCAGGAGGTCGTTACTGCCCAGTTCGATTTCCGGGACCAGATCCAGCTGGTGTTGCTGGAAGAGGTGGTGCAGGAATTCGCTGGTGGTGCTTTTCCGGTCGAGCATCATGATCGGGTAGTCCAGGAGATCTTTCAGGTGCAGTTTTTTATCCATCAGTTCTTTGTAGTGGGTTGAGCTTGCAATGAAGCAGTCCCTGAAGGAGTGGATCGTCCGGATATGATCCCCATGACTTAACCGGGAGTTCGGATAGTTGGTGACAATCAGGTCTACCTGTCCCATTTCCAGAAGATCCACACATTTGGTGGAAGTCTGATTCGTGACTTTGATGTGGACATTCGGGTAGGTTTTATGAAATTTGTTCAGGAACGGAACAAGATAATACCGACAGATGGTATCGCTGGCGCCGATGCGAAGCTGACCTCCCCCCAGGTTACTGGCTTCCATGATCTGCGCTTCTCCGCGTTTGATCAGGTTCATTGCCGGTTCGATGTGGCGAAGCAGTGTTTCTCCTTCAGGTGTCAGCTGTACCCGTTTGGTGCTTCGGATAAACAGAGTGATTCCCAGTTTCTTTTCCAGTACTTTGACAGACTGGCTGACAGCTGACTGGGAGATAAACAGTTGTTTGGAAGCGTCCGAAAAGCTCAGGGAGATTGCCACATAGTAAAATACTTTGTACAATTCGTAGTTTATATCCATCATTTTTGATAAGTCCTCCTTATAACTGCTTTCAGTATAACAAAATCTTGTGGGTGCATCCAGTATTTTCACAAAAATAAACAAATAATAAGCAAAACTTATTAAAAAGATTAAATATATTAATTTTACTAATAATGTATCCTGTGGTATTTTTATAGTGACAGTACACTGGATCTCTGAGAGATGCGATCCAGTGGCCTTAAAAGGAAATAAGACCGAAGAAAACGCCAGATATTGATTCTGGTATCGCGAAGAGCATTTCTGCAGAAGTTATAAACAGGAGTGCACAGAAAGGACAGGGTGAAGGATGAGCAGTGTAAGACGTGTTTATGTAGAAAAGAAACCTGATTTTGCGGTACAGGCAAAAGAATTAAAGCATGAGATCAGCAGCTACCTTGGGATTAAGACTGTGACAGCAGTTCATGTATATATTCGTTACGATGTGGAAAATATTTCAGAGGAAGTGTTTGAGAAAGCATGTACATGTGTATTCTCAGAGCCACCGGTAGATGTACTGTATAAAGAGCAGATTCCGATGGCAGAAGGAGCAAGAGTATTTTCCGTGGAATACCTGCCGGGTCAGTTTGACCAGAGAGCAGATTCCGCAGTGCAGTGTGTACAGTTCCTGAAAGAAGATGAGCAGCCGATCATTAAATCAGCAACCACATATGTGATTGAAGGAAATATCACGGACGAAGAATTCGAAGCAATCAAAAATCACTGTATCAACCCGGTGGATTCCCGCGAGACAGGAATGGTAAAACCGGAGACTCTGGTAACAAAATTTGAAGAACCGGAAGATGTTAAAATCTTTGATGGTTTTATCGATATGGAAGAAGCAGCGCTGAAAGAACTGTACGCTTCTTTGAATCTGGCTATGACATTTAAGGATTTCCAGCATATCCAGAATTATTTTAAAAACGAAGAGAAAAGAAATCCATCCATGACAGAGATTCGTGTGCTGGATACTTACTGGTCCGATCACTGCCGTCATACTACTTTCTCCACAGAACTGAAAAATGTAACATTCAAAGATGGCGATTACAAAGAGCCGATCGTGAAAACTTATGAACAGTATCTGGCAGACAGAGAAGTTCTCTATAAAGGAAGAGATGACAAATTTATCTGTCTGATGGACTTGGCGCTTCTTGCTATGAAAAAGCTGAAATCCGAAGGAAAACTGCAGGATCAGGAAGAATCCGATGAGATCAATGCCTGCTCCATCGTGGTTCCGGTGGATGTAGACGGAAAAGAAGAAGAATGGCTTATCAACTTTAAGAATGAAACACATAACCATCCGACCGAGATCGAACCTTTCGGTGGTGCTGCTACCTGTCTGGGTGGTGCGATCCGTGATCCGCTGTCAGGACGTACTTATGTATATCAGGCAATGCGTGTGACCGGTGCTGCAGATCCTACAGTTTCTGTAAAAGAGACTCTGAAAGGAAAACTGCCACAGAAGAAACTGGTTCGTGGTGCAGCCCATGGCTACAGCTCCTATGGTAACCAGATCGGTCTGGCTACCGGTTATGTAAAAGAAATCTATCATCCGAATTATGTGGCAAAACGTATGGAGATCGGTGCTGTCATGGGTGCGGCTCCGAGACGTGCTGTCAAGAGAGAGAATTCTGATCCGGGCGATATCATCATCCTGTTAGGTGGACGTACCGGCCGTGACGGTATCGGTGGTGCAACCGGTTCTTCCAAAGTACATACAGAAGCTTCTATCGAAGTTTGTGGTGCCGAGGTACAGAAAGGTAACGCTCCGACAGAACGTAAGATCCAGCGTATGTTCCGTAGAGAAGAAGTCAGCAAACTGATCAAAAAATGTAATGACTTTGGTGCAGGCGGTGTATCTGTAGCAATCGGAGAACTGGCACCGGGACTGCAGATCAATCTGGATAAGGTACCGAAAAAATATGCCGGTCTGGATGGAACAGAAATTGCTATTTCCGAGTCGCAGGAACGTATGGCTGTTGTTGTAGATCCGAAAGACGTTGACGAATTCATGAAATATGCCAACGAAGAAAACCTGGAAGCTGTTGTAGTAGCTGTTGTTACCGAAGAACCGCGTCTGGTACTGAACTGGAGAGGAAAAGAAGTTGTTAATATTTCCCGTGCTTTCCTGGATACCAACGGTGCGCATCAGGAGACAGAAGTTCTGGTAGATATTCCGAATAAAGAGGGAAATGTTCTGGAGCGTGAAGAAAAAGCTCCTGCAGATACCAAAGCGGCATGGTTATCTATGCTGGCTGATCTGAATACCTGTTCTCAGAAGGGGCTGGTAGAGATGTTCGACGGATCCATCGGGGCCGGAAGTGTATTTATGCCATATGGTGGTAAATATCAGCTGACAGAAACTCAGGCTATGGTTGCTAAGGTTCCGGTAATGAACGGAAAAACAGATACTGTGACTATGATGAGCTACGGATTTGATCCATATGTATCCAGCTGGAGCCCATATCACGGTGCAGTTTATGCAGTTGTAGAATCTATTGCACGCATCGTAGCGAACGGCGGAGATTACTCCAAGATCCGTTTTACCTTCCAGGAATACTTCCGCCGAATGACAGAGGATCCGGAACGTTGGAGTCAGCCATTTGCAGCGTTGCTTGGTGCATATGCGGCACAGATGGGATTTGGCCTTCCATCTATCGGTGGAAAGGACAGTATGTCCGGAACCTTCAACGATATTGATGTTCCGCCGACACTGGTTTCCTTTGCGGTAGATGTGGCTAAGAAACAGGATATTATCACACCGGAACTGAAAAAGGCAGGAAGCAAACTGGTATGGATCCGTCTGCCGAAAGACAGCTATGATCTGCCGGATTATGCAGCAACTATGGATCAGTACGGAAAACTGCATCAGGATATCCTGGATGGCAAAGTTCTTTCCGCTTACGCACTGGATCGTCATGGTATCGCAGCAGCAGTAAGCAAGATGGCATTCGGTAATCAGCTGGGTGTGAAGATTGAACACAATCTGGACGAGAGAGATCTGTTTGCACCGGGATTTGGTGATATCATCTGCGAAGTACCGGCTGACAAAGTCGGAGAACTGTCTGTAACGTATACTGTTATCGGTGAAGTGACAGACGATGCAAAATTCACATACAAAGATGGAATGGAAATCTCCATGAAAGAAGCACTGGATGCATGGACCGGAACTCTGGAGAAAGTCTTCAAGACCAAAGGAACCGATAACATGGAGAAAGTGGAAAGCCCGCTTTACAAAGCAGACAGCATCCATGTGTGCAAACATAAAGTAGCACGTCCGACCGTATTTATCCCGGTATTCCCGGGTACCAACTGTGAGTACGACAGTGCGAAAGCATTTGAACGTGCCGGTGCGGATGTGATCACAAGAGTATTCAAGAATCTGACGGCAGAAGATATCCGTGATTCTGTGGCAATCTTCGAGGAAGCAATCAATCAGGCACAGATCATCATGTTCCCAGGCGGATTCTCCGCCGGTGATGAACCGGATGGTTCCGCAAAATTCTTTGCAACTGCCTTTCAGAATGCGAAGATCAAAGAAGCCGTAACAAAACTGTTGAATGAGAGAGATGGTCTGGCACTTGGTATCTGTAACGGATTCCAGGCTCTGATCAAACTGGGACTGGTTCCTTATGGCGAGATCGTAGGACAGACTGCAGATTCACCGACACTGACTTACAATACCATCGGCAGACATATTTCTAAGATGGTTTACACCAAAGTAGTAACCAACAAATCCCCATGGCTGGCACAGGCAGAACTTGGCAAAGTATATGTCAACCCGGCATCTCATGGAGAGGGCCGTTTCGTGGCAAACAAAGAGTGGATCGATAAACTCTTCGCAAACGGTCAGGTAGCAACCCAGTACTGTGATCTGAATGGAAACGTATCCATGGATGAAGAATGGAACGTCAACGGTTCCTACGCAGCTATCGAAGGAATCACAAGCCCAGATGGTCGTGTACTCGGAAAGATGGCTCACAGCGAACGCCGTGGCGATGCCGTAGCCATGAACATCTACGGAGAACAGGATATCAAGATCTTCGAATCCGGTGTTGCGTATTTTAAATAGGAAGAAACCCTGACAAAAACATTCCTTAAAAGTAAATAAGAGCAAAAAGACTGCCCGGTAAAAGTACCAGCTGGGCAGTCTTTTTGCTGTCTGTATGATATAATGAGCGTTAGCGAGCGGGAATAAGCGCAGCTTATTCATCGGGAGCGGCGAATGGCGATCGTGATAGCTGCGAAGCAGCGGAAAGCACGGAACGTGCGGATCACGATATAATAGAATGAGACAAACGGGAGGCGTTATAGTGTGAAGAATGTATATTTAGTTGGCGGAACGATGGGAGTCGGAAAAACTACAATTTGTCAGCAATTGAAGAGAAAGTTACCAAACAGTGTATTTTTAGACGGTGACTGGTGCTGGGATGCTGATCCGTTCTGGGTCACGGAAGAGACTAAAAAAATGGTTTTAGAAAATATCTGTTTTTTGTTGAATCAGTTTATACAATGCTCCGTTTATGACAATATAATCTTTTGCTGGGTAATGCATCAGCAGGAGATTATAGATTATATTGTAGAACAACTAAATAAAACGGATTGTAAAATCAGGACAATATCTTTAACAGCAAAGGAAAGTGAATTACGGGAACGACTGAAAAAAGATATCGAAGAGGGAAAAAGGACGGAGGATATACTGGATCGAAGTACAGAACGACTTGCCTGTTATAACAGGCTGTCAACAGTGAAAATTGATACAGATAAAAGAAGTATAGAGGATATCGCAGAAGAAATTGCAAAATTGTGAGGAAAAAGGAATGGAACAGGAAACGAAAATCAGAAAACATATTTATTTTTACGGACGCGTCCAGGGCGTAGGATTTCGTTATTATGCGGTACAGAAAGCAGAAGAGCTAGGACTGAACGGATGGGTACGGAACCTGTATGATGGTAGCGTGGAGATGGAAGTAGAAGGAGAAGAAGCCGATATCGATCAGCTGATCTTATTTTTACAGAACCGAACGTATATCTGGATTGAAGATATGAAAGTAAAATCGATGCCGGTGGAAGGCGGTTATGGATTTTATGTAAAGGAAGATGAATAAAAAGAGGACAGATAAGAAAAAGGGAAAATAGATGAATGAAGAAATCTGTGGACACATTCGTATTTTATGGTAAAATAAAAATAACTATTCAGTACACAGAATATGGAGGTAGAAACAATGGGAGTACAATCAATTGATGCAGAAGACGATCAGTTTGCATACCGCTATGACACACAGCTTCTGATCGACAGAAGAGATGAAGATCTGGATGAGGATGCCATATCCGAATATATTACAGAACATTACGAGGGCAACAGCCTGATTGTGGCAGGAGATGAAGATTTGGTGAAGATCCATTTCCATACCAACGAACCATGGAAAGTGCTGGCTTACTGCAACACCATCGGTGAGATCTACGATATCGTCATCGAAGATATGATCCGCCAGGCGGATGGATTACAGGGATAGAACTACATACGAGAGACTGCATTGCAGGAAAAAACGGGAAACAAATGGTAAAATCAGAAGAGTATCATTTGTTTCCCGTTTTTTATATGAGCAACGAATCAAAGCCCGTGCTTGCATGAGATATTGATGATTGTCACGATAATCATCAATTACGCGTTTTCTTTCCTAAGATACGGCACATGCAAATAACAGTAAACCAGCTGCGCAGTCATGAAACACCAGATCAGTGGTTCACAGATGATGACGCCCCAGTAACCCATCACCGGGATGATAAATAGGGCGAAGATGATCTTTCCGGCACATTCGATAAAGCTGGAAATCAGTGGTTTTGTTTTTTCACCCAGTGCCTGCAAAGAATTTCTCATATTGAAGAGGATACCGAGCACCGCATAGAACGGAGCGGTAAACCGCAGGTACAGGGCCGAGTTATCCAGAATCACATCCTGTGTGGAGCCGAACAGTGTAACCAGATTTCGAGCGAAGGAAAAGAGAATGATTATCGCTGTAACACCCCAGCAGACGTCCATGATACAGGCAGTGCGTATACCCTTGCGGATCCGGTCTTTGTTTCCGGCACCACGGTTCTGGGAAACAAAGGTGGACATGGAAGCTCCGATGGTGCTGACCGGCATCAGACAGAAGGAATTTAACTTTCTTGCCGTTGCATGGCAGGCGATATACACTTCGCCAAGACCGTTGATCGCACTCTGTAAGATAACGGTTCCGGAGGAAACCACTGCGTTCATAAAGCCCATGGAAAGTCCCTGGGTGGTAAGCTCGCGATAAAGCTTTTTGCCAACCGCAAAATGCTGCCGTTCCGGAACCAGAATCGGTGTTTTCCGGATAATATAGATCAGACAGAGAATAACGGAAAATCCCTGCGCGATGACTGTGGCAACAGCAGCACCGCGGATACCCATCTGAAATCGTGTGATAAATAAAAGATCCAGCAAGATGTTGGTCAGGGAAGAAATAATCAGGAAAACCAGCGGCATAAAGCTGTTTCCGATTCCCCGTAAAAGTCCTGCCAGCAGATTGTAGGCAAACATGACACCGATAAAAGTTGTCAGGGTGGATACATAGGAATGTGATTCTGCCAGAAGATTTTCCGGTGTTTTCAAGGCACGCATCAGTGGATAAAGTCCCAGGGAAGAAGCGGTCATCAGGATGGCTGTCAGGATGAGAGCAATGATGATGGATCCGGCAACAGATTTTTTCAGCAGAGTTTTATCTCCCTGTCCAAAATAACGGGAGACAACGATGCTCAGTCCGTTTCCAACACCAAAGCAGAAGCCAAGCAACAGTTCGTAGATTGAGGAAGAAGCGCCGATAGCGGCAAGAGAACTGTCACCAAGGAAGTTACCGACAATCATAATATCGATTGTATTGTATAGCTGCTGAAAAATGTTGGAAAACAAAATAGGGAGCGCAAAAATCACCAGGGATTTTACAATAGGGTCTTTGGTCATATTAACCTGTAGATTAGACATGGCAGAAATTCCTTTCTCAAAAAAGATGAGCTTTGAAAAAACAGGTCGGTCATATAAGTACATGCTCATAACGTATAAAAATTATATAGTGGGAGTTAAATGATTTACCGTATCAGTTTTGATATATATGTAAAAAAAAGAAACGCCACTAACGTTTCTTTAAAGTAGCGAGAGGGGGATTCGAACCCTCGACACCACGGGTATGAACCGTGTGCTCTAGCCAACTGAGCTATCTCGCCATATGAAATTGTCTTCCAAAGAAGAAGTGGAACCTACAGGGCTCGAACCTGTGACCCTCTGCTTGTAAGGCAGATGCTCTCCCAGCTGAGCTAAGATTCCAGGGTCAACACTGATATACAGTTGTTGAAGTAGCGAGAGGGGGATTCGAACCCTCGACACCACGGGTATGAACCGTGTGCTC